>DATMLM010000084.1:0-8746 GCA_035570055.1 Gemmatimonadaceae bacterium
CACGCGCACCGTTCCGTCCTTCGCCACCGAGACATCGGCGACTTGCGCCATGTACGTGCCAAACGCAAAATCCACCGCCACGCCGCGCCCTTTGCCAGCCGGGAGCTTCTCACCCCACCCGGCCTTCCGCGTAGCGAGATCGAGCACCGCTTGCGCGCGCGGCTGCTTGGTGAGCAGCCGCCGGCGATAGGCGACGGGATCCTCATTGGCCGCATACGCCAGCTCGTCGACGAAGCTCTCGACCACGAACACGTTGTGCGTCGGCCCCACGCCACGCCACCAGCCGGTGACGATCCCGGGGTGTTCCTGCCGCACGTACTCCACCAGCACGTTCGGGAAATCGTACGGCGGTCCGGCCACCGCCTCGAACACATCGGCGTCGATTCCGTTCTTGAACGCCGGCGGCACCCATCGCGCGATAATTGACGATCCCGTAATGCGATGATGCCAAGCCACGGGCGTCCCATGGGCATCCAGACCGGCGCTCACGCGCTGGTTGTATGCGGGCCGCACGATGTCGTGCTGGATGTCCTCTTCGCGCGTCCAGTTGACCTGTACCGGCCCCTGGATTTGCTTGGCGATCGCCGCGGCCTGCGTGATGTAGTCCACTTCCAGCCGGCGGCCGAATCCGCCACCGAGCAGGTAGTTGTGCACGATGACTTTGTCCAGCGGAAGGCCCGTCACCTGCGCGGCGGTGGCCTGCGCCCGCGAGAGCACCTGGTTGCCGACCCATACCTCGCACTGGTCCGGCGTGACGTGCACCGTACAGTTCATCGGCTCCATCGTCGCGTGCGCCAGATACGGCAGCTCGTAGACCGCCTCGATCTTGCGTGCGGCCTTCGCGAACCCCGCGGCGACATCGCCGTCCTTGAGGCCGGCGACGCCAGCCTGCGCCGATGCCGTAGCCAGTTCTTTAAAGATGTCGTCGGTGGTGAGCGTGGCATTCACGCCGTCGTTCCACTTCACGACGCACGCGGCGAGACCCTGGCGCGCGTACCACGTGTTGTCCGCAACGCATGCCACGGCATTGTCGAGCTTCACCACCTGGTGCACGCCGGGCATCGTCAGGGCCTTGATGTCATCGACGCTGGCGAGCGTGCCGCCGAGCGTGGGGCACGCATTGACCGCCGCGAACTTCATCCCGGGGAGGCGCACATCGAGCCCATACATGGCCGAGCCGTTGACCTTGGCGGGAGCGTCGAGGCGCTTCGCCGGCGTGCCGATCAGGGTGAAGTCCTTGGGGTCCTTGAGCGGCACATCGGTCGGGACCTGTAGCTTGGCCGCGGCGCCGGCGAGGGCGCCGTAGCCGAGGCGGCGTCCGCTCGCGGGGTGAACCACTTCGCCGTGCGCGGCTTTGCATGTCGAGGCATCCACGCCCCACTTCGCGGCGGCCGCCTGGACCAGCATCATGCGGGCGGCGGCGCCGGCTTTCCGGAGCGGTGCATAGAAACCGCGGATCGAAGTCGAGCCGCCCGTCACCTGGAAGCCGTTGAGCGGCATCCCGTAGAGTTTGTCGTTCGGCGGCGCGGGTTCGACGTGGACGCTCGGCAGATCGACTTCCAGCTCTTCGGCGAGGATCATGGGGATCGATGTATAGGTGCCCTGACCCATCTCGACCTGGGGCATGATCATCGTCACCTTGCCGTCGCTGCCGATGCGGATAAATGCATCGGGCTCGAACGTGGTCGATGCGTCGCCCGCTGTGTCGCGCGCACACTCGAGAAGGCTGAACGAGAGCACGAGACCGCCGCCCGCCATGGCGGTGACGGTCAGGAACCGGCGACGCGAGAGCATCCCGTTTTCTAGAGTCGTCGTCATGTCCGGAGCCCCGCGGCGGCTTGCTTGATCGCCTGTCTGATTCGCACGTACGTCCCACAGCGGCACAGGTTGCCGGCCATAGCCTGGTCGATATCAGCGTCGGTGGGGTTCGCTGTGTGGGCGATCAACGCGGCCGCCGACATGATCTGCCCGGACTGACAGTAGCCGCACTGTACGACCTCGACGTCCAGCCACGCTTTCTGGATGGCCGCGCCGGTTGCGGTTGCGCCGATGCCTTCGATCGTTGTGATCTTCTTGCCGTCGAGGGCCGAGGCCGGAGTCACGCAGGAGCGGATCGGCTGGCCGTCGACATGAACGGTACAGACGCCGCAGGCGGCGATCCCGCAGCCGAATTTCGTTCCGGTCAGCCCGATCACATCACGCAGAACCCATTGCAGGGGCATGTCGGGCGTGACGTCGACCGCATGTGGGGTGCCGTTGATATCGAGGGTGATATGATTAGACATAAGTAGAATCTTCCTCAATCGGGGAGGCGGCACAATCGGGTTTTTGGTGCGAGACCTGAGCCGCCGCGGCATCGTTAATAGCAGCCTGTACCGTGACGCAAGCTGCTCGTCATCGTGCAGTGACGCGTGCGTAATCCTCGGGCGTATCGAGGTCCGACAGCGTGGCCGCCGGCCAGTCGAGCACCTCCGCGTCGGCGCGGTGGCGCTCGACGACCTGCTTTCCTGCTCCTTCGGTGGAGTTGGCGAGGAGCTCCTCGAATAGTCGTCGATCGAATAGCGTCGGCGGGGCGATCACCCCCTCATAGCGCGAAATCACGAGGGGCGCTCCGGTGTCGTGATACCGGTGCGTCATCTCCCGTATCATGTCCGCCGTAACGAGTGGCATGTCGGCGAGCAAGATGATGGCTGCCTTCATCTCAGTCGGAAGCGCGGCCAGACCGGCGTGCATCGAGGACGTCATGCCCGATTGGAATTGTCGATTCCTCACGATGTCGCACGGCAATCCCTCGAGCTCTGCTGCCGCGCGGTCGGCCTCGGCTCCGAGTACGACGATGAGAGGTGAAAGACCGCCCGCCAGCGCGCGCCGCGCGGCGCCACGCAACAACGTTTCGCCGGCGAACGCGAGCAGCATCTTGTTCTGACCCATGCGGCTGGACATGCCAGCCGCCAGCACGATGCCGGCAATCTCAGATTGTGACGCCATTAGCGCACCGGCCTCGCTCGTACGATGGCGAGATTGATGAATCGGCGGGTCCGGAAGCCGAGTCCTTCGTACACGCGTTCGGCCGACGCGTTGTCCGTCTTTACATGCAGGAATGGAGTCTCCGATCGCGCCGCGATTCGCGCAACCAGCGTGGAGACGAGCCGGCCCGCGAGCCCGTGCCCGCGATACTCGGGATGCGTGCACACGCCGCTCACTTCGGTATACCCGTCGAGATGCAGCCGCTCTCCAGCGACGGCCACCAGGCGCGACCCATCGCGGACGCCGAAGTAGCTCCCCAGCTCGAGCACCCGCTCGAACATCGGGCCGGGTTTGGTGAGATCGGCGAGAGCGACCATCTCCGCGACATCCGCGGCGGTCATCGGCGTGATTGCCTCCGAGGCCGCCGGCACGGACGATCCGGCCCATACCATCTGCCTGATGGGATGCGCTTGCAGGACTTCCCAATCGGGTGGCGGCTCGGCGGGGCGATCGAGGAAGAGGCCGACCATCGGTTGGGGACCGAGTACTTCCGCGAGCGCATCGAACGCCCCGGCATCCTGGTCGGCCATTCCCGCGAGCGGAGTGACCAGTGGGGGGTACCGTTTCGCGTGGTCATTGCCGATCGCGAGCGCCGCGTGGCGTGTGTTGAGCGCGTGCCAGATCGGATTGTCGAGCGCTTCGAGTGCCATTGAACGATCACCGACGAGCGTAGGACATCGTCCAGACTGCTTTGTCGCCCTCGTGGTATTCATTTCCGTCCCAGGGAGTGCCACACACGTGCAGGTAGGCGTAAGGCGTTCCCGCAAACATCACCCAGGCGCCTTTATCGCGGACCGTGGTCGGCAGCCCAGACGCCGCTGCATCGAATGGCCATGTGATCATCCAATGGGGTCCTATGGGAATAGCGGGGCTGCTTCTGTCTGACGGATCGGTATTGCTGTGCTGCGTCGCACCGCACAGCATGTAAATCATTCCGGGGGCTGAATTGGTCGGCTTCGGTTTGCCTTGCATCGCATCCATCATCCACCGCATGCCCATGGGGTTCATACACATCGGCGGAGCGCCGATTTTGTTTTCGTCGCCTGGAGTACACACCCACTCGTTCGTGCCTTTGACCAGGACCGTCATGGTGCCGTCAGCACCCAACACGGCGACCGTGGCGTCTCTGGTCACCTGTTCTGGACCCGCGAGACGCGCTCTCGTGATGCGTGGGTCTTCCGCCTTGTCAGTCATATCGTGGCCTCGCTCGTTCATCTCTCGCCCGGTTCCAAACGCCTGCGCAATGGCAGCCCCGGACGCAGTAGCTGCTGCGGCTATGGTGGTTGCGATAAAACCTCTTCTGCTCTCCATCATGGCATAAATGCCTCCAGTTAGGACTTCGCGATCCGGTTGGCGACTCTCATCACCGCCGCGACACCGTTCTTCGCGAGCAGCGCTTTGGCCCGTGACTGCGCCACTCTCCATCCCGGCGCCGCTTTGCGCAGCAGATCCTGGCCTGCCTTCGTCAGCGCAATGGGCCTGGCCCGACCGGCCGCCTCTTCCGGAATTTCCTTTGCCCAGCCTTCGCAGATGAGGAGCTTGAGGTTCCGCGTCAGGGTGGATCGATCTTGATGGAGATAGCGGCCAATGTCGGCGCGGGTGACAGGCTCCAGGCTACCGATGAGTACGAGCAACGCGAACTGCGGCGCGCCAATGCCAAACGATCGAAGCTCCGCGTCATAGATGGCGGTCAAGACCCTCGAGATCAGGCGCGTGCGCATCAGCACGCACGCCTGGGCGATCTCCTCGATCACGGCGTCCGGCGCCGGCGCCTTGCGCGTGGTCATCATGTGGAAGATGTTGTATATACAACATTATGACAACCCCGCCGAGGATCCCTCGACCAGCCATTGCTCGCCGCACGTTCCTCGCGGGCGGGGCTGCGGTTGGTGCCAGCCTACTGCTGGTTCGAATGGCTCGAGCGGAGAGTCCGAGAGGCCTCGACGGCGCCGGTCTCGAGGAGTACGACATCGCCACCAATGGCATCTCCTTGCACGTAGCCGACCAGGGAGAAGGGCCGGCCGTTCTTTTCTGCCACGGGTTTCCGGATACTTCCTATACCTGGCGCCGACAGATGACCGCCATCACGTCAGCCGGATATCGAGCGATCGCTCCGGATATGCGCGGCTACGGGCGCAGCTCGGCTCCGGCGGACGCAACCGTGTACACGCCGCTCCACACGGCCGGTGACCTGGTCGGCTTGCTCGATGCGCTCAGTATTCCCAGCGCCGTTCTCGTGGGTCATGACTGGGGTGCAGCGCATGCGTGGAACGCTGCTCTGATGCGCCCTGATCGATTTACCGCGGTGTTCTGCCTGAGCGTGCCGTACGTCCCGCGTGGGGATGTCAGCGTCTTCGAGCGCATGCGGAAGTCCGGCCATGAAAATGATTTCTACATGTTCGCACAGATGCGACCAGACGCCGATCAAATTTGGGCTGACGCCGCGGTCACGATTCCAGGGGTTCTCTACTGGGCGTCGGGTTCCGCTCCAGCCGACAAGCGGTGGAGTCCTATGGACCCTGCAAGAAGCCTGTATCGTCCGGCTCCGGGGCCGTTGCCTTCATGGGTGGAACCAGATTACGTCGCTCACAACATCAGTGAATTCCAACGTACCGGCTTTCACGGTGCCCTGAATTACTACCGCGCCGCCGAACCCTATTTCCATTTGTCCGGCGCATGGGAGGGCGCGAAGCTCACCCAACCTTCCTTTTTCATTGCGGGAAGGGCGGATGGCTTGGAGGCGCTCTATCCACCCGTCGCCAAACTCCGCGCCGGCCTTCCGGGTCTCGTGGGAAGTCTCGAGCTCGACAATGTGGGCCACTGGGTACAACACGAAGCCTCTACGGAGGTCAGCGACCAGCTTGTGAAGTTCCTGCGCGCGGTAAGCCGAGCCTAGGACGCAACCGTCGCCGACTGTCTGGATTCTGCTCGTTCGTGTCAGGAATGTGCCTGTTCTGCGCGGGCCGTGACGCCGGTTTCGGCGATCAGTCAGTACTCCGATGACGTTGCTCCCGCGGCGTACAGGGACATGACGTTCTGGGGCTATCTTGTCCGGCTCTTTGTCGGCGACATAGTCGCGACGTTCGCTTTTCCGCTGGTGCTGGGGCCCGTGCTCGCCCTGTCGGCGGTGGCGTGGCGTCGCAGTGGTGGCAAGGTGAGTCTCGGCGTCGCTCTCGGCATGGCAGCGGCGCTCATCACGCAGATCTGGTTTTGGAGCCTGTGGGCGGCGTACTGTGCCCGCGTCGCGGCATTGCGGGTGTCCCAGCCGGTCGTGACCCATGGCTGGGTGTACTATCTCATCGCGTTCACGTTCGTCGTATCGCCACTCGCGTATCTCGGTACGCGAGAGCGTCAGATGGCGACATCGGCCACCGAAGTGCGCTCGATTGACGGTGGAACGAGTCTCTATCAATGGCTGGCGATCGTCGCGTACGTGGTCTTTGCGGCCTTTCCTGGTCTCATCCCGGGACCGTACCTCGACACGCTTGGCGTGCTGGTTCCACCACCCTATGTGATGCGCGCGGCCTCAGTGACCATCGATCGAGATCGGCTCGGTCGAGTGTTCGCTGATTTCGATAGCGTCGGGAAGCTGGTCGCCATCCCCAATGGCGTGACGACGAAACCGTCCTCTGTCGAAACGGATCGCCTCGTCGATGAGCAGCTGACCAAAGGTCTGACGACGGCGGACTCGATCAGCGATTCGTCCCTCGTGTGGTTGGATCCCGAGATGCCGAAGCCCTTTCGATCGGAATTTCTCGAAGGGCATCGGCTGTACCGCGAGGGGCTTCGGCGAAGCGATCTCGCGATGCAGATCAAAGGCAACGAGCTGATTGAGCGCTGGTATCGCGATTTCTGGGACGCGCGAGCCACCGCGATTTTCAACAGGGCGTACGGCGGTCGGAAGGCGAGTTGAGCCTCTCCTGGTATCAGTGTGCCGCGACGGTCGCGGGCTGAGCCGACGTGGTCGTCGCGGTCACCGGGTAGACCCAGATGGCGACCGATTTGCCCTTGCGGTCGGCGCTCGTGCCGATGAGGACGTGGGCGACCTTCGCGACGGTGCCGGCATCGCTGTCGGTGGAGAGAATGAGCCCGTTCGCGCCGACCTTCGCTGCTTGCTTACGCATCGACTCGATCATCTGGTGATAACTCGTGAGGGCGTCGTCGCCGTGCGAGTCGATGAGCGCAACCTCGTCGTACTTGGCGGGGACTTTGTCGGCCGACGTATAGATGGTCACCGCCGACGGGTCGATGGCCGGTCGGGAGGTGGTGGACAGCATCGTCGCGTTCGTGTGCATGCAGGCGATAACGATGAGTGCGGCCGAGAGCGTGCATGCGGCGGCAGCGGTGGGTCGCAGTGACATGACATCGCTCCGGGATGTAGGGGAGAGCGCGTCGCGCACTGCGACGGCTGTCATTTGTATACGACCTCCGAGGTCGATAGTAACGCGCCGTCCATCGCGTCGGTTGCCTGGGGGGTATCGAGTGTGCGCAATTCGTTCGGCGAGGTATTTCGCGACAGTGGACGATTAACCATCGTTCATATGCGGTCAAGGTTGTTTATTATAGTGGGTGCTCCGGTCGTTCAATTTGTACCATTGGAGGCACGTGTTGCGGACGCTTGCCCCTTACGCGGTTGCGTTGTTGACGTGTGCGTTCACGCCGGCGCGCGCTCGCAGCCAGTCGAGTGAGCCCGCGGGGATCGACGGCAGGTTGCTCCGACCCAGCGTCGACACGCTGTTTGCGGTGGCGCAGAGCGGGGCTCGGTTTGACACGATCGGGTACGGCATACAGTCGTTGGCATTGACCCGAGGTCGAACCGACGCAGCGTGGGTTCGAGTCTACAGGTGGCGGGGACGCGAGGGCTCAACGTCGATCGACTCACTGGTGATGGAAGAGCGAACGCTGCGGCCATTGCGCGAAGCGCGGTACACCGGTCTCGGTCGCGTACACGTTACCTACGCTAAGGCATCAGTCCGCGCGCAGATTGAGCCAGCGCAGGGTCAGTCACGGACACTGGACACGGCTTTCGCCGCTCCGGTATTCGCTTCGGCCGAACTCGATGCGGTGGTGCGCGCGCTGCCGTTATCCGCTACGTATGCGACGCAACTCGATCTGTACTACCCATTTCCCGCACCCGTCGGTGCAAAACGGGTTGACCTCAAGGTCTTAGGGTCCGAGCTCGCGCCGATGCGCGATGGACGTCGAGTCCCGTGTTGGCTTGTGGCTGTCGGTCTACCTGGCGGCACGAACCGTTTCTGGGTTGCGAAGGAGACTCGCCAGGTCGTCCAGTTTGCCGATGACGAAGGCGGGACGACGTTTGTGTTCCGTCCATGAATCGCGAACGTATCTCGTGTGGGAGCGCACCGCTGTCATATGCCGGAACTGTTTCCCGTGCCGGACGGTCTCGACGAACTTGCGGCGGAGATGCCCTTCATCGTCGATGTGATCGCACGGACAACGCGCTGGGTCCACCCAGATGTGTTCCATGCGCTCCCGGTGTGGTATCCCGAGACCGCGAGACGACTGCCCATCTTCGATGCCGGCTGGCAGCGCGTCTACACAAATACCAGTCGCGCGACAGCGAGTGTGCGCGCAAAGGCTGAAGGCAATGGGATGGCCGCACGAGCGCTCATTGCGGCGCTCGGCACACGCAGAACGGCCAACTGGACCGTGTGCCATATCTGGGGGGTCGACGATCCCGGGTTCCAAAAAACGAATC
>DATMLM010000085.1:0-183066 GCA_035570055.1 Gemmatimonadaceae bacterium
CGTCGCACCATATCGGTCGACGTCGACGGACATCGGATCGCGGTCAAGGTGGCAACGTTGCCGGACGGCGGCACCCGGGCGAAACCCGAATATGTGGATGTTCACCGCGTGGCGGAGGCGACAGGCCTCCGGCCAAGCGATATATTTTCACTCGCGGCGGAGGCCGCTCGGCGCGAAGACGCCGATCTATCCTAATGTCCAGGAGCTCACCGATGCGCGTTGTGGTCGCATGCGGAGTGTTGTGTTTGCTCTCTTTCCCGGTGCTGGTCCACGCCCAGGACAGCAAGAAAAAGGGCGATAATAGCAAGCCGGCATCGAAGTGCGAGATCGATCTCAACAGCCCGGCTGAGATGTTCTCGGCGGCGCTGTACCTGAGGAAGGCGACGGACGCGAAAGCCGACACGGTCGAGGCGAACAAGAACTGGAAGGCCGCGATCGGCGCGCTCAGCGCACCGGGGTACAAGAATCCGAATCCGACCGGATACGCGTACATCGTCGGTCAGGCGCTGGTCACCCTCGGCACGCGCCCAGGCGCGCCCGAGAGCGCCCCACGCTCCACGTACGGATACAAGGACAACCCGACGGGCACGATCGACCCGCTGGCGACGGCCGACACGATGCTCAAGTCGCTCGGGGTGGCGAAGCCGTTGTGCGAGCCCGTGGCGGTCAGCATTCGCGAACAGGGATACATCCCGCTCTACAATCTCGGAGCGAAGTCCCTGAGCGCGAACTCGCTGGATACGGCCAAGGCCGCCGCGGCACGGGCAGTGATCTTGGCTCCCGACCGGCCCGAAGCCTACAACTTGCTCGCCGGTGTCGCGCTCAAGCAGAAGGATATGCCGGCGGCGGCCGCGAACTACAAGAAGGTGATCGAGACCTCCGGCACCGATACCGGGTTCACGAAGACGAAGTCGGGCGCGCTGTTCAACCTCGGCGTCGTGGAGCAGAACCAGGCGGATGCCGCGACCGGCGATCAGAAGAAGGAGTTCGCGAAGGCCGCGGCCGATGCCTGGACGCAGTACATCCAGATGAACCCGAACGATGCCGACGCCAAGACCGCGCTCGCGCGGGCGCAGCAGTCGGCGGGCGATACCGCGGCCGTCAGCCAGGCCTACGCCGACATGATCGCGAATCCCGACAAGTACACGGACCTGCAGCTCTTCCAGGCCGCGTTCACCGCCTCGCGCGCGAATCGCGATGCCGATGCGGAGAAGCTGTTCAACGCGGGGCTCAAGCTGAATCCGTACTTCCGGGACGCGCTCTACTATGTCGCGGCCGGAGCGTTCAACCAGAAGAAAGCGGATACGCTGTTCCCGCTGGCGCGGAAGCTCGTCGATATCGACCCGAACAATGCCGACAACTGGAAGCTGCTCGCGGGTGCGTACCAGATTCGCGCGAACAGCGAGTCGGGGAAGCCGGTTGCCCGCAAGGCCGACGTCGATTCGACGCTGCAGTTCGTGAACAAGGGCAAGAATATGGTGTCGCAGCTGCGCGTGACGAAGTTCGCGAAAGACGGTGATAAACTCACGCTGGCCGGCACGGTATCGAACAGTGGCTCGACCCCCAAGTCGTACACGATCAAGTTCCAGTTCATTGACAAGAACGGCCAGACCGTGGCGTCGCAGGACGTTCCGATCCAGGTGCCGGCCAGTGGCACGCAGAATTTCGACACCAGCGTGACACAGCCGGGCATCGCGTCGTTCAAGTACGCCCCGTTGGAGTAATGGTCCGCGTCGCGAGGGTCGCACCAGGGAGTATCGCCGAGCATGTGGGGCTCGGGCCGGGGACTGAGCTCGTCTCGGTCAACGGGCGATCGCTCGCGGATTTTCTCGACTGGGAGTTTCTCAGTGCGGACGACGAGCTCGAGATAGAAGCTCGGCAAGATGGCGAGACGGTGATCTACGAGATTGCTCGTGATGACGGGCAATCGCTCGGCGTCGAGCTGGAACCGCCAACGGTTCGCCAATGCGCGAACCGTTGCGAGTTCTGCTTTATCGAGGGATTACCCCCGGGCCTCCGCAAGCCGCTGTACTTACGCGACGACGATTATCGGTTGTCATTCGCGTACGGCAACTTCGCGACGTTGTCGAACGTTCGTGATCGCGATGTGCGCCGCATCTTCGAATATCACCTATCGCCCCTGTACGTCTCGGTGCACGCGACTCCGCACGAGGCGCGAAAGGTCTTACTGAACAACCCCAAAGTCCCCGACATCCTGGCGCAGCTGCGGACGCTCGCCAGCGGCGGCATCGAGTTTCACTGTCAGATGGTCATTGTGCCGGGACTGAACGATGGTGACGTCTTGGAACAATCCCTGGCTGACCTGTGGTCACTTGATGAGGCGGTGCTTTCGGTGGCCATCGTTCCCGTTGGGCTGACGCAGTTCTCGCATCTGTACACGGGGCGCACGATGGATCGCGCCGCGGCCGCCGGGTTGCTGAAGCAAATAGAGCCGTGGGCGTCCCGTCGTGACAGTCCATGGGTGTTCGGGTCTGACGAGTTGTATCTGCTGGCGGGGGTCGAGTTGCCCGACGCCGAGTACTATGGCGAGTTCGATCAGGTCGAGAATGGTGTGGGTTCGGTCGCGCTGTTGAGACGGCGGGTGAGGGAGGGCGCCAAGGGTCTGCCGCCTATGCACGGGCGCCGTATTGGGGTGGTGACGGGGACGTCGATGGCGCCCCTCATGCCCGAACTGCTGGAGCAGTTGCATGAGGCGACGGGGGCGACGTTCGAGCTCATTCCGGTCGAGAATAGTCTCTTTGGCCCGACGACCACGACGGCCGGGTTGCTCGTGGGCGCGGATATTCGGCGGGCACTCGACGGTCGCGTGGATCTGGACGAAGCGCTGATCCCGGCCGAGACGATCAACGATCGTGGGGTATTTCTCGACGACGTGACGTTTGAAGAGGTGCGGGCAGGATTGCCGATGCCCGTGCGGCCTTCGTACGATTTCATCGACGCATTATGAGCACGCCCGTCGTTGCGCTCATTGGGCGGCCGAACGTCGGAAAGTCGGCGTTGTTCAATCGGATTGTCGGCGCGAATAGCGCGATCGTGACCGATGAGCCGGGCACGACGCGCGATCGGCATTTCGCGCGGGCCGAGTGGGGGGGCAAGGGTTTCTGGCTCGTGGACACGGGCGGGCTGGTCGAAGACTCGGACCTGCCGATGAACGTGGAGATTCGGCGCCAGGTCGGAGAGGCGATAGAAGAGGCGGATCTGTTGCTTTTCGTTGTCGACGCCAAGACGGGTTTGACGCCGAGCGACTATCGGATTGCCGAGATACTGCGCGAGTCGAAGCGGCCATGGGTCCTGGTCGCCAACAAAGTTGACGATCCGTCTTCGACTGATTTCTACGAGTTCTACAATCTCGGAGCGGGGGATCCGATACCGGTCTCAGCCGCGAATGGGAAGGGCTCCGGCGATTTGCTCGACGCCGTGGTCGAGCGGATTCCGGAGAGCCCCATCGAGGAGCAGCCAGGGCTGCGGGTGGCGGTGATCGGTCGGCCCAACGTCGGGAAATCGTCGATTGTCAATCGCCTGCTCGGCGAGGAGCGGCTCGTGGTGGCCGAGGAGGCCGGGACGACGCGGGATGCGATCGATGCGCCGTTGGTGTACCATGGCCATCCCATGATTTTCGTCGATACCGCGGGTCTCAGACGGCAATCCAAAGTCGACGACGGCATCGAGTTCTACTCGTCGCTCCGGACGCGGCGGGCGATCGAGCGCGCCGACATTTGTGTGCTCGTGTTGGATGCCGTGGAAGGGATGCACGTGCAGGATCTCAAGATCGCGGCTCTGGCCTGGGAGGCCGGGCGGGGGTTGATCGTCGTCGTCAACAAGTGGGATTTGAAAGAGAAAGACGACAAGACCGCGCCCCATTTCCAGAAAGAAGCGGCCGAAAAAGCGCCGTTCTTGGGGTTCGTGCCATTCCTGTTCACGTCGGCAGTGACAGGACAACGGGTAACGCGTATCCTCGATGAGGTACTGGCAGTCGATGAAGAGCGGCGGAAGCGGATCCCGACATCCGAGGTCAATGAGACGCTCAAGGCGCTGTTAGCGCGCCGGCAGCCGCCTCAAGCAGCCGGGCGCGATGTGCGCCTGAACTACGCGACCCAGGTCGAGGTAGCACCGCCGGTGATCGCTGTCTTCGGCAACCACCCGGATCTGGTGCAGGAGCACTACGTGCGATATCTCCACAACGGCTTTCGCGCAGCGTGGGGATTTACCGGCAGTCCACTCCTCGTGGTCATGCGCGGGAAGGCGGCGTAATGTCTCCGGTGATCGGCCTCATCCTCGCCTATCTCATCGGGTCCGTACCCTTTGCGTATCTGATCGGCCGTCTCTTCGGCCACGTCGACCTCCGCCGGGTCGGCTCCGGGAACCTGGGCGCGACGAATCTTGCGCGGCAGATGGGTTGGCCGTTCTTCTTCTTGGTGTTCGCGCTCGATGCAGCCAAGGGTGCTCTCCCCGTGATGCTGCTGCCTTCACCCGGTGACCTGGCACAACACCAGATGTGGCAAATTGCGCTCGGTGTTGCCGCGATCATCGGTCACACGCGGCCCATCTTCCTGCTCGGCCACGGCGGCGGGAAGGGCGTGGCCACCGCGGCGGGTGTCTTTTACGGATTGCTGCCGCACCAGACGGTCGACGTCCTCGTGATCTTCGGCCTCGTCGTGCTGATCACGAAATACGTGTCCCTGGGCTCGCTCACGGCGTCCGGCATTCTGCCGATCATGGTGTTGATCGGACGTGGCGCGACGCCGGTGTTCTGGTTCTCGCTCTTCATCGCGCTCTTCATCGGCTTCACGCACCGCAAGAACATCCAGCGATTGCGAAAGGGCAAAGAGCCGCGGATCGATCGGAGCCCTCCGAAGCCGGAAGAAGAGAAGGAGCCGGTCGGGAGCGGCCCACCAGAGCCACCGAAGAGCGAGGCGGGCGACGTGTGACGAACGGCCAGGCGTATGCCTGTGCCGTTGTCGGCGCCGGGGCATGGGGGACGGCGCTGGCCGATCTGCTCGCCCGGAACGGCCACTGCGTGCACCTGTGGGCGCGAGAGCCGGACGTTGTCGCCTCGATCGCCGAGTCCCACGAGAACCAGCGGTTCTTGAAAGGCATGCGCTTGTCGGCCTCGATCGAGCCTACGGGTACGATCACGGATGCGGTGCGGGGTGCGTCGCTCATCGTGTATGCGCCACCCTCGGAGCACTTCCGCGAAGTCGTTCGCGCCTCGGCGCCGGCTGTGGAACGTGGCGCAACGATCGCCGTGGCGAGCAAGGGACTCGAGCCGGAGACGCTCAAACTGATGAGCGTCGTGGCGAGCGAGGAGCTGCCAGGCCGGCCTGTGGTGGCGCTGTCGGGCCCTAGCTTCGCGGCGGAGGTCGCGGCGCGGCAGCCGACGGCCGTGGTCGCGGCGGGCCCGGATCCAGAGGCCACGGCGCTGGTTCAGCGGATGCTCTCGTCGCGCGAGTTCCGCGTCTACACGGCGGACGATGCGCTGGGGGTCGAGCTCGGCGGAGCGCTCAAGAACGTCATGGCCGTGGCGACGGGGATCTGCGAGGGGCTGGGCCTCGGGTTCAATTCGCGGGCGGCCCTGATCACGAGGGGGCTGGCCGAGATGGCGCGCCTGGGGGCCGCGCTGGGTGCGCAACCGGCGACGTTTGCGGGGTTGGCCGGCATGGGGGATCTCGTGCTGACCTGCACGGGGGCGCTCAGTCGGAACCGCGCACTGGGCCTGGCCGTGGGGAAAGGGGCCACGTTGGCCGAGGCGATGGTCGGGAAGGAGACGGTGGCCGAGGGGGTGACGACGGCCCGGAGCGCGCTCAAATTGGCTGAGCGGGTCGGCGTCGACATGCCGATCGTGGCCGGCGTGCATAAGATTCTGTTCGAGGGCAAGCCCGCGCGCGAGTCGATCGCGGAACTCATGGAGCGCGAGCTGCGCGCCGAGTCTGATTGATGGCCACTGAGCCGGTACGGCAATTCTATTCGATCGGGGATGTGTGCGCGCTGACGGACTTGAAGCCGCACGTGCTCCGGTATTGGGAAAGCCAATTTCGCTTCCTGAGCCCAGCCAAGAATCGCTCCGGCAATCGCGTCTATCAGCGGCGCGAGGTCGAGCTGATCCTGCTCGTCAAGCATCTGCTGTACACGGAGAAGTACACGATAGACGGCGCGCGCCGCAAAGTCGACGAGCACCGGCGTGCGGGCAGCGGCACGCTCCGCGCCGCCGCGCGGTCCGCACTCGATCGCGAAACCCTGCGTGGGCTGGAGCAGGAGCTCGAGGCGATCGTGGGGCTGCTCTCAGACGAGAGCCGATGACGATCAGCGGGCAATTCGTACCGCTGCGTGCCGCATGCGTCGTCCCGGCGTACAACGCCGCCGAGACGCTGGAGCAGGTGATCGATGGCGTACGGCAGACCGTGCCGCGGGTGCGCGTGGTCGTGATCGATGACGGCTCGACGGATGAGACGCGGGAGGTCGCCGATCGCGTCGCCGACGACGTCGTGGGGTTCGATCACAATCGCGGGAAGGGCGCGGCGTTACGGGCGGGATTCGAGGCGGCGCTCGCCGAGCGGTGCAGCACGGTGATGACCATCGATGCGGACGGGCAGCACGATCCCGCGTTTGCGCCGGCGCTCTTCTCGGCGCTCACGCGCGTGGATGTCGTGATTGGGGTCCGGAAGCGCAATGGGTCTGGTATGCCGTTCTATCGGCGCCTGTCGAATGCGCTGTCGAGCGCCGCGGTCAGCGCGTGCACCGGGCGGCGGTTTACCGACAGCCAGTCGGGGTTTCGCGCCGTGCGGGCTGAGGTGCTCCGGCGGATCGAGCCTGCCGGAGACCGGTACGAGTATGAGACCGACTTTCTGATCCAGGCCGCGCGTGGCGGGTGGAGAATAGGGACGGTGCCCGTCTCGACGTTGTACGGGGAGTGGGCACGCAGTCATTTTCGCACGCTCGGCGACTCCGCCCGCGTGGTGTGGACGATCTGCCGGCGGCTGGGTGAGACTCCTCTGCACGAACGATGATGGGATTCTGGCACTGGGCCTCGATTGCCTGGTGCGCGCGGTCCAATCGCTCGGGGAGGTGACGGTCGTTGCTCCGGATCGGGAGCAGAGCGCGACGAGCCACTCCCTCACCATGCACCACCCATTGCGCGTCAAGCCGCGTGGCGAGCGTCGGTTTCAGGTCGACGGGACTCCGACGGATTGCGTCATGCTCGCGGTCGAAGCGCTGATGCCTGCGCGGCCGGATTTCGTGCTGAGCGGCATCAATCATGGGCAGAATATGGGCGAGGATGTCCTGTACTCCGGCACCGTCGCTGCTGCCATGGAAGGGTTGGCGCTCGGCGTTCCATCGATCGCGATTTCGTTCGCGGGCGGAGACCACGGGAGCGTCGACCCCTCGATGCTGCCGGCCCAGATCCCGGCCGTCTCCCAGCTACTCGGCCACATTCTATCGCTGCGGCTACCGAGCGACACGCTGCTCAACATCAATTTGCCGCCCCAGGCACCAAAGGGGGTTCGGCTCACCAGACTTGGCCGGCGCGTCTTCTCGGATCCTTTGCGGCGCATGCAAGACCCGTGGGGCAAAGAGGTCTACTGGATAGGCGGCGGAGTCATGGCGTGGACCGGTGGCCCGGACTCTGACTACCAGGCCATCGAAGACGGATACGTGAGCGTGACGCCACTGCATCTCGATCTCACGCACTATGACATGCTCGCCTCGGCCGCCGACTGGTGGCGGGATCCGTGACGGATCTCAGTGGGCCAAGGCGACGGATGGTCGAGGCGCTTCGCGAGAAGGGCGTGACAGACCTGTCGGTGCTGCGGGCGTTTGATCTCACACCGAGGCACCTGTTCGTCCCGAGCGGGGTGCAGCATCGGGCGTACGAAGATTCGGCGCTGCCGATCGGAAACTCGCAGACGGTGTCGCAGCCGTCGGTGCACGCGAGATACCTGAGTGAGCTGAAGCTGACGGGGCACGAACGCGTGCTGGAGGTCGGGACGGGGTCGGGCTATCAGACGGTGCTGCTTTCGCACCTGGCGGCCCAGGTGTTCTCCGTCGAGCGGGTACCGGCGCTGCTCGATCGGGCGAGAGAGGTCATACGCCAAGTTGCCGCGCGGAATATCTCGCTGCTCCTGGGCGACGGGACCTTCGGGTGGCGCGAGTACGCGCCGTACGAAGCGATCCTGGTGAGCGCTGCCTCGCCCGAGGTACCGCGGCCGCTGTTCGAGCAACTCGCCGAGGGCGGACGGATTCTTGCGCCGGTCGGCGGGCGCGAGGAGCAGATGCTGATCGTCGGCACGCGGCGTGGCGACGAGCTGGTGCGCCGTGACATAGCGCCAGTCCGGTTCGTCCCGCTTCTAGGGAAATACGGGTGGCCCGCCTAGAGGATGCTGTCTTATGTCCGAGACAAAACAGCAAGAACCGCAAGGCTTTACGCGTCCTGTCCTCAAGCCGTTTGTTAGGCCTCTCCAAGCGGAGTCGCCGGCGTTGCAGCCGATGACGCCCGCCTTTGGCCGCGTCACCCTCCCGCCTTTTGGCCCAATTCGCTACGGCGGCCCCAAGCCTGGTGCGGCGGTCGTCACGCCGAGCCGAGAGGACGACGAGGCGCCGACGTGGGCGTCGATCGAGGAGTATGTACATACGGCTCCTGCGGCGCCCGAAGTACCTGAGCCCGAGCCGGAACCAGTAGTCGCCGAGGCGGTGACCGAGGTGCCGCCTCAAGAGGAAATAACAGCTCCAGCTCCGCCGTGGCTCGATGCGGCGCCGGCAGAGCCGGAGCCAGAGCGGGAGCCGGAGCCGGAGCCCGAACCGGAGCCATTGGCGCGTCGCCCGGCGTTGCCATTGACGGGACCTTACGATCCGACGCCGATCATGAATCCAACGATTGAGCGGACCACGGAGCGCACGACCGAGCCGCACCGCATGACTCCGATGCGCGTGACGCCGCTTCGTCCCCATGTCGCGATTTCGCCGACGGCGGTGCCCGCCGAGCCGAACGCCCGCGCTGTCGCCGCGGCGCTGGAGATGGTCGCCGCGCGCGTGCGGCGGGGCGAGCTCGTCGTGTCCGGCTCGATGCCGGCGAACGACGACCCGCCGGCTCTTGCGGCCGTACTCGCGGCAACGCTGGCTGCCCTCCTCGGGGTCCGTACCTAACAACTACATTCCGTAGGTGCCGGTTCAGCACCTACGGATTACCGGACGAGTCCAGGGCGTCGGGTTTCGGTGGTTCGTGCGCGAGCGCGCCGACGCGTTGGGGCTGGCCGGTTGGGTGAAGAACCGCTCGGACGGGAGCGTCGAGCTCCTGGTCTCGGGCGACGCCGCGGCGTCGGAGCAGTTTCTGGCCGCGGTGCGACGAGGCCCGCCACATGCCCGTGTCGAAGCGATTGAACCGATAACGACCCCGCCGGCTAAGTCCCACGCCGAGCATCTTCCTCGACCTTTCGCCGTGGTACGCGAGTGACCGCCATCGAGACCGACCTCCGCTCGTACGTGCGCGACATCCCGGACTTTCCCACGCCGGGCATTGGGTTCAAAGACGTCACCCCGCTCTTGGCGGACGCTCAGGCCTTTCGTCGAGCGACCGACGCGATGGCCGCGCCGTTCGTCGACGAGCGCGTCACGCACGTCGTGTCGATCGAGGCGCGCGGCTTCATCTTCGGTGCGCCCGTAGCCCAGTCGTTGGGTGCCGGGTTCATTCCGGTGCGCAAGAAGGGCAAGCTCCCGTCAGAGACCGAGCGGATCGAGTACGCGCTCGAGTACGGCAGCGGGATCCTCGAGATTCATCGCGACGCCTACGAGCCGCCGGCGCGGGTGCTCGTCGTCGATGACGTCCTCGCGACGGGCGGGACCGCCAGCGCGACCGCGCAGCTCATCGAGCGGCTCGGGGGCGAGGTCGTGGGCTTGAGCTTTCTCATAGCGCTGTCGTTCCTGAACGGGCGCAAAGCGCTAGGGTCGTACAAGACGAGTGCCCTTATCACCTACTGAGACGCAGAGCTCGGTCTTCGCCGATCTCGACGCCGAGCTGTCGCGCGTCGTGATCGGGCAGCCGGCGCTGACTCGGGGGCTCATCATCGGGCTCCTGGCCGACGGGCACGTGCTGCTCGAAGGCGTGCCGGGACTCGCGAAGACCCTGGCGGCGCGGGCGCTGGCGGCGGCCATCGATTGCCGGTTCCGGCGTGTGCAGTTCACGCCTGATCTCTTGCCGGCGGACGTCATCGGCACGATGGTCTACCATCAGCGCACCGGCGAGTTCACCGTGCAACGCGGGCCGGTCTTCTCGCAGCTGCTGCTGGCCGATGAGATCAACCGGGCACCGGCGAAAGTGCAAAGCGCGCTGCTCGAAGCCATGCAGGAGAAGCAGGTGACGATTGGAGGGCAGACGTTCCCGCTGGAGGAGCCGTTTCTGGTGCTCGCCACCCAGAATCCCATCGAGCACGAGGGGACCTATCCGCTGCCCGAGGCGCAGGTCGACCGGTTCCTGCTCAAGCTCCTGGTCCACTATCCGGCGCGGCAGGACGAAGCCGAGATCCTCGACCGCCTGACTTCTGGCTCTGCTCCGGTCGTGCGTCCCGTGATCGATGCGGCCGGTGTCCTCCGGGCGCGGCGGGCCGTCGACGCCATCGCACTCGATCCCAAGGCGCGAGATTACGCGCTCGATATCATCCGTGCGACGCGCGAGAAGAACCCGCTCGTCGAGTACGGCGCGAGCCCGCGCGCCGCGATCGGGCTCGTGCGGGCGGCCAAGGCGAACGCGTTTCTCGAAGGCCGTGGGTGGGTGGCGCCGGAGGACATCAAGACCGTCGCGCCCGATGTCCTTCGCCATCGCGTGATCCTGACGTACGAAGCCGACGCCGAGCGGGTGACGGCGGACGACGTCATCACGCGCATCCTGGATACGCTCCGCGTGCCGTGAGCGAGATCGTCGACGACGTCCGCCGGCTGGAGCTGGGCCTCCGGCGACTCGTCCGCGACGTACTCGCCGGACAATACGGGAGCGTCTTCAAAGGCCGTGGCGTCGAGTTCGCCGACGTGCGCGAGTATCAGTTCGGCGACGACATCCGGACGATCGACTGGACGGTCACGGCGCGGTCGACCACGACCTACGTGCGGCGCTACGTCGAGGAGCGGGAGCTCACCGTCGTGCTCCTCGTCGACCGCAGCGGCTCCGATGCCTTTGGCAGTCGCGTGCGGAGCAAGGCCCGACTGGCGACCGAAGTCTGCGCGGTCTTGGCACTCGCCGCGGCGCGCAACCACGACCACATCGGTCTCATGCTCTTCACCGATCGGGTTGAGCAGTACATGGCGCCGGCCAAGGGGCGACGTCAGGCGCGGCGCGTGTTGCGCGAGCTGATCGCGTTTGAGCCAACAGGGCGGGGCACGGACCTCGGCGCGGCGCTGGCCTACGCCGACCGCGTGCTGCGGCGTCGCGCGGTCGTGTTCATCGTCTCCGACTTCGTGGCGCCGCGCGGCACGTACGCTCGCGCGCTCGACGCGGTGGCGGCGCGACATGACACGATCGCCGTGCAGCTCGTCGATCCGCGCGAGCGGGAGCTGCCCGACGTGGGGTTGCTCACCGTGCGCGACCCCGAGAGCGGGCAATGGCGCACGATCGACACCGGGAGCGCCACGGTCCGGTCAGAGTACGCGACGCGCGGCGCGCGGTTTGACGCCGAGGTCAGGCGGTCGCTCGAGCGGAGGGGAGTGGATTGCATCCGGCTCGAGACTGGGCGCGGATATGTGGCGCCGCTGGTTGCGTTCTTTCGCCGCCGGGAGCGTCGGCAAGCGCGGTGATCGCTCTGTCGACCGGGCCGCTCGACGCTCGGATGGCGAAGACGCCGCTGACGGTTGGCGACCCGTTGGTGGTCGAGCTGCGCGGTATCCTCCCTCGTGGCGCGAGGCTAGTCGACGCTGTCCCACGCGTGCGAGACACGTTGCCGGATGGCCTCAGGGTGCTTTCGGCCGATTCGCTGCGGGTGCGCGATGGCGTCGTGACCGGGCAGCTGCATCTGGCATTCTTTCGGCCGGATTCTCAAGTCGTGCCATCGTTCGCGATCGCCTATCACTCGGCGAGCGGGACAGACACGCTCGTCAGCTCGGCCTTGCCTGTGCTCGTGCATCCGGTGCTACCGACCGGCAATGCGACGCTGCGCGATGTGCGCGATGTCGATGCCCCGTGGCCGCTTGCCCCTGTCGGTGTGGTCCTCGGCTTGGTGCTCGTCACGTGGCTCGTCCTGCGCCGCCTCCGCCCTCGTCGGCACGTTGCGCCGCAGGCGCACGTACCGAGAGCGCAGTCGCCGAGCGCCTATGACGACGCGCTCGCGCAACTACGGGAGATCGACCGCGCCGAACTGCCGGTCGAACAGCGATACGCCAGGGCCGCCGATGTCGTACGCGGATATATCGCGGCGACCCGAGGCGTTCCCGCGCTGGAGCGAACGACGCCTGAGATCCTCACCGCGCTCGGCACGAATGGAGCCCTCGAGTCATTCCTGCGAGAAGCCGACCTGGTGAAATTCGCAGGCGTGAGACCAGAGGCGTACCGCGCCCGGGCACGGGAGGTGATCGATGCCCTTCGCTGATCCGTGGGCGTTGGTCCTGCTGCTCGTTGTCGTGGCCGACGCGCTCCGCGATCGACGTCCACGGCAGTGGGTCGCGCTGCCGATGGTCGAGACGCCGGTGACGCGACGCGCTCGCTGGGCGCGGCTTCCCGCGTGGCTGCGTTCGGCCGCGCTCGCGCTCGTCGTCGTGGCGCTCGCGCGCCCGCGGGTCGAAGGGCAAGTGCGCGAGACCAAGATGCGCGGGCGGAACGTCATGCTCGCGCTCGACATCTCGAGCAGCATGAAGGCGCACGACTTGGGCGACGCCAGTCGCATCGAGCTCGCCAAGCGTGTGCTCGGCGAGTTCGTCTCCCGTCGGCCTGACGATTTCCTGGGGCTCGTGGTCTTCGCCGGCCGGGCGTTCACGCAAGCGCCGCTGACGACGGACGACGCGGTCGTGATGGACCTCTTGCGTCGCGCTGACATCGGGCTCTTGCCCGACGGCACCGCGATCGGCACGGCGTTGGCGATGGCCGAGGTCCACCTGGAGGATCTCCCGCGCGGCAGTGGGGTGATCGTCTTGTTGACCGACGGCGGGAACAATGCGGGCACGCCCGATCCGCTGACGGCCGCCGCCATCGCCCGGGCGCTCGGCATTCGCGTGTATGCGGTCGGGGTGAGCTCGACCAACGTGTCGCGGAGCGAGGTCCCGGCGACTATGGGCGAGGCGCCGTCGTCGCTCACGACGTTCGAAGAGCGACTGCTGCAGCGGATCGCGACGACGAGTGGCGGACGGTATTATCGCGCCACGGACAACGCGACGCTCCAGCGTGTTATGGGGGAGATCGATCGGGCCGAGCGAACGGAGCTCACCCTGCGTGAGGTGCTCAGCTATCGCGAGCTATTCTGGATCCCGCTGGGCGTGTCGCTCCTGCTACTCGGTACGGCCGCGGCGCTACGGCTGACAGTCCTCCGAGGCGTGCCATGACGTTCGACACTCCCTGGGTACTGTGGCTCCTCGTGCCAGTCTTGCCGCTGGCGATTCTCGGTGTCACGGTACGCGAGCGCCGCAGGCGTCGCGCTATTCAAGCGTTCGGCGACGCCAGCCTGATCGCACCGTTGTCCGCATTGCCGAGCGAACAACGCCGTGCGTTCGTCGCCGCGTGCGGAGTAGCGGCTATCGCGCTATCGCTAGTGGCGTTGGCGCGCCCCCGGAGTGGAACGGGGGAGCGGACCGTTGCGGGCAGCGGCGCCGACGTCCTGTTCCTGTTGGATCTCTCGCGGTCGATGCGCTCGACCGATGTCCTGCCGTCGCGCTTGGACGCCGCGAAGTCAGCCGCGCGAGCCATCGCGGCGGCGTTGCCGAGTGATCGCGTGGGACTGCTGGTGTTCGCGGGCGATGGCTTCTTGCAGTTGCCGGCAACAGTGGACCGGTCGACGTTCGAAGCGTTTCTCTCGGCCGCGTCGCCGTCCGATGTCCCGGATCCGGCGACGAACCTGGAGGCGGCGGCGGGTGTTGTCGCGAACGTGATCCGCGGCGACAGTACGTACACCGCGCTCGTCGTCCTGTCAGATGGCGAGGACAACGTGGGCAAGCTGGAAGGAGCGATTCGTACGCTGCAGTCGGCGCACGTGCGGACGTACGCCGTGGGTGTAGGAACGACTGAAGGTGCGGGCATCGATAGCGGCGCGACAACTCGCCTCATGGAGGACAATCTGCGCGATATCGCCCGCCGCACGGGTGGCGTCTATGCCCGCTGGTCTGGACCATCGAGCGTGGCACCCGTCGCTACCGGCCTCGCGCAGATGCCTCCGCGCCCGATCGCGGGCTCGGCGCGAGTGGCGGGCATCGATCGCTTTCAGTGGCCACTAGCGTTGGCCTTCGCTTTGTTGCTGATCCAATGAGACGCGCCCTCGCCGTACTAGCCGTCGTGGTCGCACTGTTCGCGTTCCGCGGCAGACTCGCGAACCTGCTCCAGCGGCAGCACGCCGCGCGTCTGTATCAGGCACGCTCGTGGCACGAGGCCGAGCGGGCGTTCCAGGGTCTGATCCACGACGCGACCGTGAAGCGTCAGGCCGACGCCATGCCTCTCCTCGACTATGATCTCGCGACAACCGAGTACCGACTCGGCCGATTCGACGCGGCGGCGCAGACGTATCACGTCGCGGTCGCGGGCGAACCGAAGCTGGCCGAGCACGCCTACTACAATCTCGGCAACACGTACGTGTGGCAAGCGCGATCGTCGATCGATCACATGACGAAGCGCATGGCGCTGCGCGGCGCCGTGTCGTCGTACGAGGAGGCGCTCGTGCTGGATCCGAACGATCGGGACGCCAAGTGGAACCTCGAAGTTGCGCTGCGCCGGTTGGCGGATGCAACCGAGCCGCCATCGCAGCTGTCGCAGCATCGCAATGCGGCCGATTGGGGCGGCGGCAATCTGACGAAGTCGGGTTACTCCGGCAACCCGCAGACCGCGGCGGGTGGGGTACCGGGCGGTGGATTCGGACAACCGGGTGGCGGTGATGCCGTTCCAGAGATCGACGAGAATCACGCGCGTGCGCTACTCAACGCGGTCGAACGCGCGCAGGTGAGTGGACAAGAACTGAACGGCCCTTTGACGCGGCGTCCCACGCGGCCGACGCACGAGCCCGACTACTAGCAGGGGTGCACAAAACGCACCCTGCTAGTAGCGGTCGGTTGGACTGAGCTACGCTGCGCTGCGCTCGTGGGAACCCTTCGCGTGGCGTCTGGGTCTAATCAGATGTGAAACGCCTCGTGGTCCTCCTCGCCTTCGTACTCGCTGCTTGCGCGAACCCGACTGAGCCGACGCACTCGGCGACGGGCATGTGGAAGGGCGTGGTCGGCCCGCACGCGCTGACGCTCTCGCTCGTGATGCATCCCGACCGCTCGGTGACGGGCGTGGGCATCGACACCACGACGTCGAGCGTCGCCCGATTCCCCGTGCGCGGTACCGTGTCAGGTTCGACCGTCGTGTTGCTGTTCACACCCGAGTCGGTCGACTCCGGATTCAGTGGCCGGTTCACCGATGCCTCGCGGCTCGAGGGGTCGCTCGACTTCCCGGGATACTCGACGACCGTCGCGTTGCACCGGCAGTAGCTCAGTCGGAACGCATCGCGATCAACGGATCGATGCGCCCGGCGCTACGGGCTGGAAGCCACGAGGCGAGTGCGGCGACAGCGAGCAACGCGCCGCACACGACCTCGTAGGTCGCCAGGTCGTTCGGTTTGACGCCGAACAGCAGGCTGCCAAGCACGCGGCTGCCGACCAGTGCGATGGCGAGTCCTATCGCGAGGCCCAGGCCGGTCAGGCGTAGGCCCTGGCCGACGACGAGCCGGACGACTTGCCCCGTGCGGGCGCCGAGGGCGAGCCGGATGCCGAGCTCGCGGCGGCGTTCGCGGACGACGTAGGCGAGGACGCCGTAGATGCCGATGATCGCGAGCAGCAGGGCGACGACGCCGAAGGTCATCACGACCGTGGCGTAGAGGCGCGGCCGCGCGAGCGAGCCGGACACGTCGGCGGCCAGGCTACGCGTGCGGAAGATCGGCACGTCGGGGTCGACGGCGTTCACGGCGCGGGTGGCGGCGGCGAGCACCTGGGTGGGGTCGGACGTGGTGCGCACGACGAACGTCAGGAACGCGCGCGAGACTTGCTCGTGCGGTTGGAAGATCTCGGGCGGTGCGGGCGTCCGGAGGTCGTCGAATTTCATGTCGCCGACGACCCCGACGATGTCGCCGCCCATCTGCACCAAGTCGCCGTGTCCCGTCGAGTCGGCGTTGCCGCCGAGGATCAGGTGATGGCCGATCGCGTCGCCGGCCGGGAAGTACTTGCGGGCGCAGGCCTCGTTGATGACGAGCACACGGTGGCCGTGGGACCGGTCGTCGTCCGTGAATTCGCGGCCTTCTTTGATCGGTACGCCCATCGTGGCGAAGTATCCGACGGAGACGGGCTCGTAGATGGCGGCCGGCTGGTCGTCCTTCGACGTGGGGCGTCCCTGGATCTCGAACGTCACTGGAAAATCGGGATAGCCGGCGAACGGCACGCCGAACCCGTAGGCCGACGCACGTGTACCGGGGATCGCCAAGAGACGGTTGCGGACCGCGTGCGTGAATTCGCGGACGCGAGACCAATTCGCGTACTTGTCGCTATAGAAGTTCACATCGAAGGCCACGACGTGTGCCGGCTGGAATCCCGGGTCGACGTCCATCATGTGGATCAAGCTGCGCGTGAGCAGGACGGCGCCGATGAGGAGGACGGCCGCGATCGCGGTCTCGGTGACGACGAGCACGCCGCGTGTGCGGCCGCTCTTGCGGTGGCCGCTCGAGCCGCGCGTGGCCGACTTGAGGGTCTCGCCGAGGTCGACGGCCGAGGCTTGATAGGCGGGGACGAGGCCGAAGAGGGAACCGGTGAGCGTGGCGATGATCGCGGTGAAGAGGAGCGCGCGGCCGGAGAGTGTCACGTCCTCGAGCCGGGGCAAGCCGCCGAGTTTCGCGGCGACGACGAAGTGGATGCCATTGACGGCGATGAGGACGCCGATCGCGGCGCCGGCGAGCGACAGCATGACGCTTTCGACGAGCAGCTCCTGGATGACGCGGCGTCGGCCGGCGCCGATCGCGATACGCAGCGCGATCTCGGTGGAGCGTCCGGTGGCGCGGACGAGCAGCAGGTTGGTGACGTTGGCGCAGGCGATCAGCAGGAAGCAGCCGACGGCGCCGAACAGCACGAGGAGGGCGGGGCGCGTGTTGCCGACGATCGCCGTTTGCAGCGGCTCGATCGTGTAGTCGACGTCGGTCTCGGCCTGGGGATATTGCTGTTTGATCCGGTCGGTGATCGTCCGAAATTCTTCGCGCGCGGTTGCGAGGGCGATGCCTGGGGCGATGCGGCCGATCACCGTACGGAAATGCAGGTTGCGTTGGTTCGGCGCGTAGTCGCTTGGGATGAGGACATCCGGCAGCCAGATATCGGGCTCGCTCGGATACGTGAAGCGCGGTGGCGCGATCCCGATCACGGTGTAGGCGCCGCCGTCGAGCGTCAGGGTCTGGCCGACGAGCGTGGGGCTCGCGCCGAATCGCGTGCGCCAGAACGCGTCGCTCACGACGATGACCTTCGCGGCTTCCGGTCGGTCATCGCCCGGCGTGAACAGCCGGCCGCTGCCTGGGGCGATGCCGAGGAGGGGGAACCAGTTGGCGCTCACGACCGCGATGTTGAGGCGCTCGGGTGTGCCGCGGCCGGTGAGTGTGGCCGGGCCGAGGCCGTATTCGGCGAGCGCGTCGAGGCGAGAGGATTGGCGGCGCCAGTCGAGGAAGTCGGGGACCGACACGCCGAATGATTTGTGGCCGGTGGGATTGACGACGGCGACCAGGCGCGAGGGGTTGGCGAATGGGAGTGGCCGGAGGAGTACGCCGTCGACGACGCTGAAGATCAGGGTGTTGGCGCCGATCGCGATGGCCAGTGTTGCGACGATGGCGAGCGTGAACCACGGGGTTTTCGGCAGGCGGCGGAGAGCGGCGCGAACGTCGTAGAGGAGGGAGTCCATGCGGCGAGTAGCAGGGAAGGCGCATGCCAGATCTGGCGCTGGAGTCAACTCGACGTCGCCCAGCGACTTGACATCGTTGCGCTTGGGCGCGGGCCGCCCGCGCGTGGGATGCGGTGCCTCGAATCGGTACACGGGGCTTGAGCGAAACGGTACGGGGACGCGCCACGGGTTGCGGCGGGCGCGCCACGGCAGTTTTCGCCGGATGGCTTTTCGTATCTGCTGGTATATCAACGTGTTATATAGCCGCGCTCGTTATGGCTCGTCGGTTGCAAATCCTGTGGGCACAACTCCCACGGAGCACCGACAATGAAAAAGGGCTTCACGCTGATCGAGCTGCTCATCGTCGTCGTGATCATCGGCATTCTGGCCGCCATCGCGGTCCCTGCCTTCGCGGCTACGAAGTCCAAGGCCTATACGGCGTCGATGAAGACTGACCTGCGGAATTTGGTGACGGCGCAGGAAGCGTATTTCTCCGACAACTCGACGTATGCGTCGACGACGGCTTCGCTGTCGACGTCATTCCACGTCTCGGCCGGCAACACCGTCACGGATCCGACCGCGGACGCCGCGGGTTGGAGTGCGACGATCACGAACAGCTACGTGCCGTCGACGCAGAGCGGTCATATCTGCGCGGTGTGGGTTGGCGATGCGACGTCGCAGCCTGGTGGCGTTGCTGGCGACACCCTCGAGGGCGCGCCGGCCTGCTCGTAAGGGAGTCGGCTACCGAGGGCTGACGGTTGCCACGACGGGGATCCCCTCGTTAGTCGCTTCGAATTGCAACTGTCCGAGATGGCGGCGAGTCGTGTCGAGCGAATGCAACGGGATGAGCCGGAGCTCGTGCGCGAATCGGGCATCATCTGTGGAGTCGATCGCGGCGAGTGAGTCCGGCTGATACGCCGGCGGGTGGCCCGTCAAGAGGGCGCGGTAGAGTAGTATCGACCGGTCTGAACGAGATCCGTATTGGATGCGGCTGACCCCCACCAGCCTGCCGATAGTGTCGCCGCGCCAGAGAATGGGCGACCGGGCATTCGTACGCTCTGTGTCGAGCTTGGCGGAATCGACGACTTCGTGCGCCACCTGCGAGAACCCGCGCATGCTGGTGTCGAGCGCGCGGCCCATGGCGCGGCTCACGGCGATGTACAGCGCCACGCCGACGGCCAGAGCGATGACGAGAATCCGCATATTCGAATATGATATCATATGCGCGATTTGCTGCCCCTCTCGGCCTACGAGAACGCCTCCACGGTGAGCTTCGGGCGATCGACCGTTGTCATGGGCCTCTTCTGGGGCATTCCCATGACGGCGTTCATGCTGCAAACACATCAGGGCAGCCCAGGCGTCGTTCTCTTCAGCGGCGCGATCGGCGCGCTCGTCTTCGGCTCACTGATCACGATGTTGGGGCGTTTCGCCAGGCGCCAGCTGACGCAGGCGGTCTACCATTGCGTGTGGCCCATTGTACCGGCGCCGCCGCCGGGACAGTTCGAGGCCCGGCTCATGTGCAGTCTCATTCGAGGGCGCTTGCCGGTGGGCGGCCACCTCTATGTCGGCCCTGAAGCCTGGGCCTTCGTGCCGCATGCGCGGAACGGGCCGGTCATGCGGAAGACGGTCCGCTGGGAGCAGCCAAGCCGGCTATCCGTCTCTGCGCAACGCCCGACATGGCGATGGGTCCCGTGGTTGTTCGGGATGCCCAACAACGATCAGGTTGTCCTCGCCGACGGCGAGAGTCGAGCCGTGTTCGTCGTGCCAAACGCCGCGGACGTCGTTCCGGAGCTCACCGCGGCAATATCCGCGACGGGAGCTCGATGAACGAATTGCGTTGCCTGTCGCGATAGACCGTCCACGTTGCCGCTCCCGTGGCCGGGTAGCGGCGAAAGATGCCGGAGTCCGCGCCGGCGAGCGCCACACGAACGCGGTGCCCTTTGCGCAGCACGAGAGACGTGGCATAGAGAGAGAATCGGACCGTGACCGGTTGTCCCGGTATCAACGGCTCGACGTCGCTCCGTAAGAAGCTGTGCGCCGGGCCGAGTGGCGTGTAGGGCAGCGTTGCCGGCTCGACCTCCTTGCGGTCGGTGAGTCGCATCACGCCCTCGTCGAGGTACGTGACGCGCCCCTCGGGCGACACATCTTCGAGATACGCGTGCACGGCTCCGTCAGTCGCGGACGAAGCCAAGCACAGGGTGAGAACGGGTGCCCCGGTGATCTCGATATCGGCGTCGAGCGGTGGGCCTGTGTACACGAGCAGCTTCCGGTCTTCGGTCGCGCGATCGGGATACACGACGTCTCCGCCGCCGATCCCGGTGTGCCAGCGGGTCTGTGTGCCCGTGGACGCCGTGTAATCCACCGCATACGAGTCGCTCCCCACCGCGACCGAGGCCGGGGCGGCGGACAGCGTGTGGCCTGCTCCGAGATAGAGGCGAGTGGGGGAGAGCCCCGCCGGCGGCCATGTCGAGGTCTCGTGCCAGCGCCCCTCTCCCATCGTGTAGTACCGAATCACTGACGCCATCGGTGTGTCGCTCCGGAGCGTGCGATCGAAGAAGTCCGATTCCATTCGGAGTTGTTCGTCGCCCGTTGGCGCCGGCGGCTCGTGGTGCGCCGCGAACGGATCGATATTGTACGAGCCACCATGGGAGAGTGGGCCTACGATGAGCACCTGCGGATTCGAGAAGGTGCGGTACCGCACCAGCGCCCCGTCGCAGGCGTTCCCGTCGAACCACCCACACCACACCATCATCGGCACCTTCGAGGTCTCGATGCGCGATCGCATCCCGTACGGGCTGAAATCCGCGAAGTGGAACGTCCCGATGTCGGTCGCGATCGTGTCGTCCCGGTACTCGAGATGACTCACGACGCGTGCCACGTCGACGTTGTGATGCTCGGCGATCCGCTGGGCCAGGAGCGTCCCGCGCGCGTCCCCATCGACGCGCCGCACGCCAGGCGTCAGGAGGCGGTCCCGCCAGCAGCGCCATCCCGTCACTTGATCGGCCCCGCACACGTCATCGTGATCGAGCGCCGTGACGAGCGTGCCCCACTCTTCGATCAACGGAGCGTATGAGACGCCGCCGGCGTTGACTTGGTCATAGTTGTCGAACTCGTCGTAGAGCGGCATGACGGCGCGGATCGCGGGCTGGTTGGCCGCGGCGGCCATCTCCGCGGTGTTCCCTTCGTACGAGATGCCGAACGTCCCGACGCGACCGTCGGACCATGGCTGTCGCGCCGCCCACGCGGCGACCTCACCCATGTCGGCCACCTCGACTGGCGAGTACTCCATGGCTCGGCGGCCGCCCGACGCGCCGCTCCCACGAGCGTCCACGAGGAGCACAGCGAAGCGCCGGCGCGTGAACTCGGGGGTGTGCTCGTCAATGAGATCGGTGGCCCGCATGAGATGCAGCGCGATCAGCGCGCGAGAGGCCCACCCGAGCTCGGGCTCGCGCCAGTAGCGGGCGGTGCGCATCAGCACCGGAATGCGTTCGCCCTCGCGCAGGTCTGTCGGCAGATAGACGCTGACCGCGAGCTCGACGCCATCTCGCATCGGCACGTAGCGCGACGTCGAGCGCCCGAGCGCGGCCGGCCTGGCGTGCGCCGCAATGATCACGACCACGACCAGGGCGAGCAACGCCGTGGCGCCGTTTCTTAAGAGGCGTCGGCCCATATCGTCTTGGGGTTCATCAACTGGAGGATCATGCGGGCAATCCGCGGGAACCGGCGCCGCGAGCTGGGCAGGCGTTGGCCTCTGGCGACGAACCCCAGCCACACGAGATATATGAGCTCAACCCGCTCGGCGTCGCCGACGAGCTCCGTGAGCAGCGCGATCCGCTTCCGCTCCGCCCGGTTGACGCGTCGCGCCACGTCGCTCGACACGGACGCCCAGGTGAACATCGCCGCGTCCGACGGCAGCTGCCCGGATTCGCTGAGCGGCACGCGGTCGACCATGAGGCGCACGAGCCGCTTGAGCGCCGCCCGGCCGCGCAGGCCCTGCAGCCGCGGGATGATGTCGTGCTGGAGCTCCTCCTCCCACTCGCGTATCAGGATCTCCAGCAGCTCCTGGCGATCCGCGAAGTGCCAGTAGAAGCTCCCTTTCGTGACGTGCAGATCGCGCGCGAGGCACTCGACGCGCACCTCGTCGACTCCACCCCGTAACAGGGCGAGCCGGGCGGCCCGCAGCCAGTCCTCTCGTCCGAGTGACTCTCCCATACGCTGCCGTATGGTTAGCGACGCGCACCAACGGCGTCAATACGGTACCGTATGGTGCTGCAGGCTAGACATGCGTTTCTTTCTGTAACAGCTATATTCGCACCACGATGGACATCGCGGCCCTCCAGTTGGCGCTGGGCACGGCGTATCGCATTCAGCGCGAGCTGGGGCGCGGCGGCATGGCGACGGTCTATCTCGGCGACGACACCAAGCACGGACGCCAGGTCGCGCTCAAAGTGCTGCATCCCGAGTTCGCGGCGTCCCTCGGGCCGGACCGATTTCGCCGCGAGATCACGACCGCGGCGCGACTGCAGCACCCGCACATCCTCACGGTCTACGATTCCGGCGAGACGGCCGACGGCCTGCTGTGGTTCACGATGCCGTACGTCGTCGGCGAGTCGCTGCGCGATCGGCTGCGCCGCGAGCGGCAGCTGTCCGTCGACGACATGGCGCGGATCACGAGCGCGATTGCCGACGCCCTCCGCTATGCGCACGAGCACGGGGTCATCCACCGTGACATCAAGCCCGAGAACATCCTGCTGTCGGATGGCCACGCGCTGTTGGCGGATTTCGGCGTGGCGAGCACCAACGAGTCCACGACGACCCTGACGCAAACCGGCTATACCGTCGGGACGCCGGCCTACATGAGTCCCGAGCAGGCGAGCGGCGAACGGCAGATCGACGGGCGCAGCGACGAGTATGCCCTGGCCGTGGTGGCGTATGAGATGCTGGCGGGCGAGCCTCCCTTTACCGCGCCGACGCCCCAAGCCGTCATCGCGAAGATGCTGGTGGGACCGCCGCCATCGATTCGTGTCGTGCGGCACGACGTGCCGGTCGGCATCGACGCCGCCCTGCAGAAGGCGCTGCAGAGCGTGCCCGCGGCGCGGTATGGCGACGTCAGAGCGTTCGGCGCCGCGCTCGCGGCGGGCGTGCACACGGGGACCATGGTCGCCCGGGCGCGACCCGCGTGGCGGAGCGTCGCCGGCGTCGCGGCCGTGCTGGTGCTGGCGGCCGGCGCGTTCGCCTACGTGCATTTCCAACGGCCGACCGGAGCGACGATGCTCGCGGTGCTGCCATTCGAGACGGACGGCGACACCGCCGATGCGTGGATCACCGATGGCATCACCGACGAAGTGCGCGGGCGATTGGCGGCGGTATCCGGGGTGCGCGTGATCGCGCGCTCCAGCTCGAATCAGTATCGCCGCACGACCAAGCGCCCCGAGGAAATCGGTCGCGAGCTCGGCGTTCGATACTTGCTCATGGGACGCATTCGCTGGGCACGTGGCGGCAGCGACCGCCACATTCGGGTCGAGCCGGAGCTCGTGCAGGTGGCCGACGTGCGAACGCCCGAGACGACGTGGGGGGAGCCATTCGACGAGCAGCAATCGGATGTGTACAAGCTGCAGACCGATATCGCCGAACGCGTGACCGACGCACTCCGGGTGGCGCTCGATCCAGCGGAGCGGCGGGCGATTCAAACGCCGGAGACGCAGAACCCGGAAGCGTACATGGCGTACCTGCGGGGGACTGCGCTCGCGCGCACGTCCGTTCCCGACGACATGCTGCGCGCCCGCGGTTATTTCCGGCAAGCCGTGGCGCTGGATTCGAACTTCGTCGAAGCCTGGGATTGGTTGGGCGACAACATGCTGAACTGGGCCGGTCGGCACACCTACGACCATGCACTGGAGGACTCGGTGCTGATGATCGCCAACCGTCTCGCGACGCTGGCGCCGGCGTCGGCCCGGGGTCCGTACACGCTCGGCTTGTATCAGGAGCTGATGCGCCACGATGCCGCCAAGGCGTACGCGCTGTATGCGACGGCGCTGATGCGTTCGCCGAACGACCCGAATCTGCTCAGCGACATCGCTCGCACCGAGATGCGACTCGGCAAATGGGACTCGGTCATCGTCCACAGCGAGCGCACGGTCGTCATGAACCCCCGCAACGCCTACCTGTTCGCGGCGTTGGGCAACGCCTATCTCCTGGTGCATCGCTTCGACGATGCCGACCGCGCGTGCAAGCATTCCCAGTCGTTGCAGCCGACCAACATCCTCGGCGCGTTCTGCGCGATCCAGGTGCCGGTGGCCCGTGGCAACCTGCCGGCGGCGCGCGCCGCGGTGCGGGCCGTGTCGCCGGCGATCGATTCGATGACGATGTACGTCTTCCTCGCCAGTTACGGTGGGTACACCTGGGTGCTCGACTCCGCGCAACGCCGGACGTTGCTCAGCGTGCCGGAGCACGGCTTCGATCGGGGTCGCTCCGCCTATGCATTCGTGCGCATGCTCATCCACGATGAATTCGGCGACTCCGCTGCCGCCGTGGCCTACGCGGATACGGCCGCCCAATCGCTGATCAAGGACAACGGCCGGGACGCCGCGGACTCGGACTCGGACTATGGGTGGGCTCTGGCAATCGCCGGGCACAGGCCCGAGGCGATCGCCGCCGCCGATCGGTACATCGCGGGGCATCCCATCGATGGTGACTACCTCGACGGACCCGATAACGCCGAGGGTGTGGTCAAGGCGTATGCGCGGGCCGGTCAGACCGACAAAGCGCTCGACTTGTTGGAGCGACTCATCCGCATGCCCGGACGTCAGACCCCCGGGCGAGTGAAGCTCGATCCGGCGTTCGCGCCCCTGCGCAATACGCCCCGCTTTCAGCGACTCAGCCCGTAACCCGAACGCGAGAGGTGACCCATGGATCAGCACTACGCGATCTTCGAGCAGCGAGGCACCACGGCGGTGGTCATCGAGACGGGCCCCATCTCCACGAACACGCCGCAGGAGGCCGAGGCATTCGTCCGTGATCGGTGCGATGACCTGAGTCGTGGCCGACGCCTCAGCCTCACGTTCAAGCTCGGTCCGCAGGGCATGGACTTCAGGAGCGACGAGAATCCGAGCGGCAACGCGGATCAGCTCTAACGGATCACGGCAACCGCCATCCCACGCGCGCCGATCTGCCGCTCGATCACATATCGATCGCCGAGTGCGGCCGCGATCCAGGGGGATTCGCTCATGCGAGAAAGTGCGTTCGTCCGGGCGCTCAGGCTGGCGTTATCGCCGGACTGATCGCACATGAGGTGGCCTGACCTCAGCGATGCCTATGAGAGCGTCATCATGTGTACACGCGGTCAGTGGCGCCCACATGACGCAGCCAGACTGACAGCACATAGACGAAATCGCCGAACGTCAGCTCGGCCTCGCGCAGGCGCCCGAGGCGACACATGCGCTGCAGATCACTGCGAAACCGGTCGTATCGAGCCGCCATGAGCGAGCCGCTTGGCGCGCGTGTTCCACTATACCGCTGTAGCCAATCCCGCACGACGCGAATCGCTCTGTTCGGCTCTCCATTGTGAGAAACCGGATCCTGGCCCGCGATATCGGAACAGAAGCGCTGATATCGATATGGGGCCCGGTCGAGGATCAGGCAACTCTTCTTCCGTTGCATGCGGGTGCCGTAGCGTTGGGCACCTAAGAAAAGTCCCAACTCGAACGGCATATTGAATCGGGGTAGTTGATGTAGCGGATCTAGTTCCGTACGGGAAAGATCATGAATGCCGAACCGGCACGTCGCTACCAACTGGCAGATCTTGTCAATACGCACCTCGGCGCTGTCGAGACGCTCGAGCGCGCACCGTGCAACGAACCCACAGTCGTGTACTGCAAACGCAATCGCTTCGAACAGTGCTTGGTACTGGCCATCGAACGGGCAATTGATAAATACTCGCGTCGCGTACGCGCCCGTCGGCGCTGAGCGCGGGATGCGTGGTGTCGGAGCGCTAATGGCGTTTCCCCGTGGCGCCAGACCATCTCGTCTCCTTCCGCCGTGACGGGCGCTTGCGCTCGGCCGCCTTCTCCTCAGTCGCCTTGTACTCTGATTTGCGCTCCGCGATCACGGTGAGTACGGCTCTTCGCAAAAGGCGCCGGCTCACTGAAGTGCGACCGGGCGGAATTAAAACGGTACGAAATGGACGATCGGCCATGCATGCCTCCGAATGACGTTTCGCAATGTAGAAGGCGCCGGAGGTGTCACCAACGTCAACTCTCCACCGGTATCATCCTGGCGAATCCCGACGCGGTTCGCGAAGGTCATGCGCGTCCTCATAGACGAGCAGATCGATGCCGTGACCGGTGTAACCGTGATGGCGTGCGCGGCACGCGTACATCTCACGACGGTGGCAATGCCTCGACGGAGGGCAGCCCGTGAGCGACAGCACTGTCGCCCGAGCATTTCGGACACACGACGACTGACCAGATCGAGAAGACCTACGGTCGCGTCGACAAGGTGCGTGGTCGCGTTGTGGGTTCGACTATGAAACTACTTCGCGACAAGTCGATACCACTAGAGAAGCTGCTGACTGATCTAAGCCGTTGGTCCTCATCTGCTTAGAAGTGCCCCCGGGGTGACTCGAACACCCGGCCAACGGTTTAGGAACGAGATGCCCTAGGGTACATGAGCGCCCAGGAGCGGACAATTCCCACTCGGGATGTCCACTCTTAGGCACCCATGTCCTCTCACGCCCATTCGCGTTCGGTGCGACAGGAGACGCGACAAGTCCTGGCACCGCCTCGCAGCGCAAGCACATTTGTATGCTGAGGTAGGCACCTCTAGGTTTCCGTGCTATGGCCGATATACCGGCGGTGTGCGGCAAATGCGGCGCTTTTTTCCGTTCCGGGATCGGTATTGGCCCTGGCGCACGGGTGACCGCAATTAGAAATACTGCCGGCCCGTGTCCCCGGTGTGGCAGCATGGGACACGTGCCAGATGGCATCTACACGTTCATCGACAACGCGCTTCAGGTAATCGGCCCTGAGCGGTCAATGCGCGATTTGCACCGATTCGCCGAAGTCGTCCAAGCCGCTCAGCGCCGAGGTGGGTCGCCGGAGCAAATACGTCATGACCTCGATCGCCAGGCGCCGGAGTTGCAAGCGCTGTGGCGGTTATTGCCGCTCACGACCAGCGACATCATTGCCTGTCTGACCCTGATCGTCGCAATCATCTCGTTGTTGGTCCAGTGCCATGGCTCGCCCGAGGTTCACCACATCACGCCACAGCAGGTGATTGAGTCGATGTACAGGTCGACCTGAAAAGGGTTTGATCAGAGCCGCGTCTTACATTCCGCCGGCCCAGGTGCTTCGCAACACCTCGCCGGGGCTGTCGCTGCCGAGGTCCGGGAAACCGCAGAACCTCGGCGTCGGGCACTAGGAGACGATGACCATGAACACCGGCGACTCACCGCTGCACGGCAACAAGGACCGCTCGACGTCACGCAACCCGCGCTGCCGAACAACGCGCTGCTGCCGAACGCCGGCTTCTGGAACGCGCCGAAGCCGGAAGGCTCGAAGCCGTTCACCGACCCGTCGAAAGGCACCCGGCCGTTCGTTGAGAACCAACCGCCGGGTGCTCGCCGAGTTGACGGAAGGGTTCAGTGCGCCGAGCGAGCCGACGAGTGGTGGCTTGGTCCTGCCCGAGACTGCGCCGTCACACCCCGAGGAGAACAAGGCGATCCACCTGAGCCGCATGGTTCAGGGCGTACTGCTCGCTCACCAGCGCGCGAACCGCGAGGCAGCGAAGGGTCAGCGCGGCCAAGCGTAAGACACACGAGCTAGATCAGCTGGCCCGCAAACTCGAGGAAATCATCGATGCCGCTAGTGTTCACGACAAAGAGATCGTGCGGATCACCTGTTGAACGAGATAGACGGTGAGGTCGTTGGTTCCTACCAGAGTTTCCATCGGTCGTATGCCTTGGGAGGTGTGATACTGATAGGCAATCCAAGGACGTGCTACCAGCTTGATCTTGCTTGGATCGACGTGCCCTGACTGAAGATCCGCAGAACTCAAATCAACATCACTCGTCCACAGTTGCGCGGTGGTGAACACAACAGGAATTATGAGTCTTTGTTGAAGACCACCGTAGGGCACCAGGCCAGGTTGTTGTGAAAGCAACTTTGCGAAACCACTTACATGCAGCATCACTTGAGTGAATGTGTTCTCGATGGCGTCTTTTGGATCGCCACCACTCTTGTCACCTCGCAACTTCCCCTTTATCGACAACCCAAGGTGATACGCACCTTTGGCGCTGCCTTTGGGAACGCCTTCCATCACAGCTTGGTACACTGGCGGATCCCTACGCCATTGCTCAATCCAGAACTGAGGTTGATGGTCATTGCGCCTAACGAAAGGCGCTCGGAAAAAGCACCAATCGGTGAACGCCGGGTTGACGCGCTTGCACTCGGCGACGATGAAAGCAACGTCACCCTTGTGACGAAGTACGAAATCAATGCGAGAGTGCTTGCCATTCACTGCGACGGGGAGTTCCGAGACGGCGAAGAGCCAGGGCGAGAACGGACTGGACTCCGTGCGCATTGCATCCCGAAGGACCGCGTAGTGGAAGGGATAGCCCTGCTCGTTGAGAACGCTGCCTACATAGTCAGGATCGGGTGGCTGCGGCGCCGTAACGGTCATGGCACTCAGAGTCAAATTGGGTCGACCGTGTGTATCTACGCATTGTGAGGCTTCACCTCACCACTCGATACGAGTTCGCTGGGATAGCCATCTTGCGGTCGCAACCCAAGCGCCTGCTTCCCGCCTTTAGTGAGATTGTCCAAAGTGCACGGAAGTGCACTGCTGCCTTGCATATGAATCTCAACCGCGCCTGGATTCCAGATCACCTTCGTAACGTGATCAAGGTTGATCGCAATGTTCTTCGTGATGAAAACGAGTTTCACTGTGTGCTCACGATGGTTAGTTGGTGGAAGGCGAACTTACTCGATCAGACCGCGTTGGCTCGAATCCAGGGCGTGACCACTCGCGAATGTCCGCAGGCGAGTGGCCGGTGTGAGCCTCGATTCCGGCGCCGCGGCTGTCTCCATTCTCGTCGTAGACCACATACGTCGCATTGATCACTCGCGCGCGTGCTCTCGAATCAGCGGACCCAGACATGACGCCGGCACCCTCGGCCTGCACGAGATATCGGTGCCCGTCAACGTGCACGGCCACCGCGTCGTCACGCCCCTTCGGGCACACGACGACCGACCAGATCGAGAAGACGTACGGTCATGTCGCCAAGGTGCGCCTGCGCGTCGAGGGGTTCGACTATGAGACTACTTTGCGACAAGTGAGCTCCGCCGGCGAGGCTGCCGACTGATCTAAGGCGTTGGTTCTCATCTGCTTAGAAATGCCCCCGGGGTGACTCGAACACCCGGCCAACGGTTTAGGAAACCGCTGCTCTATCCACCTGAGCTACGGGGGCAAAAGTCTGTGCAGTCGTAACTTACACCGATCCAGCTAACCTTGCACTTCGCCGTCTCTTGGGCACAAATGTGGGCCCGATTCGTTCGCGGTGGCACCATTCTTCTCATACTTTTCGCAAAGAAGAATGGATGGGGAGCCGTGGACAAGAAAGTCCCAGTGGATGATTTACCACCTGCATTCGACCGCGTCCGCGCTGCGATGGCCACGTTCCGTGTGCAAGAAACGTCGGCGATCGCCGCGGCGCGCGCATACGGTATTGATATCGGACTCCTCAAGGAGTCGATACTCCGAACACCACTCGAGCGTGTTCTTCGGAACGATGAAATTCTCGCTACTCTAGCGACGATGCGCTCCAACCGGTGAGTCTTCTCGGCATCCTGCGGGGTCTCGATGCGGCGCGGGTCCGCTTCGTTGTCATCGGCGGCATGGCCGGCCAACTACACGGCTCCTCGCGCCTCACCAACGATGTTGACATTTGCTACGATACAGCGGCTGATAACCTGGCAGCGCTCGCCACGCTTCTGCAGCGTTGGCGCGCTTACCCTCGGGACATCGAGACCGGACTTCCCTTCATCATCGATGCACACGCGCTCCATAACGTGGAGTCACTTACGCTGACAACAACCGAAGGAAACCTCGACATCTTCGCGCGAGTGGCCGGAGTCGGCCGCTATCGGGAGGCTGTCGCGCAGTCTCGCCCCTTCGACCTCGACGGCTTCTCGGTGCCGACTCTGACGCTTGACGCTCTGATCGCATCCAAGGTAGCGGCCGGTCGCCCAAAGGACCGCGATCACGTGCTAGAACTGCAAGCGCTTCGCGACCTCGCTGCACAGCGAGATGCCGAGCACTGACAGCACCTATCGTCCTCGTATGTTTTTGGAGAAATGCCTCGCGCGGCTGCTATGCCTCAAACCGTTGCCCGTGCGCGCGCTTGGCTGGAGTCTGATCCAGGGCGTTGCGAGTGCGCAGTTGATGGCGCAACCGGGTACGCCTGTTACGGTCGTCGATGCCCGGTGATCCGCGCGTCGCACGTTGATCCGGGGACCGCGCTTCGGACAGAATAACGAACTGGGCGGCGCCGTTAGCGGCTTGGGGCACATTCGCCCGCCAAGCCGTCGTTCCAGGCCATCACTCCTTATCGAAGACTTCCGTCTCGTCGTAGATGTTAGCGGGTGCCGTGATGTGCGCCCGACCACTTGATGTCGTGACGTGTGTCTGAAGCGTGTAGCGCTTCCCGTCGGGAGCCATGACAATCGCGACCGCGACCGTTGTCCCATGCGGGTACGTGAACGTCGCGGTATAGTGATGACTCGACCGACGGTGCCAAGCACCCTGGGCGGTCTCCTTTCCATCGGACATGACGGGGTACGGCTTTCCGTCGGCGGCCCCGTCGAAACTCACGTTGAACGATGAGCCGTCCCCGGCAGTGGTGGAGATGGTGTACTTCACCACGTTGGCGGACCAGCCAGGAGCTGGAATGACTATCACTTCCGACTTCGGGATGGCTGGAGCAAGAACCGAGTTGGCAACATTTAGCGTCCATCTGCCAGCCCAGTTCGAGTCCGGCACCTGCGCTGCGGCGTGCGAACTGGCCAACGACAACGACACTGCGAACAGCCCGACCTTCATCTGCATTGTTACTCCCTTGCCAATGGGTACGTCGGCGCCCAAGAGTGGCCATCCCGACGGAAAGATGTCCGCTCCTGGGTGTTCACGTGTCCCACTCAGCTCGTTGGGACGGCCCTGACAATTACTGGACGCAGTCGCGCATGCCAGTGGTGTTGTCGTTATAGCAGAGGCGGCGCAGGGCGTATTGGTTGTCCCCGATGCGCGGGAGTTGGGCGTCGAAGGTGATGGTCAGGCGCGTGCCGCCGCGGAAGAAGGAGAAGCGTCCGCGCGCCTCGCAGCCGCCGTCACCGCAGTTCATGGTGTCGATGTGCGCGCTGCCCGGTTGGTATTGATCCATAGCCCAGCCTTCTGACCACTGGATGAATTTGGCGTTAATGCGGGCTTCCGCGTCCGCCTGAGGCGGGCCCGGCTGGTCCGACGGGCCTTGCTGGGTCGAGGCGCCGTCGCCGTCGTACACGAGCCCCACACCACGACATCGGTCGATCGTCTCGCGGAGGTACTGCTGGTCGTGCACCATCTTCTTCAGTTCCAGCGTATCGGTGGGGCCCTGAGTCGACTCGATCAGTCCGAGCTGGTCGGCCGTGCGGCGAGCGACGAGGTAGGATTTCTCGGAGCCGAGGAGGCGATAGTGCTCCAGGCGCTCGTCCCCGGCTTTTTTCGCGACGATCTCCTCCACTTCGTTCGCGGCGTTGCAGACCATCGCGAGGCGATAGCCTTCCAGCGTCTGCGGGGGGAGCGGCGAGTCCACATTGAAGAACTCGCGTTCGGATTCGTTGGCGACATCTTGCGCCCGCGCGACGCCGGCGAGTACGCACAACGAGAGCAATGAGATGGCGGTTATTCTCACGCGCTCAAGCTAGCCAGTGGGGCTCAACTGGACCGGCCTAGTTGCCAGTTGATGCCGTGACGTGCGTCGTCCGCGCCTAGCGGCGCACGATGAGCGCACCGACCACGAGCGCGCCGATGACGAGCCAGAAGACCCATGGGTGCACATTAGTGGTCTTCTCGGATCTCGGGGCGCGCGCGTAGAGGTAGCGGAGGTGCACGCCCTCCCCAGAAATGCAGATGCCGAACGCAAGGGCAATGGCTTCGGGCCAACTGACGGGGATGGAGTAGATCCATCGGATGAAGAACTCGAGATTGTCGATCAATGGGGCGACTAATGGCGCCTTCCCTGGACACGGTTTGGGTCAGCGTCCATGCGTCTCGGCAGTCATCACTTTCTGAGCAATCTTCCAGGCTCCATCAACTCTGAGACATGATAACATGTCGGTGAAATGACGGGGCGGAATTTGAAATCTCAGCTTCACGAGCGCGAGCTCTCGTACCACGTCAATTGACAGGATCTCATCACGACGCTCCAAGCCCAGTTGTTTTGGGGCCTTCATGGTCCGGACCCCTGCGAGCCACATCGCAATCGGCGTCACGCTCACGTTGCCGTCCTCGCCAACTTTTGTCACGGCGCTCTCGTGATGAAATAGGGACGCGAACCGGTCCGCATCCATTTCGTGGGCGGCGTCGAAGTAGGCCTGCGCGAGCGCGAGCAAAGCACGGTAATCGGCATCCATGGCACTTAACCTCCTGTCATATCCCGATGCATACTTGGAGTTGGATCCAACAATACCGGCTCACGTCGGTGGGGCGATAGAACAATCCTCAGGGATGCTTGCACAATCCTCCAAGACTGATCAGTCGACCCGGCGGGCGAACGCGGACCGGGAGGAGCTCGCCGAGCGGATCGCGCGGGCGTTGCCCGGGGACGGCGCGAACGAACCGCGACCCGGCCTGCAGTTGTACCGCCAGTCGACCGTTGGTGTACGCGCGTACGCCTTCGCGAGACCGGCGGTCTCGATCATCGCGCAGGGCAGCAAAGAGATCTGGCTCGGCCCGACGCGCTTTCGGTGTGATCCGGCGCATTATCTCATCACGACGATGGCGTTGCCGTTGGCCAGCCACGTTGTCGTTGCGTCGCCGGCGCGGCCGTATCTCAGCTGCAAGCTCTGGCTCGATCCGGCGGTGGTGACCTCGGTCCTGGTGGAATCGGGGTTCGTCGCGGCCCGCAAGGGCGACACGATGCTCGCCGTCGACGTGAGCCCGATCGACGCGAGTCTGCTCGATGCGACGCTGCGGCTCGTGCGGCTCATCGAGAACCCGAGTGAGTACCGTGTCCTGGCTCCGCTCGTCACGCGTGAAATCGTCTACCGGTTGTGGACGGGAGCCCAAGGCCACCGGATGGGGCACCTCGTGTCGGGCGACGGATCGGCGCACATGGCGCGCGCGGTGGAAGGCATCCGCGAGAATTTGGCCAAGCCACTCCGCATCGAGGCCATGGCCCGGAAGCTGGGCATGAGCGTGTCGGGCTTTCACGCGCATTTCAAGGCGGCGACCGCCATGAGTCCGCTGCAATTTCAGAAGCGCCTGCGGCTCGAGGAGGCCCGGCGACTGCTGTTGAGCGAGCACGCCGATGCGGCGGAAGCGGGATATAGAGTCGGCTACGGCGACCCGTCCCACTTCAGTCGCGACTACAAACGACAGTTCGGCGATGCGCCGTTGCGGGACATCGAGCGCATCCGCGCGGCAGCTCGACGGCCTATCATCGACTGTCGGGGCGACCCAATATCGAGTGTTTGACGCAGGGCGGTGCGCCAGATTGCCGCGGCGCGAGTGGCGGGATAGTGCACCTGGCGCCGAACGACGGGAACGTCGTATCGCGGACGCCGCCGCTCAGCGAGACAGTATCACCCGAGATTCGCCACGTGCCGTCGAATTGCCGGTTCAGTACGAACGTGAATTGGTTTGGCACGTGGAACCAGCCCAGAAACGGCAGGCTGACAAGGAAGAACGGCCTCGCGTTCGGCTGCAGCACGGCCTTGGAGACGCGAGCGCGTCGGACGAGCGGCAGGAATTCGGGCCAGACCGCACGCGCCTCCTCGCGGAGCGCGAGCGTGTCGCGCACGCTGAGCGATGTCGCATACGCAAGCAGGAGGAACGGGGGATCCACGTCCGGCAACGATCGCAAGACTTTGAGCGGACGCACGGTTCGACCGGTTGGCAGCTTCCATTGCTCGGACTGGATCGGTTGCGCTGGGCTCCCGCTGCAACTGGCCGCGATCGCGATAGCGCCCAGCAAAGCAAAGGCTCCAGGTACGCGCATCCGAGTGTGCTGATTCAGCGCGGGCGGCGAACAGCCTTGGTCGGCGCCACGCGGGATCCGTTTAACACCAGTTCCGGCGCTTGGGGATCGAAGACGAGCCAGAGCGGAGGTATCCTGAGCTTCACGGTGAGGGCGGGCGTCGGCGTGCCGGACGTCGTCAGTTGGATCGGCGTGTAGGCAGACAACGTACTGTCGTTTGTACTGCCGACCCACAGATTGTCGCTCGCATCGAACGCGATGGTCTGGGGATAGACGGTAGGGGTCGTAAAAATCGAATCCGTCGCACTCGGCGCGCCGCCCGCGGCGAGTTGGCTCTGCGTGTACATGTTGACCTGGTTCGGTCCGAGGGCGACCCACAGGTTCCAGTTTGCATCGAACGCGATGGCTTGAATGGATCTGGCGTTCGTCAGCGTCACCGTGATCGCCGGCCCGCCACCGGAGACTTGTTGCGCTGGGGTGAATCCCCAGAGGTAGCAGTCGCTCCCGGTCGCGGCGTACGAATTCGCGACCCAGAGCATCCCGTCCGGGCCGAACGCCATGCCACCCCTCTCATCGTAATTCGTGGCGATTCCCTTCGCGAAGTTTTGGGATCCGCCCGCGGCAAGCTGCGCGGCCGTGAGCTCACCTATCGCTTCATCGCCCTGCGTCCACAAGTTGCCCGCGGCATCGAACGTCGGGGAGAAATAGCCGTACGGAATGTTGATCGAGATGTGCGGAGCCGAGAGGCCGCCTGAGGCGAGGGCCGTGGGGGTGAAACCGGCGAGCAGCGAGAGGCCGGTCAGCCAGATCGTGCCGTTTCGATCGATCGCCGCGCCGAATTCGTAGAAGACCGATCCGGAAGCCACGGGAGTCGGCGCGCCGCCAGCCAACAACTGGGCGTTCGTGTACGCGGCCCAATCGAAGGTCGAGCCATCCTCCGAGCCGATCCAGAGGTCACCCGTGCCTCCTCGTACGCCGTAGGAGACGCTGAGCCCAGTCGTCGTGCCTCCGGTCACCTGCGCCGGGCTCCCCGTGATTGTTCCGTCGTACACCGTTCCGACGATTGCAGCGGGCACCTCGTACGACGTCGCGGTCGCGGCGTAGGCGCCCGGCACGAGTCCCGTCAGCGTCGTCGTCTGCCTCACGGTCTGGGTGTAGCCACCTGGACCCGTCACGGCAACCGATCCGAGGTTCGCCGGCGCGACAGTCACGGTCAACGATCCGAGCTGCTGGCACGGCGCCACCACATTCGTCGTCGCTGTCCCGTTGTATGCGAGTCCGGTGTACGGGGCAGCGCTCGGCGCGCTGCACTGCAGTGGGAGCCCGCTCGTGAGCGCGACCGAGCCCGAACCCACCGGCACGTGGCTCACCGTGAACGCGCCCCCACTCGTCGTCGTCACCGCCGGCAATGCGGTGCCACCACTCGGCGTCACCACGACCTGCACGCCCGCGAGCCCACCACTCTGGCTGCTCGTCACCGTCCCACTCACCGTGCCGGTCGCCACCACGCACTGCACGATGATGTTCGTCGTCACCGTGACACTGGCCGTCAGTCCCGTGTAGCTCGCCGCGCCTGGTGCGGCGCAGTACCCAGGCACACTACTCACCGTCACCGCGCCGGCTCCCGTCCCGACCGGCACACCGGTCACCGTGTACACTCCCGCCGCCGTCGTCGTCACCGCCGGCAGGGCACTGCCCCCGCTTGGCGTCACCATGACCTGCACACCAGCGAGCCCACCGCCCAAGCTGCTCGTGACCGTGCCCGTCACCGCGCCCGCGCCCGGCACGCACGTGACGGTGATCCCGACCGTTACGGTGTCCCCATATGCGAGCCCGCTGTAGCTCGCCGCGCTCGGTGCCGTGCAGTTCGCCGGCAGGTTGGTCAGCGTGACCGTGCCGGTCGTGTCGGCCGGGACGTTGGAGACGGTGTACGTGCCATCGGAACTTGTGAGCGCCGCGCCGAGTGCGCTGCCGGTGTGCGGCGTGACGATGACACCGACCCCGGCGAGCCCGCCGCCAAGGCTGCTCATCACGGTCCCACGCACGGTGCCGACGAGCGGCGAGCATACGACCGTCACGTCGACGGTCAGTGTGTCACCGCCCGTCAAGCCGGTGTAGCTCGTCGGCGACGGGATCGGGCAGTTCGCCGGCAGCGCCGAGAGCGTGACCGTTCCGTTGTCGGTCGTCACCGGCACGCTCGTCGCCACAAATCCGCCCGTGCTCGTCGTGACCACAGCCGCGAGCGGTGCACCGCTGGATGGCGTCACGACGACATGGACGCCGGCGAGCGAGCCGCCAAGGCCGCTCGTGACAGTGCCGATGACGGTGCCGGTCGACGCCGGGCCCGTGCTCGTCGCGGACGAGTGATGACTGCTGCACGACGCGAGAATGGCGAGTACGGCGCACTGCGCGGCTCGTCGCAAACGATAACCCTCTTGGCTGAGATCGGTTGGCGACGAACCTAATACGGATCGTCGGCCACGCTAGGGCGACGAGGCACAACGCGTGCGGTCACTTCCGTCCGTCTCTTCCGAGGATAGACTCGTGTCACGTCGCATCGTCAGTGTCACGGCCGGTGTTCTGACTGTTGCCGCACTCGCGTGCTCGCGCACCGATCAATCAGTGAGCGCGCCCACCATCGCCGAGCGAAGCGTCGCGGCGTCCGGTCTTCCGATCGCCGCCGGCGTCCACGTCGCGGCGCTCCCCGGGCTCGATGGTCCGGCGGCGACGCCGGCGGCGATCAACGACTTCGGCGAAGTCGTCGGATTGTACGTGCTCCCGAACGGCATCGGTACGGCGTTCAAATGGCAGGGCTCTCGCGGGCTCACGACCTATCCTCCGGTCGGACCGGACGCAGGGGCGGTCAACAATCACGGAGATGTCCTGCTCCAAAACCTCGGAAGCCAGCTCGGCATATGGGACTGGTACGGCAACGTGCGTCCGTTGCGGTTGCTCTCCACGTACACCAACAACGCGGTCGATTCGCCGTTTTGCGGCTTGGGTGGGATCAATGACCGCGACGTGGTCGTTGGCTACTGCATGGTCGGAGCGGCGCCGAATTTCCGGCAGCTGGCCACCGTGTGGACGCCGTTCGGTACGCCCGACGTCCTGCTGACGGGCGGACCTGGCACGGAGATCAGCGGCATCGCGAGCGCGGTATCGAATACGGGCTACATCGTGGGCACCGACTCGATACGACAATCGGGATTCGTGTGGACGGGTCAAGGGAAGGTGACCTATCTCCCGTATCCCGGGGGCTCGACCGCCACGGCTGTCAACGACAGCGGATGGGTGGCAGGAACGGTATCATCGGTGGACTCGGCCGCCGTCTGGCTGCATGGCGATTCGCTGATGGTGCTTCCGGTGCACGTGTTCGTGACGGTCAGCGGGATCTCCAACTCCGGCGAGGTCGTGGGCAGCTCGTCGGGTGCCGTGCCGTTCGCCTGGGTCTGGACGAGGGCTCACGGCGCGCAAAAGTTGCCGCCACTCGAAGGCGGTACGGCGGGAGCGCAAGAAGTCGCGCAGGCCTTCGGGATCAATCAACAGCACCAGATTATCGGCCGCGTGCTGGAGACGTCGGGCGCGATCCACTCGGTCATCTGGACGCTCCCGAGTCAATAAGGTTCTAGGTGAGCGCCCACACCGCGACTGCCACCGCTACGACGCCGACAATCCCCCAGAACCATGGGTTCACGTTGACCGTCTCTCTGGCTTTTGATCTCGGCTTCAGGATGCCCGTGAAGACGAGCACGAAGATCGCCGCGGTATAAATCGCGAACGCGCGCCCGGCGGTGGCGAGCACTGGGGCCCAATCGACAGGCTTGTGGCCCGATAGGATGAGCGGGCGAGAGGTGATGGACAGCGCCGCCAACAATCCATACAGGAGAGCTATTTTGAGACTCTTCAACAGGCGATAGGCCACGGCGACCTCCTTTACAAAAGGACGTCGTCGCCCTCGCGCCGGTCACGCTGCCCCGAGGAGAAACGAGATCGTGTCGACCCCCGTGCTGCACCCGACCACCGTCCGGGACGAACAGTTCGCCGGGCTCACCTATCATATCGAAGGAGACCTCGTCCCCGTCCTGCACATCGAGCTCGGACGGCTCGGCGTGTACTTCGAGCATCACGTGCTGCTCTGGAAGCACCCGCGCGTCGAGATCGAGATCAAACCAATGGCCGGCATGTTCAAGCGCATGTTAGCCGGCATGCCCGTCTTCATGACGCAGGCCTTGGGGCCAGGACACATCGCGTACTCCCGAGACGGGGCGGGGCAGGTCATCCCGCTGCACCTGCATCCGGGACAAGCGATCGAGGTGCGCGAGCACCAGTTCCTCGCGGCCACCGAGTCCGTCGAGTTCACGTTTCAGCGCGTCAAAGGCGTCGCGAACATGCTCCTCGGCGGCACCGGATTCTTCATCGACACATTCACGGCCCGCGCGGAAGGGATCGTGTGGCTGCACGCCTACGGCAATTGCTTCGAGATACAGCTCGCCGCGGGCGAGCAGATCGACATCGAACCCGGCGGGTGGGTCTACAAGGACAGGACCGTGCGCATGGAGACCGAGTTTCAGCGGTTCTCCACCGGCCTCCTCGCGAGTGCGGGACAGCTCGTGTGGAATCGCTTCACCGGACCCGGACGCGTCGGCGTGCAGTCGATGTACATGCAGTTCGCGGCCACCGAGTAAAGCCAGATCTTATTTCGGCGGGATCTTCATGATGGTCCAGACCGTGTCGCCATTCGAGGCGCTGCCGTAGTGCACGATCTGCGCTTGGGTGAGCACGACCCGGCTGGCAATGGATTGCGATCCCGGCTGCGTGCCTTCGACAATGACCTCGCTCAGCTGCTCCTTCGTTCGCCACGCCTGTAAGAGCTGCGGCGTCGATGCGCCGAACGGATTGGTGATCACGAAGGGCTTATGCTGGCGCTTGCCCGATGCCATTCCGCCGGCCGCGTCGAGAGGAGCCAACACGCCCATGTCAAATCCCGTGAGCTCGATCCAGTTCTGTCGATTGGGCTTCGTGGAGCCGCCGCGCAACGTTCCCTGCTTGGTGCCCGTGATTTTCGCGAAGTAGTGAATCGCCACTCTTTATTCCCCCGCATGAGGTCGCCCGCGTACCCATCATACGCGCTGGCCTCACCGAATGGAACTCCTCCGTGTACGCAGGCGTTTGTCGGATATGCAGAGCGTGACGACACGAACATCGCAGGCTCCGATCCACTCCGGGTTCGGCGCGACGACCACGGCGCGGGAGACACTCCGCGGGATAAATTTGACTGGCAAGGTGGCGATCGTCACCGGAGGCTATACAGGGATAGGGCTCGAGACGACTCGCGCGCTCGTGGAAGCCGGCGCGACGGTCATCGTGCCGGCCAGGAGCCGCACCAAAGCGCGGCAAGCATTGGCGGGGATACCGCGCGTCGAGCAGGAGCAGCTCGACCTTCTCGATCCGAGCACGATTGAGCGGTTCGCCGATGGGTTCCTGGCGAGCGGCCGGCCGCTGCATATCCTGATCAATAACGCCGGCATCATGGCGCCGCCGCTCACGCGCGATACGCGCGGATACGAGTCGCAGTTTTCGGCGAACCATCTCGGGCATTTCGAGCTGACCGTGCGTCTGTTGCCGGCGCTCCGGCGCGCGTCCGGCGCGCGCGTCGTGTCGGTCTCGTCGCGCGGCCACCGGCGGAGCGGCGTCGATTTCGACGATCCGAACTATGAGCGGCGGGCGTACGACAAGTGGCAGGCGTACGGGCAGTCGAAGACCGCCAACGTGCTATTTGCCGTGGGGCTTGATCGGCGTGGCGAGGGCGATGGCATTCGCGTGTTCGCGGTGCATCCCGGTGGGATCCTCACGGGCCTCAGTCAGTACATGACGGACGATGAGCTCGAGGCGTACGGGATATCGCGCGCGGATCTCGGCGGACCCATTCCCGTGGGGCTGTCGGTGGCCGAGGGCGGGATGTTCAAGACGCCCGAGCAAGGCGCCGCGACGTCCGTGTGGTGCGCGACGAGTCCGCAGCTCGTGGGTATGGGCGGCGTGTATTGTCAGGACGTCGACATCGCCGTCGTGGCCGAGGCAGACTCTCCCGTCATTGGCGTGGCGCCGTACGCGATCGATCCCGAAGGCGCGGAGCGCCTGTGGGATCTCAGTGAGCGATTGACTGGCGTCGAGGGCTGACCTAGGCCGTGACTGACATGACGGCGACGACGAACTCGCCGGGGACCGAGTAGCCCGCGCCGTCCCGGTAGGGCGCAATCGAGTCGAGGTACTCGGCGTGCACCTGCTCGCGGACGTCCGCCGCGAACCGGGAGTACGCGAGCGCGACCGGCCCGCCGATAAATGCCGCGGCGCAGGCTTCGTCCGCGGTGTCGTATCGGAGCGGGATCGCGAGCCGTTCGGAGCGCACGTTCGTGAAGCCAGCCGCCTCGAGCTCTCGCGTCAGCGCGTCGCCCGCGCCGAGGCGGAAAAAGAGCGGGCACACTTCCGACTTGACGCGCGCGTCGACAATGGGAAAGATGTCGGCCCAGCCGCAGTTCCGGCGCGCACCCCATACCGCGACCGCGGCGCGCCCGCCGGGCTTGAGCACCCGCCGCATCTCGGCGATCGCGCGGTCGGTATCGGGGACGTACATGAGCCCGAGGCTCGACAGCGCGACATCGAAGGTCGCATCGGGAAAGTCGAGTTTCTCGGCGTCCATGCGTACGATGCGCACGTTCGGCGGGGCGTGCTGCGCCGCCAGTTCGACCATGTGATCGGAGAGATCGGTCCCGATGACCATGCCGGTGGCACCCACGGCCGCCGCGGCCGCAAACGTGACCAACCCGGTCCCGCACGCCACGTCTATGACCTGCTCGCCGGCGCGAAGCGCGGCGACCGCCAACAACCGGTCTTGTGCGCCGCGCAACTGGCGGCTCCAGCACTCCTCGTACTGCGACGCGGCCCGATCCCAGCCGTATCGCTGGATCCGACGTTGCAGCGCGGCATCCATGATCAGCTCCCGGTCGTCGCTCGCACGTGGACGCGGCGCACACACTGCTGTGCGCGCCGGAACACATCGAGATACGGGCTCAGTGCGTCCGCCTCGTCGAGCATGTGCACGATGTCCACCTCCGGCGCGCTGCTCTCGACGGTTACAGTGTACCGCACCTGCGTGTATCCCGGCGGGACCTCGTCGGTCGTACCGAACAGCGCCCCATCATCGTAGTCGGCCTCGACGTCGACCGTGAGCGCCTCGATCGGGATACCCAGACGGGCCGCGCGCATCATGTATCCGATCGCCAGGCAGCTCCCGAGCGCTCCGCGTCCATAGACGCCGGGCGTCGGCCCCGCCTCGGCGCCACCAACCGACGTCGGCATATCGACGACGAACCGCCACGGCCCTTCGACGACCTCGCACGTCAAGCCATCCTTTACGGTCACCGTGGAGTGGCCCGTGCCGCGGCCGAGCGATGGCTTGAGCGTGAGCGCTTTGACCGACCGCTCGACGCCGGTCTTGATCCGTTCGTTAGCGTTTTCCATATCAGTGGGATCCCAGCTTACCGCGCAGACACCCTGTTGTCTAGCAGATTGTTCGCCGTGTCATATAAAATCGCGTCTCGCGACACTCATTGGCACGTGGACAAACCGGATCTCCGTTGCGTACTCGAGCAACACCATGCGGCGAGTTTTGGTTGGGCGCTGGCGTGCTGTGGACGGGACCGCGAGGAGGCCGAGGACGTCCTGCAGGCGAGCTATCTCAAGATCTTGGAGGGCCGGGCGCGGTTCGACGGGCGATCGAGCGTGAAGACGTGGTTGTTCGGCGTCATTCGCCGGACGGCCGCCGAAGAGCGGCGGCGACGGCTCTTCCGACGGCGGATGCACGACTCGCATGCGGCGCAGGCGCCGCTCACGGATTCGGGTGACGCCGCGCTCGGCGATGACCCACTCGTCACCGCACTGGCGTTGTTGGCACCGAGGCAGCGGGAGGTATTGCATCTCGTGTTCTATCAGGGACTGACGATCGAGGATGCGGCGGCAGTCATGCGCGTATCGGTGGGCACGGCGCGCACGCATTACGAGCGCGGGAAGCAGCGGTTGCGCAGGCATCTTCGTCACGACGTGCCGTGATGCACAGTGATCGCGATCTCACGCGGCGATTCGACGCGGTGCGCCGCGCCGACCGGGCGGCCACGCCGGATTTCGGCGCGCTCGTTCGCCGGCCTGCGATGCGGCGGCGGCCAATCGCGTTTCGCGCGGTGCTCGTTGCGGCGACAGTCCTGCTCGCGATCGGGGGCGTCGGGCTCGCGAGGCGGCGGACGCGCGACGAGATCCCATCTGTTCTGACGTGGCGATCGCCAACCGGCGCGCTGCTGCGGACGCCCGGGCAGGGGCTGTTACGCGACATCCCAACGCTACGGTCGTCGCTGCTGGGCGACCGGTCTCATTCTGGAGATCGATGATGCGATTCAAGTATGCGGTCACCACACTCGCGCTGATTGCCGCCACGGAGGCGCTCGCGCAACAGCCCGCACCGAAACCCTACATAGTTCTGTATGGCGTGCAATCCGATTCGGTGGCGACGCAGTGCAATGGATCCGAGCCGATGGTCGTCACGCCGCTCGGCTGCCGGCCGATCTCGGAGCAATCCGCGCCGGACCCTAAGTGTAGGGAACCGTCGTCTGGGGACGATCCATTGGGCGCTTATTTCTTTTCTCCCGAGCTCATCATGACCCACCAAAGCGAGCTCGGGTTGCAGGACTCACAACGGGCCGCGATGACGAGCGAGATCCAGAAGGCGCAGGCGCGGTTTGTCGAGCTCCAATGGAAGATGAGCGCTGAGACGGAGCGCTTAAGGACACTCCTCGGCCCACCGGTCGTGGACGAGGCAAAGGTGCTGGAGCAGATCGACCGCACACTCGCCGTGGAGCGCGAGATCAAGCGGATTCAGGTTACGCTACTCGTTCGCATCAAGAACACGCTCACACCGTCGCAACAGGCGAAGCTCGCCGAGTTGCGCGACACGAATCCCGCCAAGCAGACCCATTTCAGGCTTGGCAACATTTTCTAGCCTTACAATCAGTTCGGAATCTTCCCGCCACCGGGCGTCGAGTCCGGCTTCGGGCTCGGCAGAGGGGATGAAGGCGCTTGCGGGTTCGGCGTCGGATTCGCTGGCGTTTTCATTGTGCGGTCACCCCCTGTATCGCGTGCGAAAGCGTGTCGTAATCGAACGGACCATCGTGCCGCTCACCGTTGATAAAGAACGTCGGTGTGCCATTGACCCCGCTCCGCACGCCGCCGGTAAAGTCGGAGTCAACCCGATTCCTGTACTGGCCGTCGGCCAGCGACTGACGGAGTGCCGCCGCGTCGAGTCCGAGCTTCTTGGCGAGCTCGAGATAGAGCGGGCCGCCTAACTGCTCCTGGTTCTCGAACAAGAGATCGTGCATCTCCCAGAACTTTCCGTGCGCCCCGGCGAACTCAGCGGTCTCGGCGGCCGACTCCGCGTGTGGATGCGCTTCGCGCAACGGAAAATTTCGGAACACGAAGCGGAGCGTCTTCCCGAAATGCTTCTGCACCCGCTTGACGATCGGGTACGCTTGCCCGCAGTACGGGCACTGGTAGTCCCCGTACTCGACCAATGTGATCGGAGCGTCGTCCGGTCCCTGCACGTGGTCCTTGGGCGTCACCGCTACTCTGAGCTCGGCCATATAGCCTTCTCCTATTTAGGCAAAGCGTCCAGCGCGTCGAGTATGCCGTCCGCGCCAGGATTGACATCTATCGCCGAGCAGTAGCTCCAGGCAATGGTGCCGGCCTTGTCGATCACGAAGAGCGCGCGGTCCGAAATGCCATCCGATGCCCGGTAGGCACCGTAGCTGCGAGAGACCGCGCCCTTGGGCTCGAAGTCCGACAGCAGCGGAAAATGCAGGTGACGAGCGTCCGCAAAAGCACGGTGGCACCAGACGCCATCCACCGACAGTCCCAGCAACTTCGCCCCGTATCGTTGGAATTCCGGCAGAACCTCGTTGTAAAGCGCCATCTGATCGCCGCACACCGGACTCCAATCGGCCGGATAAAAAGCCAAGATCACTGGCTGGCCGCGTAAGTCGCGAAGCGAGAGCTTCTGGTCGGGAGACACCGGCAGCGTGAAATCGGGTGCGGATGTACCCGCAGGCAGCACATTGGACATACGGCAATGTACCTAGAGTGAGCGAACGACGCGGCGCACTCAAGTGTTCGTTTCTCGCGCCGACGGTCGCGACTAGCTTATCGCGCATGTCACATATGACGCGAGCTCTCCTCGCCGTGGCGACTCTCGCCGCGGTCGCCCCCGTGGCGCGGGCGCAGTCCGATGAGCGGGCGGTGAAGGCCGTCCTCGGCAAAATGTTCGATGGGATGCGCTCTCGCGATAGCGCGATGATGCGGTCGACGATGGTCCCGTCGACGATGCTCGATCGCGTGTCCGCGACGGGGACGCTGGGCGAACCGATCGTCATGAATGCGTTCATCGATCGCGTCGCCGCCGGGACCGGCCCGGGTGGCGACGAGCAGATCAAGGACCCGAAGATCCAGATCGACGGCCCGATGGCGTCCGTGTGGACGTACTACACGTTCACTCCTGGCGGCAAGACCGCCATCGATCACTGCGGCGTCGATGCCTTCCTGCTCAGGAAAGGACCGGACGGGTGGAAGATTTTTCACATCTCCGACACGTCACGGAACGACGGCTGTACCCCGATCAGTACTAAAGCTCATAGTTGAGCCAGCGGCCGGAAGCTCGAACCAGAACGTCGTCAGCACATCGGGTTCGGACTCGACACCGATCGACCCGCCGTGGCGCTGAATGAGCGCCTTCGCGATAGCCAAGCCCAACCCGGTACCGCCTCGTGCCCGGTTGTCCGATGCGTCCAATTGCTGGAACGGGCGGAAGAGGCGGGTGATGTCCTCGGCGGCAATCCCGGGGCCGGGGTTTTCGACGGCAATGCGAAGGCCGTCGGGAGAGGCGGGTACCGTGACCGCGCGCACGACGACGGTGGAACCGCGCGGAGTGAACTTGATCGCGTTCGCCACGAGGTTGATCAGCACCTGGGACAGCCGGTCTCGGTCGCCCTGGACGCGGGGAAGGTCGGGCGCCAAGCGCGGACGGATGGATACGCCGTACTCGACGGCCATCGGTTGCAGCTCGTCGAGCGTCGTCTGGATCACGTCGGCCATCGCGAGCGACTCCATGTGGAGCTCGAGCCGGCCAACGCTGATCTTGTCCAGATCCAGCAGATCGTTGATCAGCCGGATCAGCCGATCGCAGTTGCTTCGACCGATCCGAACGAGACTGAGCAGCGACGGGCTGAGCTGGCCGTCGACGCCGTGTTCGATGAGGCCCAACGCGCCGCGGATCGATGTCAGCGGCGTGCGCAGCTCGTGCGAGACGGTGGAAACGAGCTCGTTCTTCAGTTGCTCGATGCGCCGGATCGCGGAGATGTCGCGGATCACCAGGATCTGCGCCCGCGCGCCGTTCCACGTCGCATCGTTGATCGTGAGCGAGCCCAGAAACTGGGTCTGGTTGCCGCCGACGCAGTGCACCTCTGACTCACTGTCCGGTGGATTGGCGAGCAGCCCGCGCACGACCTCCCGGTCTTCTGGCGCGACGAGGTCGACGACCACGCCAGGCGACTGGCCCGGTTCCGGCGCGACGGCGAACATGCGGCGCCAGGCGCGGTTGGTCTCGAGCACGACGCCGTCGCGCGTGATGGCAATGCCGTCGGTCGTTGCGTCGGACAGTTGTCGGAATCTCGCCTCGGCCGCGGCCAGGTGTGCGGTCCGCTCAGCGACGGCGCTCTCCAATTGTGTCTCACGCTCGCGCCGGGCGGCGTCGACCGCGAGACGCTTTCGGCGTCCGCGGTCAATCAGCGCGGCGGTCAGTGTGGCGCCGAGGACGAGCGCGGCGGCGATCCCCACCAGCGTCGCCATTCCGGCGTCGGCCAGCTGGTAGCGGTCCGTGCGGTCGGCCGTGAGTGACGCGTGGAAATGCGCGGCCGACATGGCGGTGTAGTGCATGCCGGCGACGGCGAATCCCATCAGCGTCGCGGCGCCCCATTTTCTGAGTGAGGCGACGCTGCGCCTGGCGTTGGCCGCATCGTCGCGAAATTGGAAGGCGATCCAGAGGGCGGCAAGCGCGACGACCAAGGCGACCGCGATCGACGCCGCGACGCGCCATCCGTCGTACTGGATGTAGCCGGAGAGCCGCACGGCGGCCATTCCCGTGTAGTGCATGCCACTGATCGCCGCGCCGAGCGCGACGCCGGCCACCGCCAACCGGCGCGCGCGCAGTGCGGCGCTGGCGGCGACGGTCAGGGCGAGCCATGATGCCACACAGGCGACCGCGATCGATGCCAGAACCTCTGGGACGTCGTACGCGATCGGGATCGGCAATCGCAGCGCGAGCATGCCGATGAAGTGCATGCCCCAGATGCCGACACCCATCGCCAGCGCGCCTGTGGCGAGCCATACCGTGCGGGTGCGCCCCTCGCCGGCCGACGACACGCGGCCCGTCAGTGTCAGCGCCGTATATGCAGCAAACGTGGCGACCACGAGCGAACCCACGACGAGCAGCGGGTCGTACGTCGCCGAGAGCGACGGCATTGTGAAAAGGGCCACCACTATACTGCAGACGGCCAGGCCCTCAACATGTCACGACGTCAACCCACGACGTCAGTACTGGATCTCGTAGTTGAGCCGCACGCCGCGGCCCGGCTGGGGCACCCACGTCTTGATCACCGAGACCGCGTCGTAGTACCGGCGATTGAAGACGTTGTCCAGGTGCAAGCTGATGTTGTGCACCACGCCGCCCTGCGGGAATCTGATCCCGGCGCCCAGGTTGTACATGGCGTAGCCGGAGGTGGGTGTGTCGCCGACGCCGAGTCGGGTCTGGGCGGCGGCGCCGCGCCATTCGATCATGCCCATGTACGTCGCGTCCTGGTACGTCGCGCGCAAGAGACCGCGCCATGGCGGAATGAATGGCAGCGGCACGTCGAGCTGCGTGTTCGTCGCGTTCACGTAGTCGGTGCTCGCGCGGAGCGCGACGTACTGGACTGGTGAGACGGTGGCCGCGGCCTCGAACCCCCACAGTCGCGCATCACTCGATGTGAACTGGCGCACGGGGAACCCCTGGATCGTGTCGCCGGTCAGGAAGCCGTAGATGTAGTGGCTGATAAAATTGGCGTACGGCGTGAGCTCGAACGTCGCGTTCGCATAACTGCCTTTGAGCGACGCATCGACGCCATATCCTGCCTCGGGGCCAAGCGTCGCGTCGCCGATCGAATAGGTTCCGCTCGACGCGTCGAGCCCGTTCGCGAAGAGCTCCTGCACGGTCGGCGCCCGGAATGACCGCGCGAGGCTCAGGCTTCCCGTGAGACCCGACCCGAGTTGCTGGATGGCGCCGATCGACGCGGTGACGGCGTTCGAGAGGCGCGAGACATCGAGCGTTTGGAACGTCGAGTCCTGGGACTGCGAGAACGGGCGCGTCTGGATCTTGTTGTAGTCGTAGCGAACGCCACCCTGCAAGCGGGTGTGCGGGGCGACCAGGTACTCCTCGTAGGCGTACGCCGCCAAGTCGGTGGTGCGAGAGTTCGGTCCCAACGGCTGTTGTCCCTCAATGGTCAGGTCCTGGATATCCGTGAAGAGGCCCAGGGTGCCGGACAAGCGGCCGATGTGCGGCTGCTCGAATTGCAGGGTTCCGTTGACTTCGACCTTGTGGAAGTGGTTGGCCTGCGGGTCACTGACGCCGGTCGAATCCTCGAGCGTCGGGAATTCCGAGTGGAGGTAATCGTCGTACGCGACGTTGACTTTTATCCGGTCGAACAGGCCGCGAAGCTCCACTGTGTTGCGCTGCTGGTGGATCCGCGACGTCGTCGGCGGCACGTTGAGCCAATTCGCATTGGGAGGGAGACCGGGGATTCCGTAGTCGGTCTCGAAATGCTTGGCCCCGACTCCGATCATCCCGAATGCGCCCGTATACGAATACCCCGCGCCCTCCTCGGCGCTGCGATCATCGGACTGCGGGATCGTATGCAGCGAAAACGGCATGCCGCTCACCGGATCGGGGTAGATCCCCGCCGGGATGCCGATATTGGTCGCGTGGAGCCCGCCCGCCGAGAAGCGGAATGCGGACCCGCCGGACGTATAGACCGTGTTCGTATAGCCGGCATACTCGCTGCTCACGCTATTGGCCTCGAGCGCGGCCGTGCCCGACAATGGATGATCGGATGGCATCGGAACGGTGTTGGTGATCACGTTCACGATCCCGCCGATCGTGCTGGAACCGTAGAGGATCGTCGCCGGTCCGCGAACGACGTCGATCTGCGCAATGCTCAGGGCATCGATCGGCGTGGCATGCGCCGGGTCGAAGGTCGCGATGTCGCCCATGCGGAGCCCGTTCTCGAGTACGAGCACCTCGTTGTCGCCGAGCCCGCGCAAAATGGGGCGGGCGGCGGACGAGCCGTTCCATCGGGCATTCACGCCCGGGAGATCGGAGATCTTCTCGGCGAAATTCGACCCCGGGCTGTTGTCGAGATCGACCTGTGATTTGGACTCGGTCGGCTGGTACTCCTCGTCGCTCGGGCGAGGGATCGGGGACGCCGAGACGACGATCTCTTTGAGCGGGATCGCCGAGGGAATGAGCTTGAACGAGAGTGACGCGGTCGATTCCCCAAGGTGCACGGTGTCCGTTGCGGCCAGGTATCCGGTCACGCCGACGTAGACCCGATACGTTCCGCGCGGTACGTCGGAGAACCGGAACTCGCCCTTTGAGCCCGTGCGGTCCGTCCGGTCGAGCTCCAGGAGGCGGACGGTGGCGCCGACGACCGGCGAGCCGCCTGAGGTAACGGTTCCTTGGATCGTTTGGGCTGCGGACGTGGTAGTTACCAGTAGGAACGCCGCCAGCCATCGCGTGATAGCCATTGGCGATAATTTTGCGTTACTTCTGCCAGAGTCGCGAGTCCACACGGGTGTGGATATATTGTTGATAACGTGTGGACGCAGGAGCAGCATATGTGGTACGCCCCGGTAGGTCGGTTTACGATGAAGGAAGAAGGGGACTGGCTCCGTCTTCGGACCGAGGACGGCACGGAGCAGGACGTGCTCCGGCGGCCCGGAGAAGTCAGGGAGGAGTGGCAGGCGCGGGCGTTATCGGCCCTCGAGCGGTTTGTGAACCATCCACGCCATCCCCAACGCGCCGCGTAACTTGTGATCGCCGTCCTCGGCGCGACCGGTAAGATCGGCCGCGCGACCTTGAGCAGGCTCCGGCAGCAGCGCGTGCCGGTGCGGGCCGTCGTGCGCGAAACCGCGAAAGCGACAGACCTGGGCTCGGGGGTCGACATAGCGGTGGCCGACCTGGCCGATACGCGTGCGGTTCGTGTGGCTATCGATGGCGCGGAAACCGTACAGGTCATCTGTCCGACGAACCCGCGGGCGGCCAACGCCAGCGGCGAGATGGTGCGCATGATCGAGTCGATCTGCGCGGCGCTCGAGCACACCGAGCCGGATTACGTCGTCGCGATTTCCGACTACGGCGCCGATGTGCCACAGGGGACGGGCATCACCATGCTCTTTCGGTTCCTGGAAGAGCGCTTGCGGCGTGTACGGGCCGACGTGACGTTCGTGCGGTCGGCGGAGCATATGCAGAACTGGGCACGGCAGGTGCCCACTGCGCTCAAAACGGGCACGCTGGCGACGCTCCACCATCCCGTGACCAAGCAATTTCCCACCGTCTCGGCCTCCGACGTGGGACTCGTCGCGGCCGATCTCTTGTTGGAGCCGGCGACCCGGGTTGTGTATGTCGAGGGTCCCCGACGGTACAGCGCACAGGATGTGGCCGAGGCGATCGGCGTGCAGGTGACGGAGCTGCCGCAAGCGGAATGGGTGCCGACCTTGACGCGTGGCGGGATCAGTCAGAGTTACGCCGAGCTCGTCGCCGAGTTGTTCGTGGCGCACAACTCTGGGCGCATTGACGTCGAGGATGGCGTCACGGATGTGCGTCGTGGTACGACAGAGCTGCGCGACGTACTACGTGAAATCGCCGATCAGCGTGTTGAAGCCGTGACGCAGGTGGGCTAAGACCGGGGACTGTCTCGGGTGGCCCCAGTAGGGCGTCTTGTTGACATCGACCGGGATGATCGTGCCATCGAGGTCCACGGCGCAGTCGATGCCGCAGAAGTCGACGCCGAGCAGTGATGCCAAAGGACGCGCTGTAGCGAGTGCGCGGGCAGCGACCTCGGACGTCGGGCCGATCGCGCTCGAGTCCCAGAAGTAGTAGTCGCGGCGGTCGCGTTGAGGGAGCGAGAGTTTCTTGATGTCGCTCGCGGCCCAGGCGAGGGTTACGACGGCCGCGGGGCCGACGATGTACGCGCGAATGAACAGACCATCCGGGTTCGTGATGTAGCGCTCGACCACGAGCGACGGGTCGGTCCAGGTGTGCGCGGGTACCTCGTCGCGGCGGCAGACCACGTACTCTATCCGGTCGCTCAAGTCAGCCGTGAACGGGGCCGCACGAGAGCCCCATCGCTCCCGCATGAGGCGCTCCGGCTTGCCCGCGTAGTTGAGCGTGGTCTTGACGATGACCCGCTCGTCGGGTGGACCGGACTGCGGCGCGGCGGCCGTTGGCAGACCCGCGGCGATCGCACGCGCGTGAATCGTGCGCTTTCTGACATCCGTGGCGTTGATGTTCAGGGCGGGCATCGGCCACGGGATGTCCTGTTCTATGAAATCCCTCGTTTGGCTCAGGTTCACGTTGAGCAATGCACCGCGAGTCGAGGGCGGAATCTGGGCGAGTATCCGCGACACCCGGTCCCCGGGGGTCAGTTGGACGCGGTGCGCCTCGGGGTAGAGTACCTCGACCATGAACCCGAACCAGCCATCGGCTTCGCACACGGCGACCGGAGCGCGCGGCGGATCCATTGGCCAGCGCTGGCGCGGAGAGAGACCGAGGAATTGACGGAGGCGAGACATCCCGCTCAGAAAGACGCGCGGGAGGCGCTCAGGGTCAGTGGTCAGTCGGCGCGGTCGTAGACCGCGAGGCACCAGGCCGTGGCAGCCGAGACCACGTAGGTGGGGACGACGCCCACGAACGTTGGCCAGATCGTCGGGATGATGCGATCTCGGGGCACGCCCTGGTCCCGGAGATGGCGGCAGTACTCAATGAGGGCTTCGCGGAACTCGCGGACGTGCGCCGGCGCTGGGAGCGACGTGAACCGAAGGCGTTCGGCGGCGCTCACCAGGCGGGGCGGGAAGGGCGGCAACGGCGTACCGTCCACTTGCACGAGGGTGACGGTACCGCCCGCTGGGCGGCTGCGCCGTGCGAAATGTCACACGGCGCAGCGGTACTCAAGTTGCCACAAGTGAGAGGTCGTCGACCCACGGTTGCAGTTCGCGAACCTTGTCGGCCGGCAAGCCGTACGTCGACAGGTAGACACCCAAGGTCTTGCCTTCGATCTCGAGGAAGAGCACCGCGTCGTTGAGCTCCGGGATCGTGGCCCAGGCACCGCGGGACGGCTTGAGCTCCGCGATAACCGCTCGTGGCGTCACCTTTTTGACTGCGCTCATCAGGCGTTCCCACAGGACGGATCGGGCCAGCTCAGTCGGGCGGCGGGTCCACGCTATATCGCGCGGCGTCCCGCGATGGCGCGTGAGATAGTGTCTCAAGTTGAACAAGAAATAGCGCCAACCCGTCTCGAACGACTCGTACGCATCGTCCCATTCGGCGCTCGCCGAGAGACCCGATTGGACGAGGCGCACCACCGTGTGGCCGCCCTTGGTCTCCAGATGCCAGTCGACGATGATCGGCGCGTCAGGGGTGTCGGCCCAGCGGAGGTGGCGACCCTTTTCTACCTCGACAAAGCGCTCCTCCATCACCATATCCGGACCCCACGCCAGGCGCACCTTATCGCCGTCGCGCTCGGCGGTCGGCGAGAACCAGCGGGCGAGGAGGTCGGCCTGCGTCAGCGCGGCCCATACGGCGTCCGCGGGCGCGGCGATCTCGGTCGTAAGGTCTACCGAGCGAGTCGGCACAGTGTCGGTCATTGGGAAATACCGGGGCGTTTGAGGTGGGCAGGGTGGGCAGGGTGGGCAGGGTGGGCAGGGTGGGCACCAAGCGTCACGCGAAACGTGCGACCCGTTTCGTCATGGTACTCGGCCACGAGTGACGCCAGCGACTCGGCCAGCGCCTGGGCGAACGCTGCATGGCGCGCCGGCGAGGCGAATCGCACTTCGGTCTCGAGCGTGAACGTCGGCAAGGATCTGCCGGAGGCCGCGGCGCGCTCCTGGAGCTCGCCGACCTCTCGAATCGTGCGGGCCGCCGTGGCGATCAAGTAGGAGCTGGAGAAGCGATCGCGAAATGCCTCGGCGGAGACGCCGAGCGCACCCAGGGCCTGCGGCGCGATCACGAACTGCCGGGCGGTGGTGCGCAGCAGGCGCTCGACACAGTTGCCGCGCTTGCGGTCGCCGACCGACTCCAGCAGACCGACATCCTCGAGCGCGCGCACGTGGTAGCCGACGCGCTGGCGAGGGAGCGTGAGGGCGCGGGCGACACCGGCCGCCGATTCCGGCTCGCGCATGTGCTCGAGGACCCGGAGGCGCACGGGGTCGAGCAGCGCGGCGGCTTGCTCCGGCGATTGCACGACGGCAAGGGCGGACTGCATGTCGAATATGCTAAGCACGTCCATCATAGCTGTCAAGACAGGAAAAGTTGTCGGGTGTGATTTTACGTTTCGTTCCGTTGGGCCGTCGTTCAAAGGTGCAACACATGAAAGGGGCAGTCCTCAAGGCGCGCGTTGCGTTTATCGAGGAGCATTTCGGCAAGGACGGCGTCCAGAAGGTCATCGGACGGCTCGCCCAGGCCGATCGTGCCATGCTCGAGGTCATTCTGCCCATCCGGTGGTATCCGTTCGAGCTCGGCGAGCGGATGGATGCCGCCATCGTTGCTGCCCTCGGCAATGGGGATCCCCGTTTCTTCGAGCGGCTCGGCTCGGCATCGGCCGAGCGGAATCTCACGACGGTGCATAAGGGGTTTCTGCGGCCCGGCGACCCTCATGCCTTCCTGCGCAATACGCAGGTCATCTTTCGGACGTACTACGAGATCGGGCGGCGCGATTACGAGAGCACGGGGCGGACGTCCGCCGTTCTCACCACGCATGACGCCGAGGCGTTCAGTACGCCCGATTGCTTGACCATCGTCGGGTGGCACAAGAAAGCGCTCGAGATGTGTGGGGCGACTGGTGTCGAAATGCGCGAGACCGAGTGTCGCGCGAAAGGCGGCACCGTGTGTCGCTATGAGATCTCCTGGAACGAGATCAGCGACGCCCAGTTCGCGCGGGACTAGTCACGCCTTCGCCGCGCTTCGCGCTGGCTTGGCGTTAGCTGGGTGCCCGTGGGAGGCGTTCGACAATTGCGTAGCCCCGACTGCTTTTCGGAGGGCCGAGCAATTGTCGAACGGCCGACTCCCGCGATGACGCCCGGGCGCCTGGCACATCGGGTGGAACCTGCCTAGGTTTCGTGGTTTACCCCGTTCGACATCCACCTGAATGTGCCGTCACGAATGACCCCTGCCGCGGCCGCGACTGCTAGCCGGCCGACCCTGGAAGACCGCACCGAGAGCCTGCAGGACTGGGCCCGGCTGTACACGCGCGAGCTGTCGATCGCCGGCGTGATTCTCGTCGCTCTCATCGGCGTGCTTTGGTTGTACCGCTACTCGTCCCGGCAGCAGCTCCAGCGGGCCGACGCACAGCTGGCTTCGCCATTGCGCTCGCTCGCCGCTGGAAACGTCCCGCTCGCACAGACCGATCTCAAGCGCATCATCGCCCGCTTTGGCGGCACGCCCGCGGCGACGCAGGCGTCGATGATCCTGGCGGAGACATACTACTCGCAGGGCAAGTACATCGACGGACTCTCGACGCTGCAAACGGCGCCGCGATCTGGCGCGTCGGCGCCGTTCGCGCCTGGTGTTGACGCGCTGATCGGGGACGGGTACTCCGAAGAGGCGAAGTACCAGGATGCCGCTACGCATTACCTGGCCGCGGCCGCCGCGTCGCCGTACCCCAACGACCAAGCGCACTTCAAGGCCAACGCGGCGCGTGCGTACACGAACGCCGCCGACACAGCCCACGCGGTAGCAATCTGGCGCGAGCTAGCGAAGAATGATGCCACTCCACAAGCAGCCGAAGCTCACCTGCGCCTCGGTGAGCTCACCGTGCACGCGGCGAAATAACGTGTTGGCGCGGACGGCGGCGATCGGGTTGCTGGTCATGCTGCCACGCTTGGCGGCAGGGCAACAGGTGCAGACCGACACACCGAAGACACAGCGCCTGCCAGGCCCCATCGAGCTGGGTCTCAGTGATTCAACGCAGCGTCGGATCGCGCAGGATATGGCGAAGGACCTCGGCAATGTTCGGAAGGCCGAGGCCAGCTATTACGCCGCACATCACGCGTATGCGTATACGGTCGCCGATCTCGCGCCGCTCAAGCCCACGAACGGCAATGTCGTGACGATTACGTCCACCGACGGTGGCGGCTATCGTGCCGTGGCCACCAACCCCGCGCTCCCAGGCGCCGAAGCCGAGGCCGTCGTCCCAGCCCCACCACACTAGCAGGAGTCTCGCATGCTGCGATCGCTGGTTGCGACGGAGGACCGGTTCGCGCCGACGCTGGCCCGGCTCACGCTCGGGATCGTTTTCTTTCCGCATGGCATGCAGAAGCTCTTCGGGTGGTTCGGCGGGTTCGGCTTCAATGGCACGCTGCACTACTTCACGGATCAGGCACACATCCCGGCCGCGTTCGCCGTCCTCGCGATCCTGGCCGAAGGGTTGGGGTCGATAGGGCTGCTCACCGGGTTCCTGACGCGCGTGGCTGCGTTCGGGATCGCGTGCAACATGACGGTCGCGGTGTTCATGGTGCATCGATACAACGGGTTCTTCATGAACTGGTTGGGCAACCAGAAGGGTGAAGGGTTCGAGTTTCACATCCTGGCGCTCGGGCTCTGTCTCTTCGTTATGATTTATGGCGGTGGCGCGTGGTCGGTCGACCTCGCGATCTCGAAACGGCAGGCGGCCGCGGCGTTGGAGCACGCGAGGGCGTAATGCGAAGTGTGTTGGTCGCGTTGTTGATGGCACTGCCTGCCGGCGCGCAGGTTCCCATCCTCGGCGTCGCTGGCGGGCTAGCGGTACCGACGAGCCGCTTCGGCCGCCCGCTCGATGTCGGATTCGACTTTCAGGCGAGCGGCGACTTCCGGCCCGTCCCGGGGCCGATCGCCTTTCGCGGTGACGTCCTCTGGAGCCGGTTCGCGGTGAGCGATCCAGGCGTCGGCAACTCGAACGTCGTCGGCGGGACATTCGACGTCGTGATCGATGTGCCGACGCCCGGCATCACGCCGTACGTCATCGGTGGCGTCGGCGTCTACGATGTCGAGGTCGGCAGCGACGTCAGCCACCATAGCCGCTTCGGCACCGGTCTCAATGTCGGCGGCGGCGTGCGGTTCCCCCTGGGGCCGTTCGTGCACGCGTTCTTCGAGACGCGGTACCACGTCGCGTATGCCAGCCCATTCGGCGGCAACACGACGTTCTTGCCTATTCTCGTCGGGGTCCGCCTTCGGTAACGCTGGCCTGGAGCTGGCTCATGAGCTCCGTGCCGCCGCTCCAGAGATCATACCACGTGAACGTCTTGCCCTTGCGGTGGCCTTTTTCGGTGAGCGTCAGCCCATCGGGCGTGAGTGTCGCGACTAGTGTCTGATCGCGGACGATGATCTCGCGCTTGAGCGCTTTATCGAGTTTGGTCGGCATCCCCCAATTTATCGCGTTGGCGATCGTGATCGGGATCGGCATCGCCATCGGCGTCGATCTCTACGCCGGATACCTGTTCGTTTGTCCGATGCGTTCGGTCATCGGTCCGCCGCCAGCCGACCTCGGCGCGACCGCTATCGCGTTACGATCGGCGTCAGGCGCGACACTTCGCGGGTGGTATGCGCCCGGTGCGCCTGGCCACGGCGCCGTGTTGCTGGTCCACGGTATTCATGCGGATCGGCGCGTCATGTTGCCGCGCGCGAGATTCTTGCACCGCGCGGGATACTCCGTGTTGCTGTTTGATCTGCAGGCACATGGCGAGAGCACGGGGGATCGCATCACGTTCGGCATCAAGGAAGGCCTCGATGTTGCATCGGCGCTCGACGTGTTGCGACAGAAAGCACCTGGGGAGCGCGTTGGGGTGATCGCAGTGTCCCTCGGTGGCGCCGCGGCGTTGTTGGGGCCGCATCCGCTCGCCGTTGACGCCCTGGTGCTGGAATCCGTTTTTCCCACGATCGTGCAGGCGACTCGCAATCGAGTCGGGTCCTTGGGCACGACGCTATTGCTTTGGCAGCTGGGACCGAGACTGGGGCTGAGTGTGGACGACTTGCGTCCTATCCAGCACATCCGGGACGTGCGAGCGCCGATCTTCATCGTCGGCGGTGAGGAGGATCATTGGACTCCGCCGGCCGAGACCAGAGCCATGTTTGACGCCGCGAACGACCCCAAAAATCTCTGGCTCGTGCCGGGCGCGGCGCATGAGGATCTCTACGCCGTTGCTGCTCAGAAGTATGAGCAGCAGATCCTAGGGTTCTTTCACCGCAGCGGGGTGGGCGGGAGCTGACCCCGTTGGCGTCGGGATCGTGTGTAGCACGCTCGGTTGCGCCGGGTCGATCCACTCGAGGACCGGGGCAGTTGGATCCGCCCAGGACGTGTAGACGACACGGCCATCGCTGAGCCACGTGGGCTCGCCATCGTTCCCCGGCTTGGGCGAGAGGCGAGTCACGGCACTCGTGGCGAACGTGTACAGGAAGATGCCCACATCGCCATCGCGCGTGGACGCGAACGCGAGGGTCTTGCCGTCGGGGCTCCAGGCGGGATCGACGTCCGTCGTCGTGCCGTTGCTGATCGGCGTCTCCTTGGAAGAAGACAGCGTCAGCTGGACGAGGCCAGCGTTGCCATATTGCGTCGTCACGAAGACGAGTGCATCGCCGGCCGGAGACCACGTCGGGTTCTCTTCGTCGACGCCATCGGGCCCAAGACCGGCCGTGGCGGCCGTGGCGTTGGTGCCGGTGCTCGTCGACGTCCAGATCTTGTTGTTACCGGAGATAGAAGTCGCGAACGCCAGGTGGCTGCCGTCGGGCGAGAGCGCCGGCTCGAGCGCAGGGTAGGGCAACGAGTCGAGCGACGTCTCCGTACCACCGCCGAGTGGGATCGTGAACAGGGACGGGTTGCCCGTGCGATAGCTCGCGTAAGCGACCATCCCGCCGGCGGAGGTCGGGCGGAAGTTTTCGCTCGAGTCCGAGGCGAGGCGCGTGAGGCCGACGCCGTCCAGCGTCATGGTGAAAATGGTGCGAGTGCCCGATCCGTTCACGTCGATCATGTCGAACGCGATCGTCGGTGGGGCCACCACGTGAATGATCTTGGCGACTGTCGTGTCGCCGACGGTGGCGGATACCGTGACGCTGCCCGTGTCGATGAGCTGCAACCGCTGCCCCGACTGCAGCACGGCGATCGAGGAGGGAGCCGCGGACCACTGGACGCTGTCTGCCGGCAGCACGCGGGAGCCGCGTGACGCGGCCAGCGTGACAGTGGCGCTGCGTTCTATCCAACCGGCGACCGAGACCGCGACCGTCTTCGGCTGCGCCGGAGCGGACGGACTGTCGTGACAGCCACTGACCAGCAGGAGCAGCAGGACAGGGCTACTGCGAACCAGCCAAGACAACGCCGTTGTCCCCGACGATAAAGACTTGTGTGGGCGATAAGCCGTAGACCGCGCGCAAGGTCGTGGTCACGCCGGACCACATGGGGGACCATTGCGTGCCATTCCAGTGCTGGATCGTACCCGCGTCGCCGACCGCGTAGACGTCGCCGGTGTAGCCGGTCGGCGGGCTATCCGCCCACATCCAGCGCAGGTCGTTCGTCGTTCCACTGGCCTGCGCCGTCCACGTCGCTCCGCCGTTATTGAAGAGCATGGTGCCGGCCTGTCCGGCCGCCCAGATCGCGGTCGGGCCGGAGCCCCAGATCGCGAACAACGTGTCGGTTGTCCCACTCGTCATCGCGTTGAAGGTCGTGCCGCTGTCCGTCGACTGGTAGATGGTGCCGTTCACGCTCGTCGTGTACAGCGTCGTGTTCGACGCGCCCCAGAGGGACATGAGCTGGATCGTGCCTGCTTGCGCGTTGTTGCCAACGTCGTTGCAGTACACGGCTCCCGCTTGCGAGGCGGCGCAGAGCACGTTCGTGTCGGCCTGGTCGCCCCACTCGGCGCGCCAGCTGACGCCGCCGTGCACCGACGGTGTCCACGACGTGCCGTTCCATTTGGCGACGTTGCCGTTGACGCTCAACGTGTGGACGTCCGCGGGGCCGAACCCCCAGAGTCCGAGCATGGTGTCGGCGGGCGTGGTCGAGACGTACGAGACCGACCACGTCGTGCCGTTGTTGGAGTGCAGGACGGTGCCGACGGTCGTAGCCCAGATGCTGGTGTCGCTCGCCGCCCAGATGCGGAGAATCGGGAATCCGCTCTGTGCCGACACGGTCTCGGTCGTCCCGTTGAGCGAGATGAGCGTGCCGCCGTCACCAACGGCCCAGATCGGCGACGCGCTGCCGCTCGACACGCCGTGCAAGTTGAGACCGATCGGGGGGCCCAAGTAGGTCCAGTTCCCAGCGCCGTTGTAGTGGATCGTGGTGCCGTCGACGCCGACCGCCCAGACGTTGCTCGCCGAGGTGCCGCCGACCGCATCGAGCTCGTTCGTGGTATTGCTGTTCATCGCGGTCCACGTTCCGTTGTACTGGTAGACCGCCCCGTTCGTCGCCACCGCGAACACGTTGGTTGCGCTCGTGCCCCAGACGCCTCGGAACGGCGGGTTGCCGGTGGGCTTCGTGAACTGGGTCCACGTGCCCGAGCCGTTGTACATGAGCAGACGACCGTTGTCGCCGACGACGAAGATGTGGGCCGAGTCAGCGCCCCAGATCGCGCGGAGGGTATCGACGACGCCGTGCGGCGTCGCGACGGCGGTCCACGACGTTGCGTTCCGGGATTGGAGGACGGTGATCGCGCCGCCGACGGCGTAGATGTTCTTGGAGTTGGCTTCCCACACGCCCTTGAGATTCGGGGCGGGGGTGACGCCGGTCGAGACGGTCGTGAACGTCGAGCCGTTCCAGTGCACGGTGACGCCGTTGTCGCCGACCATCCAGACGTCGTTGGTCGACGTCCCGTACACGGCGCGGAGCTGATACGTCGGTTGGTTGAGCGCGAGCGCGGACCAGGTCGTGCCGTTGTAGTGCAGGACGGTGCCGTTGAGACCAACGGCGAAGACGTCATCGGCGCTGTCTTGCCACACGGCCGTCAGTTGGTTGCCCGTCACACCTTGGTGGACCGGCGTCCAACGCAGCACGCTGCCCTCGGCCGGCATGTCACCCGAGACTTCGACGTAGAACTGGAAGCCGCAGACGCTGGGGCCGAGGAGGAACAGCCACTGCTTCGCGGCGCTGGTGGAGTCCGGCTTGATGATCTGGTTGTACTGATAGTATTGCTGGCCAGTGGCCGTGAACGTTCCGGTCGACGTGCCCAGGGCCGAGATCGGGCCGGTGCCGCAGTTGATGTAGGGGCCGGACGTGAAGAAGACATCGACGCCACCGCCGGCGACCGCCGAGCCGTTCTGCGTGCCGATCGGCTGCGTCATCAGGTTTTGGACCGTCGCGTTGAACGAGAACGTATCGGTGCTGAACTTGTAGGCGCTCGTCGCGACGTAGACATACACGTTCTGTTTGCCGACAATGACGTTGCGGCTGCTCACACGACCGGCGGCGGCAGCGCCGGCGACGCCGGCGAGGGGCGTGCACGTCACACTCTGGGGATGGACAGTCGCCGTGCAAACCAACGTCGAACGCGACGCTTTCCCACCCGTCTGCGAGAGGGTGTGGGGCGCGACCATGTTCGCGCTGTCGCTGCAAGCCACGAGGCTCGCGGCGACAACGAGGGAAACCAACGTTGTGCGCAGCATTGTCAAATCTCCTGACAGTTGCCTACAGCCCTTCGGTCATCATGACGAGTGAGGAGGCTCTCATGTAACGCTGAGCCTGGTATGGACAGGCTCTTGTCAGGTTAGATCAGTAGAATTGGGGTGATGAAATACAGCGCCCTGCTGGGGTCATCGGTTTACGCATTGCTCCGCAACAAGTTACGGAGCGTCCTGACCGTCCTCGGCATCACGATAGGGATCGCTGCCGTCATCTGCGTTGTCGCTATTGGCAAAGCCGGCCAAGCGCGGGTCGAGCAACAGCTCAACAACCTCGGCGACAACTTCGTGTGGATCGAGGAAGGCGGGCGGGCCGTGAACGGCGTGCGCACCGGCGATCATGGGATGCCCACGCTGACGGTCGCTGACGCGATCGCGATCAAAGAGCAGATCCCGTTCATCAAGAGCATGTCGCCGAACGTCGACGGCTCGATCCAGATCATCTATGGCAACGAGAACTGGTTCACGAGCTATCGCGGCGTGAGCCCCGAGTACTTCGAGATCAAGCGCTGGTTCGTGGACCAGGGCGCGTTCTTCTCGCACGATGACGTCGATCGCGCCGCCGACGTGTGCGTGATCGGCCGCACCGTGCGCGATCAGTTGTTCGGCGCGGAGAATCCGATCGGCAAGGTGATTCGCGTGTCGACGCTGCCGTGCCTGGTCGTCGCGACGCTGGCGCCGAAAGGACAGGACGTGTCAGGGCGTGACCAGGACGACACCGTGATCCTGCCGTACACGACCGTCATGAAGAAGATCAAGGGCAACAACTGGCTGGATGATATCGTCTGCTCGGCGGTCTCGGCGGACGCCATCCGGCCCGCCGGGCAGCAGGCGGCGGCATTGCTCCGCGATCGGCATCATCTGCGGCCTGACGAGGATGATGACTTCAACATCCGGAACCCCGAGGACATCATCAAGGCGCAGATCGAGGCCAGTCGAACACTCACGCTCCTGCTCGTGGCCATAGCCTCGATCTCGCTTTTAGTCGGGGGCATCGGCATCATGAACGTCATGCTCGTCTCCGTGACCGAGCGCACGCGCGAGATCGGCGTGCGGGTGGCCGTGGGCGCGACGGAGACCGCCATTCAGCTGCAGTTCCTCGGCGAGTCCGTCATGCTATCACTCGTCGGCGGTGCGGCCGGTGTGCTTCTCGGCGTGCTCGGCTCGACCGTCGGCGGGCGTACGCTCGGGTGGCCTATGAAATTCGCGCCCGAGGCGGTCATTCTCGCGGTGTTGTTCTCGGTCGCCGTCGGGGTCTTCTTCGGGTACTATCCGGCGCGCAAAGCCTCGTTGCTCGACCCGATCGATGCCTTACGGTATGAATAAGAAAATCTGGTTCGCTGGTGGCGGCGCTGTCTTGGTGCTCGGCCTCATCGTCATGGGCGCGCGGCGCTCCGCGCCTGCGCCGTATTTCACCGCGCGAATCGAGAGGGGAGACATCAAAGATGCCGTGGATTTGACCGCCATAGTCAATGCGGTGAAAACCGTGCAGGTGGGGTCGCAGATTTCGGGTACGATCGCGAAACTCTACGTCGACTTCAACTCGCGCGTGCACACGGGAGAGATCGTCGCGCAGATCGACCCCGCCTTGTTCCAGGGCGCGCTCGACCAGGCAGCGGCAGCGCTCGAGGCCGCGAAAGCGAACGTGACGGCCGCGCAAGCGAACCTGGAGCAGGCCAAGGCCAGGTTGGTGCAGACCAAGGACGACTACGATCGAAACGGCCCGCTCGCCCAGAAAGACTACGTCACGCAGTCGGCGCTCGTGCTCTCGAAGTCGAACTACGACGTCGCGAAAGCCGCCGTGGGCGCGGCCGATGCCGCCGTCGTACAAGCGCAGGCGCAAGTGACGCAGGCGGCCGCCGCGGTCTCCGTCGCGAAGACGAACCTCGACTACTGTGTGATCCGGTCGCCCATCGATGGGGTCGTCGTCGCGCGCAACGTCGATGTGGGGCAGACCGTCGCGGCGTCGCTCCAAGCGCCGACGATCTTCACGATCGCGCAGGACTTGACGAAGATGCAGCTCTACGCGAAGACCGACGAGTCCGACGTGGGTCGGGTGCGGGTCCACCAAGCCGTGTCATTCAAAGTCGACGCGTTTCCAAAAGAGACGTTCACGGGCACGGTGAGCGAGATCCGGATGAACGCCACGACGGTGCAGAATGTCGTGACCTATGATGCGATCATTGACTTCGGGAATCCCGAGCTCAAGCTCTTTCCCGGGATGACCGCGTACGTATCGGTGCCCGTGGCATCGGTCAAGAATGTCATCATGGTTCCGAACAGCGCGCTCCGGTTCCATCCGTCGCTCGCGCCGAACGAGCTGCAGGCCCTGTACGCGAAATACGGCATACCGAACGGAGGCGGCGCGCCTCCAGTTGGGGATGCGCCTCAGGTACAGCCCGCGAGCACCGGAGAGGGTCGGCCGAGGGTCAGCGACGCCGAGCAGGGGGTGATCTGGAAGCTTCACGCCGACAACTCTCTCGAGCCGGTGCGTGTGGCGCTCGGCATCACCGACCACGCGCACACGCAGACGTTGGCGGTCCTCGGCGGGTCACTCCAAGTGGGAGATGAGATCATCACCGGCGCGCCCGTAACACAGGTACAACCAGTACGGCGGTGATCATCCAGATCGAGGACGTACATAAGTACTACGATCTTGGGGAATCCCGGGTGCATGCGTTGCGGGGGGTGAGCCTGGCGATCGAGCCCGGCGGATTCGTGGCGATCATGGGCGCGAGCGGCAGCGGCAAGTCGAGCCTCATGAACATTCTGGGCTGTCTAGACCGGCCGAGCGGCGGGCGGTACGTGCTGGACGGGACCGACGTCTCGACGTTCAGCAAGCGGGAGTTGGCCGGCATCCGGAACAAGAAGCTCGGGTTCGTCTTTCAAGGGTTCAATCTCCTGGCCCGAACGACGGCCTTGGAGAACGCCGAGTTGCCGACGATCTACGCGGGCCTGGACAAGGCGGCGCGCCGGGAGCGGGCCAGCGCGGCGCTGGCGATGGTTGGGCTCGCCGACCGGGCCTCGCATTTTCCGTCCCAGATGTCGGGCGGCCAGCAACAGCGCGTGGCGATCGCGCGGGCCCTCGTCAACCAGCCGTCGATCCTGTTGGCGGACGAGCCCACGGGGAATCTCGACAGCCGAACGTCGGTCGAGATCATGAAGATCCTCCAGGATCTCAACGACCGTGGGCTCACGATCGTGATGGTGACCCACGAGAGCGACATCGCCCAGTTCGCCCGCCGGGTGATCGTATTTCGTGACGGGCGGATCCGAAAGGACGAGCCGACCGCGGCGCGTCCGCGGGCCGAGGACGTACTCGCGACGATGCCGACACTGGAGGATTAGGGGCGCGGTGCATATCGTAGCGTCATGCTGCGATTCTCCGCGCTCCTCCTCCTGGCCGCACTGACGCCGCCGGGCCCGCGTCCCATCACCTCCAAGGATCTCTACCAGTTCAAGTGGGTGGCCGATCCGCGCATGTCGCCGGACGGCTCGCTGGCGGCGTACACGCTCGTTCAGGTCGCCGAGAAAGGCGACAAGTACGAGACGAGCCTGTGGGTCGTGGCCACGGATGGCCAGAGCGGGCCGCGGCGTCTCACGTCGGGTATCCGCGACCGTTCGCCGCGGTGGTCGCCGGACGGGCGGACGTTGGCATTCGTCCGGAATGCCACGGACACGGGCGCGTCGCAGATCTATCTCTTATCGCTTGCCGGCGGTGAGCCCCGCCGTTTGACGGACGTGGCGAAAGGCGCGGGGGCCCTGGCCTGGTCGCCCGATGGCAAGACGATCGCGTTCACCAGTACGACGTTGCCGGCCGACACAGCGCCACCCGACAAGGACAAAAGCGACGTGCGCGTCGTGACCCGTGCCGTGTACCGGGACAACGACGAGGGCTGGCTCGATCCGACACGGCATGAGCACATCTTCGTCGTCGATGTCGACCTGGGGGCCGACGCACCGGCGAAGGCGCGGGCCGTGACCTCCGGCAACTACGACGAGGAAGACGTGCAGTGGGCGCGCGACGGGTCCGAGATCCTGTTCGTGTCCGACCGCGTGGACGAGCCCTATTACGATAATCCGGACGACGACGCGTTCGCGGTCCCCAAGAACGGCGGCGCCATGTCCAAGACTATCGACATCGATGGGCCCATTCGTGGGGTGGCCCAGTCGCCGGATGGTAAGAGCTACGCGTTTGCCGGATGGATCAACCCGGCGCACCGCCAGTCGTACACGCAGTCGGCCATCTTCTGGTCGCACGATGGGACCATCACGAAGCTGACGTCCGGCGAGGCCGAGGTCGGGAGCTCGGTCACTGGCGACCAGCACCCGCCGCGGGGCGGCGGTGGTGGACCACTCGTGTGGTCGGCGGATGGCAAGAGCCTTTATCTCGCGACGACGGAGCATGGCCGGTCGAACATCGTGCGGATCGACGTGGCGACCAAAGCGGTCGAGCCGGTGACGACCGGGGCGCACGACGTCGTGGCTTACAGTGCGACGCCGAACGGGAGCCGGTTCGCTCTCACGATGAGCGATGGCACGCATCTGAGCGACCTCTACGCGCTGGACCCGGCGACGAAGGCGCTGACCCAGCTCACGCACGTGAACGACGAGCTGTTCAAGCAGCTGACGTTGTCGACGCCCGAGCGCATCACGTACAAGAGCTTCGACGGTACACCGATCGAGGCCTGGATCGTCAAGCCGCCCGATTTCTCGCCGACCAAGAAATACCCATTGATCCTGAACATTCACGGCGGGCCGCACGCGGCCTACGGCGAGACGTTCTTCCATGAGTTTCAGGTCATGGCTGCGCGAGGGTATGTTGTCCTGGCGCCGAATCCGCGCGGGAGCACGACGTATGGCGAATCGTTCGGGAATATCATTCAGTACCACTATCCCGGCGATGACTACAAAGATCTCATGGTCGGTGTCGATACGCTGCTCAAGCGCGGGTACATCGACGAGAAGCGGCTCGGGGTTACGGGGGGCAGCGGTGGCGGGTTGCTGACGAACTGGGTCGTCACGCAGACGCATCGATTCCAGGCGGCGGTATCGCAGCGGTCGATCGCCGATTGGGCCGCGTGGTGGTATACGGCCGACTTCACGCTGTTCACGCCGTCGTGGTTCAAAGAGCCGCCGTTCAAAGACCCGCAAGAGTACGCGTTGCGCTCGCCCATCACGTATATCGGGAACGTGACGACCCCGCTCATGTTGGTGGAAGGCGAGGCGGATAGTCGCACGCCGTCGGGCTCGGGCGGGTACACCATGTTCCGGGCGCTCAAGGCCATGCACAAGCAGACGGAGATGGTCGTGTTCCCCGGCGAGACGCACGAGCTCTCGCGGTCGGGGAAACCCGTGCATCGGGTCGCGCGTCTCGATCACATCATTGGCTGGTTCGACAAGTATCTCGAGAACAGACAGGTCAGTGCAGCGCCTTGAATCGTGGAAGCAGATCGCGGCGTATCTCGGCAAGGACATTCGGACGGCGCAGCTGTGGGAGAAGAACGAAGGGCTGCCGATCCATCGGCAGACCCACATGGCCCGCGCGAATGTCTTTGCGTACGACGCGGAGCTGGACGCATGGGTGCGCGCGCGGCACGAGCCGCCCCTGGCGCGGCGCCGGCGATGGCCCTGGGGCGTGGCCGGTGCCGTGGTGGCGTCGGCCGGTCTCCTCGTGGTCGTCGCCCTGCGCGAGCGTCCGCCCGCGAACGAGGCGGTGGTCGCTGTCATGCCGTTCACGGACCGGTCCGGCGTCGGTGATCATCTCGCCGACGGGCTGACCGACGACATCATTGTCGCGCTCGGCCGCGCCGGGCAGGTGCCGGTGATCTCCCGGACGTCGACGGCATCCCTCACGCAGGTATCGGACGCGCTGCACGCGGACGCCGTGGTCGAAGGCACGCTCCAACGGTCCGGCAGCCGCGTGCGGATCAGCGCGGATCTCGTCGACACGCGCTCGGGTCGCCATCTCTGGAGCCAACAATACGAGCGCGATCTGCCGGAGGTGTTGTCGGCGCCGGAGGACGTCGCCGGGGCGATCGCGGGATCGGTGCTGGCCCGGCTGACGGGGAAGTCGGCGCCCGCACGCGCGCCGGCACGCCCGGTGGATCCGGATGCGCGGCTCGCCTATCTCACGGGGCGGTTCCTCTGGGCCAAGCGCAACGAGGCGGGTCTCACCAAAGCGATCGAGTACTTCACGCAGGCGATCGCCAAGGACTCCTTGTACGCGCCGGCGTACTCGGGGCTCGCGGACTCGTACACGTTGTTGAGCGTGTGGGGTTCGCTGTCGTCACGGGACGCGTTCCCGAAGGCCGAGGCGGCAGCGCGCAGGGCATTGGCGTTGGACTCGAATTCCGCCGAGGCGTACACGTCGCTGGCGATCGTCACGGCGCGGTGGGATTGGAATTTCGCCGGCGCGGACGCGGACTTTCGGCGGGCGATTGCCGCGAATCCGAACTATGCCACCGCGCATCAGTGGTATGGCGAGTTCCTGGGCGATCTCGGGCGGCGTGACACGAGTGTCGCCGAGTCGCGGCGCGCCGTGGCGCTGGATCCGTTGTCGGCGATCGCGGGCGGCGATCTGGCCGTCGCGTACATCCATGCCGGGCGTGCGAAGGAGGCGGTCGCCGAGTTGAGGCGTGTGTTGGCGTTCCAGCCCGACTTCGAGCCCGCGCATGACTACCTCGGCAGCGCGTATCTCGAGCTTGGCGACTTTCAGCAGGCCGAGGCCGAGGTGCGGGCGGTGACGCGGCTCATGGGGGACACGACGCGACTCGGCATCCTGCATATCTATGAGAAGCTCGCCGGTGGGCAGAAGCAGGAGGCGGTCGACGAGGCCGAGGCCATGCTGCGCGGCGCCAAGGAGGCCGAGTTCGGGCCGTATCAGGTCGCGCAGATTTATTTCACGGTTGGGGAAAACGAGAAAGGGTATGCGGCGCTCGAGCGCGCGTACCGGGACCATGACTGGGTCATGGTGAATCTGCTGGTGGACGAGGGGTTCGCGCCGGTGCGACGCGAACCCCGGTTTCAAGCGATGGTGCGGCGCGTCGGACTGCCTACTGCTTAGCCCACGCCGTTACGATCGTGTTCCCGTTGCCGTCGCCGTTCGGAGCGCTGACGGTGAGCGTGTTGTTCGAGTACGAGTAAAGATAATTCTGCGTCTTGGCCGCAACGCTGTCATACAGAACCAGCGTGCCGCCCTGGGACGACGACGAGGTGTCGGTCGCCGTGTAGCTGCCGTGCGTGTTACTTAGGGTCTGGGTGAGAGCACCGGTCGACGCCAACGTGTACGCGCCCGCCGTCAGGGTGAGCGTCGCGGTGTTGTTCGCGTCGGTGCTCTGCGACCAGGAGCCGCCATCGGCGGAGTCAAAGGTGAACGTCGACAGGCTGTACGTGCCGGCGAGGTTGACCTTCTGGCCTTGTTTGGCGTTGGAGGGCGACTGTTCGCCGTTGGGAGAGGTCGAGCTGCTGCAGGCCGCCACAATGGCTGCTAGGAGTAAGAGAACGGCGTGGCGCTTCGTAACCATCGGGGAGCCTCGTGAGTGAAGTTTGCGGATCGACGAGTGCTCGGCTCCCCAGGTCAGCGGTATTCGGGACGAAAAGCAGCGATTTCGTCTAATTTCGCGTGGCTAGACCCAAGTCCAGTTCGCGATGTCGGGCTCGTCCTCCATGTGCTCGTAGGAATACCGGGTCGCGTCCTTCGTCATCTGTATGAATCGGTTAATGAGAGCGCTGCCATTGTTGCCGAGGCGGGTGGTGCGCCGAATCGCTTCGGCTGCCAGATGGTAACGGCTCATGCCGTTCAGGACGACCATATCGAATGGCGTGGTCGTCGTACCCTGCTCGTTGAACCCGCGCACGTGGAAGCGGCTGGCGTGTGGACGGCCGTGGATAATTGCGTGCACGGCGCGTTGGTAGCCGTGCCAGGCAAAGACCACGGGCTTGTCGGCGGTGAAGAGCTCGACGAAGGCATCATCGGTCATCCCGTGGGGATGCTCGCTTGGCGAGAACAGCGTCATGAGATCGACGACGTTGACGACGCGCACGCGTAGCTCGGGCGCGAGCTTCCGGAGCCACCAGGCGGCGGCGATGGTCTCGAGGGTGGGCACGTCGCCGGCGCAGCCGAGGATGACGTCGGGGTCGATACCGGCATCGGTCGAGGCCCACTCCCATATAGAAGCGCCGCGCTCGCAGTGGGCGATGGCGGCGTCCATCGGCAACCATTGGAGCTGGAACTGCTTGTCGATGACGATGAGGTTGACGTAGCTCTTGGACCGGAAGCAGTGGTCGGCGACGGAGAGCAGGCAGTTCGCATCGGGCGGCAGGTAGATGCGGGACACCGTGCCGCGTTTCGAGAGCATCACGTCGATAAGGCCCGGGCCCTGGTGGCTGAATCCGTTGTGGTCGTTCCGCCAGGCCGTGGACGTGAGCAGGATGTTGAGCGAGGGGACTGGAGCGCGCCACGCGAGGTCGTTGGCGGCTTCGAGCCACTTCGTGTGTTGCACCGTCATCGAGGCCGAGACCATGGCGAAGGCTTCGTAGGTCGCGAACAGGCCGTGGCGGCCGGTCAGTACGTATCCCTCTAGCCAGCCTTCGCACAGGTGCTCGCTCAGGACTTCCATCACGCGGCCCGTGGGGCTTACGTGGTCGTCGATCGTGAGGATCGGGCCGACGAAGCATCGGTTCTCGACTTGGAACACATCGCCGAGGCGGTTCGAGTTGGTTTCGTCGGGGCAGGTGAGGCGAAAGTTCTTGGGGTTTCGAACGAAGATGTCGCGGCATAGCGCGCCGAGTTGGCGGGTCGACTCGCGCTTGATCGTCGCCGGCGCGGGCACCTCGATCGCGTACTTCCTGAAGTCGGGGAGGTCGAGCGGCTGACAGAGGCGGCCGCCGTTCGCGTGCGGGTTGGCGCCCATGCGGCGATCGCCCTTCGGCGCGAGCGCCGCGAGATCGGGCATGAACGCGCCCGACTCGTCGAACAGCGTCTCGGGCTGGTAGCTCCGCATCCAGTCTTCGAGCATGCGAAGCTGCTCGGCGTTCGTGCGCACATCCGGCAGCGGCACTTGGTGCGCGCGGAACGTGCCTTCTATAGGGAGACCATCGAGCTCCTTCGGGCCCGTCCAACCCTTCGGCGTGCGTAGGATGATCGCGGGGCGATTGCGGAGGTTCGCATAGCAGGCGTCGAGTGTGGACGCGAACTCGCCATGCAGATGCATCGGGTCGTCGCCTTCGACCATGTGCACCTCATAGCCTTCGGCCTCGAGAAGCCGGCGCAGGTCATCGTCTTTTGCGCGGCCGAAGACCGTGGGGCCGCTGATCTTGTATCCGTTCAAGTGAAGGATCGGGAGAACTGAGCCGTCGCGATCCAGGTTCAAAAAACGAGTGCTCTTCCACGAGCCGGCGAGCGGGCCGGTCTCGGCCTCGCCATCGCCGACGACGGCGACGACGAGAAGGCCAGGATTGTCGAATGCGGCGCCGTAGGCGTGCGCGAGGACGTAGCCAAGCTCGCCGCCTTCGTGGATCGAGCCGGGCGTCGGCACGCTGACGTGACTCGGAATTCCGCCTGGGGTCGAGAACTGTCGGAAGAAACGACAGAGGCCGTCCACGTCTCTCGTGATCGTGGGGTAGATCTCGGAGTAGGTACCTTCGAGATACACGTTCGCGACGATCGCCGGGCCGCCGTGGCCTGGGCCGGCGAGGTAGATCGCGTTGGCGTCGTACGCCGTGATGAGCCGGTTGAGATGCGCGTAGATGAAGCTCAATCCTGGTGACGTGCCCCAGTGGCCGAGGAGCCGCGGCTTGATGTGCTCCGGGCGGAGCGGCTCGCGCAGAAGGGGATTGTCCTTGAGGTAGATCTGGCCGACCGTGAGATAGTTCGCGGCCTGCCAGTACCGCTGGAGTTGGCCCCATGGAGCGCTCACGGCACTCGACACGGTGGCGTCGAACTCGAACGTGGCGTTGTGGCTCATAATGGACTTTAGCAGGTGATGGTAACAGCTGCCGCTCCGCGGCTCGTCGATGCGGAGCTCCGCGCCGCTCGACTGGCCGGTTCGCCTCCGGGGGGCAACCCCAACTCCGCGGATACCATTAGGTTTCGCGGCCGAATGGCTAACCCACCTGCTGCCGTCGGTGACACGCTTGCCGAGGTCGATACCCCAGCGCTTATTGTCGACCTCGATGCGCTCGAGCACAACATGCGGGAGATGGCGGGCTATGCGGCGCGCGCGGGCGTCGCGCTACGGCCGCATGCCAAAGCGCACAAATGCGCCGAGATCTCGCTTCGGCAGATGGCGCTCGGCGCCGTTGGTGTGTGCTCGCAGAAAGTGAGCGAGGCCGAGGCGCTCGTCGACGCGGGGGTGAGCAATGTGCTCGTCAGCAACGAGGTCATCGCGCCGCGGAAGATCGAGCGTCTGGCCGCGCTGGCGCGGCGCGCGACGATTATGACGTGCGTGGATGATGCGTCGATCGTCCCGCTCCTCGACGCCGCGGCGGCTCGTGCCGGTGTGACGCTCGGCGTGTTGGTCGAAGTTGATGTCGGCGGGGCCCGGTGTGGACAGATGCCGGGCAAGCCCGCCGCGCAGCTCGCCCGGCGCGTCGCCTCATCGAGTCATCTGCGATTTGCTGGGCTCCAAGGGTACCAGGGGCGGGCGCAGCACATTCGCGCGGAGGCTGATCGCAGGCAGGCCGTCGACGCCAGCGTCGCCGCTCTCCACGACACCATCGAAATATTGCGGCGCGACGGGCTGGCGTGCGACTTGATCACTGGTGGGGGAACTGGGACGTACCTCTTTGATTCGGCCAGTCGGGCGTACAACGAGATACAGCCCGGGTCGTACGTGCTCATGGATGCCGATTATGGCCGCAATGCGCCGCGGCCGGAATTTCGGAATAGCCTCTTTGTGTATACACAAGTGATGAGCGCGACTGGACGCGGACATTCCGTGGTCGATGCCGGGCTCAAGGCTATGTCGTTCGACGAGGGGATGCCGCTCGTGGCCGACTATCCCGGGGTGTCGTACGTCCGGGTGTCTGATGAGCATGGCAATCTCGACGCGGACATCCCGCTCGGGACGAAGTTGAGGCTCATCCCTGGGCATTGCGATCCGACGGTCAACCTGTACGACTGGTGTGTGGCGGTGCGCGGCGAGCGGGTGGAGGGCCTGTGGCCGATCGTCGCGCGTGGCGCTATCCTCTGAGCCATGCGCATTGCCATTCTATTGGGCTTGGTGCTCATCGCCTGCGGCGGTGAACGCAAAGCGGCACCAGCACCTGCATCAGCATCATCGGGATCGGCCGCGACGTTCGCGCCTCAGCTTGGCGTGGACATGGCCTCCATGACAAAGACGCCATCGGGTTTGGCGTACAAGGATCTGAAAGTTGGGGACGGGGCCGAGGCCAAGGCGGGGCAGATGGCGACCGTGCACTATACGGGGTGGCTGCCGAACGGCACGAAGTTCGACTCGAGTCGGGACCGTGGTGACCCGTTCGCCTTTCCGATCGGCGCCGGTCAGGTCATCAAAGGCTGGGACGAGGGCGTAGCAGGGATGCATGTGGGCGGGCGGCGGCTGCTGGTGATTCCGGCGGACTTGGGATATGGCGACAAGGGGTCGGATCCGATCCCGCCGAATTCGACGCTCGTGTTCGACGTTGAGCTGCTGGGGGTCAAATGACGGTTACGCGACGGGACTTTGCGGCAACGGCCGGGTTGGGGCTCGTCGGCGCGCTGTTGCCGGGCGAGCGGCGGATGACGCTTGCCGATCGCATCATGGCGGAGCCTGCGGAGCCGATTCCGCCGTTCACGTTCAAGATCGAGCAGCAGGTTGGCAAGATTGCCGCTGGTGGGTATGCGCGTGAAGCGACCGTGAAAGAGTTTGCGCTGTCCGAGGGGCTGGCGGGCGTTTCCATGTACCTCAAGCCCGGTGGGCTTCGGGAGCTGCATTGGCATGCGCTGGCGGCCGAGTGGGCGTTTATGGACCGGGGGCGGTGTCGGATCACGGTGTTTGATCCCGACGGGCATAACGAAGTCGTCGACCTGGGGCCTGGGGACATCTGGTATTTCCCGCGCGGGTATGGGCATTCGCTCCAAGGGCTCGGGCCTGAGGAGACGCACTTTGTGCTCATCTTCGATAGCGGGCATTTCTCCGAGTATGGGACGTTCAGCATCACGGACTGGATGGGGTTGACCGGGCAGAACGTGCTGTCGCAGAACTTCGCTGCGCCCGCGGCCACGTTCGCGAATATCCCGAAGAAAGAGGTTTACATCGCGCAAGGGCGCGTGCCGGCGGCGCTGCCGGCGGATCCGCCGCCGGGGACCGAGCGTGTTGGGGCCGAGTCGCATCGGTATCGGCTCATGGCGCAGGCGCCGCATGAGTTTCCGGGTGGGACGATTCGTATTGCGTCATCGGTTGAGTTTCCCGTGTCGCGTACCATCACTGGGGCGTATATGACGCTCAAGCCTGGGGCGCTACGGGCGATGCATTGGCATCCGAATGCCGACGAGTGGCAGTACTACGTCTCCGGGCGAGTGCGCGTGACGTTGTTTGGGTCGAGTGGGCGGTCGCGTACCGAAGAAGTCGGGCCTGGGGAGGTGGTGTACATCCCGCGTGGGTTTGGGCATCATCTCGAGAGCATTGGGCCTGAGGAGGCGCACATCATCCTCGGCTTCAACTCCGGGATCTATCAGGAGTCGAGTCTGGCGCAGTGGTTGGCGACGGTGCCTCCCGAGATTGTTACCGACAACACTGGGATTCCTGAATCGACCGTTGCCGGGTTCTCGCGCAATGCGCCCGGGATAGTGGCAGCGCGCTAAGCTCCGGACGACATATATCGGCTCCGCGATGTTCGGTACAGCAGATCGCTGCGCCGATATATGTCGTCCTACGCCGAGCTGTCGTGCGTTACTCAACTCGGATAGCGATCAGCGGGTCGGCGCGACTGGCGCGGAGCGCGGGGACGAGCGAAGCGAGGATTCCTGCGCATGCCAGGGCGAGCGTGGCCGCGGTCCAGCTTAGCGCGTCGATCGGGCTCAGGCCGTAGAGCAGGGCGCCTAGTACACGCGTGAGAGCCGCCGCGCCGAGTACGCCGAGGAGGATGCCGGTTCCGATCATCGCGGCGCCGCGGCGTGTCACGAGGTGGAGGAGACCCGTGGCCGAGCTGCCTAGGGCGCGGCGGATGCCGAGCTCGCGCATGCGTTGCTCGACGGCGTAGGAGAGAACGCCGTAGACGCCCGCGATGGCGAGGATCAGGGCGACCGCGGCGAATGTGGCGAGGAGCGTGAGATAAAAGCGCGGGGTGCCCATGCTCTGGGCCATGACTTCGGGCATGGTGCGCACGTCGCTGACGGCGGCTTCGGCGTCGATGCTACGGATCGCGGCGCGTACTGCTGGTGCGAGGGCAGTGGGGGCATCGCCCTTCGCGCGGATCATGACCGGGAAGTACGTGTTGCTTTGGGCGTTCTGGGTGTAGGTGAAGTACGCCTCTGGTACTGGCTCCTCGAACGGGCCGGCGTTTCGGATGTCGCTGACGACGCCGACGATCGTGGTCAGTGTTGTGTCGGATAAGAAATAAAAGCGTTTGCCGAGGGCGCTCTCGCCTGGGAAATCGCGTTTGGCGAGAGCCTCGTTGACGACGGTGACGCTGGGGACGCCGGGGCGGTCATCGTCGTCGTCGCGCAGCAGACGGCCGGCCATGAGACGTTGGCGGGTGACCTGGAAGAACGACGGCGAGACGACCCGGTAGTCGACGAGTGGAAGTTTCTCGGGCTCGTCGGCGGGCTTGCCCTCGTAGCGAATATTGAAGTTGTTGCCCCAGCCCTCGTAGGGCATCGTCTGGATCGCGGCGGCGGCGCCGACGCCGGGCAGGTGCGCGATCGCGGCGAGCGCGGGGACGAGGAACCGTCGTTGGGCGCTCGTGTCCCGATCGTATTTCTGCGACGGGATCGTCACGTGCATGGTGAGCACGGGCCGTGGGTCGAATCCCGGATCGCGTCGTGTGAGTCCCACGAATCCGCGGAGCACGAGCGCGGCGCCGACGAGGAGCACGAGCGAGAGGCCGACTTCGACGACCACGAGTGTCGAGAGCGCGCGTTGCTCGCGCCGGCCGCTGCTGGCTCCGCGGGTGCCGGCGAGGGCCTCTTGTGGGTGGATCGAGGCCGTGCGCCAGGCCGGGAGCGCGCCGCAGAGGAGTGCCACGAGGAGCGAGAGGCCGAGCGCGAAGGCGACGATGCGGAAATCGATGGAGAGGCCGCGGAGCGGCTCGATTTGATTCGCGGCGAGCGAGCCGATCGTGCGGACGCCGGCCCAGGCGAGCGCGAGACCGAGGACGGCGCCGACACAGGTCAGCAGCAAGCTCTCGATGAGCACTGGGTACATGATCGCCCAGCGGCTGCCGCCGAGGGCGGTGCGAACGGCCATCTCGCGGCGGCGGCCGAGGCCGCGGGCGAGGAGGAGGCTCGCGACGTTGGTGGCGGCGATGAGCAGGACGCCGATCACGGCGCCGAACAACATCAGCATGGGTGTGCGAACGGTGCGCACGCCTTCGGCCTGCATGGGGACGGCGCGCATGCTTTCGCCGCTCATGTGCGGGTGCTCTTCGATCATCCGGGCGACGATCGCGCGTAGCTCTTGGTTCGCGGACGCGAGGGTAGCGCCCGGTGCGAGGCGGCCGGCCATCTCGAGGTAGTTGGAGCCGCGGCTTGCGGCCTCTTCGGCCGAGAAGCGCATCGGCAGCCAGACATCGCCGCGCGTCGGGTTTTGGCCCTGCGGTACGAAGAAGTTCGGCGGGAGGATGCCGACGACCGTGCGCGCCGTGCCATCGAGGCGGATGGGGCGCCCGATGATGTTGGGGTCGCCGTTGAAGTCGCGCTTCCAGAGCTCGTCGCTCAGGACGGCGACGGGATCGGCGCTGGCGGAGTCGTCGCTCACGGTGATCAGGCGGCCGCGGGCGCCGACGACGCCGAGCATGGGGAACAGGTTGCCGGTGATGCGCACCGTGTTGACGTTGTCCGAGCGATCCCCGACCGTGAGGAGTCCCGAACCGTAGGCGGCTATCGCGGCGAGGCCGGTCAGCTGATGGATAGCGCGGGCGGCGTCGAGGTACTTCGCGGGCGCGGTCGGCCAGTCGTTCGCTTGGGGCGCAGTGCGGTAGACTGTGAGGAGACCGTCCGGCTGGCGGAACGGCAGGGGTTTGACCAGGGCGCGGTCGATGGCGCTCGCGATCGCGGTGGTCGCGCCTAACCCCAGGGTCAGGCAGAGAATCGCGGAGCCGCTCACTGTCGGGCTACGGAGGAGTCCGCGAACGGCGTTACGGATGTCGGTGCGCATTGAGCAGGTTGGACAGCCCGATGCGCGGAAGGGTTGCGTGCCCTTTAGGTCATTGCATGCGCATGTTCGTCATTCCGTCGGCGCTCGTGGGCACCTCATCGGTGGCCCATACCTCGGCCCACGTGGGCGCGAACGGATAGACGTGCACCATCCAGCCGAAGACCTGCGGAAGAAATTTGCCGTTCGCCGCGGCACAGGCTTCGGCCGTATGGATCGACCCACGGACTCCGAAGAGTCGTTGACCGCTCGAATCCTTCTCGGCCCAGCGAGCCAATGAGAGCAGCGGCTTTGGACGGCAGAAGTTCACGTGCGCGTGCCAGGTGGCGATGCTGAGCGGGAGGCGCGCGTTGAGATCGGCGGGCGTCGCGTCTTTCGCCGCGATGTACATCGCGCCGACGAGCTTGTACGTCGAGTCGCTGGTCTTCTCGTAGAGCAGCGACCCGGGGTGTGCGGGATCGAACGTCTTCACGCCGGCGCGGGTGATCGCGCGGTTCGTGAAGTGGTAGACGGGCTGCTTGATCCGCGGCAGGAAGATCCGGTAGCCGTCGGCGAGGGCCTTGTGGTAGTCCTGGTATGGCGCGAGCGAGGTGCGGAGTGTGGCGAGCACCTGGGCGGCGCGGGCCGAGTCGCCTGGGGCGGCGGGTTGGTGGGCCGTCATGCGCATGTGGTTCATGTCCATGTGCATGTCCGACCCACCGCTGCCTTGCGCAAAGGCCGGTGCGGCGAGGCACAGGCCGAGCATTGCGATGCGGAGGGTGCGAAGCGTCTGCATACGAGTCAGACGCGCCAGCACCCGCGGCGTTAACGTCAGCCCATGTGGTAGAAGAACTCTTCCTGCACGACCTTGCCATCGGCGACCCGATAGAGCGCGGTCTCGTCCATCGTCATGCGCTGGCCGGCCATCGGGCCCTGCTTGGCGGTGATGTCATACTTGAAGTGCACGACGAAGCGGTCGCCATGCGGGTACGGGCCGCTGACCTCGCGGCTGTGCACCTCGTTGTTGTTCTCCCACCACTCGGCCTTGCCGATGACGTCGGCCAGACCTTCCATGCGCTGCGGCATGGCGGGGCTGCCGTAGGCTTCGATGCTGACGATCTCCGGGGCGTACAGCGTCTCGATCGCTTCGCGCTCTTTGCCTTGACGGCAGAGATCGACCAACTGGGAGCCGACCGCCATCGTGTCGCTGATCGTAACTTCGCTCATAACCGGTCTCCTCATGCGGTGGTGACGTGCTGGGGGTGACCGATCATAACCGGCATGTGTACCGGCGGGGTCACGCGCGCACGTCGTTGATCTTGAATCCTACACGCACGCCCGTTTCGAAAGCGCGGCGGTGTCTTGATCGCTCCGGGCTCGACCATAGCACCGCGATTGGCGCGGACCTCATCGCCACTTCGAGCATATAGCGCACCCTGGGACTTGCGGCAAGACCCGGGTCGGGGTGTAGAGTCGCCGGCATGAAGACCCATGCTGTTGTGATCGTCGGAGCAGGTCCGACGGGACTGATGCTGGCGGGCGAGTTGGCGATGGCGAACGTCGACGTTGCCACTGTCGAGCGCCGTGCAAACCAGGAACTCGCCGGCTCACGCGCGGGCGGTTTGCACTCGCGCACCATCGAGGTCCTCGATCAGCGCGGCATCGCTGATCGGTTCCTATCGGAAGGGCAGGTGGCTCAGGTCGCGGGGTTCGCCGGCGTCCGCCTGGACATGAGCGACTTTCCCACGCGGCACAACTACGGGCTCGGGCTGTGGCAGAACCACATCGAGCGCATACTGGCCGGTTGGGTCGGCGAGCTGGCGGTGCCGATCTATAACGGACGTGAGGTGACGGGCTTCGCGCAGGACGACACCGGCGTCGACGTCGAGCTGTCCGACGGCCAGTCGTTGCGGGCGGAATATCTCGTCGGGTGCGACGGAGGACGCAGTCTGGTCCGTAAAGTCGCCGGCATCGAGTTCCCCGGGTGGGATCCGACGACCAGCGCGCTCATCGCCGAGGTCGAGATGGCCGAGCTGCCGCCATTGGGCATCCACCGCAATCCTTTTGGCATCCATTCCTTCGGCAAGGAGCAGTACACAATCCGCGACGGCGAGGTGATCTACGGGGAGGGGGGACCGATACGGGTCATGATCACAGAACCGGACGTCGGACCCACGACCGAGCCCACTCTGCGCGATCTCAGCGAAGCGCTCATCGCCGTCTGCGGGACCGATTACGGGATCCACAGTCCCACTTGGATCTCCAGATTCTCCGACATGACTCGCCAGGCCGCGGCCTACCGCGAGAGACGCGTCCTGCTCGCCGGCGACGCGGCACACGTGCATGCCCCGGACGGTGGACAGGGCCTCAACACCGGTGTGCAGGATGCGGTGAACCTCGGATGGAAGCTGGCGCAGGTGGTCAAGCGGACATCGCCGGACAGCCTCCTCGATACCTACCACGCCGAGCGACACCCGGTGGCCGAGCGCGTGCTGCGGAACACGATGGCGAGTGTCGCGCTGCGCCGCCCGGACGAACGCACGAAGGCCCTGCGCGACACCGTGGCCGATCTCCTCGGCATGGACGAGCCGCGCAAGCGGTTCGCCGGGATGCTGTCCGGTCTGGACATTCACTACGATCTGGGTGAGGGACACCCGCTGCTCGGCCGCCGCATGCCCGATCTCGACCTCGTCACCGCCAACGGACCGATGCGGGTCTTCACCTTGCTGCACCATGCACGGCCGGTGCTCTTGAACCTCGGGGAGCCCGGTGGGTTCGACATCACACCGTGGGCGGATCGCGTGCAGTTGATCGACGCGACGTACTCGGGGAGTTGGGAGCTTCCGGCGATCGGGGCCGTCACGGCTCCTGGCGCCGTTTTGGTTCGGCCCGACGGATATGTGGCTTGGGTGGGGGACCGAACGCAGGTGGGGCTTGCTGACGCGCTCACGACCTGGTTTGGACCGCCTACGGTTTAGGGGGTGCCGAACTTCTGCGTGAACTCATAGCTCGAGCGCACGGCCCGACACTGCTCGATCGCCGGAGAGAACCGCCAGTTCGGGAGCACACTTCTGACGGCCGCCGCGAAATCGTCGTTTGGTGCGCTCGTGATGTGGATCGTCGCGACGTCGACGCGTCCCGCCGTGTCGATCTCGAACTGCGCGACCACCGGCACCGACCCTCCGATCACGCGATAGCCGGTCGGCCACTTGGGCATTTCATTCGACCCCCAGGGCTCGGGCGGGTGCCGGTCCGATAGCGCGCTGGCCGAGTCCAGGTAAGAGGCGAGGTCACCGAACAGCATGATGAACTCGACCGAGTCGCCCGCATAGGTCACCGGCAACGGCGGCAACTTGTGGCCGACGGCTGCCAGGGCGAGCGCGCGTGCGGCGAGCAGATCAAAATCCTTGTCGCCCGATGAGTGGATGACGTGATAGGTCTTGAGCGCGCTGTCTCGGTGCATCGTGAACGTGAGGTCCGTGCGTTGGTGCTTAAACGGTGGGTGCGACCATTGGCCGGCGATCGAGTCGAACACCGCTCGGGCCCACGTCGGGTCGAGCGGCGCGCTCGAGCGGTATGTAAAGGCCATCGGAGACTCGGTCTTGTGCGAGTTCGAGGGCTTCTTGCACGGCACGGCCGCCGGGGCTTGCGCGGCGGCCGTGGTTGCGGCGAGCAGGAGGACGCAGGCTCTCACAGCCTCAACGATACTGCTGTTTTGGTCGCTTCGCCTGGACGATGTGAGGGGTGTTACGAGCCGTGATGCGGGCGCCGTTGATTGGAAGACCGGCGGGCGTCGGGTTGAACGCGAGCGAGGTGCCGTAGCTCCCGCCGTTCGGGCTCGACACCGTGATGTCCGGCTGGCTGTTGCTGCTCAAGCTCCCCACGGGATAGCGCACGACGGCTCCGCCGCCGTTCGCGCCATACAACCCGAGCCAGAGGTCGCCGCTGGCATCGAACGCGAGTGCGCCGAACGTGATCGCGGCATTGTCCTGGGTGATGGTTTCGCCGATGGAGACGGCGGGCTTGGGAGTGGCGTTCGAGGCCAGGTTGCCGAGTTGGATCGCGCTGAACTCGAGGACGGAGTCAGCGTATTGCGTGTAGTAGACCGTGTCGCCGGGGACCATGCTTTGATACGACACGCCAAGTGACACCCACAGGTTGCCGTGGGCGTCGAACGCCAGGAAATCGTAGGTCGCTTCGTCATTGGCGAGCGAGTCCTTGACCGACCGGGTCGGTGTGGGTGTCGCGGCGCCGGTCGTCGCCGCGGCGAGTTGCGCTGGCGTGTACTCGATGATCGAGGCGGCGGTCCCGACCCACAGGTTGCCGGAGGCATCGAAGGCGAGGCCGGCGGGTTGCAGGCCGTTGATCGTGTAGGCGGGCGTGACGGTACCTGTGGAGCTCGCGCCGAGTTGCGCGGCTGAGAGACCGACGAGGGCGCCCGAGCCGGTGGAGATCCACAGGGTGCCGTGCGGGTCGAAGGCAAAAGCGCTGAAGCCGTAGGTGGTGTTGGGGAACGGTATGGTGATCGTCGGCGTCGCGGGGCTGCAGGCATCGGAGAGCTGACTCGCGCTCCACTCGAGTACCGAGTTGACGCGTGCGGTCCAGAGGTTTCCACTGGCGTCGAACGCTTCCGGGCCCAATCCGCCGGAGATCGTGCTGTTGGCGCCTGGGCAGCTGTCGGTCGGCGTCGGTGTGCCGGACGCCGCGAGTTGCGCGGCGGTGAGCCCGTATTGGCCGTCGACCCAGAGGCCGATCGCGGTGGCCGTGGTCTGGCAGCTGACGACGATGTTGGCGGTGACGGCGCCGAGGACCGAGAGGCCGGTGTAGGCCACGGGTGCGGATGCGGTGCAACCGGTGGGGAGGCCGCTCACGGCGACGGTGCCGCTCGTTGGTGATGCGGGGACGGAGGCGTCGGAGTAGAAGCCGTCCATGTCGCTGGTCACGGTTGCCAGTGGGTGGCCGCCGGTGGGTGTGATGGTGACGATCGCGCCGACGATCGCTCCGCCTTGGGTGCTGGTGACGGTGCCGCCGACGGTGCCGGTGGTGATGCCGCACTGGACGGTGACGTTGACGGTGACCGTGCCAAACGAGGAGGGCATCGAGTATCCCGCGCCGGTGGGCTGGCACCCGGACGGTACACTGCCGACGCCGATCGAGCCGGGGCCGAATGGGATGTTGGGGATGGTGTACTGGCCGTTGCCGTTCGATGCGACGGTCTGGGGGCCGCCGAGCTGGGGGTTGGCGGTGACGCTGACGTTGGCGAGGGGGGAGCCGGCGTTGGAGGTGACCGTACCGGAGAGGGTGCCGGCGGAGGCGGCGGTCAGGTCGGCATTGGGGTTGTTGTAGCAGGCGGCTAAGACAATGGCAGTCCCACAGATGAGGGGTCGCATGTGTAGTATCCCGGTAGGCTATACGATCAGTCGTCACGTTGACGACGCTTGTGTACGGGATGACGTTGAGCTCGGGTTCTCGTTAACTCTATGCTATTGACAATTATTGCAGTTAGAATAATTTCAATCAGCATATGAAGAACCCTTTTGAGTTCGGCCGGGAGTTGGACGCCGAGGAGCTCGTCGATCGCGACGACGAGGTGCGGTCGGTCGTGTCGGCGGTCATGGAGGCGGGCAAGCTCTTTCTCATCGGCCCCCGCCGGTACGGGAAGACCTCGATCCTGCATGTCGCGAGTGAGCGGGCGACGCGGAGCGGTGCCCTGGTCTTTCGGTACAACGCCGAAGCGTTTCCGACGCTGGAGCAGCTGGCGGCCCGCATCGTTGCTGACACCGCGTCGCAGCTCACGCCGACGGTCGAGAAGGCGACGCACGCTTTTGCCTCGTTCTTTTCGCGCCTCAGGCCCACTGCGTCGTACGACAGTGTGCGGCATACCTGGTCGGTGAGTTTCGGGCGCGGGCCGGACCAACCCGTGGGTGTGCCGTTGTTGGCCGAGGTCTTGGATGGGGCCGATCGCGCGGCGGAGAAGGGCGCTCGGGCGGTGGGGATATTGTTCGACGAGTTTCAGCACATCGTCGAGGAGGGCGGGGCGGAGGCGGAGGGGCAGATTCGGGCGGCGGTGCAGCGGCATCGCCATGTCGGGTACGTCTTCGCCGGGTCTGATACGCGGCTGCTGGCAGATATGACGAGTGCGCCGAATCGGCCGTTCTATAAGCTCGGGTTGGTGCGGTCGATCGGGCCGGTGCCGCGCGACGAGTTCGCGCAGTTTCTGGAGCGCGGGTTTCTCAAGGCGGGTATTCCGCTTGGCACGGGCGCTGTCGACGCGATTCTCGACACGGCCGAGGAGGTGCCGTACAACGTGCAGCTGCTGGCGCACGCGTGTTGGGACGCGTGTCGCGAGGACGGCAGTCGGCGGCCCGCGGCGCTCACGGTAGAGCGTGTGCACGCGACGGCGCGCGTGGCCGCGTTGCGCAACGATCCGCTCTACACGCAGCTCTGGACCGGCCTGCCGGTGACGCAGCGCAAGGCGCTGTTGGCGCTGCTGCGCGAGCGCGGGCAGGGCATGGCCTCGGCCGACGTGGCCCTGCGCTACGATATTCCGGTGGCGTCCATGCAGACGGCGCTCCGCGCGCTCGAGCAGAAGACCATCGTGCGTGAGGAGCACCACCGAGGGAGCACGCGACTGCGCCTCGAGGATCCTCTGTTCGGGACGTGGCTCGCGTCGGTTGTGCCGGTGTGATGGCGATGATATCCGTGAAGAAATGAGCGTTGCGCACCGTCGATGCGTGAATTCATCCTTACGATGATCACCCTCAACGACCGGATCTTCGTGACGCGATATCAGTGGGAACGTTGGTTCTGGACATGCATCTTCGCGCTCCTCCCGCTTTTCGTTTGGCTCCTCCTCGTTCAAATAAAGGCATCCCGAGAGCTATTGTTCTTCTCCCTGGCGATCTGTACACTCGATTTGTCTGAGCTTCGCAAGGTCGATCCGCCGATGCGAAACCGATACGGCTACGAGTCCCTGTGCTCTGCGTCGGTTATGGGGATCGTCGTCTCAGCGGCGCTGTACGGCGTCTTTTTGAGCGTACAGGGCGATCCGAAGGCTTTGACGAAAATATTCGTGTTTTCCGTCGGCGTCGCGTTGGCGGGGGTTGTCGTTGGGACGCGGGCACAGATTTTCATCCATCGCGGAGATACGAATGCGGGATCTGCTTGAGAATCTCGTCATGTGCGGCGCAGGCATCGGTATCGTCGTCATGTTCTGTCTTGCGGCGCGGGCGACGGTCCAGATGCGGGAAGAGCGGCGCCACACGGAGCATCGCGCGAAGTAACGCGGTCACCCCACACAGTCGATCATCGAGGGGATGCCCATGGCGGTGAAAAAGAAACGCGCGAGCACGACCAAGCGCGCACGCGGGAAGCTCGCGCCCGCGGACAAGGCGCGTGGGCTCGAGGCGGCTCAAGTGGCGATCGCTCTCGACGACCCGGAGGTCGCCGATCTCGCGACGCTCGTGCGCGATGCGGGGGGAGCACCGATTGGGGCGTATCGCGAGCCGCTCGGCGGCCGCGCACTGCTCGTCGCCTCATTGCCGCTCAGCGCGCTGCAGCCGACGCCCTTTCAGCGCGACCTGTCGCCGACGCATGCGAAGCGCTTGGCCGAGAAGATCGACGAGACGGCCGCATTTCTCGATCCGCTGATCGTCGTGCGCGGTGACGACGGCCGACTGTGGACGCCGAACGGTCGTCATCGTTTGGCGGCGGCCAAAAAGCTCGGTATGCGGCAGATCACGGCCTTGATCTCGCCCGACGAATCCCTCGCCTATCGCATTCTCGCGCTCAACACGGAGAAGGCCCACAACCTCAAGGATCGGAGCCTCGAGGTGATCCGCATGGCCCAAAGCCTCGCGAAGCGCGAGCGTGACGCGAAGGAATCGCGATTCGCGGCAGAGTTCGAGGGCCCCGAGCTCCTCACCTTGGGCCTCGTCTACGAGGAGTCGCCGCGGTTCGCCGGCGGCGCGTACAGCTCCTTCCTCAAGAAGGTCGATCGCTTCAGCGATCGTCCGCTGGTCACGAGTCTGCGCGAGCGGGAAGGGTACGCGGCGCGACTCCAGGAGATCGACGCGCAGGTGAAGCGCATTATCGGGGAGTTGCAAAAGCGCGGCTTCAAGTCTCCCTATCTGCGCAACTACGTGGTGGCCCGGATCAATCCGGTGCGGTTCCACAAGGTGAAGAAGGGCGAGACCAAGCCACCGATGCCGCTCGCGCAGGCGCTCACGCGCATGGCGGCGGCGGCGAAGGGGTTCAAGCTCGACTCCGTCTCCAATAAAGACTTGGCCTGGGTCGCGGTCGGCGCGGGAGCGACGGAGGGCTGACGATGGTCACACTTCGTGCGGTGATGTCCGCGCTGGCTCTCGTCGTTGGGGCGGGGTCGGGCGCACCGACCAGCGCGCCAATCACGCTCACGCCATGCACGCTCCCCGATGTGCCGGCGCCTGCGAAGTGCGGTACGATGACCGTGCTCGAGAATCGCGTGACCGGTCGCGGGCGCTCGATCGAGCTGCGCGTGGCGGTGATCCCGGCGGGCGAGTCACCACGAGAGAGCGACGCGGTGACGTACTTCGATGGCGGGCCGGGTGAGGCAGCGACGAGTAGCGCCGGATTCGTCTTTCACCTGCTCTCTCCACTCCACCGGCGGCACGACATTCTGTTGGTGGATCAGCGCGGGACGGGGGCGTCGTCTCCGCTCACCTGTCACGCGTTTGGCGCCGCCGATTCATTGCAGCGGTGGCTCGGCTCGTTCTTACCGCTGGACGCCATTCAGCGGTGCGTGACGGATCTGTCGGCCCATGCCGACCTCACGGTGTACACGACCAATAACCACGTCGACGACGTGGACGACGTCCGCGCGGCGCTCGGGTATCCGATGCTCGACATCACCGGCATCTCCTACGGCTCGCGGGCGGCGTTGACGTATCTCAAGCGCCATGGCGATCACGTGCGCGCGATGGTGATCCAGGGGATCGCGCCGACCTCGGATTTCATTCCGGAGCGATTCGCGCAGGATGCCCAGCGGGCCTTGGACGGCGTGTTCGCCGACTGCGCCGCGGAACCGGCCTGTCACGCCGCATTCCCGCATCTCTCGGACGAGATGCGGAGTGTCGTCGCCCGCCTGGAGCGGGCGCCGGCGCCGGTGGCGATCGTGCACCCGGTCACCGGTGAGATCGTGACGGTCACGCTCAACCGCGATCTCTTCGGGGAAGCGATCCGCTACATGATGTATTCGTCGGGCGGCGCGAGCTGGGTGCCCGCCGTGGTGCACGCCGCGGCCGCCGGCGATCTCACGCCCGTGGCCGAGCGGGCGGTCTTGTTTCGGTATCAGCTGTTGGGGAGGGGGACGACGGGGCTCTATCTCGCGGTCACCTGCGACGAAGATCTCCCGTTCGTCGACGTGGCGAAGAGCACGACGTTGGGGCAGAGCACGTTCCTCGGCAACTATCGGCTGCGGGACCAATCGGCGGCGTGCACGGTTTGGCCGCACGCCGCGGTCGATGCGCACTTCGCGGAACCGACGCGCTCCGCGGTCCCGGCGCTCGTGTTGTCCGGCGAGCGCGATCCGGTGACGCCGCCTGAGAATGGCGCGCTGGCCGCGACGACGTTGAGCCGGTCGCGACATATAGTGATACCAGGTGGCGGGCACTCGTATGACGGGCTCATGGGAACCGCGTGCGTGGACTCGCTCTGGCTGCGGTTCATCGCGACACCGGATCCACAGGTGCTCGACACGCGCTGCGTGGCCGGGATCCATCGGCCACCGTTTCCGACGGCGCTCATCTGGAGCCACGCGATCGCGCTCGACACGGCGGCGCTCCGGCGGTTCGCCGGACGGTTCGAGGGCGCGACGACGCGACTCGAGCACGGCGCGCTGTGGCTGAGCCTCGATGGGGACACATCGAGGCTCGTCCCGATTGCGCCGGCGCGGTTCTGGGTGGTGGGTGACATCGATGCAACCGTGACCTTCCGCTTGCATGGCGACGCACCCACCGCGCTCATCGTCGAGCGCGAGGGGCGACCCGAGCGCACGCTGCCGGCGGCGCGCTGATTCTCCTCTACGGCGTCGCGGCGGCTACGGAGCGAACATATCGGCCAGCGCGTCGAGGACGACCGCTGCTGTTTTCGCGTCGAGGCGGCCGAGCCGGCGTTTGAATCGGAGGCGGTCGACGGTGCGGAGCTGGTTGAGCAAAATCTGCCCGTTCTTGCCCCCGAATCGGCATGCGACGCGCCACGGGCGGTCGCCGACGCTGGTGGTCATCGGCGCGATGATGACGATCGACATAGCATGATTGATCTCGTCCGGTGTGACGATGACGCAGGGTCGCGGTTTGTTGATCTCGCTCCCTCGGGTAGGATCGAGATCGGTCAGGAAGACATCGAATCGGGATGGCGCGTCCGCGCGTGAAGTGTGCTTCTTCATTCCCACACCCAATCGGTGTCATCGGACTCGAGCGGGGTGTACTCGTCCAGGAGCACGTCCTCGCCTGCCTCATGCGCCTGGCGGGCGGCTTCCGCCCAACCTTCGCGTACGCGCCTCACTGGACGAACGACCAGCGCACCGTTCTCAACGGTGATATCCACTTCGTCTTTCAACTGAGCCTCCTCGAGTAGCGCTTTGGGGATGCGAATGCCTTTCGAGTTGCCGATTCGTACGATTCGCGATCTCACCGTGCGCTCCGAGGCCCGGGGAATTACAATGTAATCACGGTCTGGGCGAGCCCGCTACGAGGAGTTTTCACCGGGGATGCGTAGGCCGTCCATCAGCATGCGCCACACGTCGTCGTACACCGCGTCGAGCCCCGGCTCGCCCCACTCGGCCGCGTGGACCGGATGATGAAACCGCGACGTCGCGTAGAGAATTGCGCGCGCGGCAGCAATCGGGTCGGCGGAGCGGAACGTGCCCTCCGCAATGCCCGCACGGATGATCGTCGCGGCTAGACTCACTAGCTCATCGACGTGTGCCGCAATAGTGGAGCGGGCGCCCTGGGCGAGTATACGGTACGCCGCGAACAGCTCAGGGTCTTCGGCTGCGCGGCGGTGCTTCATCGCGATCAGCGTATCGAAGAGCTGGCGCAGTCGCTCCGGGGCAGGGCCTCGACCCGCGGCGATCGCGCGGACGGGTGGCATCATCACGTCGACCCAGCGCTCGATGACCAAGTCTCTGAGCTCGGCCTTGGTCGCGACGTGCTTGTAGACCGCGGCGTGGCTCACGCCCAAGGCGCGTGCGACGTCGACGACGGTGGCCTTGGCCGGGCCGAAGCGGCGGACTACGTCTTCGGCCGCGGCCAGAATACGGTCACGCGTGAGCGGCGGTGGCGATGCCATCCAGCTCCGCCAATGTTGGCGGGTCGAGGGTGAGCGCTGCCGCGGCGAGATTCTCGCGCAGGTGGGTGAGTGACGAGGTGCCCGGGATCAACAGGATGTTGGGCGACCGGTGGAGGAGCCACGCGAGCGCGAGTTGCATCGGCGTCGCGCCGAGTCGCTCGGCGACGGCGTTCAAGGTCGAGGATTGGAGCGGGGTGAAGCCGCCCAATGGGAAGAACGGCACGTACGCGATGCCCTGGCGGGCCAGGGTCTCGATCAGCGTGTCGTCCTCGCGGTGGGCCACGTTGTAGTTGTTCTGCACGCACACGATGTCCGTGATCGCTTGTGCTTCGGCGACCTGCGTGGCGGTGGCGTTGGAGACGCCGATGGAACGGATCAACCCTTGGCGTTGGAGATCGGCGAGTGCCGTGATCTGTTCCGCGATGGAGCCTTCGCTGGGACCGTGACCGGAGCCCATGACGCGATAGTTCACGATGTCGAGGACCTCGAGGCCGAGGTTCTCGAGGTTGTCGTGGACGCCGGCGGCGAGGTCTCGGGGCGAGTTGTAGGGCTGCCAGGATTTGTCGGCTGGGCGGCGGGCGCCGAGCTTGGTCACGATGACGAGGCCGGCCGGGTACGGGTGCAGGGCGCGGCGGATGATCTGGTTCGTGACGTGGGGGCCGTAGTAGTCGGACGTGTCGATGTGGTTGACGCCGGCGGCGACGGCTTCGCGGAGGACGGCGACGGCGGTCTCGGGGTCCTTCGGTGGGCCGTAGATCCCGGGTCCTGAGAGTTGCATGGCGCCGTAGCCCATGCGGTGGACGGTGAGCGGCGTGCCTGGGAATGTGAACTGGCCGCCGAGTGCTGATTGAGGCATAACTAGCGCGTCTCCGGTATCGGGGTTACAAAGGACGAATTCTGAAACCCGTGACTCAGTTCCCGCGAACGTTTGCGACAAGGCTGCCGCCCTCCAGTCGAAAAGCGATGCATTTTGGCCGTCGACTCTCGCCGCCGGTCGAGCTTAGTGTCTCGCCATGAAACGTCGAGCGAATCTTCGGCCGTTGGGCGACTCGTTGCGCGCGTTGCGGAAGCGCGCTGGTCTCACGCAGGAACAGGTTGCTCTCAGGGCCAACTTGGACCGGACGACGGTTGGTCGGTGGGAGCGCTGCGAGCGCGGAATCAGGTTCATCCAGCTGCAGAGGGTACTACTGGCGATGGGGGCGACTTTGCAGGATTTCGGGCGTGAGATGGAGGCGAGACGTATCGGAGGAGCCGCGAACCATGGTGCTGCTGTACTCCGTATAATAGATATTATGTAAACCATTCCCCAATGTGGATTGTGGAGAAAGACTGGGACAACTCCCTACTGGCCGGATACTGGCGGCAGACCGGCCGCCAACGGGTCCCTCTTCGTCGATCCAATAAAGGCATCGAGCTCGGCGTGCCGCACACCCAGGCGCCTGGATAAGGCCGCCTCGATCGCGTCCGAGCGCCGCATCCCGCTGAGCGTCGTCAGCAACGCGCCCAGGCTGAACCGCTTCGACCGCGCCGCGAAGCCGGCCAAGGATTCTGGCCACAGGGCGTAGCCGATGATCCGGCTCGCCGGCATGGCCGGCGTCACCACCGCCAGGTTGGCGAGCGCCAGGCGCTCGAGCGGGTTCGACCCTTCCCGATACGATGGATACGGCGGAGAGCGCCAGTCGATCGGCGGCCGGGGATCGCCCTGGGGAATCCCCGCCTCGGCGAGGATCTCGGCCAGCGCCGCCGGTCGGCGACTCGGCGGCACCTGCGGGTCGGCGTCGATCAGGTGCGACAGGATGGTGATCGGGACGCCGAGGCGCTCCGCGAGCAGACTCCGGAGCCGGACATAGGTGCGATGGCGGCGAAAGAGATTCGCGACCTGGGACTCATCGACCCCTGCCCCGGCCGACCAGGCGGCGATCGACTCAGGGAACAGCACGAGCTGCACGACCTCGCTCGCCGATAGCGCGGCGATGTGCCGGTGGATGTTTTCCACAGCGATGCGGACGATGACGTCGGAGCTCGTGCGCTCGGTCACGCGTGGAAAACTATGTAAGACAGCGCTGGAGATCAAGACGCTAAGCGGCGGCACGGCAGCGGCTTAGCAGATTGGCACCGATGTGCAAATGAACCGTGTATGTGGAAAGTTTCCTTTGTATGGGAAGTGACCGATATCCCCCGCGCGGCGCCCTATTGAAGACCCGTCAGGACCTGGACGGCGAATGGCAATGACGGAATACCGTTCGCGACCACGAACAGCGTCGCCGGGCCCCGCTCCAGCGAAAATGGTATCGTGACCGTCGTCGTCACCAGCGTCTGCCCGGTGGCCACACCCATGGAGGTGTGGTTGGACGTGCGACAATACTGGACGTGGCCGGTCGCCGTGTTCACCACCCGGACCAGCGGGTAGTTCGTCGGCGTCGTGGAATCGTCGCCGTACGCGACGGCCTGGGAGAGACCGTTGAACTGCATGCCGGTGATCTGGATCGTCGTCCCGATCATGAGGTTCGCGGGGCACGTGACGATCACCGGGGCCGCGCCGGCGAACGGCGTCGCGGCCGCGGGATGATAGGCGTAGAACGAGGAATCATCCTCCCGGCAGAACAGCACATCGCCGTTCGGGAGCAACAGTAACCGGGTGAAGTACGTGGCCTGGTCGTTGTTCGGCGGATCACTCGTCCGATTGAACGTCGTGCCGTCGAACTCGAAGAACGAGCTCGGACCCTGATAATCCCCCTTCGCATCGATCGGACCGGCGCCGAACACGACATTGCCATTGACCAAGAGCGCGGCCGGGCCATCGACGATGCCGACGTTCTTCCCGCCCACCGTCGGCAGATCGCCACCGTTGGTCCACGCGGGTGCGCCGCCCGGCGAATAGAACGCCGTGTGCTGCGTCGCACCCAGGAAGAGCGCCGCCGGCGTCGCGTTGTAGAGGAGGAGCGCCGGCCCGATCTCCTCGCCGGCGTCAGAGATGGAGACGGGGAGCGCGTTCCCGGGATTCCACGTGTCGCTGGCGATATCGTAGACCCACGTCGCCGTCGACGGCAGCGGCGGTTGCGTACAGCTGGGCGCGGCGATCGTGTTGTCCGGCATGAGCACCCACGACTCCTCGTCGCTGTCGGGGTCGACCGGGCGATTCCCCATGGCCGTCCACTTCAGTGTCGCGGGGTCGAGCTTGGCGACGCTCCGGTCGCCCGAGGATCCCAAGAGAAACGTGCCGTCAGGCAAGACCGAGCACGGCGCGTCACCAATGGTCGTCCAGAGCGCCCCGGCGGTGGTGCTCGGCGTCGGGACGCCGTCCCACGTATTCTTGACCGGGTCGTAGATCTCGCACGAGTTGTCGTAGTTCTCTTGGACCCCCATGCCGCCGGCGTCGGTGTACTCGCCGCCGCAGACCAGCACCCGCCCATCGGCGAGGACCGAGGACGCGAAATACTTTCGCGCCAGTCCAGAGTCGGCCAGTCGCGACCAGCTGCCGTTCGCGTACGAGCCCGTCACATCGGGCGTCAACTTCCACCACCGGGTCGTCGGCCAACTGGTGACGCCGAAGACGGACTTGCACTCCTGCATCATCACCGACCCGTCGGTGAGGAGAAACGCGGTCCCGCCGTTCGCGCTCGACACGCAGAAGATGATCTCCACGAGACTCCAGAGGATGCAGACGAGCACCTCGACGAGCGCGACGACCGAGCACACCACCAGCACGAGGATGCCGAAAATGAGGCAGACGAACGTGACGACGATCCCCATGACAATGCAGACCAAACCGACGATGACCGCACAGACCCAGCTACACGGGATCCAGCCACAGCACTGCGGCGCCCACTGCAAGCAGCTCTTCACGGTGCTCCAGATGCCGTCGATGCACGAGATGACCGTCTGCTCCATCCAGGCGATGCATTTCTGGAAGAACTCCACGCCATACTCGGCGCACCGGAGGTACGTCAGGACGTAGTCCTGGGTGCAGTTCGAAGGCAGTTTGAGCCAGGTCCCACTCTGGAAGGCCATCGCTAGTTCCTCCGCGTCAGGTAGAGCGTGAGCCCGACGAGCTTGCCGACCGCCGAGCCGAGGAGCGACCAGATCGTGATCCACAGGGCCATGCGCGAGAGCGACATCGCGCCGGCGTGCCAGCGCCACCCGTACCAGAGGACCGAGACGGGTAACACCACCGCGAGGAAGCGGGCGCCCATGGCGCAGCCGCATCTGTCCCCTGCCGCGCGCCATGGCGAGATGCCAATGCGGCGCGGGATGTGGTGCTTGCGCTTCTTCCGTCGCCTGCGGTGCACGAGCATCAGGCCTCCCGCGGCGATCCAACGTAGACCGAGCAGGAGGGTGACACAAGCAAGACGCGGCTAGGTCACGAGGATGCCGTTATCGACCCGGGAGTTGCCCCGTGAACACCAAGCGGCCCTCGCCCTTGAGGGACGGCCTGTCACCCGTGAAGCGGACGGCGAGGGTCGAGCCCGAACGGGTCGTCAGGGCGACTGGCGAAGACAAAAGGCCCCAGGCGGTCAGCAAGGCCGCGGTGGCGACCGCACCCGTCCCGCAGGCTAAGGTCTCACCCTCGACCCCGCGCTCGTACGTGCGCATCCGCCCCGCAGGCGTCACGAAATTCACGTTGGCCCCGGCCGGGCCCAGCATGGGGTCGTGGCGGAGGTGCGCGCCCTCGGTGGCCACATCGACCGCGTCGACATCATCCACGAGCACGACGAGGTGTGGGACTCCCGCGACCGCGTACCCGATGCGGCGGGCAGACCGTGGGCGCGCGGTCACGGGTTGATCCGTGACGAGCGAATTCACCGGGTCGAGGTCGATCTCCGGCTGACCGTTCACCAGGCGCCCCGGGATCTCACCTGCCTCGGTCAGGATCGTGATCTCACCGGTGAGCCCGAGCAGGGACGCGAGCCGCACGGTGCACAAGGTCGCGTTGCCGCAGAGCGCCGCTTGCGACCCGTCCGCGTTGAGATAAAAAATCCCGAGCGAGCCCGGGGACATCCGCACGACGAACACCACCCCGTCGGCGCCAACACCCGTCCCGCGCGCACACAGGGCCTGCACCCAGTCAGCGCTGAACATGCTGAACATGTGGCTGCGCGGTCGCTCACTCAGCTCGAAGAACACGAAATCATTCCCCGAGCCCGTCAGCTTGTAGAACTGCCCATCCTTCATAGCCGGCCTGTGATCGACCACCAGCGAAGCCGCCAGACCATCCACACCGCCTCGCGAACGATGCTCCGCGACATCTTGCTCGTCCCTTCCGTCCGATCGACGAACACGATCGGTATCTCCACGATCCGAAAGCCCTTCTTCCACGCCCGAAAACTCATCTCGATCTGGAACGCATACCCGCCCGATTTCACCTCGTTCAGGTCGATCGTCTCCAGCACCGACCGGCGAAAGCACTTGAACCCGCCGGTCGAGTCGTCGAGGTGCAGTCCGGTCACCGCCCGGGCATAGACGTTGGCGAAGTAGCTCAGGATGAGGCGCGACATCGGCCAGTTGACGACCGTCACCCGCCCCTTGCGATACCGGGAGCCGAGCACGAGATCGGCGCCCCGCATCGCCCGCAGGAAGTCGTTGAGGTGCGCCGGATCATGCGAAAAATCCGCATCCATCTCGAACACGTACGCGTAGTCGCGCTCGAGCGCCCACCGGAACCCGGCCACGTACGCCGTGCCCAGTCCCATCTTCCCCGGCCGATGCAACGCATGCACGCGCGAGTCGCACTCGGCCAGCGCGTCGACGATCGCCCCCGTGCCATCGGCCGAGTTGTCGTCGACGACCAGCACCTCGAGCCGGGGATCTTGCGCCAGCACCGCCGCGATCAAGCGCTCGATGTTCGGCTTCTCGTTGTATGTCGGCACGATCACGAGCGCGCGCTCGTTCTCCCCGAGCGCGCCGGTCTCCTCGCCGAACTCCCCCGAGGCGCGGAGTCGCCCCACTATGCGGCCGCCTCCGACCGTCGCTCGGGCGGACGACGCACGAGCGTCAGGCCGAGCCACGCCACGGTCACGAGCAGCATGCCGAACGTGATTTTTTCGCCGAGGGGGAGCGCCGGATCGTGGAACTCGAGGTCGATCGTCGTCGCGCCGGTCGGCAGCGGCACGCCGATGAGCGTGTAATCGGCACGACCCGTCTGGGCCGGATGACCATCCACTGTCGCCGTCCAACCGGGATAGTAGTTCTCGGACACGACGAGCGACGCGTTCGCCGGCGCCGGAGCGCTCAGCTTGAACGTCATGTGCCCGGGGTCGTATCGCGTGCTGGTGACCGAGACCGGCAATGGCTCAGGCAGGGCTTTCACATCGGTCGCGACCGGCACGTGCGCCGACGTGTCGAAGATCGCCGCGCGGAGCGGATCGAACCGTGGGTCTTGCACCGTGGCCAGCGCCTGCGCGTCCGGCGCGCGCACGGCGATCGGCGTCACCCACGCGACGGGGTTGTCTCCTGGCAGGCGATAGAGGTCCACGATGGATCCCGCGGCGTTCTTGATGGGGCCGACGACCTTGGTCGCGCCCGGAATGGGCACCGAGTCCACGTTCGTGAGCAAGAACCGGACGTTCAGCAGTCGCCAGATCTGAGGACTGCCGATCTGATCGGCGATCAGGTTGTCATAGCGGCGGAGCTCGTTGCCGTGATACCCCGTGGCCTCTCGCACGCCATGCACCATCGGCAAGTTCCCGCCGAACTCCGGGTCGTGATACGCCGCGCCCTCGGCGAGCGGGATCGATAAGAGGCGACCCGGCTGCGGCTCGCGCTTGATCGCGTCGAGCGCGGCGTCGGACGCGAACGTGATCGAGGCCGGTGGTGAGAACTTCCAGTAGAGGCGCTCGACACTCCATAGCTCGACCACCATCACGGCGGTCACGATGTAGGCGCCAATGACCGGATCGGCCCGCTCGCGCGAGACCACGAGGATCGCGCCGCCGACGAGTAGCACGACCACCAGCGCGCGAATGGCGCCGAACGTCACGTACGGTGCGTTGGCCAAGACCTTCTCGTACGCCTGAGTCGGGGCAAATGTGCCGGCGAACGTGACGAGGGCGCCCGACACCGCCAGGACCGCGATGAACGCGGCGAACCCCATCGCAATGAACACGTACGTGCGGCTCACGCGGCGCGCGAGCATGGCATCGACGCCCTCGCCCGCGAGCGCCGCGATGGCGAACGAGGTAATGAAAAAGAATGCCGCCGGCGCCCGGAAATACTTCGTGCCAGGCACCAGATAGTAGATGAGGTGATAGAACGGCGTGGCGCCGCCCAACGACCACAAGAAGCCGATGACGGCCACGATCAGCCAGAACCGGACGCCCCGCCGCTTCTCGCCCGCGGGCGCGGCGAAGAAGCCGGCGAAGGCCAGCAGGTAGACGGCGGCACCGATGAACTCACTGTGGTGATGGATGCCGTTCCGGCCGAAATAGTTGTCGAGGATGCCCGTGAACTCGGGCAGGTACGTATTCAGGATCTCCTCGGGCGGCATCGAGTACGACGTCACGAACTGGTACGGCTCGAGGCCCAAGCTCGCATTGCCGCCACCCGCACGCGGCGAGTACGGGATGTAGGAGAGGAACGGCCCGTAGTAGATCGCGGCGATCAAGAGACCGGCCGCGACGGCGACGACCAAGAGCCCGAGACGCTGGAACGCGACCTGGCGAGAGACCCGGTCCGCGCGGTCGGGCTCCCAGAAAACCGCATACAGCGCGACCGCACCCATCCCTAAGAGGCAGTACTGCATGACCTGCGGGTGCGGCGTCAGGATCCCGAGACCGACAAGCAGCGCGAGTGTCGGGTAGGCCCACCGCCGCCCGCGCATCGCGTAGAGCGCCACCATCGAGATCATCGGGAACAATGCGCTCACGTACATCTTCCCGTCGTGGCCTGGCGAGACGTAGGAGGCGAATGGGCCGCCGAGCATGTAGGCCAGGCCGCCGAAGAGTGCGCCGTAGAACGACAGGCCGAACGCTCTCAGGAACAGATAGGTGAACCATCCGGCGAGGAACTCGTGGATGATGAACGACCACGTGAGGGCGACATCGCAGGGCACCAGCATGCGGAGGAGCTGCATGGGGTAGAACACATCGCCGTTGGCGGCTCCGGCGATGTAGGGCACGCCGCCAAAGACGTATGGGTTCCACTGTGGGATGTGGCCGGTCGCTTTCCACCAATGCGTGCCGAACTCGCACACGATGTAGCCGCCGATGTACTGGTCGCTCCTCGGCGTTATCAAGAAGCCGCCGGTCAGCGCCGGGTAGGCGAGAATGAGCGTCGCCAACACACAGACCGCGGCGGCCCACCACATCGCATGGGCCGGCTCGGTGGCGAGCGGCGTGGCTCGCGAAGGGGTGCCCTTCTCCTTCTCAACCGCTGTCTTCACCATGGCGGCGAAAACTGCCGCTTGCTCGCCGGGTACGCTAGCGGGAAAACGGGCTGCGGCTCGGGGGCGCGGACGACATATGGGCTCCGGACGATGTTCGAAAAGCAGATCGCCTACGCCCATATGTCGTCCGCTGGCGGTCCTACCTGCTATTCGACTACGTTGCCCCGCGCATGTCGACCACCAATCGGGCCTTCTACGACGAGCGGTACCACTACGGCGAAGACGTCGACCGTCCGAATCCCGAGCGGCTGTGGCATGCCTTGAGTGCGCTAGAGCCCCTTGGGGGCACGCGGTTTCTGGATCTGGGGTCAGGCGTCGGGTGGGCGACGGCGCTGGCGGTCGCTCGCGGCGGCGTGGGCAACGCCATCGGGCTCGATTTCTCTGAGACGGCGATCAGCCTTGCCGCACAGCGGGAGAAGCCGCGTGAGCAGATCGCGTGGGTCGTGGGCGATGGCATGACATTGCCATTTGGCGATGCGACGTTCGATCGCGTTTTTTCGTTCGGGTCAATGGAACATTTTCCCGATGTGCGGCAAGGGTTCCGCGAGATGGCGCGCGTGCTGACGCCCGATGGATTCGGCGTGACTGTCGTGCCGAACTTCTACATCAAGACTGCGCAACCCATCGAGCACCGGGATACGCTCGCGGGGTGGAAGCGCATTATTGAAGGGGCCGGGCTTCGCGTCGTCCGCGTGGCCGGCGACCCTGGGCCCGCGATACTCAAGAACCGGCGACCGCTCCGCATCGCGCTGCGCCTGGCGCTTCGCGCGATAGGCTCACTGCCGCCGCTCCGCTACCAGTTCATTTTCCTTGTGCGCAAAGCGTGAGCGGAGCCAGTCGGCTCCCAACATCACGCACGCGGCCACGAGCTCGATCGCGATCTGCCAGAATCGCGAGGCAATCGCGAGAATCGTCGCGGCTTCGACGCCAATCGATGGTTGCAGAAGCCCGATGATCGCGCCCTCGCGCACGACGATCCCGCCCGGCGCGAACACCGCGATCAGCCCGGCGAGATAGCTCGCGACATAGCACGTGATCGCGACCCACGGACTTGGCGCCCCCTGCCCTAGTAGCGCTCGGCTGAACAGCCAGAACGCGAATCCGTAAATGAGCCAATTCCCGGCGCAGCGAATGACGTAGAGCGCGAACTGACCGCGCGGCGGCGTGGGCAGCGGCACCGGTTTCTTGATGATGCGCTCCAACAGCGAGCGAATACGCGGGAAGAAGTGCGGCAGCGCCACGATCAGTATGGCGACGAGCAACGCCGAGATCAGGAGTTGCTCGAGGCCCGTGAGCCCGGCCGTCAATGGCAAGAGTCGCGGCGCGGCCGATACGGTGAGCATGATCCCCGTGGCGAGCGTCACGATTTGCAGCAAGATCACGCCGACCGACGCAGCGGTCGCCGAGCCGCCGGCCTCGATCGTCATCGCGGCCAGCCCCGCGAACTGCCAGATCGCACCGGGGATGTAGCGCGCCAGGTTGGTCACGAAGAACACGCGCAGGCCCTTGTACCATGGCATCGAGGAGCCCCACCACGAGAAGCTGCTCGACCAGAGCAGGATCATCTGCGTGTAGCCGCTCGCCCAGACCAGTGAGGCGAGCAACACCTCGCCCCAGGACACGCCGACGGGAACCCGCAGCTGGGCCGTGTACGACTGATAGAACTTGTAGAGCGCGACGAAGCCGGCGATGAGCGCCACGCCGGCGCCCCATTGGACCAATTTTCTCGCACCTGGCTTCATGAGTCGAGAGTATACGTGTAACTTGCGCCGTGCGCATCCTCGTGGTGTCGACGGCCTTTCCTCGGGACGCCGACGACCCGACCGTGAAGTGGCTGGCCGAGACGATCCGACGGCTTCGTGCGCGTGGATATGCGATCGAAGTCTTCACGTCGGCGTACAAAGGTGGTGGTAATACCACCCTCGACGGCATACCGATCCACCGGTTTCGATATTTCTTCCGGCGGTGGGAGAACCTGACCCACGAGGAGTCGGCGCCGGACCGCATGCGGCGGTCGCTCTTCTACACGATCCTGCCCGCGTTCTACCTGCTGTTCGGGTCGATCGCTATGTGGCGACTGCAGCGGCGCGAGCGGTACGACATCGTGCACGTGCACTGGCCGTTGCCGCACGCGCTCTTCGGGTGGGTTGCTCGCGCGGCACGCCGGCCCACTCGCATCATCATGCAGTTCTATAGCATCGAGTTGCGGTGGGTCAATCAGCGCATCGCTGCCTTAAGAGGTTTCTTGCGGCGCGCGATTCGCACCGCGGATCGCGTCGTCGCGATCTCGACGAGCACCGCGCGAGAAGTGACGGCGTTGGCCGGCAGCGACATACCTGTCGAGGTGATTCCCTACGCGGTCGAAATGCCGGCGCATCCCGCGGTGCGGGATGCGGCGACGATTCTGTATGTCGGACGACTCGTCGAGCGCAAAGGCGTGGCGTATCTCATCGATGCGGCGGCCCTCCTTCCCCAGGCCAAGGTGGTCCTCATCGGCGACGGGCCCGAGCGCGAGGCGCTGGAAGCGCTGGCGAAAGAGCGCGGGGTGACCGATCGCGTCGTGTTTCGGGGATGGGTCACACCAGAGGAGCTCGACCGGGCGTACGCGAGTGCGACGGCGTTCGCCCTGCCCGCCGTCGTCGACAAGCGCGGCGACACGGAAGGCTTAGGGATGGTCCTCATGGAAGCGATGAGCTATCGGGTGCCGGTCGTGACCACCGCGCTCGGTGGCATCACGGACATCGTCGACGACGGAAAGACCGGCATCATCGTGCCGCCGAACGATGCGACGGCGTTGGCCGACGCACTCCGGCGGCTCATTGAGGGCCGCGGCCTCGCGGATCAGTTGGGGGTCGATGGCCAGCTCGCGGTCGAGCGACGGTTCAGCTGGGCGCGCATCATCGATCAGTTCGCCGCGCTATACGACGGGCTCGAGGTCCCAGGGCGTCGAGAGTGAGCACCGCCCATCCGGCGCGACCGCGGTCGCCCGGATCGCTCGACGGGCACGCCGCCAGGCGACGAGGCGGTCGAGTGTGGCGACGTAAGGCTCCTGGCGCGTGATCTCCGCGAGGAGCCGCGCGTAGGCAGCGGGCGCGTCCGGGTAGCCCAGCGGCGGCGTCAGGTTGCAGTGCCACAGGCCGACCCAGAGACCCTCGACGGCGCGCGCCGCGGTGGCCAACTCCAGTGCGTCATCGACCCAGGCATTGGGGTCTTCGATGCCCCGGTACTTGCTGAGCGCGCGGTCCATCCAGACCAAGGGTACTTCGTCGAGACCCTCCACGAACGCGCTTGGCACGATGTCGGCCGAGCCGAGTCGGAACCCGTTGCGGTCGGGGAAGCCGAACGTGGCGTCGTATGTGAATCCCGCCGTGCGCATCGCCCGTTGGGTCGGCCCGGGCCACATCCGCAGGTAGTGCTGTCGCACGCCAGCTCGGTTCGCGCCTAGGCGGCGCCGCTGCTCGGCGAACACATCGGCGTTGTCGTATGTCGCAAAGCTTCCGTGCAAGCCGACCTCGTGACCCGCGGCGGCGAGGGCGTCGAGCAGGCGCTTCACGGCGCGCGACTCGGGCGAGTACGTGAGATCCCCCGCGCGCCACGTCGACAACGTCGGCGTGCCGCAGAGCAGGAACCATGTCGAGACGACGCCCGCCTCGCGTTCTGCCGAGAGGACGTCCGCCATGCCCTGCCAAGTGGGGTCGCCGCCGATCGCGCCCAGCGCTGCGGCCATGACACGGCCTGCCCGGCGGTGCTCACCCTTGCGGAGCAGCTCGACGAGACGCAGCGCCGTGAACGCGGGCCAACCGGTGACCACGTCGACATCGTGCGTGAATGCGGCCGCCCAGCGCTTGCCATCCGGCCACGGCGCCAGCACCCGGACGCACCGCCGCCCCGCCGCTTCGTGGACGCGCTCGCGGAGGGCCACCGCGGCTTCGGAGACAACGGGCCGGCGCTCCGAGTGATCGATCACGAGCGGGTTGGCTGAGGACGGGACACGGCCGTAGCGGTCGCGCGCGGACGCGCGGCCCTCGGCCCCGGCGCCTGCCACGTCGAGGACGCGGGCCAGCGCGGACGTTGCGACGGTGACCTTGGCCTCCGAGACGGTGTAGTCCGGTGCCCCGGGCGCTGGATCGATATCGAGCGTCACCACGTCCGCGGCCGGGTCATCCACCACCAGCACGCGGGACTGGTCGACCAGGACGTCGAGCCCGTACCGCAATGAGGGTTCGAGCGCGAGCGAGGCCGGCGAGAATCGGAGCATATCTACCAGTATATTGTCAGGTTAGCGTGCGTACACTGATACCATCTTCGCGCCTGCCGCTCGCGCATCTGGCGATGTTCGGCTGGATGCCGAGCCCTCTCAAAGTGTGGGCATACCGCACGTTCCTCGGCTACAAGATTGGGCGCGGCGTCAAGATCGCGCCGGGCGGCGTCGTCATCGGGCGTGAGGTGACGCTGGCCGACCATGTCGAGATCGGGCTCCTGGCGATCGTGCAGGGGCGCTCGATCTCGATCGGGCGGCATTCGAGCGTCGGGACCATGAGCTACATCTCCTGCGAGCGCATCGAGATCGGCGAAGATGCGCGGATCCGCGAGCAGGTCTATGTCGGCGGACCGACGCTGCCGGAGTCGCGGTTCGTGCTGGGATCGCGAACCATCATCCTGCAGCTCGCCAACATCAACGCGACGAAGCCGGTGATCATCGGCGATGACACGGGCATCGGGGGCCACTGTCTCATCTTCACGCACGGGGCGTGGCTCAACGTGCTCGATGGCTATCAGGCTACCTATGAGCCGGTGACCCTCGGCAAGAGCGTCTGGTTGCCCTGGCGGGTCTTCGTGATGCCTGGGTCGACGATCGGGGACGGGGCGGTCATCGGTGCAAACTCGCTCGTCGCTGGCAATATCCCGCCGTGCAGCCTGGCCGTGGGGACACCGGCGAAAGTCATTCGGCAGGCGCCGGCGTTTCCGCGGAGCGTGACTCCCGACGAGAAAGCCGCTCTCGTTCGCACCATCGTGAGTGAGTTCGAGCGGTTCGCGGAGTACAAAGAGGTGAAGGTGGCGCAGACGCCGCCGTTTCGGACGTACGCACGAAATGGGAAAACCTGGCGGCTGCTCTGGATCCACGGGGACGACGCGGCCGGTGTTGCGTCGCTGACCGCTGGCGGCGATACCGTGCTCAGTGAGACGGCGCTCGATAGCGGCACGCGAGCGGACCTGAAGCGACGGGGCGCCTACTGGCTCGACCTCGCCGGGCGGACTCGGAGCGAGACCGGGTCGCCGCTCACCGAGGAGCTGGCGCTATTCCTCGGGCGGTACGGCATCCGGTTGCCGAGAGACCGCTAGCGTCGCGGGATCACGCTGCGCGTCTGGTCTACGTCGTAGGCGATATCGTCGGCGCTCGACACGTTCACAACGAGCCTCACCAAGCCCGTGACCACGGCGTCCATCGACGCGCCATGTTGCACCTCGGGGCCAATGGCCGAGTCGAGTGCGTCTTGGCGCGCCAAGTAAGGGCTGAGGCGCAGTGGGACTCGTGAGGCGATGAGTAACAAGTAGGTCTCGTCGGCTTGGTCGCCGTTCGACAAGAGAGCTTGTACGCGCTGCTCGTGGCGCACGTTCGCGGATTCGATCGGGATGTCGTGGTCGCCAGCGGGTTCGGGGGCTGTCTGGGCGTTGAACGGGTACAGCAGCGCGACGCCGTGGCCTGGCAGGATCACGAAGATCGCGACGTACGCGCGGTCGCTCAGCGAGTAGCGGAGCTCGCGAGTTCGGGCGTTCGGCTCCGCCGGGCGGAGTTGGGCCGAGAGCGGCGCCATGAAGACGGCGGCGAGTACGGCGAATGGGGCGAGAGCGGTGCGCATGACCGTGTTACCCCGCTCCGTTGATCATTCTTGCCATCATCCCTGTCTGTATAAGTATGGCGGAGCCACGCATCGGTACAGTCTACCTACTGCATTTCGATCGGCCTTATGGTCAAGCGCGGCATTATCTCGGTTGGACGCGTAACCTCGACCGGCGCATTCGGCAGCATCGGGCTGGCCATCGTTCGCCACTCCTGCGGGCACTTCGTGATGCCGGTATCGGGTTTCGGGTCGCGCGCCTATGGCACGGCGTCACTCCGCAATTCGAGCGTCGGTTGCACCTGGGGGCTAATCACAAGAAGCTCTGTCCGCTGTGTACGCTTCGCGTGGCGCATCGCGGCAAGCCCCGACTGTCCGATTTCGAACCGCTAGAATATCCGTGGCACGAACATACCGGTGGCCCGGACGTGGTCCGCGAACCCGACTCCGAATTCCCTTTCCAGTATCGATTCTTCACGCCGGGCTTTGAGCCAGAAGCCGAAGAGTACGAGCCCGAAGCCGAGTGCGGAGCGCCAGAGATCATTGGCGAGGCCGGTGCCGAATAGTGCGAGCAGGATTCCTGTGTAGATCGGGTGGCGAATACGGGCGTAAGGGCCGGTGCGGATCAACTCGTGGTCAGTCTTGATCGTGACGTTCCCGCTCCAATTCCGCCCCAGGTGGAACCGCGCCCAGAACGCGAACAGGATGCCGAGTGCGGTGAGCACGGCGCCGATGTCGAGGAAGATCGGGCTCCAGGGAAGGATGTGCGTCCGGAGCACGTCGATCGTGTAGCGGTTCGGGAAGATCAGGAGGACGCCGGCCACCGTCACCAAGCGATAGGGCAGCTGGCCCAGGAAGGACTCGGCGGTCCGTGTGCGCTTTGTGCGAATGGCGGTGACCAGCCAGACCGCGATAAAGGCAGTCCAGCACCAGCCGATGAACTTCCACATCACTCGTCGTCGCGGCGCATCTCACGCAGCTCGGCGCGGATCCCGGCGATCTGTTCGCCGAGGAGGCCGGTGGCGAATGAGAGAAAGCCGAGGATGAGGCAGACCTCGATCAGGTTGAGTAACGGGCGGAAGCCCTGGTACGGCGGGATCACGAAGCGCATGAGCAGGGCGACGATGCCCGTCAGCACGCCGAGCAAGAACAAGAGCGAGCCAAGGGTGCCGAACAGCATGAGTGGCTTGCGCCCGAATCGGAGCTCGAACCAAACCGACAGCATGTCGAGCATGCCGACGACGATGCGCGATTTGCCGAACTTCGAGCGGCCGGCGTGGCGCGGATAGAGCGGCACCGGGATCTCGGTGACGGTGAAGCCCTGGGCCGCGGCGATCACGATCATGTAGCGATGCCAGTCCGGCCGGACCGGGAGCTGCTCCATGATCTCGCGGCGGTAGGCTTTGACCGAGTTGAGATCGCGCACGGGGATCTCGAACAAGATGCGGCTCAACCGATTATACACGCGGGAGACGAACGCCTTCTCGTACTTGCCCTGCTTGTACCCCGTGACCATGTCGGACTCCCCCGCGAGAATCGGGGCGACGAGGCGCGGGATGTCTTCCGGCTTGTATTGCAGGTCAGCCGGGTAAAAGACGAGCACATCGCCACGCGCTTGGAGAAAGCCGGTCCGGAGCGCATCGGCGATGCCGCGTTGGCGGCGGTGGCGCACGCGACGCACGAACGGGTATTGGTCGACGAGCGCGCCCAAGACCGCCCAGGTGTCATCCGTCGAGCCGTCGTCGATGACGATGACCTCGAAGGTGGCATCGGCCGTCCGGAATGCCGCGGCGGCTTGCTCCAGGAACAGCGGGAGGTTGGCCGCTTCGTCTTTTGCGGGGACAAGAACGCTGACGTCGACCTTGGTTGAGGGCGCCACGATGGCGAGAGCCATCAGACTCGCTTTCTCATGCGGGCCGAGAGCACACCGAGTTGGTCGCGGTACTTGGCGACAGTGCGGCGGGCGATCTGGACGCCGCTGTCTTTGAGAATGTTGACGATCGCCTGGTCGGTCAGCGGGTGCTTGGGGTCTTCTTCGTCAACCAGCTTCTGGATCTGCGCCTTGATCCCGCGCGCCGAGACATCTTCGCCGCCCGACGTCGACAGGCCGGAGCTGAAGAAAAACTTCAATGGCAAAACGCCTCTCGGCGTTTGCACGTACTTCTCGTTCGTCACGCGGCTGACCGTCGACTCGTGCATGTTGATCACTTCGGCGACTTCGCGAAGGGTCAGCGGCTTCAGGTGTTGAACTCCCTTCTCGAAGAAATCACGTTGGCGCTCGATGATATAGTTCATCACCTTGAGCATCGTCTGGCGACGTTGCTCGATCGCCTGGATCATCCAGTTGGCCGAGTTCAGCTTGTTGGAGATGAACTCTTTGTTCTCGCCATCGAATTTCTTCTTGTCGCGCGCGATCTCTTGATAGGCGCGCGAGAGTTTGAGGCGGGGGAGATTCGCGTCGTTCAAGAAGACGTGATACTGTCCGTCGATCTTGTCGACGACCAAGTCCGGCGTGATGTAGTTGTCAGACGCCGACGAGTAGACCAGCCCAGGCTTGGGATCGAGCTTGGCGATCTCATCCGCGGCGCGCTGGACGTCATTCTGGCTAATCCCAAAGCGCTTCGAGATCTCGCTCCAGCGATGATTGATGAGCTCGTCATAGCAGTCGCGGACCAGCCGATATGGGACGGATTGCTCGAGCCCGGCTTGCTTGAGCTGCAATAGCAGGCACTCGCGGAGATCGCGGGCGCCGACGCCGGCCGGCTCGAGATCCTGAATGCGGCCGAGCATGGCCTCGCCTTCTTCGACCGTGTACAAGGGCAGCGGAGCGTTGCCGTTGGGCTCCTTCTCCTCGTCCGCCGCCTCGGCCACCTTCGTCACCTCGGCGTTGATCCCGTCGATGATCTCTTGGACCGGGCAGTCGAGGTAGCCCTCGTCATTGATGTTGCCAATGAATTCTTCGGCGAGCAGCCCTTCGCGCGGGGTCAGGTCGAGCAGGGCAATCTGCTCGAGGAGATGGTCGCTCAGGTCGCGGGACTGGGCCGTGACCGGCTCGTAGTACTCCTTCTCCTCGTGCTCTTCGCGCCGGCCGCCCGCGTCGAACCCTTCCAACAAAATCTCTTCCCAGTCTATCTCGTCGTTCTTCTGCTCCTCCGCCGGCTGTTCCTCGGTCTGGGCCTCGGCTTCGGGCGACTCGTCTTCCTCGTCCTCTTCCGGCTCGACCAGCTCCAAGAACGGATTGTTCAAGAGCTCCTGCTTCAAGTGCTGCTGCAGGTCCAGCAGCGGCATGTACAGGAGATCCATCGCCTGGTATAGGCGTGGATTGATCTTGAGCTCTTGCTTGAGCTGCGTGCTCTGATTCAGTCCCGTCTTCATAACGCCCCGCCCCAGCCTATGCGGCCGAGTAGCGCGCCCGGAGGCGCGCGGTGAGGGTGGGCCCCAGGTAAATCTCGGCGACCGTCTCGTCGAAGACCAGTTGACGGACAGTGCCCGAGACCTTGACCTGCCCATCGAACATGATATAGGCCCGGTCGACAATGTCGAGCGTCTGTTCCACGTTGTGGTCGCTGATCAGCACGCCAATCCCCCGGTGCCGGAGGCCGGCAACAATGGTCTGAATGTCGTGCACGGCGATCGGATCGACGCCGGCAAATGGCTCGTCGAGCATCATGAATTTCGGGCTGGTGACCAGCGCCCGGGTGATCTCGAGCCGCCGGCGCTCGCCGCCCGACAACGAGTACGCCTTGTTGTGCCGCAGGTGCTTGATGCTCAACTCGTCGAGCAGCTGCTCGAGCCGCGCCCGGCGCTCGCTGCCCGACAAGGGGAGCATCTCGAGGATCGCCAGAATATTCTGTTCGACCGTCAGCTTCCGGAAGATCGACGGCTCCTGGGACAAGTAGCCGATCCCCTGGCGCGCGCGACGATACATCGGCATCTGCGTGATATCTTCGCCGTCCAACAGAATCCTGCCGGTGAGCGGCTGGATCAGTCCGACGATCATGTAGAATGTCGTCGTCTTCCCCGCTCCGTTCGGCCCCAGCATCCCGACGATCTCGCCCTGGCGAAGCCGAACCGCGACATCGTTCACGACTTTGCGGCGCCGGTACACCTTCACCAACCCTTCGGCCTCCAAGGTGCTCCCCGTCCCGACCTCAGGCTCGGGGACGTGGGGATGCACGGCATGACCGCCGCTCTCCCGAATCGCCTCGGCGAGACTCGTGCGCTTTTCCCGGTCACCGCCGACCACGGCGACGCCACTCCAGACGGCGGGCGCGATCGCGATCAATGCGTCAGGATCGGTCGTGCCCAAGGGCGGCGGGATCACCAGCCCCTCATCCGCCATCCGTGGGAGCACGGACGCCAATAAGAACCCTCGCACCTCGTCGAGACTGAGCCGTCCCGCCTCTTGCTCGGCGTCACGGCCCTCGTTACGGAGTTGCGCCAGGTACTGATCGCGGACACGAATCGCCAGGTCGTTGAGTCGAACGCGGCCATCCGCGTCGGCGGCCTCGATGAGCGCGGCCAGCACGCCGGCCGTCGTACGGTCGGCTCTCGCGAACGCGAACAGACGATCAGGTATCGTCATGGACGCCCCGAGAATCCGCCGCGACGGCTACGGCCCGTACCGGCGGAGTCGCGCTTCGCCTTGGTCGAGTCTTCAACGATCGGCTCGAGCATCACGCCCGAGACGCTGTCCTTGACGGTGACCGTTTGCACGGAGCGCTGCACGAGCTGGATCTCGATGTCGTGGCCTCGCACGTAGTTGAGCGCCGGGACCTTGGCGCGTTTGTCCTTCGGTGGCATCTGGTAGAGCGACCGGGCGTGGCCCAACGCGATGACCGTTTTGACTTCCGGTTGCTTATTCGTATCTGACGGGGCCCGAACCGTCGTGCTGTCGAAATAGGCGATGATCGTGTCGCCCTTCATCCAGTCCTTGTCCTTGGATTTGATCTTGATCGTGTCCGGAATGCTTTGGGCAAATGCCTTGCCGACCGAGCGGACCTGGCGCAGAACCTGGCCCGGGAGCATCGCGTCGATCGAGTCGGCGAGGATATCGCGTTCCCCCGTGTTGGCGCGGGCGCGCGATGGGCCCCAGGCGTAGGCGCGCTCCAACTGCTTGTTCGTCACGCGAAGGTCGATCGTGTCTGACCAGAGGTGCAGTTCCTGGCTTACGACGTCGCCGCGCGCGTACGCCTTGACGCGTTGGAGCTGGCGGAGCTTCGAGTACAGGTCGATCACGTCGCCATGAAGTATGAATGGGCGACTCTGCTTGCCGTGGATCACGGGCTTGATCATCAAGCGCATAAACTCGATGCCCTGATCGAGATAGGCCGAGTCGCCGTGGGCGTCGACGTCCGATCGGTCGATGTCGACTTTGCCGGAGGCGAAGATCAAGCTGTCGTTCACGGAGACGATCGTGTTGGCGTCCACACCGACCGGGGGCTCGGGGCGGCCGAGCGAATCGCGTTGGACGAGGTCCAAGTGCGGGCGGCCGGTGGCGGTCATCTGTGCCTGGGCGCGAACGCCCGGAAGCGCACGCAAGTAGTCGGCGTGGGGGCCGTGCATCACCGAGCCGCTGGGCGTGTGGGCGACGACGTTGCCGTCGGCGATCAGGCGGGCGTCGACTTGATAGTACCAGGCGCGGTCGGCGTCCATCTTGGCGCGGGGCTCCGTGTAGTGCACGTGGCCGATCGCGTACATCACGCCCTGGTCTTCGTAGGACTCGGCGCTGTCGGAGATCAGCGTCAGGTTCTGCGATGGGCAGTGGGCGATCACGCCATTTCCGAGGAATGTGTTGTATTTCCCGCTCGGCAGCTTGACGGCCGTGCCCCGGGTCGAGTCGGTGTTCTCGAATACCAGACGGCACGGGCCCGCCGGCGGTTGGGCGCCGAGGGCTCCCGCTATCAGGAGGACCGCGAGGGACTTCATGCTTTTGGTGGATGCACGACGCTATCGCGCCGCGTGCTGTCGCGACGGGTACTATCGCGCCTGGTGCTGTCGCGCCGGCTGCTGTCCACTGGAGCGGCCGGCGGCGGCGGCGGGGGCGGAGGACCGGTCGGCAATCCCTGCGCCTGGGCCGGCGTAGCGACTTGCGTACCGGGCGTGGGTTGGGAGCCGGAAGACGCTTGGTTCGACGGGAGCACGACTTGTCCCCCGAGACCACTGCACGCGCGCAAGCAATGAATGTTGTTCATGTTCGGGTCGGACGTGAAGCCGATCCCGGTCAGACGGCGGGAGGAGTCGGTGGTGACGAACGCCGAGTCGCTCGAAATCTCGTTCCGCGTCTGGTTGAAGCGCAGCACGGACGTCGTGAGACGGCGGCCGTCGACGGTGTTGACGATGACATTGCCGCGCGCCTCCATGTTGCCCGTGCGGTTGTTGTACGTGCCTTCCTTCGAGGTCAACACGGCGTTCTTGGCGCCGACGTCGGTGAAGAACGTCACCAAGACGTGGCCGCGCATCTCGATGCGCGTGTTGTCGTCGAAGAAGTAGGCGGTGTCCGAATACAGATCCGACTTGCTCACGCCGCCGTCGGTCATCTTCGACCGGGCGCCGAAGACCACCTGGTCGGCCGAGTCGGCCAGCGGATTATGCGGCGCGCTCGGGGACTTTTGGCCGCGGCCGCATCCCATTAGGCCGAGCACCAGCACCCATCGAAGCGCCGGCTTCACCCACACCCCGCGCGCATCAGATCGTGCAGGTGCACGACACCGACGACCCGCTCGGCGTCGTCGAGCACCGGCATCGCGACGATGCTGTGTTGCTGCATGCGGTGCACGACCGTGCTCCCGAGCTCCGTCGCGTGGGCGAGGCGCGGGGACGTTGTCATCACCGACCGCACGGGCGTCCCGAGTGGATCCGTGGAGCGCTCCATGAGGCGCGTGAAGTCGCCGGTCGTTACGACGCCCAAGACGTGGCAGGTCTCGTCAGTCACGACTACGATACCCCGACGCTCGGCGAGAAGTACCATGGCCTCGCGTATCGACGCGCTTGGGTTCAGTAACGGGAGCGCGTCACGTTCCATCACATCGCTCACTTTCGTGAGCAGCCGCCGACCAAGCGCTCCGCCCGGATGCAACCGCGCGAAATCCGCGGCGCTGAACCCGCGTTCTTCGAGAAGCGCGACCGCGAGGGCGTCGCCAAGAGCGAGCGCAACTGTAGTACTTGCCGTCGGCGCTAGGTCGTGGGGGCAGGCTTCTTCATCGACCGCGGCATCGAGCACGACGTCCGAATGGCGTGCGATGGTCGAATCTGGCACGCCAGTGATCGCGATAACCTTGACGCCGAACCGCTTGAGGTGATCGAGCAGCGCCACCAGCTCGGCGGATTCGCCGCTCTTGGAGATCAGGATCGCCACGTCGTCTTCGCTGACGAGACCGAGGTCGCCATGGAGACCATCGACCGCGTGCAGGAATGTCGCCGCTGTGCCCGTCGACGTCAGCGTCGAGGCGATCTTGGCTCCGACGTGGCCAGACTTGCCAACGCCCGTCACCAGCACTCGGCCATTGGACGCGAGAACCAGCGCCACCGCTCGGGCGAACTCGGCACCGAGCTTCGACTCTGCTCGCGCGAGCGCTGCGCGCTCTGCGCTTACCACGCGAACCCCGCGGGCAACTATGCGTTGGTCGACAGGGGACAGCACTGGGTCCGGGGAGCTCATCCCAGTACTACCTCACTCACGTCGGCGTTCGACTTGTCGGCGACGTAGCGCTCGACGACCTGGGTCCACTCGCCGCGAGCGGTGAGCAATAGCTCGGAGAACTCGCGGATGGCGCCGAAGCCGCCCGCCCGGGTGAGCTGCAGCTTGGCCACGTCGCGGATCTCGGGCACCGCATTGCCGACGGCAACCGGCAGAGCGACCACGCGCAAAATGCCGAGGTCCGGAAAGTCGTCGCCAACGAACGCCGTCTCGGCCAGCGTATAGCCCTCACGCGCCAGGAGACGCTGGAGCGCCGGGAGCTTCCGGGCTTGGTCGTCCTGGGCGACGCCGTCGACGCGAAGCTCGGCCGCACGGAGGCGTACGCTCTCGGAGACCCGGCCCGTCACGATCATCACGCGGAGACCCGCCTCGCGCATGCAGTAGATGCCGAAGCCATCCTGGATGTCGTAGCGCTTGAACTCGTGCGCCGTGCCGCCGACATCGCCCAGGTAGATCCCACCGTCGGTGAGGACGCCGTCGACGTCCAAGCCGACAACCTTAATGCGCCGCGCGAGCGCCGGGTCGATTACTGGCGGCATCGCGTCCAGAGGTCGATCGCGCGATCGATCAGTGCGTCCAGCTCCGACAAGGGGAGCATATTCGGGCCGTCGCTCGGCGCCTTGTCGGGATCCGGGTGCGTCTCGAGAAAGAGCCCGTCGGCGCCCGCCGCGACGGCCGCCAGCACGAGATCCGGGATGCACTCACGGACTCCACCGCTCGACCCCTCGGCGCCCTTCCCTGGCTGCTGCACGCTGTGCGTCGCGTCGAAGATCACCGGCGCGTCGCAGGCGGCGCGCAGGCGGCGAAAGTTGCGCATGTCGACGACGAGGTCACCGTAGCCGAAGAACGTTCCGCGCTCGGTCACCGCGACTTCCGAGGGCCCTGAGCAGCGCACTTTCTCTACGGCGCCCCGCATGCCGTCGGGATGCATCCACTGGCCCTTCTTGATATTCACGGGGAGGCCAGTGGCGCCCGCCGCGATGAGGAGATCGGTTTGCCGGCACAGGAACGCGGGGATCTGGAGGACGTCGACCACGTCCGAGACTTCCTCGCATTGCTCCGGCTCGTGCACGTCGGTCAGGACACGGAGACCCGACGCCTTGCGAACGCGCTCCAGCGCGGCCAGACCGAGGTGCAGGCCCGGCCCGCGGGCGGCGCTGACGTTGGAACGGTTCGCCTTGTCGAAGCTGGCCTTGTAGATCACCCCACCCGGCACGCGCGGCGCCAGCCGCGCGAGGTGCTCGGCCACCTGCAGGTTGAGCGCGTCATCCTCCAGGACACAGGGCCCGGCGATGAGAAAGAAGGCTTTTGGCGGAAACGCGCTCGGCACAGGGCCCTTAGTCCGCGGCGACGTCGAGGCGAACGCTCGCCGGACGACGGGCGTTCGCGCGCGCCACCGCCGCGGAGATGAACCCGGCGAACAACGGATGCGGGCGCGTTGGACGCGATCTGAGCTCGGGATGGAACTGGCAGCCCAAGTACCACGGGTGGCTCGGCAGCTCGATCATCTCGACGAGGGAGCCATCGGGTGAGAGGCCGGAGAGCCGGAGCCCGGCCTCGACCAGCGCGTCGCGATAGGTGTTCGACACCTCGTAGCGATGCCGATGCCGCTCGCGCACTTCGCTCACGCCATAGATCTCGGCCGCCTTCGAGCCCTTGGCCAGACGGCAGACGTAGGCGCCGAGTCGCATCGTACCGCCCATGTCGGTCACGTGCTGCTGCTCTTCCATGAGCGAGATCACGGCGTTCGAGCACTCCGGGGCGAACTCGATCGAGTTCGAGTCGGAGAGGCCGACGACGTTGCGCGCGAACTCGACGATCGCGACTTGCATGCCGAGGCAGATCCCGAAGAACGGGAGGCCGATCTCACGCGCGGCGCGGATCGCTTCGATCATGCCCTCTATCCCGCGCACCCCGAATCCCCCGGGTACGAGGAGGCCGTCATATTCGCTCAAAATCTCACGTGCAACGGTCTGACTCGTGAACGTATCGCTGCCGACCCAGCTGACGTCGACTCCGACGTCGTTCGCGATGCCGCCATGAATCAACGCTTCGGATACGCTCTTGTAGCTGTCGGCCAGCTCAGTGTATTTGCCGACGACGGCGATTTTTACACGCGAGCTTGGGCTCACGATGCGCTGGACCATCGCTCGCCAGTTCGCGAGGTCTGGCGCGGGGCGGTTCAAGGACAAGCGACGGGCAATGCGCTCATCCATGCCTTGCTCATGGAATAGGAGCGGGATCTGGTAGATCGTCGGGACGTCGCGGCTCTCGATGACCGCGCCGAATTCGACGTTGCAGAAGAGCGCAATCTTCCGCTTCGTGTCTTCCGTGAGCGGGCGCTCGCTGCGGCAGATCAGGATATCCGGCTGGATTCCGATCTCCATCAGCTCACGGACCGAGTGCTGCGTGGGCTTCGTTTTGACTTCACCCGCCGCGGCGATGTACGGGACCAGCGTGAGGTGAATGAACAGTGTGTTTTCGCGGCCAATTTCCTGGCGGAATTGACGGATGGCTTCCAGAAATGGCTGAGACTCGATATCGCCGACGGTGCCGCCGATCTCGACGATCACGACGTCGTTCTCGGGCGCGATGCGCTTCATCGCGGCTTTGATCTCGTCCGTGATGTGCGGGATCACTTGGACCGTGGAGCCCAGGTACTCGCCACGGCGTTCCTTCGTGATCACGTTCAGGTAGATGCGCCCGGTGGTGACGTTGTTCGTCTGGGAGAGTGAGCGATCGATAAAACGCTCGTAATGCCCGAGATCGAGATCGGTCTCGGCGCCGTCATCGGTGACGAAGACCTCGCCGTGCTGGAATGGCGACATCGTGCCGGGGTCGACGTTCAAGTACGGGTCGAACTTCATCATCGTCACACGCAACCCGCGCTCGACGAGCAGTCGGCCAAGCGAGGCCGCGGCGATTCCCTTCCCGAGGGAGGAGACGACGCCTCCCGTGACGAAAATGAACCGTGTTTGCTCGAGTGTCGGCTCGCTGGCCATTTTATCGCCGTCCTCCATTGTGCAAAGTAAGAATCCCTTCTGCTCGCTTGAGATCGTCCTCGGTGTCGATCCCGCCGCCTGGAGGGGTCTCGGCTACCACGGCGACCCCGATGGTCTCGCCCGCGGCTAACGCGCGGAGCTGTTCCAGGCGCTCGACGACTTCCAACGGATGCGGCGGTCGCGCGACCCACGCGGCCAGCGCTGGTCGCGTATAGGTGTAGAGACCCAGGTGCTGCCGGACCAGCCCATTGCGCACGGACTCGTCGGAGGCATCGCGCAACCACGGAATCGGGGCGCGCGAGAAATACAACGCCCGCCCGGAATCGTCGACGATCACTTTCACGATCGACGGGTCCTGCAATATCGCGGGAGAAGCGGGCACCGCGGCTGTCCCAAGTTGGAACACGCCACCGGCGACCTGCGCGATCGCTCCGCGTACGGCTTCGACGCCGATGAACGGCTCGTCACCCTGCACGTTCAGAATCAGATCGTAGCCGGCGTACTCCGCTCGCGCCGCGACCTCGGCGACGCGGTCGGTCCCCGAGACGTGCGACGGACTCGTGAGCGCGCACTCGGCGCCCGCGGCGCGGACCACGTCGGCCACCTCCTCGCTCTCGGTCGCGACGACCACCCGATCAGCGACATCCATCTCGGCCACACGCGACCAGACTCGGACGACGAGCGGGGTGCCGGCAAGAAGGCGGAGCGGCTTTCGCGGGAGGCGAACCGCCGCGAGGCGGGCTGGGATCACCGCAAGAGTTCTCATGCGCGGAGCGGCCGCGCGGCTGCAAAATTCACGCCACGAAAGCTATCAGAATAGCGGGGTGGTTGGCAACACCGCGCCAACCGCGAAATCATGGTGTCCCGTGGCGGGATCGACGAGCAGGACGAACTGGAAGATCCCGATGATCGCCTGGGGCCCGATGTTGTTCGTGAAGTGCGGCAAGTGCCGGACGCCGGCCGCGCCGGTCGTGTAGTAGGGGCCGATTTGCGGCGGGCCGAAGAGCGGGATCGAGAAGAGATGGATCGGGATCAAATAGCTGGCCGAGAGCCACACGAGATCGTCGCCGCCCTCTTGGAGCATGAACAAGGTCGGGATCGTCGGTGCGCCACCGACGTAGGCGTAGCGCTGCGCGGGCGAGGCGTGGCCGCCGGTCACGACATCGTGCGTCAGGAACTCGAACGTGTGGTCAGCGATCGCCGGAACTTTCACATCCGCGTCGAGTGTGGTCTGGACCCAGGTCCCCGACACCGGCGACGTGAATGGGACCTCGAGCCCGAAGCTCCCGTTCGCCGAAATCCCTTCGGGTGACGTCCACAACCCTCTCAAGCCGCCGATCGCGGAGATAATCCGACCCTGTGTGATGGGCGGGTTGACGCGCCGGACGCCCGATGTATCCAACGGGTTGATCAAGCTCCACGCATAGTGGCGCGAGTGCAGGTCGGGACCAACGGACCGGTCGAACTCGTCATTCAGCGAGACGTACGGCGCGATGTTGTTCTGCTTGTCGCCGTATGTCTTGTTGGCGAGCAGCGAGAAGTGATCGGATCGATAGTAGTTTCGCGCGTCGGACCCCGCGCCCAGCGTCGCGGTGGAGTTGTAGTATCCGGGTCGACTCCACGCATCGTTCGTGAGCGTCGTCCGCTCGCCCAGGAACGTCAGGAACCGCCAGTTGATGGCGAGCGATGGATCGAAGTGGCCGAGGTTCGATCGGTACGTGACGAGCGGTGACAGGTGCAGGTGCAGGCTATCGAAATTCACGTTCGGGCCCCAGCTCGCGGAGAGCCCGTCGCTCCGATCGTAGCTCGGGATGCGAAAGCCGTAGAACACTGGAAAGCGCACGCCGACGAGCGGAGCGAGGCCGCGCGGCCAGTATTCGACCGTCACGGTCGGCCCATCGTTCTTGAGCTGGATCTTCTCGCACGGTTCGATCACGACGCCGTAGCGAACCGACGCCTGCGCCGACGCGTACACGCCGCCGCAGATCGCGATCGCGTGGCCGTCGATGTGCGAGCCGGGATGGAGGTAGAGGTCGCCGCCGATCACCATCACGTCGCCTTTGACCGTGTCTTCGACGGCGACGGCTTTGGCGATGAGCACGATCGACCTCGGGATCGTCGCCCCACGGGCGAGCGTCATCGTCGTCGTGTCGGTGCCGCAGACCATCTCGTGTGGCTGCGCGAGAACCGCGCGGACGACGGGGCCGCTGACGGCGCTATGCGCGTCGATGAGACGCGCGCTCAGGCAGTGCGGTCCCTCCTCCTGCTGGGCGTGCGCCGAACTGCCCGCGATGAGCGCCGAGAGAAGCGCGAAGCGTAAGCGTCTCACGCCGCGCGTTTCGCCAGGCTCAAGAAATTCGCCAGAATTTGCCGGCCGCTGGTCGTCAGGATCGACTCGGGGTGGAACTGCACGCCCCACACCGGATGCGTACGATGGCGGACGGCGTGGATCTCGTCCGGGTCGTCGGTTGCGCGGGCGATGATCTCGAGCTCGGACGGCAGCGACCGCGGATCGACGATGAGCGAGTGATAGCGCATCACGTCGAGCGGTGACTCTACCCCCGCGAAGATGCCACCACCGTCGTGCACGACGCGTGACCGCTTCCCATGCATCACGCGTTTCGCGCGGATGACACGGCCGCCGTAGGCCTCGCCGATCGCTTGGTGACCTAGGCACACGCCCAGGATCGGGATCTCGGCGCCCCAGCGCTTGATCAATGCGACCGTGATGCCCGCTTCGATTGGCGTCTTGGGGCCCGGGGAGATTACGATCGCGCTGGGGCGAAGAGTCCCGATATCCTCGACCGTGATGGCATCGTTCCGGTGCACGAGGGGCCGCTCACCGAGCTCACCCAGGTACTGCACCAGGTTATACGTGAACGAGTCGTAGTTGTCTAAGACGAGAATCACGGGCGTGGATGAAATTGGCGGTGGACGCGGCGCAGGTATTCCCGATCGACGTGAGTATAAATCTGCGTCGTCGAAATATCGGCGTGACCTAGCATCTCCTGTACCGCGCGGAGGTCCGCGCCACCCTCCAGCAGGTGGGTGGCGAACGAGTGCCGGAGCGTATGCGGCGACACTGGGCGGGTGATCCCGGCTTTTTGCACGTATTTCTTGAGAATCTTCCAGGCGCCCATGCGGGTCAGCGGCTGTCCTCGGGCGTTCAGGAAGAGCTTGCCTTGGGACTCCCCACGGTCGAGCTTCGGGCGGAGCTCCCTCAGATATACTCCGACGGCACCAATGGCTGAACGGCCAATGGGAACGAGGCGTTCTTTGGCGCCCTTCCCGAACACGCGGACAATGCCGTCTGATAGGAGCACGTCCTTGATGGCAATCGACAGCCATTCCGACACCCGCAGGCCGGCACCGTAGGCGAGCTCAAAGAGCGCCCGGTCTCGGAACGCGAGTGGCTCGTCGAGCTCCACCGACTGGATTAACCGCTCGGCTTCGTCGACCGTGAGCACTCCCGGGAGCGTGCGCCAACCGCGGGGGGTTTCCAGGCGCTCACTCGGGTCAGTGGTCGCGCGACCCTCGGCGAGGAGAAAGCGATAATACGTGCGAATCGCCGAGATGTTGCGGCGGATCGAGGCCGGGGCGAGCCCGAGATCCTTCATGTGGTACACGTAATCGCGCAGGAGCTTGGGCGCGATCGTACCAGGGTCGTGAGCGCCCTTGACCAGCGCGAACGTCGCGAACCGTGTGACGTCGCGCTCGTACGCCTCGTGCGTCAGGGCCGCCGCGCCTTGTTCCAGGGTGAGAAAGTCTACGAAGCGGTCGACGGCGTAGGGGCCAAGATCAACGGTCACGGGTACTCGGTGATCGTCGCGACGGCGATGCAGGCGAGGCCTTCGCCGCGGCCGATCCACCCCATGCCTTCGTTCGTCTTGCCCTTGAGACCGACGAACTCGGGCTCGATCTCGAGGACCCGCGCCAGCGCCTCGCGCATCGCGTCGCGATGGGGCCCGATCTTCGGGCGCTCGGCGATGACCGTGACATCGACGTTGCGCGGGGCGAACCCCGCCTTGTGCAGGCGCTTGACGGCCGCGAACAGCATCTTCATTGAGTCGGCGCCCTTGTTCGCGGGGTCTTGGTCGGAGAACATGGCGCCGATGTCACCGAGGGCGGCCGCGCCCAGGATCGCGTCGGTGATCGCGTGTGCGATCGCATCGCCGTCCGAGTGGCCGGCCAGGTGCACATCGCCCGGGATCTGGATGCCGCCGAGCACCATCGGGCCGCCCTCGGCGAAGCGGTGCGAGTCGTAGCCGATCCCGACCCGCGGCTGGCTCACGCTGCGATCAGTGAGTAGTCCTGCCGCCGCCGCGCCGGAGTGAAGCCCGCATCGCGGATCAGGCGGTCGAGCTCTTCGACGGTGGTGCGGTACGTGGTGTTGGCGGCCGAGACGACGTTCTCCTCGATCATGAGAGAGCCGAAGTCGTTGCACCCGAAGCGCAGCGACAGCTGGCCGATCTTGAGACCCATGGTCACCCAACTGGCCTGAAGGTTCGGCACGTTGTCGAGCGCGAGCCGGGCCAGCGCGACCGTGCGGAGATACGTCACGGCGTCGGTCTTCGGCTGCTGCGACATCGTCGGCGTGTTCTCGGGCTGGAGCGGCCAGGTGATAAAGGCCGTGAAGCCGCCGGTACGAGCCTGGACCTCGCGCACCCGCATGAGGTGCTCCAAACGCTCCGCGTTCGTCTCACCAATGCCGTACATCATCGTGACCGTGGTCTTCATGCCGGCCTGGTGGGCCAGCTCCATGATCTCGAGCCAGCGATCGGCGCCGGCCTTCTTGCGGGCCACGATGTCGCGCACGCGCTGAACCAGGATCTCGCCGCCACCGCCGGGAATGGAATCCAGACCCGCGGACTGTAGCTCACGAATCACATCGCGCGCATCCAGGCGAAACAGCGTCGAGAAAAAGTCTATTTCGCTCGGGCTGAACCCGTGGATGTGGATCGGATGATAGGTCTTAATGTACTTGAGCAGGTCGAGATACCACTGGAACGGGATGTACGGATTATGCCCGCCTTGTATCAGAATCTGGACGCCGCCCAAGGCTTTCGTTTCGTCGATCTTCTTCCCGATTTCCTCGAACGAGAGCGTGTAGCCCTGGTGATGTTTGGGGCGACGGTAGAAGGCGCAGAACCCGCAGTCGGCGACGCAGACGTTCGTATAGTTGATGTTCCGGTCGATGATGAACGTGACGACATCGTCCGGATGCTTCTCGCGCCGCACCCGATCGGCCTCGGCGCCGAGCTCGATCAACGGCGCGCGCTCGTAGAAATCGAGCAGATCGCGCATCATGCGGCGGGCAGGAACGCGAGGCGGCCGTCCGGTACGTGACCGGCCAGGACGAGTCGCCGGAAGAAGTCCGTGAGCCCCGCCAAGTGCGGGTACGACAAGCGATAGTCGAGGCCCGACAAGTACTCGTGGCAGACCTCGAGTGACATCCCGGTCGTCTGCGCCGCCTGTTCAGCCAAGACGTCGAGATGGGCGAGCCCCCAGTCGCGTGACGCAATCAGCCCCGCGTGCACGCGGAGGGCTTCCGCCACGGGCGTCGTGCGCTGGGCAACCCAGACGGCGAACACGAACGGGAGACCAGTCCACGTCTTCCACTCGCTCCCGAGGTCGTACCGGTACGCATAGGGCGTGGCCGAGCCATCCAACAGGAGCGCCGCGTCGCCGATGACGAGCCGCGCATCGTGCGGCTCCTCGTCGAACCGCGCGATGTCGCCGATCTCGGCGTCGCCGGGAATGAAATCGGGCTCGGCGCGCCAGACGTGGTCGAACAAGAGCTCCAAGAGCGCGACCGCGGTCATCGAGCTGCGGCTCACCAGCACGCGGCGGCCGTCGAGCTCTTGGACGGGGCGTTTCGAGAACAGCATCACGCTGCGGACCGGGCCGTCGCAGGAGATCGCCAGGTCGGGTAGGAGCAGATACCGGGCGCTGTCGCGAGCGTATTCGACGGCCGAGACGACGCTGATGTCGAGCGAGCCGGCGGCCATCAAAGCGTTCAACGCCGTAGGGACACCCGAGACCAACTCGCCGTCCAGTGACACTACACCCCGATCCACTGCTCCATACACGGGGTAGCAGTTCACGTAGGGAATCCTACCGATCCGGAGGCTCATGCGGCGACCCCGAGGGGTTCGATGGGGTGATACAGCGCATCGCGCTCGACCGGAGTCTTCCCAGCCCCGCGAATCAAGTTCATGACCTCGGCGCGGGTCATGCCCTGGGCCGTGTGGGCCCCGGCCTCGTGGTAGATCTTCTCGCGGACGACCGTGCCTTCGAGATCGTTCACGCCGAACGAGAGCGCAGTCTGCGAGAGAAAGGGCGTGACCATGATCCAGTGCGTCTTGATATGGTCGAAGTTGTCCAGGTACAGGCGGGCGACGGCCAGGTTCTTCAGATCATCAAATCCTGTCGTCGCGGTTCCAGTTCGCCCGAGGGTGACACCGAGCTCGTTGTTGTCCGGGTGGTAGGCGAGCGGGATATAGGCGAGGAAGCCGCCGGTCTCGTCCTGCAGGCTCCTGAGGGCGCTGAGATGCTCGATGCGATCCTCGAGCGTCTCGACGTGGCCATAGAGCATCGTGCAATTCGTCCTGATGCCCAGCCGGTGCGCGATCCGGTGGACGTCGAGCCACTCGTCGGCGCCGAGCTTCCGGTCGGCGATCGTCGCGCGGACCGCCCGAGAAAATACCTCGGCGCCCCCGCCCGGTAGCGTATCGAGCCCGGCCTCGCGAAGCGCGACCAGCACGGCCTCGACCGACATCTTCTCGATGCGCGCGATGTGCGCGATCTCGACGGCGGTCAGCGCCTTGATGTGCACATGAGGGTGGCGAGCCTTGAGCCCACGAAACATCTCGGCGTAGTACTCGAGGCTCGCATGCATATCGAGACCGCCGACGATATGAAACTCGCGCGTGTCGTCGTGGGCCTCGGCGTAGACCTGGTCGAGCGTGTAGTGATAGGCGCCCGACTCTTTCGGGAGGCGGGCGAACGAGCAGAACACGCACGTCTTCCGCAGGATGCAGATATTCGTCGGGTTGATGTGCTGGTTCGAGGCGAACATCACACGGTCACCGTGCTTCGCGCGGTTTACCGTGTCGGCGAGGTAGCCGAGGCCGAGGATATCGGGGGAGCGAAACAGCGCAACGCCATCCGCGTCGGTGAGCCGGACGCCGGAGACGACTTTCTCGGCGATCGCGAAGAGTGCAGGATCAGCGAACCTCATACACGGCGGAGTGCCAGTGTGACGTTGTGTCCGCCGAACCCGAAGCTGTTCGTGAGCGCCGCTTGGAAGTCCCGGCGCACGGGCGCGTTCGGCGTGTAATTGAGATCGCACGACGGATCGGGCGTCTCGTAATTGATCGTCGGCGGGACGGTGCACTCGCGCAACGCGAGCGCGGTGAAGATGAACTCCGCTCCGCCGGCCGCGCCGAGCATGTGCCCGGTGGCGGATTTGGTGGAGCTGACGTTGATGTCCTTCGCGCGATCGCCGAATACACCCTTGATCGCCGTCGTCTCGCTGATGTCGCCGGTTGGCGTCGACGTGCCGTGCGCGTTGATGTAGCCGACGTCGTCGGCACTGAGACCGGCGTCCGCCATCGCGGCGCGCATGGCACGCTGGGCGCCTTCCCCGCCCGGCGCGGGCGCCGTGAGGTGATAAGCGTCCCCCGTGGCGCCGAACCCGACGACCTCGGCGTGAATGCGGGCGCCGCGGGCGCGGGCGTGCTCCCATTCCTCGAGGATGACGATGCCGGCGCCCTCGCCCATCACGAAGCCATCACGCGTTGCGTCGAATGGGCGTGACGCGGTCGCGGGTGTGTCGTTGCGCTCGGAGAGCGCCTTCATGTTCGCGAACCCACCGATAGCCATCGGTGTCACCGTGGCCTCGGCGCCGCCCGTGATCATCACATCGGCGTCGCCATACTGGATCGCGCGGAACGCCGCGCCGATCGCGTGGGCACCCGTCGCGCACGCCGACACCGTGGCGTAGTTGGGCCCCTTGGCATTGAAGCGCATCGACACAATGCCCGCCGCGATGTCAGCAATGAACATCGGGATAAAGAACGGGGAGATCCGCGAGGGGCCGTTCTCGTGATACACATCGTGCTGCTCTTCGAAGCTCTTGAGTCCGCCGATGCCGCTGCCGACGATCACCCCGATGCGCTCAGGGGGGATGCCGGCAGCAGAGCCGTTCACGGCGAGGCCAGAGTCGCGCATCGCCTGCACCGAGGCGGCGAGCGCGTACTGGGTGTACATATCGGACCGCTTGGCTTCCTTGCGGTCCATGTAGAGCAGCGGATCGAAGCCCTTGACCTCGGCCGCGAACCGTACCGGGAACGCCGATGCATCGAACTTGGTGATGGGCGCGGCTCCGCTCACGCCCTTGAGCAGCGAAGCCCAAGTCGCCGCCACGTCATTACCGACGGGCGAGATCATGCCCAGTCCGGTGACGGCGACCCGGCGACGCGTCATGCGGCGATCTTTTGATTCAAATACTTCATGGCATCGCCGACCGTCTTCAACTTCTCGGCGTCCTCATCCGGGATGTCGATATTGAACTCCTTCTCGAACTCCATGACCAGCTCGACGATGTCGAGACTGTCAGCACCAAGGTCCTCGATGAAGTTCGCGTCGTCGGTCAGCTTCTCGCGCTCGACGCCGAGCTCCTTCTCGATAATCTCCTTGACTTTCTCTTCATTACCGGACATGCGCCCCTCGGTGGGTCAGAAGGTTGTTGGACAAGCTGCAAATCTAACGTTTTCGCTACCCTACATCACCATGCCCCCGTCCACGACAAACACCTGTCCGGTGATATAGGACGCGTGGTCGGACGCGAGGAAGGTGACCAGTGATGCGATGTCATCCGGCGTGCCCAAGCGCTCCAATGGAATTTGGCGCATGAGCGTCTCGCGCGCATCCGGGGTCATCGCCTGAATCATGTCCGTCTCGATAAAACCGGGTGCGATGACGTTCGCCAGCACGTTCCGCGCGGCGAATTCTTTGGCCACGGATTTCGTGAGGCCAATGAGGCCGGCCTTACTGGCAGCGTAATTCGACTGCCCTTTGTTGCCGACCAGGCCGACGACGCTCGAGATATTGATCACGCGGCCCCAGCGGCGCTTCATCATCCCGCGGACCGCGGCCCGGGTCGTGACGAATGCGCCGCGCAGGTTCGCGTTGATCACCTCATCCCAGTCGGCGTCCTTGAGGCGCGGCAGGATGTTGTCGCGTGTGATACCGGCGTTGTTCACGAGGATATCAACCGCGCCGAACGCGCTCTCGACCGCGGCGATCATCGCGACCGCCGACTCGGTGTTGGCGACATCGGCCGCGAACCCCTGGGCGCCGTGCCCGAGCTCCGCGGCCGCCGACTGCGCGGTCTCGGCGCTGCGGCCAACAACCGCCACACGCGCTCCGGCGGCCGCGAGCGAAGCGGCTATCGCGCGACCGATCCCGCGCGTCGCACCGGTCACGACCGCGGCCTTGCCCGTGAGATCGATTTTCATACCAGCACCGCGAGCACCGCTTCGATCTCAGCGGGTGTGCCGCACGAGGCAGTTTTGACCTGCGGCGCGATGCGCTTCACGAGACCCGTGAGCACACTGCCGGTGCCGACCTCCAAGAAGAGCGCATCGGGATATTGCCCCGCGAGGTTGCGAATCGTGTCCACCCAGCGAACCGGCGACGTGAGCTGGTGTAATAGTTTGAGGCGCGCAACGTCAGGCGATGTCGAGGGTTGCGCGTCGACGTTAGAGTAGATTGGCAGCTGGGCTTCCGCGAACCCGGCTTCGTCGAGCGCGGCCTTGAGACCGGGAGCAGACGAAGCCATCAATGGCGAGTGGAATGCGCCGCTCACGGGCAGACGAATCGCGCGCTTGGCGCCGCGCTCTTTCGCGATGGCCATCGCGCGCTCGACGGCGTCGACTTCGCCCGAGATCACGATCTGGTCAGGCGCGTTGTAATTCGCCGCGACGACCGTGCCGCCGGCCTCGGCGCAGATATCCTCGATCGGCGAAGACGTGGTGCCGAGGATCGCCGCCATCGTGCCCGATGACGCCTGCCGCATGAGCTCGCCACGACGGCGGACGAGACGAGCGGCGTGTCCGAGCGACAATGCGCCGGCCGCGTGGTAGGCCGTGAACTCGCCCAGCGAGTGACCGGCAGCCGCGACAGCGTGCGGCGCGAGAACGGCCCATACCGCGGCGCTGTGAGCCAGCAAGGCTGGCTGCGCGTTGTCGGTCATCGTGAGCTCGTCGGCCGGGCCATCGAACATGAGTTGGGTGAGCTTGAAGCCGAGCGCTGCATCGACCGTCGTCAGGGCCGCTTGCGCCGCGGGAAAGGCCGCGGCGAGATCGCGGGCCATGCCGGGCTTCTGGGACCCCTGCCCTGGGAACAGCGCGACGACTTTCTGGGCCGCGCTCAAAACCGTACCACCATCGATGCCCACGTGAGTCCGGCGCCGAAGGCCACGAGCAAAGCCGTCGTGCCCTCTTTCACCCGGCCGCACTCGATCGCCTCGTCCAGCGCGATCGGCACGGATGCCGACGACGTGTTCCCGTAGCGGTCGACGTTGATGAAGACCTTGTCCAACGGCATGTTGGCGTGCTTCGCGGTCGCCTCGATGATCCGCACGTTGGCCTGATGCGGGATGAGGAGATCGATGTCGTTCCCGGTCAGGCGCGCGCCGTCGAGCGCGCGGTCCACGGCCTCGGCCATCGAGCGCACGGCGTACTTGAAGATCTCGCGGCCCTGCATCTTCACGAACGAGCAGCCGTTGTCTGGCGCCGGCCGATACAGCAGCTCGGCGAGCGCGCCATCGCTGCGCGTGAACGAGGAGAGGATCCCCTTGTGCGCCTTCGAGCGCTTGACGACCGCGGCACCGGCGCCATCGCCGAAGAGCACGCAGGTCGTGCGGTCCGTCCAGTCCAGGATGGCGCTCATCTTCTCGGACCCGATGACGAGGATCGTCTCGGCCGAGCCGGTGGCGATCATGCCCTCGGCGAGCGTGAGGCCGTAGAGCCAACCGGAGCAGGCGGCCGCGATGTCGAAGGCCGCGGCGCGAGAAGCGCCGAGTGCCGCCTGGATCGAGACGGCGGTCGAGGGCAGCGGGCGGTCTGGGGCGGCGGTGCTCAGGATAATGGAGTCGAGCTCGCCGGGGGTGACGCCGGCGCGTTGCATCGCCTTCCGCGCGGCATCGACGCCCATGGAGCACGTCGACTCGCCGTTCTTCGCGATGTAGCGCTGGTGGATCCCGGAGCGCTCGACGATCCAGTCGTGCGACGTCTCGATGCCGATCGAGGCGAAGTCGTGGTTCGTCATCACGTGCGACGGGAGGCCGCGGCCGGTGCCGGCCAGGTAGGCGATCGGGCGCTTCACGCGGAGACCGACTGGGACAGGCGGCGGCTCGCGTGCTCGGTCATGTGGCTCTCGACGGCCCGCAACGCGACGCGAATCGCGTTCTTGATCGCGCGGTCGTTCGACTTGCCGTGCGAGATGATGCTCACGCCCTGAACGCCCAGGAGCGGCGCGCCGCCGTGCTCCGAGTAGTCGAGTTGCGCCAGGCCCCGCTGCAACTGCTTGGGGTCCATCTTGAGTCCTTCGCCGATCCAGCGTGTCACGACCGGGGCGATCGACTCGTAGAACTTGAGGAGGACGTTGCCCACAAAGCCATCGCAGACCACGACGTCGATCGGGCCTCGTTCGCTCTGGCCCAACGGGATGTCTCGGCCCTCGACATTTCCCTGAAAGTTGAGGCCAGAGGTCCTGAGCATCGCGTTGGCCTCTTTCACGACGGCATTCCCTTTCTCGTCTTCTTCGCCAACCGACAACAAGCCGATCACGGGATTTGGCCGGTTCAAGAGATCTTCGGCGTAGACCGAGCCGAGGCGGGCGAATTGCACGAGCTCCTCGGCCGAGCAGTCGACATTGGCGCCGCTGTCGAGGACGAGAACGGGCTTGAGAGCCGTTGGAAACACGGTGCCGATCGCGGGCCGCTCGAGGCCGGGCATCAGCTTGAGAATGCGCATGGATGCCGCCATCTGCGCGCCGGTGTTGCCGGCCGAGACGAACGCATCCGAGAGGCCGCGGGGCTGGAGCTCGAGACCAACGACCATGGAGCTCGCCTTGCTGCGCAGGGCGACACTCGGCTTGTCCGTCATCGCGATCACGTCCGCGGCCGGAACAATCTCCAAACGCGAACGGTCAGCCTTCAGGGCATCGAGCTCGGCTTCGATGACGGCTGGCTGTCCAACGAGTTGGATCGTGTGAGCGGCGGGCAGCTCCGCGAGGGCGAGCAGCGCGCCGGCAATCGCGGCGCGGGGGGCGTGGTCACCCCCCATCGCGTCCAACGCGATGCGCGCCAAGGCTTAAGCCTCTTTGGCTACGACTCGCTGCTCACCCGCATAGTACCCGCACTCCTCGCACACATGGTGTGGGCGCTTCATGCTGTTGCAGCGCGGACATGCCTGCAGCACGATCGCCGGCGCCGTCTTGTGCGTGTTGCGTGCGCGCTTCTTTCGCTTCGAGGTACGTCTCTTCGGAACGGCCATTGCTAGTGATGGTCGGAGTGGTCGCGGGCAGCTTTGAGCGCCGCCCACCTGCTATCGGTTGCCGGCTCGCAGGAGCACGCGCCGGCGTTCAAGTCAGCCCCGCATGTGGGACACAAGCCGCGGCAGTCCTCACGACACTGGACATACGCCGGCGCGGCCAGGAGCCACTGTTCGCGGATGGCCGGCCTCAGATCGAGGCCGTTCTCCCGCGGGTCGAACACGAACACATCAGGATCTTCGAGATCGTCGGAGCCGTCCTCTACGAACACGAAATGCGCTGGCTCCGCGACATCCACGTCAACGTCGGTCAAACACTTCCGGCATTCACCATGAACCGCCCCGGCAATCCGGCCGCTGAAATAATACCGGGCTGAGCCGGCCTGCGAGAGCCGCCCAGTCACCCGGACACCTGCGACCGGTACCGTATCGTGCTCCTGCCACACCGGGTCGCCGGACTCTAACACACCATCAACAGTCGCGGCGGCCGACGAGAGCGAGCGGAGGTCGAACACCAACATAGCACGGTAAGATACGCCCCTACGGGGGCTTACGGTAGCGTCTGGATTACCTCGGCCACCAATACCGCATCGTGGCGATGGCAATCGCGAGAACCACCATGTAGACACCGCAGCGCCGCCACGAACAGTTGGAAGGCCTCGTCGAGGCTCATGGGTGCGCTCGCTCGTCGACAGCACCGGCCTAGGCGCCGGTCAACACGTCTGATTGGGCGAAGAAGAAGCCGATTTCGCGGGACGCGTTGTCGTCGGAGTCCGACGCGTGGATTGCGTTTCGCTCCTTTGACTCGGCGTAGAGCTTCCGGATGGTGCCGGGAGCGGCTTGGGCCGGGTCGGTGGCGCCGATGACGACGCGGAGAGTGGAGACGGCGTCGTCGCGGGAGAGGGCGATCGGCATGCACGGGCCTGAGGTCATGAAGGCGACCAGCGACGAGTAGAATGGGCGCTCGCGGTGGACCTCGTAGAAAGTGCCGGCTTGGGCCGGGGTCAGGTGGAGGACGCGGGTGGCGAGGACGCGGAAGCCTGCGTTTTCCAGGTGCGCGAGAATGAGGCCGGCCTTGCCGGTGGCGAAGGCGTCCGGCTTGATGATGGCGAGAGTTCGGGTCATTACGATCCTATCAGTTTGCGAACGATGTCACCGCGGGTGAGAAATCCGACGAGCAGGCCGTCCCGGACGACCGGGACGCGCTCGACATCCTTGTTCGTCATGAGCGACGCCACCTCGGCGAGCGGCTCGTCGGGCGAGACGCAGAGCACCTGGCGCGTCATCACGTCGCGTACCGTGCGACGTGGGGGTTTGGGCGTGGGGCGGTCGGCGCCGGCCTGGCCGCCCTGGAGATAGCTGCCGAGGAGGTCGCGCACCAGGTCGCGCGAGGACAGCATGCCGACGAGGCGGCCGTCGACCTCGACGACCGGGAGTGCGCTGACGCGCCAGCGGACCATCTCGCGGGCCGCCTCCTTGACCGGCGTGTCAGGGCGCGTGGTGTGCGGACGCTCGGTCATCATCTCGCGCACCGTGAGTTGGGCCGGCAGCTCGTACTCGCGCAGTTCCTCGAGTTGGACCAACGCCTGGGGGGTTTCTTGCGCGAGAACCGCGTCGACCCGTTCGGCGCTCGATAAGAATCGCGCGAACGCACCGACGACTTGCAGGTAACGAGCCGCGAGACGGGGAGGTGCGACCACTAACAGCAATACACGCGCGCATTGGCGATCGCCGTCGGAGAGCTCGCGGCAGATTGCGTTTTCGGCGGTGCCGAGCGCGACGATGAGTTGGGACGTGGCATCGGTGCGATAGTGCAACAGAAACGCTCGATCGCCCATGGCGACGATGTCTTCCGGGAGCTCTTCGTCGATGCGCTGACGGAGCTTTTCGGCGTCGGTGACGGCGCCTGATTTTTCCAGCTGGGCGACCAGCTCGCGCGCGGCATCCTCGACCGTGGTCGCTTGGAGCCGGACCACGACGCGATCCGCGCGGAGCAAGTCAGCCAGTGTCACTTGCTGACGACAGCGGCCAAGCGCTCGCGCACGAGACCAACGACGTCCACCGGGCGATCAGCGACGGGTATGCCGGCCGCGCGCAGGGCCGCGACCTTGTCGGCGGCCGTCTGGCCGGCGCCGCCGGCGATTGCGCCTGCATGACCCATCCGGCGGCCTGGCGGTGCCGTGCGGCCGGCGATGAACCCGACGACCGGCTTCGTCATCTTGGACCTGACATAGTCAGCGGCATCTTGCTCATCGCTGCCGCCGATCTCGCCGATCATCACGACCGCTTCGGTCGCCGGATCGGCTTGGAACGCCGCGAGGCAGTCGACGAAGTTCGTGCCGTTGATCGGGTCACCACCGATGCCAACGCACGTCGTTTGACCGAGGCCCGCTTTCGTGAGCTGGTTGACGACTTCGTAGGTGAGGGTGCCGGAGCGACTCACCAAACCGATCGGGCCCGGTGTACAGATGCGGCCAGGTATGATTCCGACTTTGCTCGCGCCTGGGGAGATGAGACCCGGGCAGTTTGGACCGATGAGGCGCGCTTTGTGTTCTTTGACGTACGGATAGACGCGCGTCATGTCGAGGACGGGCACGCCCTCGGTGATGCAGACAATGAGCGGGATCGCCGCGGCCGCGGCCTCCATGATCGCGTCGGCCGCGAAGAGCGGCGGCACGTAGATCACCGACGTGTTCGCGTGGGTCGCCAACACGGCGTCAGCCACCGTGTTGAAGATCGGCACGCCCTCGAATGTCGTGCCGCCCTTCCCTGGCGTGACGCCCGCCACGACCTTCGTGCCGTACTCGATCGCCTGGCGCGTGTGGAACGAGCCATCGCGGCCGGTGATGCCCTGAACGACCAGGCGCGTGCCGGAATCGATATAGATGCTCACGCGGCAGCCCCCAGTTTGACGGCTTGTTGGACGGCGGCATCCATGTCGGTCATCGCCGAGAGTCCACGGGCCGCGAGAATCTTTACCGCCTGCTCCTCGTTCGTGCCCGTGAGACGAATCACGAGTGGCACCGTTGGCGGTGACTGGTCGAGGGCCTGGACGATGCCATTGGCCACGTCATCGGTTCGCGTGATCCCGCCGAAAATGTTGAACAGGATGACGCGCACCTTTGGGTCCGCGGTGATGATCTTGAGCGCGTTGACGACCTTCTCCGGGTTCGACGAGCCGCCGATGTCCAGGAAGTTCGCGGGCTGGCCGCCGTAGTATTGCACGAGATCCATGGTGGCCATCGCGAGACCTGCGCCGTTGACGACGCAGCCCACGTTGCCATCGAGTTTGATAAAGGTCAGGTTCGCTTTGCGCGCGGCCGTCTCGCTCGGGTCTTCGGAGCTTTCGTCGCGCAGCGCCGCGATCGATGGGCTGCGTTCGAGGCCGTTGTCGTCGATCACCATTTTCGCATCGACGGCGATCAACGAACCATCGGGTTGGGTGACCAGCGGGTTGATCTCGGCCAGCGTCGCGCCGCTCGCTTGGAAAGCATTGTACAACTGCGCCATGATGCGCGCGGCCGCGCGGGCTTTCGACGCGTCGTTATACAAGAAGTAGCCTAAGCCCAGCGCTTCGAACGGCAGAAGACCGTAGCGTGGGTCGACGGAGAGCTTGCGGATTTTCTCCGGGGTTTTCTCGGCGACTTCTTCGATGTCGATACCGCCCGCCGGGCTCACCATGAAGAGCGCGCGCTTGCAGGCGCGATCGAGGATCAAGCCGACGTAGGCTTCGTGGACGATCTCGGCGGCCGGCGTGACGAGGACTTTGTGGACCGGGAATCCCTTGATCGTGAGCGCCAAGATCTTTGCCGCAACTTCACGGGCTTCGTGTGGTGTCTTGGCGAGCTTGACACCGCCCGCTTTACCGCGGCCACCCGCGTGCACCTGTGCCTTCACGACCACGGTGCCGCCGAAGCGTTTGGCGATCGCTTCCGCCTGATCGGGAGTCGTGGCGACGTCGCCTGGGGGAACAGGGATCCCCGACGCGCGAAGCAATTCTTTCGCCTGATATTCGTGTATGTTCATGTCTCGTTAAACTAGTCCCTTGGGGCTCGGCCGAGGATGCGACCGAGCTCGTTGAATTGGGCGGCGAACCCGGTCAGGTCGCCGCGTTTGAGCGACGCCTGCATCGCGTCGTAGAGCTCCAGCACCCGCGCGCGGAACTCGGCCGCGGTCGTAGGCGCCGGCGCCGGGCGTTGGACACTTGGTCCGAGCCCCAGAGCCTGGGCCAGCGTCCGCCCGCTCGAGGCCGTGTCGTTTGTCACGACGGCGACGCGGTCCAAGTCCGGTGCGAGATCGGCCGGCCAGGAGTATTCCGGCCGGATGAATGCCACGCCCGTGCGATACGGCACCGACCGCAGACGGCCCTCGATGATCCGACCGGCTGACGCGACGGAATCCGTCGGGCGCTCCAACCGATCACCGACGGTCGTCCAGCGCGGCCCCTCGGCGTGCGCCCGGTATCGCAGCACGGCGGCGCGAGAGCCACCGATCGCCAGGATGAGACCGGCAACTCGCTCACGCGAGTCCAGGAGCGGCAGCGACCACGTGCACGCGCTCGGCGCCGCCGGCAGCGCGAAGCACGAGACGATCGCGTTCTGACCCCCAGCCGTGCTCGAATCCGTGGCCGGGGGCGTCACCGCTCTGATGGGCGCCGTCGAGTCGCCGCGCTCGGTCGAGCGGCGGAGATAACTGACCGCGGCGACAAGCGCCTGATCGGTTCGTGGCGGCGCTTGGGCCGCGAGCGCGGGCGGCACGCGGTCCCACGGCGTGAACAGGCCCGGAAACTCGTTGACCCACGTCTGGGCGATGGGATCGAGCGTCTGGTCGCGCGCGAGCAGCACGCGTCCGGTGTACGCCTCCACGAACGCCACACCGGCGTGCTGAAAGTAGCTGACGTAGCTATCGCCATATGGCAGGTGCGCGCTCAGGGGATAGTCGTTGGAAGCCGCGTAGAGGTCGACGACCCACCACAGCGAGTCGCCGACGACCGCCGGCCAGACAACGGAGCCGAGGGCGAAGAACGGCGCGAGGGAGCGCACGCGCTCGCGCACGTCGCGCACCCTGACGACGCGCGCGTTGCGCTCGGGCAGATCCTCGGACAGGAGGCGGAGGTTCTGCGCGATCCACGCGTGGGCGAGCCGCGTGACCCATCCCTCCATCACCGGCGCCGCGACGACCCCGGTCGAATCGGCGATGACGGTATCACCGGATGCGCCTTCCTGGATCAGCGCCGGTGGCAGCGCGAGGTCGGACAGATCGGAGCGTCCGAGCGAATCGACGCGCAGCACCGAGCCTTGGGGCTCCTCGCCCGAGGCCAGCACCCGAATGCCCATCCATCGCCCACCGCCAACGGGCCGCTCGATCGCGGTCGCGATCGGGCCGACCGGCGACTCCCGCCACGCCTGTGCCTCGAACACCGACGCGCCCCGCCGTGCGCGGGACAGCGATTGCACGATGGTCGCCGGATCCCACACCGAGACGTCGCGCGCGAGCTCGGCCGGGCTCTCGATCGCCAGCGACGCCGGCGCATCGGGCATGTGCGCCGAGTCCGCGCCGAACGCCTGGTTGGTGTACAACGCACGGATGACCTGATACGGACGCTCGCGCCGCGTCGCGTCGCGCTCCGTTGCGAACTGCTCGGCGAGCCATGGACCGGCCTTGATCGCCAGGTACGGGATCAGCAGGATGCCCGTGACGAGCACGAGCGCCGTCCGCCGCTGGTCGCGCCACATCGCGAACGCGACCATGAACCCGAACGCCAGCGTGACGAACGACAGCACGAGGTTGACCGGGATGCCGACGTGGTTGTCGGCGTAGGCGAACGCGTAGAGAGGCCCGCTGCCGCTCGTGAGCGCGCCGTACATGTCGAGCCGGTAGCTCCAGGCGAGCGCGCCGAAAGCAAAAAGCGCGAGCAACGCTACGTGCCGGCGCACGTGCGTCGACATCGTGAGCTTGGCTTTCTCGTACTTGAGGCCGGGCGTGAAGAAGAAGTAGAGGACGACGACGAGCGCGGTCACCGCCGCGAGCGTCCACAGCGCCCGGACGTAGCAATCCGTCTCGAACGGCAGCCAGTAGACGAAGAACCCCAGGTCGTGCTCGAAGTACGCCTCCGACTCCCCGAACGGCATGCCGTGACGGGCGAGGACGAGGGCGGTCCAATTGTGCTCGGGTAAGGCCAGGACGAGCCCCACGATCGCCGCCAGGATCACGACGGCGGCGTTCAAGTACCGGGCGGGCAGCTCCTCGCCAATCTCGAGATCGCCCATGCGCCGTGGCAGGACGACCGAGGCGATCGACAAGCGGACCGCGTACAGGTTGGCGAGCGCGAACAGACTGGCGCCAGCGGCCGTGATCGCGCGGAGCAGCAGCTCGTTGCCGAGCCGCGTCATCCAGAGATCGCGGGCGCCGAGCGCGTCGTACCACTCGTAGCGGACGAACAGGCCGGCGGCGATCCGGCCCACGATCAGCACCAGGGCAGCGCACGCCGCCACCAGCAGGCCGACACGCCTACGCCGCGTCACGGCTGCTCAGGGGATGCTAATACCGCGCAGGCTGAGCCACCCCTCCATATCCGCCTGGATGGCGGCCAGCCGCTCGGGCGAGCTCGCCTCGAATCGCAGCACGAGGATCGGCTGGGTGTTCGACGCGCGAATGAGTCCCCAGCCGTCGCCGAACAGGACGCGGGCGCCGTCGACGTCGACGACATCGTGCCGCGTCCGATAGTGCGCGACGGCCTCCTCGACGATCGCGAACTTGCGGTCGTCCGGGCAATCGACCCGGATTTCGGGCGTCGAGTAGAACTTGGGCACCGTCGCCAACATCTGATCGAGCGACCGGCCCGACTCGGCCACGATCCGCAACAGTCTGGCCGCGCCGTAGAGCGCGTCGTCGTGGCCGTAGAAGCCTTCGGTGAAGAACATGTGGCCCGACATCTCGCCGGCGACCGGGGCGTGCATCTCCTTCATCTTCTCTTTGATCAGCGAGTGCCCCGTCTTCCACATCACCGGGACACCACCCGCGGCGGCTATCGCCATCGGAAGCGCCTGCGAGGACTTGACGTCGAAGATGATCGGCTTGCCGGTACCCGTGCGGCGGAGCACATCCCACGCGTAGAGGATCAGCACGTGGTCGCCCCAGACGATCTCTCCCCTGCCATCGACGACGCCTATGCGATCGGCATCGCCGTCGAACGCTATGCCCAAGTCCGCCCGGCGCTCGCGCACCTCGCGAATCAGATCTTGCAGATTCTCGACGACGGTGGGATCTGGATGATGGTTTGGGAACGTGCCGTCGGACTGGCAAAACAGATACGACACATCCAGCCCGAGGCGACCGAACAACTTTCCGGCGACCAGCGACCCCGCGCCATTCCCACAGTCTATTACGACTTTCAAACGGCGAGACAACGGGCCCGTGCGCTCGACCATGTCATCGACGTAGCGGTCGATCACTTGGGCATGGCGCACCGTGCCCGGTTTGTCGGCGCGAAGCGAGACGCCGTCCCGCGCGAGGCCGTACAGGTGTTGGATACCATCGCCATGGATCGACGATGTGCCCAGGGAGAGTTTGAAGCCGTTGTATTCTGGCGGGTTGTGCGAGCCCGTGATCTGAATGCCCCCGATCACTCCCTCATGGTGAAGGGACCAGTACAAGAGGGGCGTTGGGACGACGCCGACGTCGACGACGTCCACACCGCTCACGGTCAGCGCGGAGACCAGCGCGTCACGGAGCATGGGGCCGCTCGGCCGGTTGTCACGGCCGACGGCGACTGGGCCCTGAATGCCCCGCTCCGCCAACAGTGCGGCGTAGGAACGGCCGACGGCACCCGCGGCGTCGGCCGTGAGGTCCCGCCCGACGATGCCGCGAACGTCGTACTGGCGGAAGATCCCGGCCGAGACAGTCATCGGGGTGGCGTCAGCGTGGACGCGGCTCGGACCGGTTGCGCCGTCACCGCGTGCGGCACGCTCGCCTCGGCCAGCTTGATGACCTGGGACGGGAAGATCCCGAAGACCAGGACGGCGACCGCGGAGACGAAGACGATCGACTCGGTGAACCACCCGACCGGTGCCGACGCCGCCGGGTGCTCAGGACGCGGCCGCATGAACATGACCTGCACGACGCGCAGGTAGTATCCAGCCGATATCACGGAGGTGAGCACGATCGTCGTCGCGAGTGCGACCTGCGGGACATCGGGTGACCGTATGGCGGCCTCCAGGATGTACCACTTGGCGACGAACCCAATGCCGCCGGCGATCGGGAATCCGAGGAGCGAGAGCATGAACACGGCCATGGCAGCGGCCAGCATCGGCCGCGTGCGCCAGAGGCCGGAGTAATCGTCGACGTTGAGATTGGGCTCGCCGCGATTGCCCAGGGCGATGACGACGGCGAATGCGCCCATCGTCGCGAGGGTATAGGAGAGGAGAAAGAACAGATACGCGGACGCACCGTATCGGTCACCCGAGACGAGCGCGGCCAGCACGTAACCGGCTTGGGCGATGCTCGAGTACGCCAGCAATCGTTTGATGTTGCGTTGCGCCAGCGCGATGACATTCCCGACGATCATCGTCGCGACGGCGAGACCCCAGACGGCGTTGTGCCAGTAGTAGAAGAGTCCGCGCGATGGGCCGATGTACGGGAACGCTTCGATCCAGACACGCAAGAATGCGGCGAACGCGGCCGCCTTGACCGAGGCTGCCATGAACGCGGTGATCGGCGTCGGCGCGCCTTCGTAGACGTCCGGCGCCCACATGTGGAACGGCACTGCCGCGACCTTGAACCCGAACCCGACGACGAGCATGGCGACCCCGATGAGGAGCGTCGGCTGGCCGAACAGGTCGTACGTGTTGATGCGATTATAGATCGTCGGGAGGTCGGTCGCACCGGTCGCGCCGTAGACGAGCGCGATGCCGTACAGCAGGAACGCGGTCGAAAACGCGCCGAGCAGGAAGTACTTGAGGGCGCCTTCGGCCGAGCGCGCGCTGCGGCGGTTCATGCCGGCGAGCACGTACACGGAGACGGACATCACTTCGATGCCGAGGAACACGATCATGAGATCGCGGGCGCCCGCGAGCAGCATCATCCCGCTCGTCGAGAACAGCACGAGCGCATGGGACTCGGCCGTCGTGATCTCCTCCCGGGCGTTGTACTCGATCGAGAGACCGATCGTGCAGAACGCGCCGATCAGCACGATCATGTCGGCCGCCCACCGGAAGTTGTCGACCGCGATGACGCCGGGTGCCGCGGTGACCCCTGAGGTCCAGTAGGCGATCACGAGGATCATCGTCAGCAGCACGACACCGAGAGCCCCGACACCGACATTCCGTTGGTGCTCCGTGCTTTCTCTCTTCCAGGCGGACCAGAGCATCAGCACCGTCGCGCCGGCCATGAGCACGAGGTCCGGGCCGAGGGCGGCCGCGAGCTGGGCCGGGATGGCGACGTCGAATGTCGTGGTCATCGTATGGACCCGATCCGACGCCCGCCCCGGAACATCCCGCCGGGCGGTCCGTTCGTGCCCTTGGCGGCGCCGCGCGTAACCACGGTCACCAGCCGATTCGCCGAGGCTTCGGTCCGGCGCAGCACCGGCGCCGGGTAGACGCCAAGCCAGATAATCACGATGACGAGCGGCACGAGGATGCCGATCTCGCGCCAGTTGAGATCGGTCAGCTTGGCATTTTCCGGCTTATCCAATGGATTGAAGAGGATCCGTTGGATCGCCCACAGCATGTACGCGGCGGCGAATATCACTCCCGTTGTCGCGATGAGCACCAGCCACGGCTCTGTTCTAAATGAACCGAGGAGGACTAAGAACTCGCCGACAAATCCATTCAGTCCCGGCAAGCCAATGCTCGACAGTGACACGAACGTCAGCGCGGCCGCGAACAACGGGACGACTCTCGCGATGCCACCGTATGCGCTGATCAACCGGGAGTGTTTGCGCTCGTAGATAAAGCCGATCAATAAGAACAGCGCGCCCGTCGATATGCCGTGATTGATCATCACGAGGATCGCGCCCTGGACGCTCTGGAGCGTCAAGGCGAAGAGGCCGAGCATCACGAAGCCCAAGTGGCTGACCGACGAATAGGCCACGAGCTTCTTGAAATCCGGTTGGACGAGGGCGACCAAGGCGCCGTAGACAATGCCGACGACGGCAAGCCCCAGGATAATGCCGCGTATGGAGAAGTCGCGTACGATCGGATCGAGTGCCGCCGCGGGAAACAGCGGCATCGCCAATCGAATAAACCCGAACGTTCCCATTTTCAGCATCAGGCTCGCCAGGACAACCGAGCCGGCCGTGGGGGCTTCGACGTGCGCGTCCGGCAGCCACGTGTGAAACGGGAACATCGGGACTTTGATCGCGAACGCCAGGAAGAACGCCGCGAAGAGCCAACGCGCGGTGGTTGTCGAGAGCGTCTGCGGCGACGCCGCGGTGACGACCGCCATGACGTTGTCGAACGAGAAATTTGGTGGGCCGGGCGTCCGGAACATCTCGGTCACGGTGCCGTGCTGCCACGCGTGGAACCCGAGATACAGGATCGCCACCAACATGATCAGCGATCCGAGGAACGTGTAGATGAAGAACTTGATGCTGGCATAGATGCGGCGCTCACCGCCCCAGATCCCGATGATGAAGTACATCGGCACCAGCATGATCTCCCACATGAGATAGAACAGGAAGAGATCGAGCGACACGAATACGCCGAGCATCCCGGTCGTCAGGACCAGCATCAGGGCGTAGTACTGGGGCGTCTTGTCCTTGATCGCCGTCCAGCTCCCCAGGATCGCGAGCGGCATGATGAACGTCGTGAGCAGCACCATGACGAGCGCGACGCCATCGATGCCGAGCGAGAACGTGATGCCCCACGTGGGGATCCACGGCATGGAGAACGCGAACTGCCACCCGGCGTTATCGGCGACGTTGAACTGCATCCAGAGGAACAGCGAGACCACGAACTCGACGAGCAGCGTGATCAACGCGACCCAGCGTGCCTGGGTCGGAAATATGGGGATGGCCAGCACGCCGATGAGCGGGATCAGGAGCAGCGCCGGCAGGACCCACTGATTAGCGATCATTGTCTCAATAGGTCAGAGAGAGAACGCGCCGAGTATGATGATCGCGCCCGCCACGAGCACCCAGGCGTACACACCCACCTGGCCATCCTGGATCGCCGAGCCGACGACCGCCAAGCCGCGCCAGATCCAGGCGGCGAAGTTCACCGTTCCGTCGATCAGGCCGTCAACGCCTTTCCACAACACCGACCGCGAGAACCAGAGAAGCGGCCGAACTATTCCACGATCGTATATCTCATCCACGTAATACTTGTGCTCGAGCAAGCTCTCGATCGGCGTGTCGACCGGCTGCGGCTCGTCGGCGGGTTTGAGCGCATCGGGCTTGAGGCGCACCACCGCGATCGCAATGCCGACGATGGCGATGGCGACCGCCACCAGAATGAGCGCGACCTCCTGTGACGTGCCGGCTTCGACTATGCCGGGCGCCACGCTGAGCGATGGCTCGAGCCAGTGGGTCAGCGTCTCGGTCGGCATGATGTTGCCGAGCAACGAGGGCACGTTCAGGAATCCCCCGGCGAGACTCAAGACCCCGAGCACGACGAGTGGGCCCGTCATGACCCACGGGGCCTCGCGCAAATGCTTGCTCTCGGCCTCGCCTGTGCGATTCTTGCCGTGGAACGTGTACAGCATCAGGCGCGTCATGTAGATCGCGGTCAGTAGCGCCGCGGCTAGGCCCATGGCATAGCAGGCGTAGAGCACGATGCTGCCTGGAATGCCGAACCAATGCGCGCTGGCCAAGTCCGAGCCTTGGGCTCGTGCGAACACGGTGCCGAGAATCTCGTCCTTCGAGAAGAATCCGGCGAATGGCGGGATGCCCGCGATGGCCAGTGTGGCGATCCACATCAGGACGAAGGTCCACGGCATGTACTGGCGCAGGCCACCCATGTTGCGCATGTCCTGCGCGTCGTCGTGGCTGTGTGTCTCGTGATAGGCGGCGTGCATCGCGTAGATCACGGAGCCGGCGCCCAGAAATAAGAGCGCCTTGAAGAACGCGTGGGTCACGAGGTGGAACATGCCGGCGACATAGGCTTGGGCGCCGACGCCGACGAACATGTAGCCGAGTTGGGAGACCGTGGAGTACGCGAGGACCTTTTTGATGTCCCACTGCTTGAGGCCGATCGTCGCGGCGAAGATCGCGGTCAGGGCGCCGATCACGCAGACGGTCAGGCTCGCCGCGGGCGCCAGCACGAAGAGGGCCGAGCTCCGCGCGACGAGATAGACGCCCGCCGTGACCATTGTCGCGGCGTGGATCAGGGCCGAGACTGGCGTCGGGCCGGCCATCGCGTCTGGGAGCCAGACGTAGAGCGGGATCTGGGCGCTCTTGCCGACGCAGCCCAGGAAAATGAAGAGGCAGATCGTCGTGACGAGCGGCGAGTTCGCGCCGAGCGACGCGGCGTTGCCGAACACGCCGCCGAAGTCGAGCGTGCCCATGTTGGCGAAGATCATGAACATCGCCATGAGCAGGCCGAAGTCGCCGATGCGGTTCACGATAAAGGCCTTCTTGCCGGCGTCGGCGTTGGCCTTGTCGTTGAACCAGAAGCCGATCAAGAGATACGAGCAGAGGCCGACGCCTTCCCAGCCGACGAACAGGACCGGGTAGCTGGCGCCGAGCACCAGGACCAGCATGAAGAACACGAACAGGTTCAGGTACGCGAAGTAGCGGGCGTAGCCTGGGTCTTCGCGCATGTAGCCGACGCTGAATATGTGGATCAGCGTGCCTACCCCCGTGATTACCAAGACCATCAGCATCGACAGGCGATCGATCTGCCAGGACCAGTCGACGATCAGGCAACCCAGGTTGTCGTTGTGGTCGCAGACTCCGACGAGCCACGGGAATGTGCGCTGGACGAACGGCGTGTCGGCGTGCGTGGCCAGCATCGCCATGAAGATTGCCACGGCCAGAATAAACGACGCGGCCACCACCGCCGGGCCCACGAAACTGACCAGGCCAACAAACCGGGGCGCGCCGCCTTCGGCGTGCGCTGAACCGGCGGCCGGATCTGATCCGTGACTACTGCCACCTCCGTGACCGTGATCACTGGCGTGCGACTCGGCCTCGCTATGCGACGAGTCGCGAAGCGACGAGGAGTGATCGTCCTGATGCGCACCGGGGTCGGCCGGACCGGGGCGGCCCGCCGTAAAAAGCGACAGCGCGCCGTTGATGGCAAAGCCGAGTAACGGCAGAACCGGAATGGCCCAGACGTACTCGGCCGCGGTACCGTCGAGCGGGTGTGGCATCAGCCGCGCAAGAGGTTGATGTTCTGAAGGTCGACAGTTTGCCGATGCCGGAAATTCGCGATGACGATCGCGAGCCCAACGGCCGCCTCGGCCGCCGCCACGGTCATGACGAAGATCACGAAGACCTGCCCGGCGAAGCCGTAGTATCGGGAGAACGCGACAAACGTGAGGTTGACCGCGTTCAGCATGAGCTCAACGCACATGAACACGATGATCGCGTTGCGCCGGATGAGCACACCGACGACGCCGATCGCGAAGAGGGCGGCCGAGATGGCGAGGGACTCAGCGAGCATCGCGGGCTCCTCCCAGGAACTCGCCGCGCCGGCGCCCGATGACCACGGCTCCAACGATCGCCACGAGTAACAGCACGCTGGTGACCTCGAAAGCGAGCAAGTACTGGTTGAAGAGCGGCCCCGCGACGGGCGGAACCGCGCCTTGGGATTTCTGGATGATCGCCAGCGAGTCCGGCGCCAACGCGATCGCGCTCACGGGCTCCGACCGGCGGGTCGCCGCGAGCTGCGCGATCAGCGCGAGGCCGAAGAGGGCGGCGACGAGGCTCCAGCCCTTGGTCCGCATGTCGGAGACCGCGCCCTCGCCCAGGTTGAGCAGCATGATCACGAACAGGAACACGACCATGATCGCGCCGGCATACACCAGGATCTGGATGATGCCGACGAACGGCGCGTCGAGCATCACGAACAGCGCCGCGAGGCAGAACATGACGTTCACGAGCCACAGCGCCGCGGCCACCGCGCTCTTGCGGGTCACGAATACGATGGCCGACGCGATCGCGATCAGCCCGAACAGGTAAAAATTGAAGCTGTAGAGGAGGTTCGTATACGGTGGCACGGGGCCGTTATTCCCCCTTCGGGTCGGCGGGATCCCACATCTCGCACACGGGGTGCGTCTGCGCGATCAACCGCTCGAGGTCGTAGACGAACCCTTCGCGGCTGTACTCGGAGTTCTCGTAGTGACGCCCGACGTGAATCGCCTCTTCCGGGCACACTTCCTGGCAATAGCCACAGAAGATGCACCGGAACTCGTCGATCTCGAAGACCAGCGGATAGCGATTGCCCTGCTCATCCTCGCCCGGCACGAGCTTGATGCAGTTCGCGGGGCACACCGTCGGACAGAGCCCGCACGCCACGCACTTTGCCTTGCCGGTCTCGGTCGTCAGCATCCGGTGCGTGCCCCGCCAGCGAGGCGAGATGGTGGAGCGTACCTCGGGGTACTGCACGGTGACTTTGTGCGGGTTGATCATGTGCTTGAACGTGAGACCGAGCCCACTGATCATCGCCCGCACGTAGCTCACTTCTTCCGTCGGACGCTCCAGAACTTTCACACCGATTCCCATTTAGACCTCCACCGGACGCTCGACCTTGGCGACCGCACGCAGCCGCGCGAGCTCGGCGGCCCGCACACGCGCGGATGCCGGGCTGACCAGGCGACCGCGATCGATAACGAGGAACACAATGACCATGAGCACGATGTTCAACACGAACAAGTCGAGGCTCAGGAGCCAGCCGTGCTGAATGCCGAGGACGTCGAGGCCCAGAACGGCGCTCGCCATGATCACGATATACGACAGCGACAGCGGCAGCAGCACCTTCCAACCCAACGACATCAGCTGGTCATAGCGGAACCGCGGGAGTGTCCAGCGGATCCACATGAAGACAAACAAGAAGAACAAGACTTTCCCCAGGAACACCGCGACGGACAGCGCCCATTTCAACACGGTCCACGGGGGTCCATCCAGGCCCGGCATGGACCAACCCCCGAAGAAAATCGTCGCAATCATGGCACTCTGCGTGACCATGTTCGCGTACTCGGCGATGAAAAAGAGAGAAAATTTCATCGCGCTGTACTCGGTGTGATACCCCGCGATCAGCTCTGATTCGGCCTCGGGGAGGTCGAATGGCAATCGGTTGTTCTCAGCGAACGCCGAGACCATGAAGATGAAGCAGCCCAAGGTCAGCGTGATGACGTTCCAGCCCCAGGTCTGCTGGCGGACGATCTCGCTGAACGACACGTTGCCGGTCAGGATCAGCACGGCGATCATCGACATGCCGAGCGGAATCTCGTACGAGATCATCTGGGCGCTCGAGCGCAGGCCACCCAACAGCGAGTACTTGTTGTTCGAGGCCCAACCCGCGAAGACGATCCCGTAGACGCCAAGGGAGCTGATCGACAGCACCCACAGGTAGCCGATCGGCAGGTTGGCCAGCACCATGTCGATACGGCCCCAGCACGTCGGCAGTGGGGCGCCGAATGGAATCGCGGCCCACGTGATCAAGGCCGGTATGAAACTGAGTGCCGGCGCCAACAGGAACAGCGGGCGATTGACGATTTTGGGGAGTGTTTCTTCCTTCATGAAATTCTTGACGCCATCGGCCAGCGGCTGGCCCCACCCCTTGAGCACCCGGTTCGGGCCATGCCGGTCCTGGATCCACGCCGAGATCTTCCGCTCGGCCAACGTCAGCATCGCGACGCCGACCATGTAGACCGTGAAGACCACGAGCATCTTGATGACGATCGCGATCAGGTCGATCGGCAGGAAATGCCAGAACGCCGAGTCGGGGACCGGCTGCTGCGGGTCATACGGCAACCCGGCAGGACAGAACGCACGTGTCCACCAGTTCATTTAATCACGGCTCCCTTTAGAGCGAGCGTGTCGTAGCTCATTCCCGAGAACGATGGGTGGGACGCGGCGAGGGCCGCGAACACCTCGGACGGTATCATATAGTTGGCCGGCTCGCCCGCGGCGATCAGCACGTCGGAGAGCACCGCGTAGGTCGGGCGTGACTCGCCCGGGGGCGCCTTGGCTTGCAGATAGCGCTGCACGCGGCCACGCAGGTTCGTGAACGTGCCCTCTTCCTCGGCCATGTTCGTCGTTGGGAGCACTACCGGGTTGGTGCCCGTCCACGCCGGTTGTGTCGTCCCAATGACGACAATGGCGCCCGCCTTCGGCGGGACGCTGTGCCCTGCCAGCTCTTCGTCGGCTACCAGCAGAACGTCTTTGTCGGTCAGGCCAGCGAGGACAACGGCAGGATCAGCAATGCGTGCGAACCCGAACAGCTCTGCCCCTTTGACATTGGCCGCGCGGTCAGAGCGCAGCGCGAGGTCCTGAACGCCATCGAGTGGTGCTTCGGGTCCCTGCGGAACCGTGAACCACCCCTTTCCGTTGAGGCGCTTGACCAGCCGGCCGAGCAAGAACAACGCCTCGTTGGACAGCATCGGCGAGGCCAGCACGTTGAGTGTGCGGCCGGCGAGCGCGTTGATCGCCGCGGCAACCGCCAGCGACCAATCCGCGTGCTGCCCGCGCACGGACGGCGACGTCACGCGATCGCGACGATTGAGCCAGCGATAGTCGAGGCGGCCGTGGTCGCACATGAAATACTTGTTGACGTCCTCGTTCACGCGGGGACGCAACCGCACGACGACGTTGTCGCGGGTCTCGATCGTGGTGTTGCAACCCTGCGTGCAATTCGGGCAGATCGACGCCGCGCGGTCGAGCTCCCAGGCGCGGGCCTTGTTCAGGAAGTCCTTGGAGAGGAGCGCGCCGACGGGGCACAGCTCGACGACATTGCCCGCCCACGGATGCGTGAGGTCGTGATCTTCGAATTTGCTGATCAACGCGCGGTCGCCGCGCTCACTCACGGTCAGCACGGCATCGTGCGCCACGTCTTCCATAAACCGCACGCAGCGCGTGCAGAGGATGCAGCGATTGGCGACGTACATCACGTCGCCCCCGAAATCCTCGACGGGGTTAAAGCGCTTGGGCTCCTTGTAGCGGGAGTCGGCGCGGCCCTCGGCGTACGTATAATCCTGGAGCTCGCACTCGCCGGACTGATCGCAGATCGGGCAGTCGAGCGGGTGATTGATCAACAGCATCTCGAGCACGCCCTTGCGCGCCTCTTGGGCTTTCGCCGAATGGACGTGCACGACCTGATTGTCGGCGACCGAGGTCTGGCAGGCCGGCATCAACTTCGGCGCTTTCTCGACCTCGACGAGACACATCCGGCAGAGGGCCGGGATCGGGAGTGCCGGGTGGTAGCAATAGTGCGGCACCAGAATGCCGGCCGTCTTGGCGGCCTCGAGAATCGAGGTCCCCGCCGGGACGTGGACCTGGCGGCCTTCGATCGTCAGCGTGACGTCGTTCATGCGGCGGCGCTCCGGGCGGGCGTCGTGCGATACGGGCAACGCTTCTGCGTAATATGAGCCATGAATTCGTCGCGGAATTTCTGAATGCCCGAGACGACCGGCACGGCGCATGAGTCAGAGAGCACGCAAATCGTTTTGCCCGTCATGTTGTCGGCGATCGAGAGCAGCGTGTCGAGATCGGCGGTGGTGCCCTCCCCCGCTTCGATGCGCTCGACGATCTTCGTCGTCCACGCTGTGCCTTCGCGGCATTGCGTGCATTGGGCGCAGCTCTCGTGGGCGAAGAATCTCGCCAGCCGGCCGATCTGCTTCACCATGCATTGCTGGTCGTCGATGCAGATCACGCCGCCCGATCCCAGCATCGTCCCCTTCGCCACGAAGCCCTCATAGTCCATGAGGGTCGCCTCGGCCTCTTCCATGGTTTGGATCGGCACGGAGGCTCCACCGGGAATTATTGCTTTGAACTTGCGGCCTACCGGTGGGCCACCACAGAGGTCGTACAAGAAATCCTTGAACGGGAATCCCATCACCACTTCGTAGGTGCCAGGCCGCCGGACGTTACCGCATACTGAATAGAGTTTGCTCCCGGTGCTCTTCGGGCTCGACAGGCACATCTGCTTGTACCACTCGGCGCCGTTGTTCAGGATATGCGGGACGGCGGCAAGCGTCTCGACGTTGTTGATCGTCGTTGGCTGGCCAAAGACACCGGAAACAGCGGGAAATGGTGGCTTGATCCGCGGATTGCCCCGACGCCCTTCGAGCGAGTTCATGAGGGCCGTCTCTTCACCACAGATATACGCACCCGCGCCTTTATGGACGTGCACGTCGATGCGCTTGCCCGAACCCAGCGCGTTCTTCCCGAGGACGCCTTCGGAATACGCTTCCTTGACGGCGGCGGTCATGCGCTCGAGCGGCTCGGTGAACTCGCCACGGATGTAGATATACGTCGTCTCGGCGCCCATCGCGTGCGCGGCGACGGCGCAACCCTCGATCAACGCGTGGGGGGTCCACCGCATGATCTCACGATCTTTGAACGTCCCCGGCTCCGACTCGTCGGCGTTGCAGCACAAGTAGTGCGGCTTGCCGTCGCCGGGCTTCATGAACGACCACTTGAGGCCAGTCGGGAAACCCGCGCCGCCACGTCCGCGCAGACCCGATTCCTTCACGATGTTCGTGATGTCGACTGGAGCCATGCCGAGCGCTTGCTCCAAGGCGCGGTAGCCGCCGCGCTGGCGCCAGCCGGAGAGCGAGATCGCGTCGGTGTCACCGAAATGCTGGGACAGGACCGGCGTCTCGCGCGCGTGCGATTTGTGGGGATAGCCCATGGATGGCGTAGTCTATTTATGAGCGGCGACGATGGCCGGCACGGTGTCTGGCGTGACCGATTCGATGAACTCGGCGTTGATCATCACCGGGGTCGCGAATCCACACGCGCCGAGGCACTCGACTTCGATGACCGTAAATCGGCCGTCCGGTGAGGTCTGGCCCAGCTCTTCGCACTTCGTCTGTCTGAGAAATGCCCGCACGACATCTTCGGCACCGCACACGTTGCACGGCGAGGTCGTGCACACCTGGACGAAGTATTTCCCGACCGGGTGTTGGTGGTACATCGTGTAGAACGTGACGACGCCTTTGACGTACGCCGGCGTGAGGTCGAGCACGCTGGCGACTTCCTCCATGGCGGCGTCGCTCACCCAGCCGCGGGCTTCCTGGATGATCCAGAGCGCGGGAAGCAAGGCCGCCATCTTCGTCGGGTAGCGGCCGAGGAGCGCGTCCAGCTCCTCGCGTCGCTCGCCGACAAAGACCGGTTCGTATGGTGCCTTCGTCGTCAACGATCAATTTCTCCCATCACGATGTCGATGCTGGCGTTGATCGCGATCACGTCGGAGAGCAAGTGGCCCTCGACCATCTTGGGGATCGCCGCCAGGTTCACGAATGACGGCGGGCGGATCCGCCAGCGGACGGGCTTGGACGTTCCGTCCGAGACCATATAGTAGCCCTTTTCACCCTTGGGGCTCTCGACCACGACGTACGCTTCTCCGATCGGTGGCCTCGGGCCTTCCATCACTTGCTTGAAGTGATGGATCATGGATTCCATCTCGCTCGTTGCCTTTGACTTCGGAGGCAAAATCACTCGCGCGTCGTCCACATTCACCGGGCCACCAGGCAACCGGGCGAGGGCCTGCTCCAGAATGCGCACAGACTGTCGCAGCTCCTCCATGCGCACGAGATACCGATCATAGACATCCCCGTGCGTTCCAACGGGGACGTCAAAGTCGTAGGTCTCGTAGCCGAGGTACGGGAAGTCTTTGCGAACATCGTAGGCGACGCCTGAGGCGCGCAGCATCGGCCCCGAGAGACCATAGTTGGTCGCCTCTTCAGCCGACATGACACCGAGGCCAACCGTGCGACCGACCCAGATGCCGTTCTTGGTCAGCATCCGGTCGACTTGCTCGATGGTCTGCGGGAAGGTCTTGATGAAGCCATCGAGGGCCGCGGTCCAGCCATCGGGAATGTCGGCAGCCATTCCGCCAACGCGAGTGGCGGAGGTCGTCAGTCGCGCGCCGACCCAGCGCTCCAGGAGATCATAGACGCGCTCGCGTTCTTGGAACGCCCACAGAAAGGGCGTGAACGCGCCGATATCAATGCAGGTCGTGCCGAGCCAGACCAAGTGCGATATGATCCGCGAGAGCTCGCCCGCGATGACTCGCAACACCGTGCAGCGTTCAGTGATCTCTATGCCGAACAGGCGCTCGGCGCCCAAGGCGAACGCGATGTTGTTGCCGATCGAGTTCAAGTAGTCTTCGCGATCGGTCCACGGGATGATCTGGTTGTACTGGCGATACTCGCCGATCTTCTCGAACCCGCAGTGCAGGTAGCCGATGTGCGGGATGCAGCGCACGACGGTTTCGCCGTCGAGCTCCAGCACTAAGCGGAGTACGCCGTGTGTCGCCGGGTGCTGCGGGCCGATGTTGATCAACATGTGCTCATCGGCGAAATCCGGTTCGAGCGCCGGATACGAAGCGACCGTGAGCGGGCTGCGCTGGGGACGTCCCTGGGCGTCCAGGCCAGTGGTCGAGAGCTCGACCTCGAGAGTCCGGGTGTCGGCCATCGCTATTCCCCCGTCTTCTCGCCGCGGCCGAGACGCTGGCGCATGTCCGCCGGCAGATCCTCGAACGCCTCGACGATCGAAAGCTCATCCATGGAGTAGCGTGCTTCGGGGTTCTGGGCCAGCGCTTGGCGCAGCTGCTCGGCGCGGCTGAACCGGCCACGCAACGGGAAGTCTTTGCGCAGCGGGTACCCCTCTTGGTATTGCTCCCACATGAGAATGCGGCGCAGGTCGGGGTGACCGCGGAACTTGATGCCGAACATGTCGAAGCATTCCCGCTCCAGCCAATCGGCCGCCTTGTAGATCGACCATACGCTGTCGACCTCCAATGGGGCGCCTTTGGGGAGCTCCGCCTTGAGTCTCAGGAACCGGCGGTACGGGAGCGAGCGGAGATGCCAGACGACTTCCAACGGGATATCGGCGTCTCGAAACTCGACCGCGGTGACATCGCACAGGAAGTCGTAGCGCTGGCTCGGGTCATCGTGCAGCCATTTCACAATGTCGAGCAGGCGCGCGGGGTCGATCACGACCGTGGTCTCGCCCCAGACGACGTCGACGCGCTTGATGGCATCCTTGAATTGCCCCGCGAGGGCCGACGCGCTCGGGTTCTCCGGGCCGCCACGGTGCGGGATGTTGTGCGGTGTGACTGGGGTACCGGCCGGCGCGGCTACGCCGGGATAGACTATCGCGGCATCGCTCATACTGTCGACCGGGTCTGTTGCACGGAGTTGCCGAACGGCTCCGACAGCTCGTCAATCGTGGGCGCCGGGATGTAGAGGCGGCTCGACGGATCCGGCTCCATCTCGTTGCGGATCGACGTATCCGACATCCGCTCGCGCATCACTTTCTGCTGGAGCATGCGGATCCCGTAGAGCAACCCCTCGGGGCGCGGCGGGCAGCCTGGGACGTAGACATCGACCGGAATGATCGTGTCGATCCCCTGCACGACGGCGTAGTTGTCGAACATCCCACCGGATGAAGCGCAGGCGCCCATCGAGATGCACCACTTGGGCTGCGGCATCTGTTGCCAGATCCGGCGAATGACCGGGGCGAGCTTGAACGGCACGCGGCCCGCGCAGATCAACACGTCGGCCTGCCGCGGCGAGAAGCTCATGCGCTCCATCCCGAAGCGGGCGAGGTCGAACCGGCTGGCGGCCGTCGCCATGAACTCGATCGCGCAACACGCGGTGCCGAACGGCATCGGCCACAGCGAGTTCGCGCGTCCCCAGTTCACGAGAAAGTCGAGTTTTGTGGCGACCCAGCTCTCTTGAGACTCGGGAACGTAGGATACTTGGGTTAATCCCATTGCAACGCGCCCTTCTTCCAGACGTAGACGAGGCCCGCGAGCAGAATGGCGATGAAGACCAGCATCTCGCCGAGCCCGAACAGCGTGGCGTGCCCGCTGGGGCAGAGGCCAGTGACGAGTGGCACCGTGCAGGAGAGCTGACGGAAGGCCACGCCCCAGGGGATCATGAACACCGTCTCGATATCGAAGACGATGAACAGCATGGCAACCATATAGAACTTGACCGAGAAGCGTTCTCGGGCGTCGCCAAGGGGCGGGATTCCGGATTCGTAGGCGGTGTCCTTCTCGGGCGTCGGACGCAGGCGTAACGTCAGGTGCGACAACCCGATGATCGCCACGGCGTTGGCGGCGACGAAACCGATCAGCAGGAGCACCGGAAAGAAAGAGCTCGCCATAAACTCCGGTGTGTCTATCTTGTGAAAAGTTTCACGAACCAGCCAAGGCAAGTTATCGAACGGGCAAATCGATTTCAACGCCAATGGTTCTGAGTTTGACCGGGCGCTTCGCGCCTCGGCATCAGCCTGATCTGGCGAAGTCATGCGAATCGGGTGAACCGGGGGATGGGGCGGCACTGCCCGGGCGAGGGAGCGCTGGAGACGGTCGCGCGAAGCACCCCGTCCAACTCAGAACCATGGCAAAGGGTCTGAGGCACGCCTACTATTCGCGCCCATGACAATCCAGAACGACCGGTGGATCACCCGGATGGCCCGCGAATACCGGATGATCGAGCCTTTCGAGGACCGCCAGGTGCGCACCGGCGTCATCTCCTACGGCGTGTCGAGCTATGGCTATGACATGCGCGTAGCGGGCGAATTCCGGATCTTCACGAACGTGCTGAACTCGATCGTGGACCCCAAGAATTTCGACCCGAAGTCGTTCGTGGAATTCAACGGCGATGTCTGCATCGTGCCGCCGAACTCGTTTGCCCTGGCCAGATCCGTCGAGTACTTCCGCATCCCGCGCGATGTAGTTACGATCTGCGTCGGCAAGTCCACCTACGCCCGATGCGGCGTCATCACAAACGTGACGCCGTTCGAGCCGGAGTGGGAAGGGTTCGTCACGCTCGAGATCTCGAACACGACGCCTTTGCCGGCTAAGATCTATGCGAACGAGGGGATCGCTCAGGTTCTGTTCTTTAAGGGCTCAGAACCCCCCGAAGTGTCCTATAAGGACAAGAAGGGCAAGTATCAGGGGCAACAGGGAGTTACGCTCCCGAAGCTATAGACTAGCTCTCGGTGCCCTGGCGTGCGTCGCGCAAACCGCCGGGGCGCAAATTGTCAAAGGCGTGCTCCAATCCGCCTCCGACGGCCAGCCCATCCCCTATGGCACAATTATCGGCCCCGATAGCTCGGGTCGGTTTGCCGACGCCAGCGGGCAGTTTTCGCTGGGGGATGTCAAAGACGGCACGTACCACATCCGCGCCCGGATGCTCGGGTACTCGCCGCTCGACACGACGATCACCTTCGGGCCGACGCGCCCGCCGCTGCTCGTCCTCAGGCTCGCACCCGCGGCCATCCGGCTGTCGACGGTTCCGGTCACGGCACGACACAGCCGGCAGGGCGCGTGTGTCGTGACCGGCATCCCGGGAGCCGGCGTGAATCCGCAGCTCGCGGCGATCTTCGAGCAGCTCGATGCCAATATCGAGCGCTACAATATCCTGCTCCAGAAATACCCCTTTCACTATCGCCGCAAGGAGACCACGCTCATTCTCACGGACGGCCTACCCGACAGTACGGTCTCAGTCGATACGTCCCTATACGACAGCCGCGACCGGCGCCCGTACCACGTCGGCTCGATCGTGTACAACGATGTGACCATCAGCGGTCACCAGCGCATCATGATGTACCTGCCGAACTTCGCCGACCTGCGCGACTCGGCGTTCGACGCGGCCCACTGCTTCGCCTACATGGGCCAGGAGAAGAATGAGATTCGGATCGACTTCCGACCGGCCGATCGGATCAAGGTGTCCGATGTCAACGGGTCGGTCTATCTCGATGCGGCGAGCTACATCGTTCGGCGCGCCATTTTCCACCTGACCAAGCCGAAGCTCACGAGCTCGACGGTCTTCGGGCTCACCGTGACGACGACGTTCCAGGAGGTCATGCCACTGGTGCCGATTGTCACCGCGTTGAGCAGCGAGCAGCCGCTCATGGCGATCCGGAGCCGCGGGCTTGATCCACGCAGGGCGGGTACAGACCCGGACTTCTACGACCTCCACCCACTCTTGAGCCGCAAAGCTGTCGAGAACGACGTCGTGCTCGACCACACGTTCATCGCCGACGACACCGCGAACGCCCGGGTGGCACTGCAGCCCTCCGAGCCCGTCAAGCCCATCACGATCACGGTCGGCTGCGCCCTGCCGCCGTCGTTCGAGACGATCGATATCCCGGTTTACGGCACGGTGACCGGGGCGCGAGCCGGCGATCCGAACAACGATCGCGTGACGTTGGGCATCAGGCGCCAATTCCATTTGCCCGACAATATCGCCCTGCCCGTTTATGGGTTCGAGTTCAACCGTAAGGTTGCGCCGACGGTGACAGGGCAAGTGAAGTTCTATCTATCACACGGCCGCGTCTCGTCGGTCGCGTTGACCGCCACATCGCTCGTCCCGACCGTCGACAGCGCGCTCGTCACCGCGGTCCGCCGCGCCGATTCGGTCAAGGCGTTCGTCGGCGTGCCGGAGGGCACGTACACCATGTCGCTGTCGTCCGCCAAGCCGGACGGCGACGCCCTCGCCATCGATCTCGCGCACATCTCCGTGGGCGTGCTGCCACTCGCGCACAAGGCCGCCATCGATTTCAACGCGCCGCCGCCGCTGTTGCCGAGCGGGGACGGCACGTTCCTGTTCGTGGTCGACGAGCACGGGCGGGCGCTTCCGACCACGATGGTGACGGTCAAGACATCATCGCCAAAGTTCGCGCAGGCGGTCGGCAAAGGGCTGGATAAGCTGCGATTCGATCCGGCCGTCTCCGGCAACTGTCCGATCAAGCAGGTGGTGCAGCAGCCGTTCCGGGCGCAGTTCAGGATCCAGGACCAGTGATACGCACGTTCGCGCTGGTGCTGCTGACCCCGATCTGCCTCGCGGGTCAGGCGGACACGGCGTTGTATCCGACCGGCGTCCTCGCGCGGAGCTATGCCATGACTCCGGCGCAGCTGGATTCGGAGCAGACGAAGTTCCTGGCCTGGCTCGAGGCGAACATGGGTCGCATCGACCGTCGGCAAGGCCAAGCGCTCCGCGAGCACCTCTATCTGCTCATCGGCAATCGCGCGCGGCTCGATTTCGCAGCCCATGGCACCGTGCGGCCGAACGCGCCCGATACGACGCTCGCCCGGTTGTTCGATTGGGGAGCCCGGATGGGGCTAACGGGTGCCGATGTGGTCGGCGATTCCCTGGCGGCCGGGACGACGATGCAAATCCACCGGGGGGCGGCACCGGATAGTCAGCTGACGCTGACGTACACGCCGCCGTACTACACGATCGCGGAAGCGAACATGGGTTGGAGCATCCGGGTGCCGTACTACTTCATGGTCTCAGCGGTCCAGCACCGGAAATCGAACTTCGGCGTCGAGATGGACAACGTGTTTCTGTCGACGTTATTCGGCGCGGACAGCAGCGGGTTCCATGCGCCGGTCTCCGCGGACCACTCGCAGGCGACCATTGTGCTGCTGTCCGCCAGTCACGCCGACAGCGCGGCGTTTATCCAATTCTGGTTCAACGCGATGGGGGTGTCGTTCGCCGACCAGTCGCCCGAATCGCTCCTGTCCGGCACAACGCACTACGTCGCATCGGCGAATGCGCAGCACGTCGTGCGAGAGTGCGTCATCGTGAGCCTCCCGCGCGGCGTACTCCTGATCACGTACCTGGGATTGCCGGGGACGTTCGAGGACAATCGGCCTCACTTTCTGGCGCTGCTCAAGACGTTGCGGTTGTGATCAAGACGACGGCGGCGAGGGCGCAGGCGAGGCCGAGCAGCTGGCGACGGCGCAGGCGTTCGCCGAGGACGACGCGGGCGAGGATCAAAGTTGCGGCCGGATAGAGCGAGATCAACGTCGCCGTGATGCCGAGGGTGCCGCGACTCAGGGCCAGGACGTAGCCGATCGTGCCGCCGGCGTCGAACACGCCGCACCAGGCGACGGTTCGTCTCAAGTCACGGGGCGGGAGTTGAGGACGTCGCGTCGCGAACGCGAGACTCGAGAGTGTGACAGTCGCGACGATGCGCGACACGAAGAGCGGCCACAGTCCCCCGCCCTTCGCGCGGGACATGAGGATCAGGAACGCCGATATGCATACGCCTGACGCGAGCGCGGTCAGCACGCTGCCGCGGAGTGAGAGCGTAGTCCGGGCGATGACGGGAGCGTCGTGTGCTTGGCTGATCAAGACGATCGCCGCGACGGCGATGCCTATGCCAGCGAAGGCTTGGAGTGGTGGACGTTCGCCGAAGGCGAGACCCGCGAGCACCGGGAGCGCGGTCGCGCAGACGGCGGTGATAGGCGCGACGACGCTCATTGTCCCCGAGCCGAGGCCGCGATAGAGGAGGCCGATGCCGGCCGCACCGACGACACCCGCGCCGACGCCCCACGCCGCGTTGGCGTCGAACGTCGCGTGTGAGAGGACCGCCGTCGCGATCCCTAAGGGTATGAGGCCGATGATCTCGGCGTAGATCGTCACCGGGAGCCACGAGGCTCGCCGAGTGCCGAGGCCGCCGAGGAAGTCGCCGACGCCGTAGGAGCCGGCGGCGATGAGGGCGATGAGGATCGCGCTCAGAGGGCAGCGCTCAGCGCAGGAGTCCGAAACCGATCGCGAAGAGAACGGCGGCGAGCACGAACAGCCATTCGAGCCACTCGACTGCTGTCCAGGGTGGTTGCGGTGGTCGCGTCATCTCAGCCGATTCCGGCAACCTCGCGCTCCTCGCGTTGGGTGAGGGATGCGCGGATATAGTCACGGTTCATGCGCGAGATCACGCCGATGCTGATCGACTTGGGGCATGCCTCCTGGCACTCGCCATGGAGTGTGCAGCCCCCGAAATGCTCGGCGTCCATCTGGGCGACCATGCTGAGCACGCGGCGATAGCGCTCGGGCTGGCCTTGTGGGAGAAACCCCAGATGGCCGATCTTCGCCGCGGTGAACAGCGACGCCGAGCCGTTCGGGCATGCGGCGACGCACGCGCCACAGCCGATGCAGGCGGCGGCGTCCATCGCGGCGTCGGCGTCGTGCTTGGGGACCAGGATGGCGTTCGCGTCGCGTGCGCCGCCCGTGTTTTCGGTGATGTACCCGCCAGCTTGGATAATGCGATCCAAGGAGCGGCGATCGGTGACCAGGTCTTTGATGACCGGGAACGCGACGGACCGCCACGGTTCGATCGTGATATGATCACCCGGCTTGAACATGCGCATGTGGAGCTGGCACGTCGCCGTGCCGCGCATCGGGCCGTGCGCCTCGCCGTTGATCATGAGCGAGCACGACCCGCAGATCCCCTCGCGGCAGTCGTGGCTGAAGGCGATCGGGTCTTCGCCGCGCTCGATCAGGCCGTGGTTGACGATGTCGAGCATCTCGAGGAACGAGGCATCGGTGCTGATGCCCGTCGCCGGATACTCGACCATCCGGCCTGGTTTGTCCGGGCTCGCCTGGCGCCAGACGTGCAGGGTCAGGTCCATTACTTGTAACTCCGCTGGCTCAAGTGCACCGCCTCGAAGGTCAGCGGTTCTTTGTTGAGAACCGGTGGCTTGCCCTCTCCCGCATACTCCCAGGCGGCGGCGTACGCGAAATGCTCATCATCGCGCTTCGCTTCGCCATCGGCCGTCTGGTACTCTTCCCGAAAATGGCCGCCGCAGGACTCATTCCTGTGCAGCGCATCGATACAGATCAACTCGGCGAGCTCCAGGAAATCGGCGACCCGGCCCGCCTTCTCGAGCTCCTGGTTAAAGGCGACCGTGTCGCCAGTGTTCGGGACTATAACGTCTTTCCAGAATTGCTCGCGGATCCGCGGGATGGTTTCCAGGGCCTTCGTGAGGCCCGCGGCATTGCGCGACATCCCGCACAGCTCCCACATGGTTTTGCCCAACTCGCGATGGAACGAGTCGGCCGTGCGGCCACCGCGGACGCCGAGCAGCTTTGCTATGCGAGTACGGACGGCGCCATCGGCTTCGCGGACCGCGGGGTGTGAGGCGTCGATGCGTTCCAAGCGATTGCTGGCCAGGTAGTCGCCGATCGTGTATGGCAAGATGAAGTAGCCATCCCCGAGCCCCTGCATCAGCGCCGACGCCCCGAGGCGATTGGCGCCATGGTCGGAGAAGTTGGCTTCGCCGATCGCGTGCAGGCCCGGGATCGTCGTCATGAGGTTGTAGTCGACCCAGAGGCCTCCCATCGTGTAATGGATGGCCGGGTAGATCCGCATCGGCACGCGGTAGGGATTCTCGTCCGTGATCCGCTGGTAGATGTCGAAGAGATTCCCGTAGCGATCGCGAATCGTGTCTTCGCCGAGTCGGGCGATCGCGTCGGCGAAGTCGAGGTAGACGCCGAGGCCGGTCGGGCCAACGCCGCGGCCTTCGTCGCAGACTTCTTTCGCGGCGCGCGAGGCGATGTCGCGCGGGGCGAGATTCCCGAAGCTCGGGTATTTGCGCTCGAGATAGTAGTCGCGGTCGCTCTCCGGGATGTCCGAGGGCGTGCGTTTGTCGCCCTTGCGGCGTGGGACCCAGACGCGGCCGTCATTCCGGAGCGACTCGGACATCAAGGTGAGCTTCGACTGGTAGTCACCGCTGACCGGGATGCAGGTCGGGTGGATCTGCGTGAAGCACGGGTTGCCGAACGCCGCGCCGCGCTTGTAGGCGCGCCAGATCGCGGTGCAGTTGGACAGCTTCGCGTTGGTCGACAGGAAGAACACGTTGCCGTAGCCGCCGGTGGCGAGCACCACGGCGTCGGCGATGTGCGGTGTGATCGCGCCCGTCAACAGATCGCGGGCGATGATCCCGCGGGCGCGGCCGTCGACCACGATCAGGTCGAGCATCTCCGTGAACGGGTACATCTGGACGCCGCGGTGCACGATCTGGCGCTCGAGGGCTTGGTAGGCGCCCAAGAGCAACTGCTGTCCCGTCTGGCCACGGGCATAGAACGTTCGCGACACCTGCGCGCCGCCGAACGAGCGATTCGAGAGGAGTCCGCCGTACTCGCGGGCAAACGGGACGCCCTGAGCGACGCACTGGTCGATGATGTTGACGCTGACCTGCGCGAGACGGTAGACGTTGGCTTCGCGCGAGCGGAAGTCGCCGCCTTTGATCGTGTCGTAGAACAGGCGATACACGCTATCGCCATCGTTTTGATAATTCTTCGCGGCGTTGATGCCGCCTTGAGCGGCGATACTATGGGCTCGGCGCGGAGAATCATGGAAGGTGAAGCAGCTCACCTGATAACCGAGCTCGCTCAGCGTCGCGGACGCCGATCCACCAGCCAGACCGGTGCCGACGACTATAACTCTGAATTTTCTCTTGTTCGCCGGGTTGACGAGCTTCATCTCGAATTTGTGGGTGTCCCACTTTTTCTCGATCGGGCCCGGAGGCGTCTTCGCGTCGAGGGTGATGGTCATCGGAGGATGCCCAACACGATGGCCAACGGGATCGAGGCGAAGCCCAGCGCCATGAGAACCGCGAACAACCACACGATGCGCCGGCGGCGCAACGGCTCGTTCGCCGGCTGCTCTACCCCCAACGTTCGGAGCGCGCTCCACGTGCCGTGGTAGAGGTGGAGTCCGAGGGCGGCCATTGCGATGACATAAAATGCGGCCACGTACCAGACGCTGAGGCCCGAGATCAGGTTGTGATAGACGTCGTGCGGCGTGAACGATGGATGCACCGTGCCGAGCGTCATGTGCAGCAAGTGATAGACGATAAACACCAGCAAGATCACCCCGCCCCACCGAATCGTGCGCGAGGCGAGCGTCGCGGCTTCGTATTGGTGCTTGGCGTAACCCACCGGCCGCGCCGCACGGTCAACCACCGTGAGCTGATAGGCGGCCGTGATGTGCAGGATGACCGCGATGAGGAGGACAATGCGAACGGCCCACAGGACTTCGCCCGTCGAGTGCAGGAACGCCGAGTAGGCGTTGATGCGATCACGACCGGCGAAGACGAGGAGGTTGCCAGCGAGGTGGCCGATGACGAAACCGATCATGATCAGTCCCGTCACGGCCATGACGATTTTCTTTCCGACGGTCGAGCGCCAAAACTGCGCTGGCCACATGGATCAGTAGCCGAGCTTCGCCAGCGCCTGATTCAGCTCCCGCACGGCATCGGCGCTCTTCGCCAAGTCAGTTTTCTCGGCCGCGGTCAGCTCGACCTCGATGATCTTCTCCAAGCCGTTGCGCCCGAGGACACACGGGACGCCCAAAAAGAGATCTGACATCTTGTACTCGCCTTCGAGCCACGCGGCGCACGGCAACACGCGGCGCTGGTCGAACGCGATCGCCTCGGCCATTTGCACCGCGGCAGCGGACGGAGCGTAATAGGCCGAGCCGGTCTTCAAGTGCTTGACGATCTCGGCGCCGCCCGTGCGAGTGCGCTCGATGATAGGATCGAGCGTGGCCTTGGGCAGCAACTGCGTGATCGGGATCCCGCTCACGGTCGTGTACGAGAGGAGCGGCACCATCGTGTCACCATGTCCGCCCAGCACCATCGCCTGGATGTCGCGGACCGAGAGGTTCAACGCTTCGGCGAGAAATGCCCGGTAGCGCGCGGTGTCCAGCACGCCGGCCATGCCGATCACGCGCTGGCGCGGAAAGCCCGTGAACTTCTTCGCCACCTGGCACATCGCGTCGAGCGGATTCGACACGACGATCACGATCGCGTTGGGCGATGTCTTCTTGATCTCTTCGGAGACCTGCTTGACGATGCCGGCGTTCGTGCTGAGGAGATCGTCGCGCGACATGCCGGGCTTCCGGGCAATGCCAGCGGTGATGATCACGATGTCGGACCCGGCGGTCTCGGCGTATCCGTTTGTCCCGATCACACGGGAGTCGAACCCCTCGATCGGGGCGGTCTCCCACTGATCCAGGCCCTTCCCCTGTGGGATGCCCTCGACGACGTCGACCATCACGACGCGGTGGGCCAACTCTTTCTCGGCGAGTCGTTGTGCTGTCGTCGCGCCGACGTTGCCGGCGCCTACGACTGTTATGAGTTTGAGCATGCGAAAAGCTAAGGGGTCAGCCGCCCACCTGGGAGAGCGCGCGCAATCCGCCGACTTGCATCTGCAGCAGCCCGTGTGCTTCCGGTTTTTCCGCCAGTGCTTGGAGCACATAGGGAACCAGGGATTCGCCGCGACGCAGCGGGTCACGCAGGTTCACCTCATGGTCGCCGAACAAACAGGTGCGAAGGCGGCCATCGGCGGTGAGGCGCACGCGATTGCACGCCGCGCAATACGTATGGGTCATTGGCGTGATGACGCCGATCGTTCCTCTCGCGCCCGGCACACTATAGTAGGCCGCCGGTCCGTTGCCGCGTGAGGGGCCCTGCGTTGGAACCAGGGTGCCGAGACGTGCGATGATTTCGTCGCTGCCCACGACATGATCCCACGTGAGCTCGCGCATGTCGCCAACGGGCATGAGCTCGATGAAACGCACGTGCCACGGGTGATCGAGCGTCAGCGCGGCGAAGTCTTCGATCTCGTCATCGTTGATGCCACGCATCACGACGACGTTGAGCTTGATGGGATCGAGTCCGGCGCGTTCGGCAGCCAGCGCCGACGCGATGGGATCGAAGGCGATATTGCGCCGGGCAATGGCGGCAATGCGATCGGGACGAAGGCTGTCGGCGCTCATGTTCACGCGATCGAGCCCCGCGGTCCGGAACGATGACGCCAATTCCGGGAGCTTGATCCCGTTCGTCGAGAGCGCGAGGTCGCTGATCTCCGGGATCGCGCGGAGCGAGCGGATCAAGACCGGGAGATCGGGGCGGATCGTCGGCTCGCCACCCGTGAGACGCAAGCGAGTCAGGCCGAGTGGCGCGAGTTGCCGAACGACTTCGGTGATCTCCTCGTAGCTCAAGATCTCCGACTTGGGCAGCCATTGCAGCCCTTCCACCGGCATGCAATACAGGCAACGGAAGTTGCACCGATCCGTGACCGAGATCCGGAGATATTCGATCCGGCGGCCGAATTGATCGTGCACGGTCATACGCTGGCCGTTCCCACCCATTCGCGCGTGCCATCGGCGTAGCATTCGCGCTTCCAGATCGGCACGCGCCGCTTGATCTCCTCGATCACGAAACGCATGCCGTCGATCGCGGGGCCGCGATGCGCGTGCGACGTCGCGATGCCCACGCTCACGTCGCCCAGCTCGAGGGATCCGACGCGGTGCTCGACGACAACGCTGAGCGGCGCGAATTGACGCGCCGCTTCCTGCGCAATGTGGAGGAGCTCGCGCTCGGCCATCGTCGTGTACGCCGAATACTCGATGCCACTGACGGCGCGGCCATCATTCACATCCCGGACGGTGCCGGCGAAGGCCGCGGTCGCGCCGGTCGAGATATCGGCGACCTCAGCTATGAGGCCGTTGACATCGATCGGACGCGACACGAGCGCGGCGCGGATCATCCACCCGCCACCGGAGGAATCAATGCTAGCTCATCGCCTGGATTGAGGCGCACATCGTAACCGGCGTACTCTGCGTTTACGGCGGCGAGCGGACGTGGCGGGAGACGATCGGACGGGGCGAGCGCGCTCAACTGATCGACGATGTCGCCCACGGTCGCACCTTGATCGACGGTCACCTCGATCGAGGAACGGCCGAACGCGTCAGCGAACGCGGCGAAGAGGAGCACGGTGACTGTCATGAAATAATAAAAAGCCCTCGCGAAACATAGCGTTCGCGAGGGCTTTGCGTTTCCGATAAAACGATCAGGCTTCGGATAATTCCGAGATGTCAACTTGCGCAACCATCGCGCGTAACTCCTTCGATGGCTTGAACACCGGCACGGGACGCGCTGACACTTCCACCGGTGCGCCAGTGCGTGGATTTCTCGCCATGCGAGTTTTCCGCTGACGGATCTTGAATGTGCCGAAGCCTCGCACCTCGATGTTCCGCTGCTCCTGCAACGCCTGCTTGATCGCGTCGAGGAACGAGTCGACCACGCGGGCGCAGTCTTTCTTCGAGATCATTGGCCCAGCCGTCTGCGCTATATGGGTCGTGACGTGCTCGACCAGGTCAGCTTTGGTCATCCGTAGACCCCAGCATATGAGACACCTGCCACCCTAACTCCCACAACGATAGGACTTTACCTATTCCAAGTCAAGGCGCTTGCAGGCTCTTATGAACACATCGAACAGGGGTCGAGCGTCATGCGGGCCTGGAGCTGCCTCAGGGTGATACTGCACAGCGAACACTGGCAGCTCGAGATGCCTAAGTCCTTCTATACTATGATCGTTGAGATTGACATGCGTCACACGGAGCGCCGGGGCGCCCGGAATCCCAGCCTCGGAGCCACGCACGGCGAACCCGTGATTCTGGGAGGTGATCGTCACCTCGCCCGTGTCGACTTCTTTGACCGGGTGGTTTCCGCCGTGGTGACCGTACGGCAGCTTATACGTCTCAGCGCCGTACGTTAGGCCCAGCAATTGGTGGCCAAGGCAGATCCCGAACGTCGGCATCCCGCTCTCGGTTATGGTCCGGATCGCCTTCGGGGCATACTCGACCGCGGCGGGATCTCCTGGACCATTGGCCAGGAATACCCCATCCGGCTTCATCTCCAGAACAGCCTCTGCCGGGGTCGTCGCCGGTATCACCGTCACGCGGGCATCGTGCGCCTCGAATAGACGGAGAATGTTCTTCTTTATGCCGTAGTCGTAGGCCACGATGTGGAGCGATGCGGCCGGGTTGCCCCAGACGTACGGGCGCTTCGTCGACACGACGCTCGCGAGGTCCAGGCCCTCCATCGAAGGGCAGGATAGCACCGCCGAGCGGACGGCATCGCTTGGACTGACTCCGGCGCCTATGACTCCGCGCATCACACCCTGCGATCTCAGGTGGCGCGTGAGTTTTCTCGTGTCGATGTCACTCAACACGGGGATCTCGGCCGACTCGAGCCAGTCGATGAGCGAGCCGGTCGCGCGCCAGTTCGAGTACGTCGGCGACAGCTCGCGAACTACGACGCCTGCGACCTGTGGAGTCGAGTTGGCCGACTCCGGATCTTCCAGGTTCACGCCATAGTTGCCGATCTGCGGCGCGGTCATCACGACGATCTGGCCGGAGTACGAGGGGTCGCTAAAGACCTCCTGATACCCCGTCATGTTCGTGGTGAAGACGACTTCGGCGACCGCCTCTGGCGCTGGTGTACGAAGACGGCCCGTGTAGACCGAGCCGTCTTCGAGTAACAGAAAGCCAGCGCTCACTTCTTCGGCGGCGTCGCGGGTTGTGGTGCCGGCTGCGTCGGTTGCAACGGAACGGCCGGGGCGGATTGCGCTGGCGCGGGAGCCGTCGGGACTGGGCGACCGAACGTCTTGTCGAGCACCGACGCCGGCTGGCGCGCGTGCGTCGACATGAGCTGCAGAATGAATGACAGGCCCAGGAAGATGCCGCCTGCCCACCAGCTCACGGTGGTCAGCAAGTTGCCCGCTTGCCGCGTCCCGATGAACGCGTCCGTCGAAGAGCTGACGCCGCCAAAGCTCGCGGCAACGCCACCACCCTTCCCGCTCTGCAACAGAATGGCGGCGATCAGCACGCCACTGTCGAGGATCAGAATAATCAGAAGGAACGTATACATAGGCTAAGTCTAGAATATCTCGTGATTTGCGGCTCTACGTCAAGCCCGGCAGATCTCGGCCCACGACTCGGGGTCCAGGCTCGCGCCGCCGACGAGGAGTCCATCGACATCGGTGGCGGCGAGAAGCTCGCCGGCATTCTTCGCGTTGACGCTGCCGCCATAGAGGATCGGCACGTCAGCCGCTCTCCCGCCCGTGAGCTCCCCGAGCAGCGCTCGCACGAATCCGTGCATCAGCGCGGCGTCCTCGGGCGTCGCGTTCCGACCGGTCCCGATCGCCCACACGGGCTCGTAGGCGATGCACATCTGCGCGATCGTCTCGGGCGTGAGCTCCACGACGCCCGTGCGGAGTTGACGGGCGACGACATCCGATGTCCGACCGGTACGGCGCTCGTCATCCGTCTCGCCGACACAGAGGATCGGCACGAGTCCCGCGCGCACCGCGGCGGCGCATTTCTTCGCCGTCTCGGCGTCGGTCTCGCCGAACTTGCGACGGCGCTCACTATGACCAACCAGTGTCATCCGCGCACCCGCCTCGCGCGCGATCTCCGCTGACATCTCGCCGGTATAGGCGCCTTTGTCTTCCCAATAAATATTCTGCGCGGCGACCAACACATCCGGACGTCCCTCGGTCGAACCCGTGACCGCCTGGAGCGACGCCGCCGGCGGGGCGAAGATGACCGTGTTGTCAGCCTGGGGTGTGTAGGTCTCCAAAAACACCCGCATGAACGTGCGGGCGCTCCCGGGACCGTGGTGCATCTTCCAGTTGGCCGCGAAGACTCTTCGCACTTACGCGGCGTCGTCGAGGGCAGCGACGCCCGGCAGCACCTTCCCTTCGAGATACTCGAGCGACGCGCCCCCACCCGTGGAGACGTGCGTCATGCGATCATCCAATCCTGCCTGCATGACCGCGGCGGCCGAGTCGCCGCCGCCGAGGATCGTCGTCGCGCCGTGGTCGGTGGCTTTGGCCATCGCCTCGGCGACCGCGATCGTACCCGTGTCGAACGGCGGCTTCTCGAACACACCCATCGGGCCGTTCCAGAGTATCGTCTTCGCGGTGTTGATCGCGCGAGCGAACGACGCGGCAGTTGCAGGGCCGATGTCGTAGACCGCTTCGTTTTTCGGGATCGCGTCGCGTTTGACGACGTGAGACGGAGCGTCGAGCGAGGGGGCTACGACCACATCATGCGGGAGCGTGAGTCGCGCGCCGGCGCGATCGAGCAGCTGCTTGGCCATGCCGATCCGGTCTGTCTCGACGAGTGAGGTGCCCGTCTCCAGTCCCATGGCGCGGTAGAAGGTCGAGGCCATGGCGCCGCCGATGAGCAGGCCATCCACCTTGGGCAGCAGCGCTTCGATGACATCGATCTTGCCTGAGATCTTGGCGCCGCCCAAAATCGCCACGAACGGACGCGGCGGGTCGCTGAGCGCGCGGCCGAGATAGTCCAGCTCTCGCTCCATCAGGAGTCCGGCAACCGCGGGACGAAGATGGCGCGCGACGCCTTCTGTTGATGCGTGGGCCCGGTGCGCGGCGCCGAACGCATCGTTCACAAAGAGGTCGCCGAGTTGGGCGAACTCTCCCGCGAGCGCGTCATCGTTTTTTTCTTCGCCCGGAAAGAAGCGCGTGTTCTCGACCAAGAGAATCGGCGAGGCATCCGTCAGTGCTTTGGAGGCCTTGATCAAGCTGGGAAAGTCGACCGAGTCACTGAACACGACTTTCTGCGGCAGCAGTTCCCGCAGATGCCGCGCGACGGGACCGAGAGAGTACTGCGGCTCGGGGCGCCCCTTGGGCCGGCCCAAGTGAGAGAGCAACACGACGCGAGCCCCATGCTGAATCAGGTACTCGATCGTCGGGACCGTGGCGCGCATCCGCGTATCGTCCATGACGTGCCCGCGATCGTCGAGCGGCACGTTGAAGTCCACGCGCACGAGGGCCCGGGCGCCGCGCAGTTGGGCGTCGGTCAGCTGACGGACGCTCGCCTTCTTTACCGTGGCCGTCGTCATAGGCGTGCGCCAACAAAGCGGAGGAGGTCGACGCACCGTGAGGCGTAGCCCCACTCGTTGTCATACCAGCCCGAGAGCTTGACGAGCGTGCCGTCGATGACGTTCGTGCTCTTCGCGTCGAGGGTACAGGAGTGGGCGTCGCCAATGTAATCGGTGGAGACGAGCTCCAGATCGGAGTAGGCCAGGAAGCCCTCCAGTGGACCGGACTCGCTCGCGGCCTTGAAGGCGGCGTTGACGGCATCGATGGTGGTCGGACGCTCGACCTCGGCGACCAGCTCGACCAGCGAGACATCAGGGGTGGGCACGCGGATCGAGATCCCGTCGATCTTGCCCTTCACCTCCGGGATGACGAGACCGGTTGCCTTCGCGGCGCCGGTCGTCGTCGGGATCATCGACATCGCGGCCGCGCGGGCGCGGCGCAGATCCTTGTGCGGGAAGTCGAGGATGACCTGGTCGTTCGTATAGCTGTGAATCGTCACCATGGATCCGTGCTTGAACCCGAATGCGTCGCGGACGACTTTCACCATGGGCACGAGGCAGTTCGTGGTGCAAGACGCGTTCGAGAGGATGTGGTGCGATTTGGCGTCATACTTGTCGCTGTTGACGCCCATCACGAGCGTGATGTCTTCGCCCTTGGCGGGCGCCGAGATAATGACCTTCTTGGCACCGGCGTCAATGTGCTTCTGCGCGTCGGGGGCGTTGGTGAAGCGGCCCGTGGACTCGAGGACAACGTCCACTTTCAGGTCCTTCCACGGGAGCTTACCGGGATCCTTTTCCGCGAAGATCCGAATGCGCTCGCCGTCGACGCAGATCGCGTCGCTCTCGGCGGATACCGTGCCCTGATACGTCCGGTGCACGGAGTCATACGTGAACAGATGGGCCAGCGTTTTCGTATCGGTCAGGTCGTTGACGGCGACGAATTCGAGGTCGGCGACCCCTTGTTGCTTCGCGGCCCGTAGCACCTGGCGGCCGATGCGGCCGAAGCCGTTGATGCCGACGCGAGTGGTCATGAAGGTGAATGGTCAGGTTGAACGGATCGTAAACGCGGAGGAACCAGCCGTAAATCTATCTCCGGACTGCGGACGCGGCATCCGGCCCCCGGGGCCGCCGGGTTCTCGCTGACTTAGGCCGAATGACCCTGGTGACCGCTCGGGCGTTGCCCACATTTGGTACCGCATGCACCTGCCCCGGCGATTCGTCCCAGCTTGCTTGACCGTCCTGACCCTCGCGCCGGTGGGGCGGTTGGCCGCACAGAAAGACGGCGATTCCAGCCCGGCCCAGACCGGGCATCAGACCATCACTCTCGATCTCGACAGCGCGAAGGTCGGCGGTCGCCTTCCGTTTGACGAGTGGTTCGCGCTCGCTGGCAAGGCATCGGCACACCTGCTCGTCGTGCGCGTCCAGTTCAAGGAGTACCGGAGCACGTCCGACACCTGCCCGACGGACGTTGTGCAGAACACGAACGTCCCGGATGTGTGGCAGCGCCAAGACGCGCGCAAGCTCTTCGTGATCCCCGTCGAGCACGGACTGCATCCGGGCCAGGATTACCGCTTGTGCGTGGGCACCGACAGTACGCTCGATGACTCGGTCGCGAAGCGCGTTCATGCGAGCCTGGGGCGAGCTATCGGCGATACGATGTGGGCGCGGCTCCAGCACAATGCGCCCGATACGGCCCCCCACTACATCGCGATCGTCGCCTTCCAGAACGCGGTCACCGCCGCCATCCCCATTGAACAAGCGGGCCCCGGACCGCGACAATCCCTCGTGTACAACTACCGGATGGAGGGGGATACCGTCTGGCGGATCGAATCGCTAGGAGCGGCGCGCGATCGCATCACCAGCGTCCGCCAAAGTCTTGCCGGGCGGTTCGAGTCCACCCGTACGCTGACCAACGACTCGGCGGCGACGGCGGCGCTCGGGGCTCACGTCGCCAGGACGTTTCCGGACTTCAGCCGCGACTATCTCTCATTCGAGCATAGTTACCACGACATTCGGACGAGCCGTGAGGGCATCGCGAGCACCTGGAGAGACTTGTACGCGACTCTGGTCCACCTCGACCCGTCGCTCCGCCAGCTCGACGTCACCAAGGTTCCAAACGACCTCGCCGGCTCGCGCTACACGGTTGGCGTCCAGCTCGCGCTGGCACTGCCGAACCTGAATACGGGACAGGACTCGCTCATCGCGCAAGGCGCGCAGATGCCGCTGGCCGTCGATCCCGTCGTCGTGTCGCCGATCCTGTTCGACACGGTGCGGCATCGATCCCCACCACTTGACTCGGTGCGCACCCGCTACACCACGCTCTACTCCCAGTTCAACGCGCTCGTCGAGCTGACCACCATCCTCGGCCCTCGCGCTCGGGCGGTACACGACGACGCCGCGCAGGCACTGGGCGATCTGCGCACGCTCTCAGTCGAGGTCGATGTGTTAGCGCATGCCCTCGACTCCTATGATGCGTACGCCGACTCGCTGGCCAACACGCGGCCGTTGCTCGACAATCGCACGCTGGGTGTCGCCGGCACGACCGCCGCGCCGTACAAGGAGGCGACCATGCAATACGTGAGCGCCGACCTTGGCTTCTTATGGGCGTTCGGCCTCGGCAACAAATTCGCCGGCACCGTCATCGTCCCCTACGTCGGCGCCAATTTCTACCTCCTGCCGACGAATGGGCACGCGCGCTTCAACGAGTGTGGTGAGGTGTGGTGGCAGTGCCAGCTCAAGCGGGTCGCCATCACGTTTGGCATCACCACGAGCAGCGTGGCTCGGACCAACGTCCGTACGGATCTGTTCGGATCGCATAGCATGTATGTCGCGCTCGGATATCGGCTGCTGCGACCGGTCAAGATCAACGCCGGCGCGCTCCTGTACGACACCTTCACGCCGGATATCCGTCACGCCCCGCGATTCAGCGCGACGCCGGCGCTCTCCGGTTCGATCGATTGGGACATCGGCAGCACGCTGGGCGGTATCGGTAGCATCTTCAAGTAATGGAGCATCGATGAGCGTTGCGTTCCTCGGTTCCGACCAAGCAGCCCCTGTCCACCTGCCCGGCCCGGTCACGCTCGGGTTCGACGCGTCCAGCGGTGCGGGCCAGACCGCGGTCGACATTCGCTATCAGATCGTGAACGCCGTGGGCATCGTATTCGCGTCAAATGACACCAGCCTGGTCATGGTCAATGGCGTCGCCGTCGGCTACGGCAAGACGCACATCAGCCAGACGATGGCGCTGCGCAGTGTCGGCGGAACCGGCGTGCCGTCGCACATCGAGATCCAGGGCGAAGTGCGGGAGAAGGGTGTGTATCAGTTCGAGGTCGCGTGGGGGATGGCGGCGTCGTGAGCGCGATGCGATGGATGGCCGGGATCACACTCCTCACGGCGTGCTATGACGCCGTTGACCCGGCGCCGACTGGACTCGTGAAGCTCATGCCCGCGGACACCGTGAGCGTGGCGGACGGGGTGTCGCTCATCGGTATCACGGCCACCGTCGATCGTCGGCTCCCCAAGTCGCTCTGGAACGTCACGTTCACGACGACGCTCGGAGTGTTCAGCGTCAACGGCACCTCGACCGCTACCGTGGCGGCCGACACCACTGGCACTGCCGTGGTGTATCTCCGCGCGCCACGTGATTCGGGCACGGCCACCATCACGGCGACCACGGATACCGTGGTGCTGAGCCGTGCCGTGCACTACGCGCCGGCTGCGCCGGAGCGCATCCTCCTCGTCCCGTCGGCCTACAGCGCGGCCGCGGCGACCGGCACTGTGCAGATTGCCGCGCAGCTGCTCCGCGATACGGGCTTCGTGAGCGCTGGTGTGGTACTCAAGTTCACGGCGAGCGTCGGGACGGTCGGCACCCTGTCGGCGCCAAGCGATAGCACCGGTACGGTCATGACGGTCTATACGGCGCCGGCCGATAGCTCGTTCAGGGGAACCGCGACGATAGCGGCGACCGTGGTCGGATTACCGGGCGTCACCGACACGACCAACATCGCTATCGTGCCGTAGCCCTGACCGCGCGGCGCATCGCGTCGCGGTCCGGTTCGACACCGAACCACCGGTCGAACGCGAGCGCCCCCTGCTCGATCAGCATCGGGAGCCCATCGATGGCCCGGTGGCCCGCCGCGCGAGCGGCTCGGACCCAGGCGGTCTCGTCAGGTCCGTAGACGAGATCGATCACGTCGGCCGCTGGTGGGAGGTGTGCGACGTCGATCGGCTGTGATACGCCGTCGAGGCCGATCGATGTCGCGTTCACGACGAGCGTCGCGCCTTCCACGGCCTCGGTTATCGTGCCGACGGCTTGTGCGCCGAACCGTCCCGCGAGGATTGCCGCTCGCTCGGCGCTGCGGTTCCATACGCTCACGTGAACTAGCGGCCACTCCACCATGGCCGCCAACACGGCCGCGGCTGCACCACCGGCTCCGAAAAGCGCCACGCGGCCACCCGGTGCGACAGGCGCATTGCACGCGGCGGCAAAGCCGCCAACGTCTGTATTGTCGCCCACGAGTTGGCCGCCGTCGGTCCAAAACACGTTGATCGCGCCAACGCGCTCGGCCACTGGCGTGAGGCGGCTGCAGAGTCGGGTCGCGTTTTCCTTGTGTGGGACGGTCACGTTGCCCGCGGCACCTTCGGCGACCAGTTGCCGCAGCGTCTCCGTCAGCGCCTCCGGGGTGACATCGAGAGCGGTGTACGCGACATCGAGGCCAGCCGCGCGAAGGGCCGCGGACTGGAAGCGTGGCGAGAGTGAGTGCGCGACCGGGTGCCCGAGCAGCACCAACCGCGTGGGCCTCAGCGCGTGCGCTCCGCGGCGACGCGGTCGATGACCTTGCGGATAGCGGCTTCGAGCTCGTCGAACGTCGTGCGATAGGTCTCGAGATCGCCGCCGAACGGGTCGCTGATCGGCCGGTCGTCGGCGCCGTGCGAGGCGTACGACGAGAGCAAAAAGGTCTTGCCGGCGCCGCCCATGCCTTCGACCTGGTCGCGATGGTGCGGCCCCATCGTGAGAATCAGGTCCTGCGATTCGACGAGCGTGGGCGTGATCGTCCGGGAGCGGTGCTCATTGAGATCGAGCTGGCGCTCGAGACCCACGAGCAGCGAGCCGTCCGATGCGGGCTGACCGTCCCAGGCGCTCGTGCCGGCGCTCTCGAGATGTAAGTCGTCGAGCGCGCGCTCGTGGGCGATACGCCGAGCGATCGCCGCGGCCATTGGACTCCGACATGTATTGCCCGTGCACACGAACAGGATCTTCATGCGTCACCAATCAAGTCGGGTACGCTCTCCCGCAGCGTCGCGGCCGCGATGGCGCCCGGACGGATAACCCGCGGATGTCGTCCCGTACAATCCACCACCGTTGAGGCTAAAGAGCTCTGCAAATGTCCGCCGTCCAACACTCGGAGCACGCCACGCGCCATTGCGTCGCTCCACTCCTTAACAATCTCGACGGCCGAAGCGGCGGGGGGAACCCCCGGGCGGTTCGCGCTCGTCGACGTGATCGGCTCGCCGATCGCGGCGATGAGGCGAGTGAGACCCCGGTGCGGCGTCCATCGCACGGCCACGCCGCCTTCCGGACCGCGAAGGCGATCGGGCACCCGGTGCTCGCCGCCCGGTAAGACCAGCGTGAGCGGTCCCGGCCAGTGTCGGGCCGCGAGCGCGGAGGCGGGCTGGGTGAGTCGCAAGCCGAGGTGCTTGATCATGTCGCTGCCGCTGATCAGGAGCAGGAATGGCTTGCCCGGCGCGCGGCCCTTGAGTCGCACGAGCGCGTCGACGCCCGCTTGGTCGGCGGTGCCGCCGAACCCATAGACGGTCTCCGTGGGATAGGCGATGATCCCGCCCGCGGCGAGATGGGCAATCGTTCCCGCGAGCGACGCCTCGACTTCTTCGGGCGACCAGAACGGGACGGCGCGTGGCTCACTCACTGAGCTGAGCCAGTGCGTCGGCGCGGGCGAAATCCGGTTCCTCGGTCACCTTCATCGCCCGCTCGCTGCCTTTTACAACAACGACGGGAATGCCGAGCGCTTCGCAGAGCGCGGCGTCGTCGGTTGCTTTGAGCCCTCTCGCACGGGCAGCCGCGTGGGCCTGCACGAGGACACCACGCGGGAATGCTTGGGGAGTTTGCGCGCGCCAGAGCCGCTCGCGTGGCACCGTGCGAACGACGCGTCCATCGGCGTCGACTTCCTTGAGGGTGTCGACGACGGGCAGCGCCGCGATGGCGGCTTGACCTCGTCGCGCCTCGGCGATCACGCGGGAGACAACGCTATCCGGCACCAGCGGCCGTGCGGCGTCGTGGACGACGATGACACTGGCGGCGGCCGGGAGATCTTCCAGGCCGTTCGAGACGGAGTCCTGGCGGGTGGCGCCGCCGACCGAGAGCAAGAGGCGCTCGGTATCCGATTGGAAGAGCCACGGCGGCGGGTCACCAATGATCGCGCGCGGGAGCACGCAGACGACCATCGCGACGTCGGGGCGTGCGTGGAAGAGCTGCACGCTGTGCAGCAGCATCGGCTTGCCGGCGACCCAACGGAATTGTTTGAGCTCCGCGCCGCCGACGCGCGAGCCGGTTCCGGCCGCGACAATGACAACCCCGACATCTCGTGTCACGCGAACAGCCGCTGGAATAGGACGTGAATCGTTGGAACGCCGATCGCGGTGATCCCCGGAACGGTTCGCGACGGGACCGCGCGCTCGGCGACGAACGCGCGCGTGCATCCCATCTTCACCGCCTCGGCCATCCGCCGTTCGATCTGCGACACGGGCCGGACTTCGCCGCCGAGTCCGACCTCGCCGATGAAAATTGCATCGCTCGGAAGGGATCGGTCGCAGACGCTGGACGCGAGCGCCGCGGCGACGGCGAGGTCGCCCGCCGGCTCGATCAAGCGCATCCCGCCGACCACGTTCACGAAGACGTCGAGCATCGCGAACGACAGGCCGGCGCGCTTGTCGAGGACCGCGAGGAGCAGCGCTAAGCGACGGCCATCCAAGCCCGTCGAGACCCGCTGCGGCGTGCCGAAGCCTGCTTTGGCGGCCAAGGCTTGGATCTCGATCAGCACCGGCCGCGTGCCCTCGATGAGCGCCGTGACCGCGGTGCCCGAGGCGCTCGACTGGCGGTCGCCGAGAAACAATTCCGAAGGGTTCGCGACGCCAGACAGCCCCGCTTCTGTCATGCGGAACACGCCGATCTCATCGACGCCGCCGAAGCGGTTCTTGGTGGCACGCAGGATACGGTGGTCGAGTGTCGTCTCGCCTTCGAAATACAGGACCGTGTCGACGATATGTTCGAGCGTCTTGGGGCCCGCGATCCCCCCGCCCTTCGTCACGTGGCCCACGACGACTACGGCCGTGCCGGTTTCTTTGGCAAAGCGCATGAGGCGCGCCGCACATTCTCTCACTTGACCGACGTTGCCCGGTGCGCCCTCGAGATCGGACGAATACAGCGTCTGGATCGAGTCGACGATCAGGACGCCGCCTGCGTCTTCGCGTACGGACGACAGGACATTCTCCAGGCTCGTCTCGGCTAACATGCGCACATCAACCGCGGATCCGCCCAGGCGATCGGCGCGCAGCTTGACTTGTGGCGGGGATTCCTCGCCCGACACATACAGGACCCGACCATCGCGTTCGGTGAGCTTCGCGGCGACTTGGAGGAGCAGCGTCGACTTGCCTATGCCGGGTTCTCCGCCCACAAGGACCATGGAGCCGGGGACGATGCCGCCGCCGAGTACGAAATCGAATTCGTCGAGGCCCGTCGTCCAGCGCTCCGTCTGGGCCGCGGTGACATCACGGAGCGGGCGGGCTGTACGGGCGACGCCGGTATGGGTGCGAGCGGGCTTCGCGGCAACCGGCTCCTCGGCGAGCGTATTCCATTCGCCGCACGCCTCGCATCGCCCGCCCCACTTGGCGCTCTCGGCGCCGCACTCGCTGCAGCGATAGACAGTCTTGAGCTTACTGCTCACGAGCCGTCTTGCTTTCGAACGTGGTGAAACTCTTGCGGAAGTACAGGTTCACCGTACCGATCGGCCCATTGCGTTGCTTGCCGATGATCAGCTCGGCCGTCCCTTCGAGCGAATTCCCGGCCTCGTCCTTGAGGACGCCGTAGACTTCCGGGCGATAGATGAACAACACCAGATCGGCGTCCTGCTCGATCGCGCCGGACTCGCGGAGGTCGGAGAGCTGCGGGCGTTTCCCCTCTGCCCCGCGCTGCTCGGGCGCGCGGGAGAGCTGGGAGAGCGCGATGACGGGTACGTCGAGCTCCTTGGCGAGTCCCTTGAGCGACCGCGAGATCTCGCTGATCTCCTGCTGCCGGTTTTCGGCGGACGGGCCGCGGATGAGCTGCAGGTAGTCCACGACGATCAGCTTGATGTCGTTGTCGACCTTGAGGCGCCGCGCGCGCGAGCGCATCTCCAGAAGCGAGATCCCGGCAGAGTCATCGATGAAGATCGGCGCGGGGCTCAAGACCCCCGCCGCGCGGGCCAGTCGGGCATAGTGCTCGTTGTTGAGCATCGACTTGCGCACGAGCTGGGCGTCGATCCGCGCTTCGCTCGTCAAGAACCGTTGGACGAGCGAGTCTTTGCTCATCTCCAACGAGAAGAACGCGACCGCCATGTTCTGCTCGATGCCGACGTGCTGCGTGATGTTGAGCACGAGCGACGTCTTGCCCATCGCGGGCCGCGCCGCGACGATGATGAGATCGGCGCGTTGGAAGCCGGCCGTCAACGAGTCCAGGTCCGGGAATCCGGAGGAGATCCCCGTGAGCGCTCCGCCGAGCTTTTGTTGCTCCTCGATGCGCTCGATGGCGGGCCAGACGAGCTCCTTAATGCGAAAGAAGCCCGTCGTTCCGCGGCTCTGGCTGAGTTGGAGCACCCGGTGCTCCGCTTCATCCAGGAGATCGGCGGCGCCCACGTGGCCGTTGTACGCCTCACGGGCGATCGACTCCGACACTTCGATCAGGTGGCGCAGCATCGCCTTTTCCTTGACGATGCGCGCGTGATACTCGATGTTCGCCGCCGTCGGGATGTAGTCGATGAGCTCCGCGATGTACTCTTTCCCGCCGCTGGACTTGAGCTCATCGCGCCGTTCGAGCTCGTCGCCGAGCGTGAACGGATCGACTACGGCGCCGCGCTCGACGATCGCGACCATCGCGCGATACAGGCGACGGTGGCCTTCCTGATAGAACATGGTATCGTCCAACAGCTCGGACGCGCGCATGATCGCGTCCGTTTCCATCATCATCGCCGCCAGCACCGCTCGTTCCGCATCCAGGGAGTACGGGGGGTGCCGGTCGGCGACCGGGTCACGCTCCGTCACCGGTGCGATCGAGGATCCGGCGGGCATGTTGGACGTCGTCCCAGGTGGGGCGCTTCCAGGCAGGATTGCGCAGGAGCGCGGCGGGGTGGTACGTGACGATCAGCGGAACTCCGTAGTACCGGTGCAGAGTACCACGCAGTTTGCCGATGGACAACTTCGTTTCCAGTAGCGTTTGCGCGGCGAACGTCCCAAACGCCAGAATCACGCGCGGGCGGATCAGCTCGATCTGGCGCACGAGATATGGGCTGCAGGCCGTGACCTCGTCCGGCAAGGGATTCCGGTTCAGTGGCGGCCGGTGTTTCAACACGTTGCAGATGAACACGTCCTCGCGCTTCAAATCAATCGCCGCGAGGATTTTGGTCAGTAACTGGCCCGCTTTGCCAACGAACGGTCGGCCCGACAGATCTTCTTGCTCGCCCGGGGCCTCGCCGACACACACCAGCTGGGCGTTCGGGCTTCCCTCGCCTGGGACGCAATTCGTGGCCGTCGACCACAGCGCGCACCGCTTGCACGCTGTCGCGTGCGCGGCGACGGCCTCGAGGCTGTCGAGGCTCGCCATCGGTCCGCCGAACAGGTCGGCGCCGGATTTTCCCACGACTATGGGAGCCAAGCTACCTGCGTCAGCGACCACAGGCGGCGGTGGCTCGGGGACACGCTCGGCGACACGCTCGGGGACATGCTCGGGGACATGCTCGGCCACTGGGGCATTGAGCCAATTTTTTGCTCCGACTATGCGCATTACATCCTCGACCTTCAGGTCGTCGAGGACGAGCTCGCGCTCGCCGGCCTCGCGGCGCTGCTCGAGGTACCGGCGAAGGAGATCCGATGTGTTATCGGGCACGCAGCAACCCTTCGATGCGATCGAGAATGGCGTCGGCCACGTCGGACTTCGCCAGCAGCGGGAGCGCCTCGTCAGGCGTGCCGTTGCCGAAGACCAACGTGACGCGGTTCGTGTCGACGCCGAACCCGGCGCCGGGTTCCGTGGCGTCGTTGACGACGACGAGGTCCAACGACTTGCGCCGCAGTTTCTCCCGCCCGCCCGCGACAGCTGCTTCAGTCTCCAGCGCAAAACCAACAACGATGGCTGCTGGATTTCTGAATTCTTGCGTGCTGACCAGTATATCGTCGGTTGGCTCGAGCACGATCGACGAGGGCGCCGACGATTTCTTGATTTTCTGCTCGGCCACCGTCGCCGGCCGGAAGTCCGCGGGGGCCGCAGCCATGATCAGCACATCCGCATCACGCAGATGCGCCGCGACAGCATCCCGCATCTCGGCCGCGGTTTCGACGTCGATGATGGAGGCTCCGACTGGCGGCTCGACCGATAGGGGCCCCGCGATGAGCGTGACGTCGGCACCACGGCGCCACGCCGCGGCGGCAAGCGCGACCCCCATTTTCCCGCTGCTGCGATTCGAGATAAATCGGACCGGGTCGATTGGCTCGCGCGTGGATCCGGCGGTGACAACGATGCGCCGGCCGCGCAGCACCCCGTCCGCGTCGAGGAGGCGGCCGATGTGGGCGAAGATCGTCTCGGGCTCCGGCATCCTTCCCGGCCCAGAGCCCTCGCCAACCGCCAGCGGACCCACGTCGGGATCCAAGACCCGGTAGCCGATGGATCGGAGGTGCGCGACGTTCAGCGTGGTTTGAGGGTGCGACCACATCCGATCGTTCATCGCGGGAACGAGCAGAACCGGCGCATCGGCGGCCAGCAGTATCGCCGTCAGGAGGTCATCGGCACGGCCTACGGCCGCGCGCGCGAGAAAATCAGCCGTGGCTGGCGCGACGACGATCGCGTGGGCAGAGCGGGCCAATTTTATGTGGTCGAGCGCGTGGCCGGCGGCGATCAGGTGGGTCGAGACGGGTCGTCCGGTGACCGCCTCGAACGTGACGGGGCCGACGAAGTCCTGCGAGGCCCGCGTTTGGACGACGTCGACCTCGGCGCCAGCCTGCGTCAGCGCACGCGCGAGGGCGACGGACTTGTAGCACGCGATGCCCCCCGTGACGCCGAGGAGTACCCGGCGTTGCGCGAATGGCCGCACGGCGGGGCCGCCCCGAGGCCCGCGTTAGTCGGCGCGGCGCCGTGGCACGACGCGATACTCGATCGTGCCGGTCGCCAGCTCTTCGAGTGCGCGCGTCGTCAGCTTCTTCTCGCGCGTCGATGACCGATCGCGCGGAAACTCGTTGAGCCCGCGCGCGTACTTCGCCGCCACGAGGACGCCGAGGTACTTGTTCGTCGCGTGCTGCGCCACTTCCCCTGGTGTGAATACCCGCATATCTAGACTCCGCCTAAGCGTGTGATTTCGTTTTCCAGACCATCAATCAAGCCGTGCACGTGCTCATCAAGCGTCGCGACCCGCGACGGCCGGGTCGACTCGGCGTCGATGATCGCCGAGACATCGCGGACCGCCCGGGCGAGGTCGCCGTTCACGACGACGTACTGGTACTGCCCCACCGCCATCAACTCCCGCCGTGCGTCCTTCAACCGGACGACGAGATCCGACCGGTCTTCCGTCTTGCGCGCCACGAGCCGCGTCAACAATACGTCCGCCGATGGCGGCAACAAAAAGATCAACACCGACGCCGGGTACGACTGGACGAACTGCGCCGCGCCTTGGACGTCGATGTCCATGATCACGTGACGCCCGCCTTGCAGCACGCGGTCGACTTCGCGTCGAAGCGTCCCGTAGAGCTTGCCGTGCACCTCCGCCGATTCGGCGAATTCACCCCTATCCCGACTCGCCTCGAACTCGCCGTTGGTCAAGAAATAGTAATCGCGCCCGTCGACCTCCGCTGCCCTCGGCCGCCGGGTGGTGGCTGAGACGGAGTATCCGACATCGGGGCGTAAGGTCAAAACCTCCTTACGGATAGTCGTCTTCCCTCCACCGGAGGGTGACGACAGGATGATCGGGAACGGGTTCACGTCGGCGTCATTCTAAGTTATCCACCTGTTCCCGGATCTTCTCGAGCTCCTCCTTGATCTCCACGACGTCGTGCATCATGGCCGCGTCATTGGCCTTGCTCCCAGTCGTGTTGGCCTCTCGCAGGAGCTCCTGGGACAGGAATCCGAGGCGTTTCCCCACTTCGCTGCCCCCGTCGAGTGCGTCGCGAAAGGCGGCAATATGCGCTCGAAACCGGTCCAGTTCCTCGCTGACATCGAGGCGGTCGGCCAGGACCGCGATCTCCTGGGCCACCCGTTGAGGGTCTAGCGCTACGCCCTCGGTCAGTTCTTGAACCGCCGTCTTCAGGCGGTCCCGGTGCTCAATCACCCGCTCAGGGGCCCTTTGCTCCAAACGACCCACGGCCACCTCGATCGTCGCTATTCTCGCTCTCAGAAATTCTTCAATACGTGCGCCTTCGGCGCTACGCATACTGGTTAGGGCAGCGAGCGCTCGGCCCAGGACGGCTAATAGTTCATCCGGGAAACCACCCGGCTCGTCGAGGTCGGAGCCGGCGGAGACGAGGACATCGGGCATGCGCAGGACCGTGGCGACATCGACATCGCCGCCCAGACCATAGCGGTCGCGGAGGGCCTTCAGGTGCGCGGCATACGCCGCGAACCGGGTTTCGTCGACACCGGCCGTGGAGTCGGAGATGTCGCGGTGCGTGCGGACCGTGACCGACGCATGCCCGCGCGCGATGGCGGTGCGAAGGGACTCGCGCACATCGCCCTCCCACGCCGAGAAAGCCGGAGGCAGCTTGATCGACGGGTTGAAGAACCGGTGATTGACGGTTCGCACCTCGACGCTCACGCGGACTTTTCCGACCGTGCCGTCCGCCGAGCCAAACCCGGTCATGCTCCTAATTCCAGAAGGACCAGCGGAGCCCATAGATGTTGACTTGTCGTGGCATCTGGTAACCGGGAACAAGGTAATAAGGATAGCCGTTCGCGTTTCGTAGCTGCCAGCTCAATGTGCCCTGCAAGATCCTGATCTCGGCCAGGATCGAGTACACCCGGCTGTCCGCGACCGTGTAGAATGCCTGATTCGGCGCCGAGGTCGCGGGAAACACCGTCGAGCTCCGGTAGTCGAACGAAGTGCCAAACTTGATCGCGAACGTGTGTCGCGGGAACTGGCGCAGCCACTCGGTCGCGAAATACAGCTCGGCGTGCCCCTCGTAGCGCGGCCTATACGGTTCGGTCTTGTCCCAGTCGACGCCGCTGGCATCGATGTAGAACTGCTTCCAGAGCCGCCCGCGGATCGAGCCGATGTACGCCGTCGTCCGGCCGTACGTCGCGGTCTTCATGGTCGTGTCGTAGACGACCGGCGCCGGGACGATCGCGGTATCCTGCGTCATGATCCCGCCCGAGACCCAGACATCTCCGAGCTTGAGGCCCCCCTCGGCGCGCGCGGTCGTCTGCGTCGCCGACAGCGCCGCCGGCAGATTTTGCGGCGTCGACCGACTGGCCGTGCCGACGAACCGCAAGAACGGCAGCGGCGAGAACCGGGCCGTGAGCTCGTAGGAATTATAGAGCGTTGGATAGAGCTGGCCCGCGAAGCCTGAGTCGGGGCGGCCCTCGCTGTAGGCGTCGCGCTGGACGAGGCCGGACGCGCTCAAGATCGGGTTGTCGAAGCTGGCGCGGAGCTCGGCGGAGTTATAGTTGGCGTGCGACGAGAAGACGCGCAGGCGGTCGGTTCCCTCGAACCGAATCCCCGCGAAGACGAATCCGCCGGAGGCGATATACTGCGACTCCGAGTTCACGCTGTCGACCGACGTGGTGGTCGTCGGCAGAAACTGGGTGGTCGTGTCCGTGACGATCGGAATCGTAGATGCCGCGGTTGGACTCGTGTTCTTGAACGACATGCTTGCCGCGATCACCTGGAGCCACGGGCGCCCGCGATCAGGGTCGCCATAGCCGACGCGGATGTAGGCATCCGTGCGCTGCGATTCGAGATCCGGGAGGATCGTGATTGGCAACGTCGGGTCGCCGGATTGGAGCTGATCGCGGCCGCGCGTGTAGCGGTTGCCGAAGGCGTCGATCGAGAATGGGCCGCTGGCGTAGCCCAAGCGGAGCATGATCGACGATTGATTCCCGCCGCCGCCGAATGAGCCCGAGTTATCGAACTGGTACGCGCCGACCTGCGTGGCGAACCCCGGGCCGAATCGTTGGCCGTAGTACGCCTTGTAGAGGTTCGTCTGTTGGTTTCCCGTGAAGACGTCGGCGCGGGTCGTGGGCGTGACCCGGTTGGCGCGCCAGGTTCGGCAATACACCCGAAGCTCGGATGCGCCGCGTTCGACGGCGACTTCCTCGAACTCCCACAGTTGGATCGTGGCGAGATCCACCAGGCCATGCAGCCGGGAGTCCAGCGGGTCCATCTCTATCCCATCGACGAACACCCGGACGCGCGCGATGTCGCCGAGGTAGGCTCCGTTCATTGGCGTGGAGAGCCAGCCCGCTCGGAATCCCGTGAAACCGGGAATCTTGTCCAGCAGGTCCGGCAGCGTCATGGCGCCTGACGCATCGATCGCTTCGCGGTCCCACCGATAGCTCTGGCCCGGCTCGAGCAGCGTCGGCACCGGCGCGTGCGCGAGCGGGGCGCGCGATCGCGTCGTGTCCGGGTGGTACATCGCCTTGATCGAATCCATGTGCGCGGCAGTGCGCACGCCGGTCGTGTCCTCCACCGTGTCCTGCTGCGGCGGCGGCGAGGATGGCGGGGGCACCGATTGCGGAGGCTCCTGCGCTTTACAAACGGCCCCGGCGAGCAGCCCGAGGCCGAGCAGCAATGACTTCAGCGCGCCCTCGCGCGGGCGAATTCTATGAACATGCCGACTGGTACACCGGTGGGTCCCTTGGGGATCACCGTCAGGTCGCTCTCGGAGTAGGCCGTGCCAGCGATATCGAGGTGTACCCACGGGACGCCTTCGGCGAACGCCTCCAGGAACTTGGCCGCGGTGATAGCCCCGGCGGGCCGTCCGCCAGTGTTCTTCAAGTCGGCCACGTCGGATTTTATCTGCTCCTGGTACTCATCCCACAGTGGCATGGCCCACCCGCGCTCGGCCGAGCGCTCGCCGGCAGCCAGGAGCTCGTTGACGAGGTCATGGTCGGTGCCGAACACACCGGTGGCGGCGTGGCCGAGGGCGATCACGACGGCGCCGGTCAGGGTGGCCGCATCTACCATGGCCGCCGGCTCGAACCGCTTGGCGTATGTGAGGACATCGGCGAGCACGAGACGGCCCTCGGCGTCCGTATTGATCACCTCGATCGACTTACCCGAGGACGCTTTGACGACGTCGCCGGGTTTGACCGCGACGCCTGACGGCATGTTGGTCGTCGCGCCAATGAGCCCGACGACATTGAGCTTGAGCTTGAGTGCGGCGATCGCTTCCATCGCGCCGAGCACACCGGCGGCGCCGCACATGTCGAACTTCATGAACTCCATGCCCTGTGCCGGCTTGATGGAGATTCCGCCGCTGTCGAAGCACAGGCCTTTGCCGATGAGCGCGATGGGCTTCTCGGTTTGCACGCTGCCGCGGTACTGGAGCACGATGAGCTTGGGATCCTGCGGCGTCCCCTGCGCCACGCAGAGGAACGAGCCCATGTTCAGCTCTTCCATCTCTTTGCGGCCGAGCACCACGATCTCGAGGTTGTGCCGCCGGCCGATCTCGCGGGCGGTCTCGACGAGGTAGTCGGGCGTACAGAGGTTCCCGGGCATCTGCGCTGCCCGGCGCGCGATGTCGTAGCCAGTGCCGATCGCGCGGGCGGCGCTCACGGCGCGCTCGGCGTCCGCGATCGCCAGCTGCGGGTCGCCGAGCGAAATCGTGACATTCGACAGCGGCGCGCGGCGTTCGTCCTCCGGCGGCTGGGACTTGAGATCCGCGTATTCCCAGGCGCCGAGCTGCAGCCCGATCGCGATCTGCTCGACCTCGCGCTCGCCGAGCGCGCCGGCGAAGAACGTGAGCGAGCCGACGCCCATGCCGTGGGCCCTCCGACCGGCGAGCGTAGCCGCCCGCCGAAGTGCCATCACGCGGTCGCCTTTGCCCAGGCCGACCAGGAGCACCCGCTGCGGGCCAGTCGAGCCGCCAGCCAGGTGAAGTGTCTCATCGCGAGAGCCGCGGAAATCCTTACGCCGCAACGTGCGATCGAGTGCGCCGGCGAGGGCGGTGTCGAGGCTGGTCAGCGCCGCTGGGACCTGCGAATCGGGTGGCAGGGCGATGACCAGTAGTGGAGTATCGGTCAGTTCAGCGCGGCGGACGGCGATCGAGAGAGCCATGGGTTTCCAGGGTAAATGAGCGCAGCAATGTATCGAACCTTATCCCGTAGTGCCAAACCCCGCCGCGATGCAGTTGATCGAGAACAGGAGGGCGGACAGCGAAGCGTTTCGCTCCTCCGGGTCTCGTGACGCATCGCGTACCTGCCGCAACAGTTGGATCTGCTCATGGCCAACGCGGTCGAGCATGGCACGGCGGCGCTCGATGCGCTCCCGGTACTGCGGGAATCGCGCCCCGATCGTTGTCTCTCCGGTCAGGCGTAGGATGACGTCGGTCGTTCGATCCAGCTCGGCTTCAATGAGCGCGAGGATCGCGCCCCGATCGTCGGCGCTGGCGACGAGTTGTGCATAGGCACGCATCAACGGCCGGTCCACTTGCATCAGGGTCTTTTCGGCTTCGTCCAGAATCAACTGAAACAGCGGGAACTCGCCGAGCATCCGGTGGAGGAGCGCTTCACCACGGACGCCGCGGATTTGCACAAACGCGGCCATTGCGCTGCCGATGCCATACCAGCCGGGTACGCAATGCCGGTTCTGCGTCCAAGCGAACACCCAAGGAATCGCTCTCAAATCAGCCAGAGCCCGCGCGCTCGACCGTCTCGCGGGACGCGATCCCAAGTTGAGCGAGGCAAGTTCTTCGAGCGGAGAAGCGGCGCTGTAGTATCCAAAAAACGCGGGATGCTCAACGAGCCCACGATACGCGGCGAATGCCGCGCCCGAGAGCGCTTCCATGGCCTCGGCGAATTCAGGGCTAGGTTCGGCCATGCCACGCCCGAGCGTGTGCGCGAGGACGCTAGCCGAGAGCAGCTCGAGCTGGTACATGGCGGCGTCGCGCGTGCCGTATTTGTAAGACACGACCTCGCCCTGCTCCGTGAGTCGCATGGTCCCGACGACCGACCCGACCGGCTGGGCGGCTATCGCCCGGCCGGTCGGCGCCCCGCCGCGACCGACCGAGCCGCCGCGGCCATGAAAGAACGAGATGGGCACCCCCGCGTCGGCGCCGACGCGCGTGAGCTTGGATTGCGCCTTGCTGAGCTCCCAGTTCGCGGTGAGAAACCCGCCGTCTTTGTTGGAGTCCGAGTACCCGATCATGACTTCCTGCGGCCGGCCGCGCAGGCTGCGCCGGACGACGGGCACGGCGAGCAGATCACGCATGATCGCCGGCGAGGCCCGCAGGTCGGCGATGGTCTCGAACAAGGGCACGATCGGCAACGTGCACCGCTCGACACCGGCGGCGTCCGAGTACAACCCGGCCTCCTTGGCCAGCAAGTACGCGCGCAGAATGTCGTCGACGCTGCTCGTCCCGGAGATGATGAAACTGCCGAACGCCGCGCGATCCTCGGCGACAACATTGAAAATGGCGAGCGCGGGCTCGTTCGACGTTGTCGTCGAAGCGCTGGACTTGGGCGTGGCGAGCGCATCGAGCAACGATTGGCGCGTGTCCGGTGTTCCGACGGCGAGGCGTGTCGCGTGCTCGCGGCAATCGAGGCGCGCGGTCGAGAAGCGAAACACTTCGACCTCGCGACGCACGGGCGTGATATACGCACGGACGAGACGAGCGCTCTCCGACTCGGTCAGTCCACGTTCGAGGACCTGCAGATCGCGAACGAGATCATCCGACGATTCGTATCGTGGAGCCGTGGTGGAGGACCAGCCGCGCTCGGCGTGCTCGATCGTCGCGGACAAGCGGCGCAGCATGGACGACAGGTACTGACGAAACAGCTCGCCCGGATTGCGATTGGCGATCTGCGCTGCGTCGCCGCTCTCGGCGAGCGCTTTGACTACCGCGCGCTGGAACCAGAGCGGCGTGGCGAGTGAGTCCTGAGAGATGCTGAGCGACGCCCGAAGGGCTGTCAGGCGCCGTTCATAGCGGCGGAGACTCGCCAGGCGATTCTCGCGCACGGCGTGCCGCGTCATGTCCGGCGTCACGAACGGGTTGCCGTCGCGGTCGCCGCCGATCCAGGATCCAAACTCGAGGAATCCCGAGACGTTCGGATCGATGTCGGGGTAGTGCTCCTTCACCGCGGCTATCAGCCGATCCTGCAGCGGCGAGACGACATCAAATAAGATCTCGCCAAAAAAATACAGGCCCCAGGCAATCTCCTGCTCGACCGTTGGTTTCGAGAGACGGAGCTCGCCCGTGAGCCAGAGAAGATCCAGCTCATTACGCAACTCGGCCAGCAGCGCCTCGCGATCCGTTGGGCGCTCGGCCAGCTGCTCGAGGTAGTCATAGATGCGCCGGTGCTTCTCGAGCACGGTGACACGACGCGCCTCGGTCGGGTGCGCCGTGATCACCGGCACGATGCGGAGCGCAGCCACGCACGACTCGACGACCTCGCGCGGGACGCCGCGTTCTTTCGCCTCTTTGATCACGCGATTGAAGGTTCCACTCGCCTCGCTCGCGTGTCGGCGCGCACTGAACGCCTCGTATTGCTCGGCCAGCGCGAGGAGCTGGAACCACTGACTCTGGGCTTGCAATGCCCGGCCGTCAGGATGCCGCTCGTCGACGACTGCATCGAGAAGGCCGAGCACGACATCAGCGAGCGTCTCTGTCACGGCGCAATTTAACTATGTTGTATAGCATGAACACCCGCGAGCTGAGCCACTCGTTGACGGCGCTCTTCGCCGAGCTAGTCGACGGCGCGCCGACGGATGCCGCATACATGCTGAACCGCGGTGATCGGGGACTGCTGGGATCACTCGATCGGCTGCCGGCATCGGCCGCATCGGGCAAGATCGCCGCGCATGTCGATCATGTTCGATATGGGCTGTCACTCATGAACCGCTGGGCGGGCGGCGAGCCGAATCCGTTCGCGACCGCGGACTGGACGGCGGCCTGGCGCACGACACACGTCTCGGACGCCGAGTGGGCCAAGCTTCGCGCTGATTTGCGCGATGAGGCACACCGGTGGCTCGCGGCCCTCGGGACGCCGCGCGAGGTCGATGACGTCGCGCTCAATGGCATGATCGGCAGCATTGCGCACCTGGCCTATCACTTGGGCGCGATTCGCCAGATCGACCAGAGCACGCGTGGGCCGGCGGAGTCCCAACTAAACCAATAAACCTTGGCAGCCGGCGCGGTGTCTCAGCCGGCATGCTGAGCGCCATCCGAAGGCTCCGCCGCGCGCCCACCGTCGCGGTTTGTGCGGTACTCTGTCTCGCGCTCGGGTTAGGCGCGACGATCGCCATCGCCAGCGCCATCAATCAAGCGCTGCTGCGTCCATTACCGTTCCGCGACCCGGGCCGCCTGGTCACCGTCTATCGGACGGAGCCCACGTGCGACAACTGCCCCTTCTCGGCCCCGAAATACCTGGACCTGGCCCGCGGCTCCCGGCAGATTCAGATGCTCGCGGCGACCGCGTTTCAGACCAAGCTCCTGTCGGTCGCCACCGAGGCCTCCCAGGTTCGGGCGTATCGCATCACCGGGAATATGTTCCCGATGCTCGGGGTACGGCCGTTTCGTGGCCGATTGATCGACGTCGGCGACGACAGCGTCTCGCGCGAGAATGTGGTCGTCATGAGCTACGAGCTCTGGCACGATCGGTTCGTGGGCGACCCTACCCTCGTTGGCCGCACGATCCGCCTGGATGGTGTGCCGCACACGGTGATCGGGATCGCGCCGGCCGGGTTTCACATCCCGCACGGCAACCAGAACCTCGAGGCCGATCTCTGGCTGCCCATGCGTTTCACGACCGACGAGAGAGCGTCGCGCGGGCACAACTTCTTGAAGGTCCAGGGGCGCCTGGCGCCGGACGCGACCGTGGCCAACGCCACGAGCGATATCCGGTCGCTCATGGATCAGATGATCGCGCTCTACCCGCACATGAAGGGCGAGTCCGCGTTCGCCACGCCGCTACAAGCCGACAGCGTCCGGCTCGTCCGCACGCCATTGCTGCTCATCTTCGGCGCCGTCTGCGCCGTGCTGTTGATCGCCGCCGCCAACGTCGGCAGCCTGCTCTTGGCGCGCGGCGTCAACCGCCGGCGCGAGATGGCCGTGAGAAGTGCGATCGGCGCCAGCCGGTGGGATCTCATGCAGCCGGTGATCGCCGAAAGCGCGGTACTTGCTGGACTCGGAGGTGTGCTGGGCATCGGACTGGCGTGGCTCGCCGTGCGGACCATCGGGTCGCTCGCCGGCGCACAGGTGCCCCAACTGGTCGGCCTCGGCATCGAGATCCGCGTCATGTTGTTCGCGATCCTCCTCTCGACCGTCGTCGCGCTCATCTGCGGGATGCTGCCTGCGTGGCATAGCGCGTCTGTCGATCCGCAAGACGCGTTGCGCGGCGGCCGGGGCGGCGGGTCCGGTCTCACGCAACAGCGGCTGCTCGCGGGCCTGGTGGTTGGCGAGGTCGCCCTCTCGCTGACGTTGCTCATCGCCGCGAGCCTCGTGCTGCGGGGATTCGAGAGGCTGGTGAGCCGAGACCCGGGCTTCGATCCGAGCCGACTCCTGTCGCTCACAGCCGTCATCTCACCGGACCGGTATGCATCGGGCGAGCCGATACGGCGATTCCTGTCGCCGGCCTTGGGCGCGATCGAGCGCATCCCTGGCGTCCAAGGCGCCGGCGCCATCTCGGCCATGCCGTATCAAGAGTGGGGCGACAACTCGACCTACCGGTACGAGGGCACGCCGGACGATCCGGAGCACGAGCCGGTGATGGAGGACCGCGATGCCTCGCCGGACTTCTTCCGGGCAACGGGTCAGCAGCTCATCGCGGGGCGTCTTCTCCGTGCCGACGATGACAACCGGCCCGACGTGCCGCTCGTCGTCGTCGTCAACCGCGCGCTCGCGCGGCGGGACTTCCCTAATGGTGACGCGCTGGGCAAGCGCTTCTACTGGGGGCCGACGCGGATGGCGACGATCGTCGGTGTCGTCAGCGATATCGCGAACTTCGGGCCCGTCGATCCGCCGCATCCGGAGGTCTACTGGTCGTATGCGCAGACGAACAACGACGAGACGGTCTTCCCGATTCTCGTGCGCATTGCCCGCGGCGATCCGGCGTCGGTCGCACCGGCCGTGCGGGAGGCCATTCGTTCGGTGGATCCGGCGGCCGCGGTGGCGGATGTGAAGCCAATGGCGCAGCGCATCGGCCGGAGCGTCGGCGCGCCGCGGTTCTACCTCTCGCTCATCGTCACGTTCGCGATCGTCGCCATTGTGCTGGCCGTCGCGGGACTCTACGGGGTGATGAGCTACACCGTCGCGCAACGCACGCGAGAGATGGGCATTCGGAGCGCGCTCGGGAGCACGAGCGGGCGCACGCTCCGGCTTGTGGCCGAGCAAGGCATGCGCATCGTTGGACTAGGACTCGTGCTCGGTGTGCTCGGTGGTGCGCTCGTGACGCGCGCGCTCGAGAGCTTGCTCTATGGCGTGAGCCGCGCCGACCCGATCACGTGGGTGGGGGCGACGGCGGCGCTCGCGATCGCGGGCCTCGTGGCGTCGCTCGTTCCCGCTACGAGAGCGACGCTCGTCGATCCGGTTACGGCGATCCGGACCGACTAGCGACGACCGGCG
>DATMLM010000086.1:0-35011 GCA_035570055.1 Gemmatimonadaceae bacterium
ACTGCTTCCGCAAGCCGTTCAACGATCATCAGCTGCTCGCGGCCGTGCGTGATGCGATCGGGAGCGTGAAATAGAGGGTCGCGCCCGGCCCCGGATTGGCGGCGGCCCACACTCGCCCGCCATGCGCCTCGACGATCGAGCGGGTAATGGCCAGACCCATACCGGTACCCTGCGGCTTGGTGGTATGGAACGCGTCGAACATCCGCTCCGTCGTCTCCGCAGGCAGCCCCACGCCGGTATCGCTGATCGAGAGCATGAGCTGACCATCGGCATCCGCGCGCGCCGCAACCGTCAGGTCGCCTCCGGTGTCGTGCATCGCCTCGATCGCATTCAGCATCAGGTTCAGGAGTACCTGCTGCAGCTGTACCCGATCCGCCAGGACGCTTGGCAGATCGGCCGTGAGCTCGGAATGGATCGTGATGCCGTACCGAGCCGCTTCGGTGTTGAGCAGCACGGTCATTTCCTGAATGATGTCGCTCACCTCGACCATCGCGCGCTCGGGGCGCGCGCCCTTCTTATAGAAGGACTGCAAGCGGTCGATCACGTCGGCCGCACGGTGGCCGTCCCGCTCAATTCTGGTGGCCGCCGCGCGCGCTTTGTCCAGGTCAGGGGGATCACGGTCGAGCCATCGTAAACAGGCATTGGCACTCGCGACCGAGGCGCCGATGGGCTGCTTGATCTCGTGCGCCAGTGCGGCGGCCAGCTCGCCGAGCATGTTGACGCGATTGACATGTGCCAGATCGGCTTCCAACTGACGCAACCGTTCGCGCTCGTCCTCCGCATGCTTGCGGTCGGTGATGTCCATCGTGATGCCGACGTACTCGCCCGGTTGATCCGATGCGATATGATGGCCGACGGCGTGCAAGAACCGGATGGCGCCATCCGCACGACGGATGCGAAACTCGACGTCGTAGTCCTCCCCCGCGCCGATCGCTCGCTCGAGTTGTGCGGTTATCCGGGGCTCGTCTTCCGCCAGAATGGTGCGGTAAAAGCGCTCAAACGGGATCGCCCCTTCGCCCGGGTCGAAGCCATAGAGACGCGCGTTCTCGTCCGATGAGTGGTAGATCTGCTGGGTCGCCAGATTGCACGCCCAGCTGCCGGTGTGCGTGAAGCTTTGTGCCTCCGCCAGGTAGGCCTGCTGCCGGCGCAACTCCTGAGTCAGCTGCAGCAAGATCTCTTCGCTGCGCTTCCGGTCCGTGACGTCCTGAACGGTGCCGAACATCAGGTAGGGCCGTCCCGCGGCATCTCGCTTCACATCGCCTAGACTATGGATGGTGCGCACTTCCCCGGTCGGGCGAACGATCCGGTGCTCGGCCTCGGGCCGCACACCGGTTCGCAGGGCATCTTCCGCGGCCTGGAATACGAACGCGCGATCATCCGGGTGGATCATGTCGCCTATTGCCGCGATGTCGATGGGCCCTTCCCGCGGCGCGAGTCCGTAGATGCGGTACGTCTCGGCCGACCAGATGTTCGCGTTCGTTTCGAGGTTCCATTCCCAGTGGCCGACGTGGGCGACGCGCTGCGCTTCTTCGAGCCTGGCCTTGCTTTCTTGTAACTCGGCGGCGCGCCCTTGGGCTCGACGCCAGCTGACCAAGAGGCCAAGCCCGAACCCAAGCACCAGCAGAACGACAAGTAATGGCATCATGCGCGATGACTAGGCCACGCGACGATACCGGACTGCCACTCGCGCGAGTGTCACGTCGAGAATGAAGCGGATCCGCCGATCGACGACGAGGTGTGCTCGGAACGTCGCCTCCTCTGTCCCGGTGGCATCATCGAAGCGATACTCCGTGGCGGAGGCGTTGACGACGACATCGCGTCTCAACCGGCCGACCCGGAGCTGGCCATCCAGCGCGAACGATCGGCGAGGGTTGCCCCGGATTCGCCAACCGTGGAAAGACACAAATGGATAGGGATCCGCGTCGACTCTCAGCCGTCGCCTTGTGCGCTTGTCGAGGGCCGTCACAGGCACTCGGATATCGACGTGTGTATAGCGGGGCTGTCCTTCGATCAGTCGCACGACGCCGCTCACTGAGTTCAGCGTGCCGTGGATTGCGCCGAGCCAGCGTCCGACCGTGAAGCGCATTCGGGTCTTTGCGGGTACGACGCGCCAGTCCTGGATCGGTCCGGGCTCGGCGGCCGGTGCAAGACGGGAGATCGGTTCCGCCAGTGCAGTTGTCATGGTTGCATCGGCAGCGTCAGCAGAAACACGAGGCCCGCCAGGAAGAACAGAACGCTCACGCGGCGCGCGATGCGGATCAGCACCGGCCCAGACATACAGCACGTCTCCTCAACGACTCATTGACACTAAGTCATCGAGTGTCTAACAAGTTCGCGTTGACTCACGCCGATGCCTGATGCTCGGGGCGCAGCCGGGCACTAATCCGCTCTCGCGACGGGCAGGTAGAGTGACGAACCGTCGGTCAGCTCCCGACGGACGAGATTCCCTTCGAGTGGAGTCCGCATAGGGTGGGATGTATAGGCGGCGGCGGAACGCGGGTCAAACGCGGCGGGCTGAGCGGTGCGCGACTCCGACGTCACTGCACGATGATCGTCGCTCGCTGACCCGTTTCGGCGTGCACCAAGCACCAATACTCGAACCGCCCCGGTGCGGTGAAGGTGAGGCTGAACGAGGACGGCTGGTGTCCCGGATTGCCGGGTGGGAACAGCATACCGGAATTGACGTAGCCCGTCCCGTCGTACCGCGTGGACCCGGTGGGCGTGAGTGCTTTCGGGTTGAGCTGCACCTTGGGTGGACCGCTCGACTGCGGCTCGACGATTACGAATTCCGGCGTTTTCTCTCCGCTCATGAATGTCACCGTGTGGATCTCAAACGTGTCGCGCATCGCCCACGTGACCGTTGTGCCTCGGCGAATGACCAACGGCTCGGGACCGAAGCGCAACAACGAGTACCGCTGCGCGTTGCTGCCGACGAGTGGCATGACCACGGTATCGCCATGGCGTTCGGGCTGGAGGCCCGCCAGACGCGCGGCGCCCGCGGCCAGCGCTGCCGCCTGCTCGGCGCGACCCTGCTTCAAGGCAGCGGCGGGCGTCCCCGTCGCTTTCTCCTTCACGATAACGACGCCCCGCATGCCGGAGTGAATCGTGCACTGGTACGTGTAGCGGCCGGGCTTCGTAAAGGTCAGCGTATAGGAGAAGGGCCCATTGCCGGGCGTTCCCGAGTTGCGATAGCCGGTCCCGTCGTACGTCTTGTCGCCGACCGGAAGCAGCATCTGCGGGTTCCAGTACATCTTGTTGCCCTCGGGAACCGCGAACGGCGGCGGGGCGCCCCCGCTCAGAAACGCGACGTTGTGAAACCCCTCGAAGGTCCACGTGACGGTGTCACCGACACCGATCTCGATCGCCTTCGGAAAAAATCCGTTCGCGTAGACGCTCGTGTCCGCGGGTATCCCGCCTACTATTACTGTCCACTTGGTCGGCGGTGACGCGTGCGCCGCGAGCACAACGCCGAGCAGATAGGTGAGCCATGTCATGGCAAACAACCTATGCAGGGCGAGACGGACGCGCCTTATGCCATCAGTAGTATGTTTGTCTATCCGCTACAGCCGACGCACTAAACAAGGCGCGGGGGCATTATGCAGGTTGTGCAGAGCGAACAAGTGGCCCAGCTCGCGGCCGCGAACGACGTGTTGCAACGGTGCCTCGAGCGCCTCGCGCAACTGTCTGACGTGCGGCTCTTGGTGAGCGAAGTGTTGACCTCGATTATCGAGGTCACCGGAGCGGCCGGCGGGGCGCTGCTCCGCTATGAGCCGTCTGCGCATACGCTGGTACTCCAGTCCTACGTAATGCCTGGAACCGTCGTCGACATCACGAACAACGAGCGGCTGGCTCGGCAGCAGGCGGGAATGCCGGCGGAAAGCTTCCCGCAGTGGAACGAGATTCTCGGCGCGACGGACCGGTTTTTTGCATACAACGAGTGCGGAGTGCGCCCCGCGCTGGCCGGGCTGCCGGACCCACACGTGGCGGTGAACAGTGTGGGGTTGGCGTTACGCCGCGGGGACGCCATCATCGGCCTGCTGGTGTTGGTCTGGCCTCTCTCGGATCCTGTACCCGCCGAGCGGCTCGTCGCGACCCACACGTTGACGCGATACGCGGCGCTCGTGCTGGAGTTGACATGGCTGGCCGACGAGTCGAGTCGGGCCGCGGTTGTTCGGGCCCAGGCGAAAGCCGCTGAGGAGCGCGCGGCGGAATTGGCGAGCGCGAACGCCGCGCTCAGCCGTTCGATCGATATGCTGACGACCTATGAGGATCTGCCGCGCTTTACGGGCGAGATCCTGCAGGAGGCGATTCGGGCATCGGGTGCCGACAATGGGAGCGTCTCGCTGTTCGATGAGGCGACGGACACCCTGCGGCGTGTCGCGCTCTGCATGCATGGCGCCGTGGTTGACCTGGCAGCGGTCGCCAACGCGGCCTACGCGCAACCCTTCAAACTCTGGCAGCCAGCTTGGGATCTGTTGCGCGATACGCGCGCCGGATACTGGGTCGACTGGGAGAATCCGGACGCCCGCCCGCCGGAGTTACGGGACGCGCCACCAGAGGTGTGCCGATTCACGAAAAAGACGGGTGATCGTTTCGCGGCGCTCCTGCCCTTGGTCCTGCACGGCGAGACGATCGGCTTCTTGACGCTGGGATTTCGGTCGTTCTCCGCGGAACGCTGGCCGTTCGTCCGCGAGATCTGCGGCGTCTGGATGCAACAACTCACGCTCGCGCTGCACAGCGCGCGCATCTCGGAGTCGGTGAAATCCGCGGCGGTCGCCCAAGAGCGTAATCAGTTGGCGCGCGACATTCACGATACGCTCGCGCAAGCGCTGGCGCTGATCGTCATGCAGTTGCAACGGGCCGAGTCGAAGCTCGGACCGGCGTGGGAGTCCGCGCGAGCGCCGCTGGAAACGGTGCGGCAACTGGCGACCGAGGGACTCGCTCAGGCCAGGCGGTCCGTCAGCATGCTCCGGCCGCCGGTTACGCCGCATGGACTCATTCAAGCCGTGCAGGACGCGGCCGACCTCGTACGCCGCTATTTTCATGGCCGCATCGAGGTGAGCGTGACGGGCGCCCCGCATGCCTTGGACCGGTCCGCGGAGGAGGAGTTGTTCGCGATCGTGCGCGAGGCGTTGACGAACGCGGCCAAGCACAGCCAGGCCAGCCGTATCAACGTCGACGTGACATACCTCGATCCACGCAGCGTGCGCGTGGCCGTCACCGACGACGGAATAGGCTTCAATCCCGAACCGCCGCGCGACGGCCGGTACGGCTTGGTGGGGATGTACGAGCGGGCCGGCCGGATCGGCGCGGTGTTGACGCTCGCCACGGAGCCCGGCGCGGGAACGGAAATCGTGGCCGTGTGGCCGAATGACTGAAGGGTCCGTTTCGATTCGGGTCTTGATCGCGGACGATCATCCGATCGCCCGCAGCGGCGTCGCGCAGATCCTCAATGAGGAGCGAGGCATTCGCGTGGTGGCGCAGGCAACGGACGGCGCCGAAGCCGTGGAGCTCTTCACGCGCCTCAAGCCAGACGTGGCGCTGGTCGATCTCCGGATGCCGAAGTTGGAAGGCGTACAGGTCGTGGAGCAGATTCGCTCGTCGTGCCCCGAGGCCGCGATCATCATCTTGACGACGTACGATACCGACAACGACATCGAGATGGCGCTGCGCGCCGGTGCCAAGGCCTACCTCGTCAAGGACGTCTCCCCTCAGGACCTCATCGCGTGCGTGCGCGCCGTGCATGCGGGGCGCACCTGGGTGTCGCCCACCATTGCGGCCAAGCTGGTGGCGCAAGTCACCAATGTGCGCCTCACCACACGCGAGCTGGCGGTCCTTCGACTGTTGTCCGCCGGCAAATCCAACCGTGAGATCGCCGATGCGCTCGGGATCAGTGACGGCACGGTCAAGATTCACGTGACGCACTTGTTCGCGAAGCTCGAGGTCACGAGTCGCACCGAAGCGATTGCGACCGCGGCACGCCGGGGGTTGGTGCGGATCGGCTGAACTATCGCCAAAAAGCGAGGACAGGATGCCACAAACGTTTCACCTGAACGTGAACGGCGCCGCGCATAATGTGACGGCCGAAGGCGACACGCCGCTCTTGTATGTGTTGCGCAATGATCTCGGCCTCAACGGTTCGAAATTTGGATGCGGGCTGGGGCAATGCGGCGCATGCACTGCTCTCCTGAATGGCGCGGCAATTCGGACCTGCGTGATCCCATTGTCGGCAGTGGGAAATGCCTCGGTGGTCACGCTGGAAGGGCTCGGCACCGTTGAACGGCCACATCCGCTTCAACGGGCGTTCATCGCCGAGCAGGCAGCGCAGTGCGGCTATTGCATCAACGGAATGATCATGACGGCAAAGGCCCTTCTCGATCACAACCCGCATCCGACCGACGCTGACATTCGCCAGGCTCTCGCGCACAATCTGTGTCGCTGCGGGACTCATGTGCGGATTGTTCGGGCGGTGCAGCGCGCGGCGAATGGGAGCTGACATGTACTCGCGTCGCGAGTTCTGCCAAACGGCCGCTGGGTACATGGTGTTCTTCTCGATGCATCCCGGTCAAGCGCTCGGGCACATCGCGCAAGGAGAGCTTCCGGCCGATCTGGAGACCAATAAACGTCTCGATGCATGGCTCCGGATCAATCCCGATGGAACGGTCGAAGTGTTCACTGGAAAAGTCGAATATGGTCAGGGGGCCATCACCGCGTTGGCGCAGATCGCGGCGGAGGAGCTCGACGTCGCGTTCGAGCGAATGCGAATGCGTCCGGCTGACACGTCGCATTCTCCCAACGAGAGTTATACCGCCGGAAGCGCCTCGATCGAGGTTGGCGGCGCCGCCCTTCGCTATGCCGCGGCTGATGCGCGCGCGAGCCTTTTGGAGATGGCTGCGGCGACGATGCGCGTCCCCGCCAGCAGCCTCGCGGTCGAGGATGGGGTGATCACGAGTTCGGCGGCGGCGGGACGGGTCACGTACTGGGAGCTTGCCTCGACGAAATTCCTCGCCCGTGACGCGAGGAGCGGCATTCCGCTCAAACCCAACTCGCACGGACGCATCGTTGGGACATCGGTTCCGAGGCTCGACATACCCGCGAAAGTCACGGGCGGCGAAGCCTATGTGCAGGATATTCGGCTGCCGGGCATGTTGTTTGGCCGAGTGGTTCGTCCACCCAGTTACGGGGCGCAGCTGACCGCGTTCGACGATGCATCGGTGAAGGCCATGCCGGGTGTTGTTACGGTACTGCGGAATGGACGGTTTCTCGGCGTTGTCGCACGGCGAGAGGAGCAGGCTATCGCGGCGCGCGCCGCCTTGCAAAAAGCTGCTGTGTGGACCATGCCCGCCGAGCTTCCGGACGAAGCCCGCATTGGGCCCTTCTTTCGAAATGCAGCGGACGCCCAGGTCACGACGGTGAGCGCGAGATCATCGAGTGTGACCGCGCCGAGGGCGGTGAGGACGTTGAAGGCCACGTACTCGAAGCCCTATCTCGCTCATGCCTCGATCGGACCGTCTTGTGCGATCGCGGCCATCGAGAGTGGTGTGTTGACGATCTGGTCACACACGCAGGGCGTGTATCCGTTACGGACCGATATCGCCACGGTGATGGGTCTTCCGCTCGACAAGGTACGCATTATCCACGCGCAGGGTTCGGGCTGTTATGGCCATAATGGCGCTGACGATGTGGCACTCGATGCGGCGTTGTTGTGCCGCGCCGTCGGCGGCGCGCCGGTCAAAGTGCAGTGGATGCGGGACGACGAGTTCGCCTGGGAGCCGTTCGGGGGTGCGATGTCCATCGACATACAGGCGAGCGTGGCGGCGGATGGCGCCATCATCGACTGGGAATATGACGTATGGAGCAACGCATTCAACATGCGCCCGGGCTCGCCAGGCGGCATCAATCTGTTGGCGGCCTGGCACCTCGCCCAGCCGTTCCAGCACGCGCCGCCCCGTGAGCTTCCGTTGCCGAGTGGTGGCGCAGATCGAAATGCAGTGCCGTATTATGACTTTCCGAGCCAGCGTATTACCGAGCATTTCTTGCCCACGATGCCGATACGCGTTTCCGCCCACCGGTCGCTGGGCGCGTTCGGCAACGTGTTCGCCGTCGAATCGTTCATGGACGAGTTGGCCGAGCGGGCCGGCGTCGACCCGGTGGAATATCGGCTGCGCCATTTGAACGACGACCGCGCCAAGGCCGTCATTCGATCGGTCGCGGAGCGCGCCAAGTGGCGCAGCGGTGCGAAAGGCGATGGTGTACGCGGGCGGGGCATCTCTTTTCTGCGCTACGAAAATACGAAGACGTACGTTGCGTTGATCGCTGACGTGCTCATCGATCGGACATCGAACACCATTCGCGTCGAGCGCATCACCGCGGCAGCCGATTCCGGGCTGATCATCACGCCGGATGGAATACTGAACCAGCTCGAAGGGGCCATTCTGCAAGGCGCGAGTTGGGCGTTGAAGGAGCGGGTCCGGTTCGATCGCCAGCGTGTGACATCGCGCGACTGGAGCAGCTATCCGATTCTGACTTTTCCGGAGTTGCCGGAGATCGACATCGTGCTGCTCAATCATCCGGAACTGCCACCCATGGGCGCCGGGGAAGCCGGACTGCCGCCCGTGCCTGGCGCCATTGCGAACGCATTTTTCAACGCGACGGGAAAGCGGCTCCGCGAGCTTCCCTTCGATTCCGCCCAGGTCAAGGCCGCTCTGACGTGACGCAACGCATCGATGTCCATCATCACATCGCCTCACCGAGCTGGCTCCAAGCCATCAAGCTGATTGGCGCTGATGATCCTGTGATCGCGAATTGGTCCGTGCAGAAATCGCTCGACGATATGGACAAGGGTGGCGTGGCGACCGCCGTTCTCTCGGCCAACGTGCCGCAGGCGCGGCCGCTCGCTCGAGATACAGCGGTCCGCATCGCGCGGGAGTCGAACGAATACGCGAAGCAGCTCGCGACGACCTACCCCGGACGGTTCGGCGTCTTCGCCATGCTGCCATTGCCGCACATCGACGAGAGCCTCCGGGAGATCGCCTATGCGCTGGACACGCTCAAAGCCGACGGCGTCGGCATTCTGACAAGCTATGGTGACCGGTGGCTCGGGTATTCTGACTTCGAGCCAATTTGGGACGAGCTGAACCGTCGTAAGGCGACCGTCTACACCCACCCGGCGGACGCACATTGTTGCGTCAATCTCGTCCAGGGCCTGCCGCCGTACGCGATCGAGTGGGGGGCTGACACGACGCGCAGCATCGCAACTCTGATCTTCAGCGGCACGTCGGCGAAATACCGGGACATCAACTGGATCTTCTCGCATGGCGGCGGCGGACTGACCGCCTTTGCCGAACGATTCCTCGTGCAGATGGTGACGACGCCGCCATACCAGGGGCGATTTACCCGCGAAATGGTTCAAGGTGAGATTGATCGCTTCCACTATGACACGGCGCAAGTCTCTCTGGCTGGAACGTTGGTCGCGCTTGGCAAGCTGGTTCCAGTGTCGCAGATCCTGTACGGCACCGATTTTCCATATCGGACCGCTGCCGAACATTCCAAGGGCGTCGATACCATATTCGACGAAGCCGATCGCCGGCGGGTGAATCGCGAGAATGCGCTGCGCATTCTGCCGCGGTTAGGCGGCGGTTGATCGCCTATCGCCAAAGTCGGATATCGTCCTCTCCGCTTCGCCAGACGCGCGCGCATTGTAGGCGGGATAGGTTCCGCAAGACCTTCACTCAATTCCGCTGATCATGCCAACGTTCACGAAAGTCGGTCTCGACGCGCTCCTGACACCGGAGAATTGCGCCCTACTCCTCATTGACCATCAACCGTTCCAATTGGCCAACGTACACAGTCACGATCCCACACTCGTGATCAACAACGCCACCGCGCTCGCGAAAACCGCGAAGGCATACGGCATTCCGACGATTCTCAGCACAGTCAATGAGGAGCGCGGAGGGCTCATCTTCAAGCAGATCCACGCCGTGTTTCCGGATCAGAAGACGATCAACAGGACTTTTATCAACGCGTGGGAGGATCGCCGGGTCGTCGAGGCGGTGAAGAAGACGGGGCGACAGAAGCTGGTCATCGCCGCACTCTGGACGGAGATGTGTCTCGCCATGCCCGCCATCCATGCGATGGGGGATGGCTACGACGTGTACGTCGTCACCGACGCCTCGGGCGGCGTCTCTCCCGAGGCACACGATATGGCCATCCGCCGTCTCGTGGCCGCGGGTGTCCAACCCATGACTTGGCTCGGCATGGCGGGAGAGCTTCAGCGTGACTGGGCACGCACCCAGTACCTCGGAGCAGTCGCTGAGCTTTTTATCGACCATGCGGGCGCCACTGGTTCTGTAAGCCTGTGGGAGGCGCAGTTGCTGAGTGCCCCTCGATGACACCGAGGGCAACCACGTCAGTGAGCATCCACTACCATGTCAAGCCTGGTCAGAAAGACAAGGTGCTGGTCGAGGTGAAAGGCGTGCTTGACCGTTGTGCGAAAGAGCCCGAATTCATCATGGCTATTGTTCACGACACCACAGAACGGCCGAATGAAATCGTGTTCTTCGAGCTCTGGAAAGGAACGCACGCGGAGTTTGATGCGATCCAGGCGCCAAAACCCTACCGCAAGGCGTACCTGGAGAACGTCAAACCATTTCTCGACACGGTAAACGTCGAGTTCAACTCGCCGATCCTGGAGTGGGGCACGAATCTGACGGGTCTCAACTATGGCCATTGAAGGCGAGTGCACGTTGAAGCGGTAGCGTGCGGATGCGTTTTCCCGTCGCAGCGTATACCGCATTGGCGACGGCCGGCGCAATGCAGGCCGTCGCCGGTTCGCCCATGCCGCCGGGCTTCTCGTGGTTCACGACCAGGTGCGTCTCGATCACGGGACTCTCGTTCATCCGCATCACGCGATAGTCGTTGAAATTCGACTGCTCGACTCGACCGTTCTCGAGCGTGATCTCGCCCCACAGCGCACCGCTGAGCCCATAGACGATGCCGCCCTCGATCTGCGCGGTGACGATGTCGGGATTGACCATCTGGCCACAGTCGCAGGCGCAGACGACGCGGTGTACGCGGATGTCGTGCGACGGCGTCACCTCGACTTCGGCGACTTGCGCCATGTACGTGTTCCATCCGGAGTAGAGCAGCGCCACCCCGCGCCCGTGGCCGGGCGGCAACGGCTGCGCCCAACCCGCCTTTTCCGCGGCGAGATCGAGCACGGCCAGCGCGCGTGGTGCTTTGCCGAGGAGCGCTCTCCGATACGCGACCGGATCGGCCTTGGCGACCGCGGCGAGCTCGTCGAGGAAGCTCTCCATCACGAAGTCATTGTGGGTGTTGCCCACGCCGCGCCAGAAGCCCGTGTTGAGTACCGGCTCCTCGTGCCTCAGATACTCGATCTGCACCGATGGGATCTCGTAGAGCATTTGCTCGGCGGTGTCAGTCGCGTCGCCATCGATCCCTTTCTGAAACGCGTGGGGCAGGAACCGCGCGAGGATCGATGGGCCGACGATCCGATGCGTCCATGCGACCGGCCTCCCGCGGGCATCCAATCCCGCCGCGATCCGGTCGTAGTAGTACGGGCGATAGAAGTCCTGCTGCATGTCCTCTTCGCGCGTCCAGACAATTTTGACAGGTCCCTCTACATGAGTGGCAATCTGGACTGCCCGCGTCACGTAGTCGGTTTCCAGCCGCCGACCGAATGCGCCGCCGATCAGCTGGCTGTGCACGATGACCTTCTCCAGTGGCAGTCCCGTCACTTGGGCCGCGGCCGCCTGCGCGCGCGTGAGGGCCTGGGATCCGGTCCACACCTCGCACGCATCCGGACGCACATGCACGGTGACGGCCAGCGGTTCCATCGCCGCGTGCGCGAGAAACGGCACGTGGTACACGGCGTCGATTCGGTTCGCCGCGCTGGCGAGACCGGCGGCGCCATCGCCAGTCGTCCTCGCGATCACGCCGCTCGTCTCCGATGCGACCGCAATATCGTGGAGGACATCGGCGGTTCCGATGTGTCCGTTCGGGCCGTCATCCCACGTGATGTTGAGCGCCGCCAGTCCCTGTTTGGCCGCCCACATGTGGTCTGCCACCACGGCCACGAAATCATCACGCTTGACGACCTGGTGCACCCCCTTGACGCTCATCGCCTTCGCTTCGTCGAGCGACGCCACCTTGCCGCCCACCACTGGGCTCGCGGCAAGCGTCGCGATCTTCATCCCCGGTAGCCGCACATCGATACCGTACTGTGCCGTCCCGTTCACCTTGCTGGGCGTGTCGAGGCGCTTGGCGCGCGTGCCGATCAGCGTGAAGTCTTTCGGATCCTTGAGCGTGATCTCCGTGGGCGCCGGCTGCTCGGCCGCCCGGCTCGCCAACTCGCCATACGTGAGCGAGCGCTTGGTCGCCTCGTGCGTCACGACACCACGCCGCGCACGGCATGCGCTCGGGTCGACGTGCCACTGAGCCGCGGCCGCGGCGATGAGCATCATCCGTGCGGCCGCACCAGCTTTGCGCAGCGGCTCGGAGAACACCCGCACCGACGTTGAGCCCCCGGTCGCCTGGGTTCCGAATACCGGATTCGCGTAGAGCTTCTCGCTGGGCGGGGCTTGCTCGACCGCAATCTGTTCGAGTCCAACTTCCAACTCCTCGGCAATGAGCATGGGCAGCGCCGTGTACATGCCCTGCCCCATCTCGACCTGCGGGATGACGAGCGTCACCCGGCCATCGCTGCCAATCCGCACGAACGCATTCGGCGCGAAGGGGGGCGAGTCGGATCGGTCATCGACGCGGCAGCCCAACAGGAGGCCACCGCCCGCGGCCGCCATGACGATCATGAAATCGCGACGGGAGATTGTCGGCATCGTCAGGCCGCCTGGCCTGCCGCGCGTTTGATCCCCGCCCGAATGCGAACGTACGTCCCGCAGCGGCAGATGTTACCAGCCATCGCGTTATCGATGTCGGCGTCCGTGGGACTCGGATTGGAGGCGAGCAGCGCCGACGCCGACATGATCTGGCCGGATTGGCAGTATCCACACTGCGGGACGTCGAGCGCGATCCACGCCTCCTGAATCTTCCGTCCGGCGGGAGTCTGGCCGATGGCTTCGATCGTGGTGATGCTCCTTCCCGCGATGGCGCTCACGGGCGTCACGCAGGAGCGGATCGGTTGGCCGTCCAGGTGGATCGTGCAGGCGCCGCAGGCGGCGATGCCGCAGCCGAACTTGGTGCCCGTCAGGCCGATGACGTCGCGGAGCACCCAGAGCATTGGCATGTCGGGCGGCACGTCCACGTCGTAAGCCTTCCCGTTGATCGTAACCCTGACCATGCGGGAACCTATGCCGCGCCAGACGTGGGCGCGTCTCCTGAAAGTCAGATATCGCCCTCTCCGCTTCGACAGACGCGCGGGCGTTGTACGCCGCATAGGTTCCCCGCGCGAACGACATCTGCTACCCGAGGAACCAACTGTGCGCGCGCTGACACCCGAAGAAACCCGCAATGAACGCGTGATCCGGACCTTGTACTCGCTCGCCGAGGCCAAGTCGAAAGACACGCCCAAGTTTGTCTCGATGTTCGCCGACGGAGGGTATTTCAATGACGAGGCCGCCGGCCAGAAATACTATGGAAACGACATCGGCTACACCGTCGACGTCTATGCCACCGCGTTTCCCGACATGCACCGGGAGTTGTACAAGATGTATTTCATGGACGACGTCGTGGTCGTCCAGCTCTCGCTGAACGGCACGCACAAGGGCGATCTCGTCTTACCGGCCGGTACCATTCCGCCGACGGGAAAGGAGATGCATACCCCGTGCTGCGATGTCTTCCATGTCAACACCGATGGCAAGGTCGTTTCGTTTGACTGTTATGTCGCGGTGCCGATCCTGCTGCAGCAGATCGGCGTGTTCATGAACCTCCAAGCAGCATTCCGGCGATAACCATGGGCGGGCCACCCATCAAGATCGGATACTGCCTCTCGCTGACCGGGCCGCTGGCGTCGAATGGCAAAACCGCTCGGCTGGCCCACCAGATTTGGGAGGAGAACGTCAATCAGCGAGGCGGGCTCCTCGGTCGCACCGTCCAGATGATCTGCGTAGACGATGAGACCAATCCGAAGCTGGTCGCTGGTATCTATCAGCACCTGCTGGATGAGGAAAAGGTCGACCTCGTGATTGGCGGCTATGGCGACAACTCGGTTGCGCCAGCGATGCCGCTCATCATCGAGCGAAACCGATACCTCGTTGCCCTGATGGCGCTCGCCGTGAACGCATCGTTCGGCTACAAGAACTATTTCGTGATGATTCCCACCGGGCCGCGTCCGAGCGAAGCCCTAACGGAGGGGTTCTTCAGCGTCGCCGCAAGCCAATCGCCGAAGCCCGAATCCCTGGCGATTCTCGCGGCGGATGCGCCATTCTCGATTGCTCCGGTGGCGGGCGCCAAGGCACACGCGAGCCGCTTTGGGTTTCGCGTCGTGTCCGAGGTCAGATATCCGCTCGCGACAACGGACTTTGCCCCGCTGATTCGCGACCTCGAGCCGATTGATCCCGACATCCTGTTTCTCTGCTCGTACCTGAATGATTCCGTCGGACTCGTTCGAGCGATCGACGCGGTTGGGCTCCAGCCGAAGATGGTTGGCGGCGCGATGATCGGGCCCCAGAACGGGTCGGTCAAGGCGGAGCTCGGGCCGCTGCTCAATGGTGTGGTCAATTACGAGTATTGGCAGCCAGTGCCGAAGATGATGTATCCCGGCATCGCGGCCGTGATGACTGCGTATCAGTCCCGCGCGGCGGCCGCGGGAGCAGATCCGATCGGGTCGTATGTCGCTCCGCAGGCGTACGCCCAGATGCAGATTGTGGAGCAGGCCATCCTGGGCACCGGCTCGCTCGATGACGCTGCGCTAGCGCAGTTCACGAGAGATCACTCATTCACAACCGTGGTTGGCGACGTGAAGTTCGGCCCCGGTGGCGGTTGGTCCGAAGCGCGTGTTCTGGAAGTACAGTACCCTCAAACGGTCGTGTGGCCGCCCAGCCTCGTCTCCGGCGCGCTGACCTATCCCTACCGCCGTTGAGCGAGCTGGCTCGGGTCGCTGAAACGCTCGCGACGGGGGCCCAGCGTGGCCTCTCTGGTCTCCTGGCGACGGTTGTTCGCACCGAGGGATCGACGTACCGGCGGCTCGGGGCGCGGCTCGTCATCCTTGCCGACGGGACGCGCGCGGGTGCGGTGAGTGCCGGGTGCCTCGAGCGGGACATCATCCTGCGCGCCGACGGCATCAGCGCAGGTGGTATTGTCGAAGTCGTGCGATACGATACGCGTTCCCCCGATGATCTCGTGTGGGGGTTCGGCATTGGCTGTGGCGGGTTGGTCGAGGTACTCCTGGAACCGCTCACACCAGAGCACGTGGCATCGAAGGCTGGGCAACTCGCGCGCATCGCCGACACGCGTCGTCCGGTCGTCCTCGCGACCGTGATTCGGGCATCGGACACCATGAGTGTGCGCGCCGGAGCGCACGGTGTGATGAGCGATGTGCGGGCGACACTCGCGGGACTGGAGGGTCCTTTCCACGCCCATATTCAGCGCGTCGCGCGAGAGGTGTTGCGACGCGGCCGATCGACGGCCGAGTGTCACGTGTGGGGCGGCCAGGCGATCGACATCTCGTACGAAGTGGTCATGCCGCGCATCCGGCTGGCGGTATGCGGCGGCAGCGACGCGGTGCCGATCGTTTCGACGGCCAAGTCGTTGAACTGGCACGTCACGTTGATCGATGACCGACGGGCCGTAGCGGCCTCGGACGTCGACGCGGCGGTTATCATGAGCCACAACTTCGAGCGCGATGTCGAGCTGCTGGCGAGCTGGCTCCAGTCCGGAGCGCGGTATATCGGGATCATGGGCCCCCGCCATCGGACCGAGGCGCTCGTCGCGGCGGTGCGCGCGCGTGGGATCATCGTCGATCAGCGCGCGCGCGAGCGCATACACAGCCCCGTTGGCCTCGATATCGGGGCGGAGACGCCCGAGGAGATCGCGGTCGCGATCGTCGCTGAGGTGCACGCGGTTCACACCGGGAGATCCGCGCGGTTCCTCCGCTCCTTACCCCACCTTCAGGGCACGGGGTAGGAGTTGCGCCGCGTTCTTGCCGAGCACGGCGTGTTTTTCGCGATCATCCAGCGCGGCGCTTTGCAGAATCCGCTGTCCGGATTTGGCAGCCAGGTCTCGGCGCAGGTACGGGAAGTCCGTCCCGTACAGGACATGATCAATGCCCGCGATGTCCCGCAGCATGCGCAGCACGGGGTCGCTCGCCGCGAGCGCCGTGTCCCAATAGTGGCGACGAAACATGTCGGCCGCCGTTCCCCGCTCCTCGCCGCCCTTGATGAATCCCATCTCGTCTCGTGTAATGCATTTCCGTGACGGCGCGATTCGTGTCTGTCGGGAAGTCCAGCAAGTTGTCGGGAAGCCCGAACGAGTGAGCGACCGGGTCAGGCGATGGATTGGGATGCACGAAGACGACCGCCTTGCGGCGCTCGAGCTCCGCGAAGACCGGCTCCAGGACGGCGTCTCCGAGGTACACTCCGTTCGCGTTCGTGAAGACCACGAACCCGTCGAGGCCGAGCACGTCGCCGGCGTATGCTATTTCGTTCAGCGACGAGTCGATATCGGGTAGCGGGATGCATCCGAAAATCCCGAACCGGTCGGGCCGGGTGCGCAGGAGCCCGGCTCCGAATTCATTGCATTGACGCGCCGGGCGTGCTCAATGACAGGACGGCCACATCGATGCCGGCGTCGTCCATGAAGGAGATGGACGCCTCCTTCGACCAAGTCAGCGGCGCGATCCCCCCAACGGGGGTCGCCGCATTGTCAGTCGCACGCCAGAAGAACTCCGGCAGCATATGGTGATGGGTATCGATGACCATGGCGTATGTCAGCCGAGAATCAGTTGCGAGGCTTTGCCCGCGATCATCTGGGTCACCGCGTTGGTCCCGGGCCCCCGAATGGCTCGCGGTATCACGGAGGCGTCGGCCACCCGTAGACCGAGCGTGCCGTGGACGCGCAGCTCCGGGTCGACCACCGCGAGTGGGTCGATGCCCATTTTGCACGTCCCGACCGGATGTCCGAAACTATGGGACGCCAGTCGGACCAGATCTCGAATGTCTTCGGCGCTCGCCTTGCACCCGGGAACGACTTCCTTCTCGCGCACGGCGTCGAAGGCGCGTTGGGCCCCGAGCTCGCGCGCGGCCTCGATGGCCCGAACGATGACCGACACATCGTGGTCGGTCGCCAGATAGTTGGCGTCGATCACCGGCGCATCCCGAAAATTGTTGCTGGCCAGGCGCACGGCGCCCCGGCTCGTCGGCTGCACGAGCGCCGGGGCGATCGCGAATGCATCCGCCGGAGGCGCTCCGAAGCGGGCCGCGGCTTCGGGCGTGATCGCCGGGAGCTGATGGAGCACGAGCGCACAGTCCGTGTCACTCGACACACCGCTCGACAAGAATGCTTCCGCTTCCACTGCGTTGCTGTCGGCCGGGCGATCCGGCATCCTCCCTTTATACGTGAAGACCACGCCGGACAAGAGCATGTGATCCTGCAGGTTGCTGCCGACGCCGGGCACGTTCTCGACGACGTCGACCCCAACCTTGCCAAGCGCTTCGGCGGCGCCAACTCCGGACAGCATCAACAGCTTCGGGCTGCCGATGGCGCCGGCCGCGAGTACCACTTCTTTGTCGGCCGCGAGGTCACCGGCGACGGTCTTCACGCCCACACAGCGCGTCTTGGTGAAGTTGAGCTTTACGACCGCGGTATTGAGCAGCACGGTCAAATTCGGCCTCGATCGGGCCGGGCGCAGGAAGGCGCGAGCCGCGCTGACGCGAGTCCCGTCCTCCGCGATATTCATGTTGATGTAGCCAGCACCGGGGCGCATGGGCCCGTTCACGTCGTCCAGGATGGGCATGCCCATTTCACGAGCGGCTGAAATGAACGCGGGGGCCGTGGGATGCGGATCCCTCGGTTGGCGGAGGTGCACTGGGCCTCCGACACCTCGCCACGTATTGGCGCCGCCCTCCCAATCCTCCTGGCTCTTGTAGATCGGAAGCACGTCGGCGAACGCCCAGCCCTTTGCTCCGTTCGCCGCCCAGCCGTCGAAGTCTTGTTGCATGCCGCGCGTCCACACCATCGCATTGATGCTGCTGCCGCCGCCCAGCACGTGACCGAGGGGCAAGTTGAGCTTGCGGTTGTTCAATCGCGCCGAGGGCGTGATGGGAAGGTTGTAATCGAGAGGGCCGCCGACGTTCTGGAACCAGATGCTCGGATTCGTAATGGTTGGTCCGTCATCGAGTCCCCCGGACTCGATGAGCAATACCTCGGCATCGGACGCGGACAACCCGGCCGCCAAAACGCAGCCAGCCGCGCCCCCTCCCACGATGATGAAGTCATATCGGGTCTGCACGACCGGGAAACCTAGGCAGCGCCATGCCCACACGCGTCTGGCAAAGCGGAGAGGGTGACATAGGCCGATAGGAAGAGGCGCAGCTCAGCCCCGAACAAACCGCGCGAGCTCTCGTCGCCGTCCCCATAGGACGAAGCTCGCGAGGAGGAGCAGCACGACCGGCGCGGTCGGAGGAACGTGCAAGATGAAAAGGTGCGCGGTAATTGCGCCGAGCATGACAGCGGCAAGCACCGCGGCGCCAATGCTCCTGGTTTTCGGCATCACGATCAACGCCGCTCCGGTGAGCTCGCAGATGCCTGTGACGTAGCGAAACCACTGGCCGATGCCGATCGCTTTGAAGAGAGCGACCATAGCGGGAGCTCCGATCACCTTCTGAGAGCCAGCCCCGAGGAACGCCAGTGCGAGCACCACTTGCACGCACCACAGAACAATATTGAGAGCCTTACCTGGACCGGCGTCGGTATCGCTCAGATGACGAGTTGCTGATGCACTCATGGGTTCATTCCTCTTCTATTGATGTTACGCGGCGATGGCGGACACTTTGGCCAACGCGGCGGTGACCGCCTGTTCCGCGGCGTCCGCTCCGAATGCGACGCCTTCGATCGTGATCAGCTCAATGTCATTGAGGCCAATGAATGGGAGCGCGGCGCGCAGATACGCTTCTTGGAAGTTGAACTGTTGCATCGGGCCTTCGCTGTAGACGCCACCCCGGGCCATGACCAGGTAGACCTTCTTGTCTCGTATCAGTCCCTCTGGTCCCTTGTTGGAGTACTGGAACGTCACCTGCGGACGCACGATGTAGTCGATGTACGCTTTCAGGCTCGACGGAATGCCGAAGTTGATCATGCCGGACGCGATGATGATGGTGTCGGCCGCGAACAACTCCTGGAGGAGCTCGTCAGAGAGCGCCAGCGCCGCCTTGTGCGCGGACGTCTGCGAATCGGCTGGTCGGTTGAGGGCCGCCGCGTAGCTGTGGTCGATGTGCGGGAGGGGCTCGCGCGCGAGATCGCGAACGGTTACGGTGGAGCCAGGGTCCCCCGACGCCAGCCGATCCGCCAACGCGCGGCCGACCGTCGTTGAATAGGACTCCAGACGCGGGCTGGACGTGATCAGTAGAATGTGACGCATATAGGTATCTCCTTGGTACCTGGTATTCTTTTGTGCCTAGCGTTAGACTAGTGACCAGGTAGGGGCCTCACAAGACGGCACCTTTTGTATACGAGGGCACATTTGTGAAACCGAGTGATGAACACGCCAATTGCGCCGCGATCAGCCAGCTGCTCGCGCGGATCGGAGACAAATGGACGGTGCTCGTCGTCGAGATGTTGCGGGACGGTCCCATGCGATTCAGCGCCATGCGGCGCGCGATCGGGAGCATCTCGCAACGCATGCTCACGCTGACCCTGCGGGGGCTCGAGCGTGATGGGCTCGTGACGCGGACGGTCTATCCGACCGTTCCACCCCGAGTCGAGTACGAGCTCACCACGCGCGGCCGAACCCTGCGGGAGCCGTTGTGCGCGCTGGCCGAGTGGGTGCGAAAGCATCAATCGGCGATCGAGCAAGCGCAAAAGCGTTTCGATGCCGAGCATGTCGACAGCAAGAACGTGCGGCACAGCCCGCGCCGCGTCCCGCCGCTCGCGCTCGTGCGCAGAGCACGCCCGTAGCGCTCTGACTTTGGGTCTACGGTCCGCTAGTCCTGTTGTCGTATTGACCCGACCGGACCCAATCGCTTTTGTGTTTCAGATGCGCAATTCGTCTTTTCATTCCATCGGATCGGAGGATCGAGCCGCCGTCGCCGCCCTGCACGCGGCGGTGTTTTCGATGAAGGGCCAAGTCCGGGATCCTGGCGCGCGTGCGTCCCACGACGAGATCATCGGCGGCGTCGTGCCTCCCGACGGTGTCACCTTCGAACCCGACACGGTCGGCGGCGTCTCCAGTTGGTGGTGCCGCCCGGCGACGGCTCGCCCCGCCGAAGCGATCCTCTATCTCCATGGCGGTTGGTACATGATGGGCACGGCCAAGGCCTACCGTCACCTTGCCAGGATGCCGAGGCGGTCTACCGCGATCTGTTGAACAACCGTGGTATCGAGCGCATTGCCATCGCCGGAGACTCGGCTGGCGCGGCCTGGCCGAGTCTCTCGTGGCCGCCTATGTGGGCAGCAACGAGTCACGGGACCCACGCGCTTCCCCGCTCTACGGCAATCTCACTGGCTTACCGGCTGTGCAGATCATCGTCGGCGACGCCGAGACGCTGCGGGACTTTTCTCGCCGAGCGTCTGTCGTCTGTTTAGGTTAGTATTTGTGTTCATGCAACCGATTGCCGGCGCCGTACTCGCGAGTGTCATGGCCATGGGCGGACGGAGCGGTGCTCCGCCCAACTCCTGCAAGTTCGTCTCGGTGGCGGAGGTGACGGAGCTGATTGGCAAGCCGGTCGGCGGTGGGCAGATCTCCGTGGTCGACAACCCAAAGTCACTCACGTCAACGTGTGCCTACACGGTCGGCGGCATCCCGACGGTCATCGTGATGGTCGCGGACTATCCGTCGGCCGCCGCGGCGAAGCAGGAGCTGGCGACCGAACAGTCAAATTCTACCGACAACAAGACCGAGACCGGCGTCGGCGACGTCGCGTTCTGGACGTCGGTTGGCGCCATGCAGATCACCGCGGTCAAGGGGCAGCGATTGGCCACGATTGCCGTGGTTGGAGGCGCGCCCGCGCTGCACGATCGCGTCCACTCGCTCCTGGTGAAGGCACTCTCGCGCTAGCGTGTCCGGCCTGTAGAATTGGCGGCATGCACAAGCTCCGTATTGCCACATCTGCCGTGCTGGTATTGGTCAGCACCGCCTGCCAGCGCCATCAGATTCTCATCGTCAATGCCCAAGTCATCGACGGCACCGGCTCACCCGCGCGACCAGCCGCCGTTCGCATCGTCGACGACAAGATCGCCGCCGTGGGAGCGCTCGCCCCCACGTCCAGTGACAGCGTCGTCGATGCCCATGGCCTGGTCCTGGCCCCTGGCTTTATCGACGACCACTCGCACCACGACGGCGGGCTGTTCCAGCATCCCGAGGCGCTGGCTGCCGTAAGTCAGGGCATCACGACCATCGTGGTCGGACAGGATGGGAGCTCGCACCTGCCGCTGGCCGCATATTTCGACTCGCTCGAGCGCACACCGGCGGCGATCAACGTCGCCTCGTACTCCGGCCACGGGACGATCCGACGCGCCGTCATGGGCGAAGACTACAAGCGCCTCGCCAAACCTGACGAGATCACGCGAATGCAGGATCTGCTGCGCCAGGACATGGCCACGGGCGCACTCGGCCTCTCGTCAGGACTGGAATACGATCCCGGCATCTACTCGAATACCGACGAGCTGGTCGAGTTGGCCAAGGTGGCATCGGCGTCCAACGGCCGGTACATCAGCCACATGCGAAACGAAGAGGAGGGTGTGTTCGACGCTGTGCACGAGCTCCTCACGATCGGAGAGAAAGCGCATCTGCCGGTCGAAGTCTCGCATATGAAGCTGGCAATGAAGGAGCTTTGGGGACAGAGCACGCGGCTCATCGCGATGCTCGACTCGGCCCGAGCCGCCGGCATCCAGGTGACCGCCGACGTCTATCCGTACACTGCCTGGCACTCGGATCTGACGGTCAACTTCCCGAAGCGGGACTTCAACGACACGACGTATTCGCGCTACGTCTTGCGCGAGATCGTGCCGGCTGATGGGTTGATCCTGACCTCGTTCGCTCCGCATCCCGAGTACGTCGGACAGACGCTGGCGCAGATCGCGCTGGCGCGAAAGGCGGATCCGGCCGTGACGCTCCTGAATCTCATCCACGAGTCCCAGCAGTACGCCGACGCGCATCATCTGCACGTCGACGACGACTCGGTGCAAGGTGTGATCGGAGCGAGCATGTCCGAGGGCGACGTCGATCGCATCGTCCAGTGGCCATATACGAGCTTCTGCACCGACGGCGCGCTCGACAGCCGCCACCCTCGGGGTATCGGCAGTTATCCGCGCATCCTCGGGCGCTTCGTGCGCGAGCAGCACGTCTTGACGCTGCAGGAGGCGATCCGCAAGGCGACATCACTCGCGGCGGCGAACGTCGGCATCGCCAATCGCGGCACGATCGCGGCCGGAAACTACGCCGACCTCGTGCTGTTCGATCCCGCGACCGTCCTCGATCGGGCGACCTACACCGAGCCGCACCTGGTCTCGACCGGTATAGAGCGCGTGTGGGTGAACGGCCAGGTTGTCTGGGCCAACGCACAGACTACGACGAACCGGCCCGGGCGTGTCGTGCGGCGTGCGCACTAGGGTGGACCTCAGCTTCTGTCTTTCTCTCGTCGTCATGGCCTTCCTGTTGCCCGGCGGTCTCGATGCACAGACGGCAAGCGGGGCCGATCATACCGTTGTTATCGAGATCGGCAGCGCTGGGGAGTGGCCACTGCAGGGCGAGCGTCCAAGTTATGGCGGCACGCTCGCGGCTGAGACCACGCCGATTGAGCATTGGTTGGAAGTCGAGGCCGGCGCGACCTTACTTGGCATGAACCACCGGCGCGAGATCGCGGCCGATTTCATCGTCAAGAAACCGTTCGAGATCTCGTCGACGGTCGAGCTCATGGCAGGCGTTGGGCCCGAGCTCTCGTGGACGCTGACCCGAGGATCGCCTGCGCGCAGCGTTGCGACGGAATGCGCGCTCGACCTCATGATCTGGCCCACGAAAAATGTAGGCTGGTATCTCGAGCCGACGTATGACCTCACGAGCTTTCGGGCGAGCGGCCGGGCGCTCGCACTCGCCGCCGGCCTAATTGTCGGGCTCCCGTGGCTTCGATGAGACGGGCGGCACTGCCTGCATGAGCAGCGCGAGTGCTCTCTTGAAGCTCGCGACTCCTTCGTCTTGTCCCTTGTCGTGTCCCAGTCGCACGACCACGAGATCGTGTGATCGAATGATCATGGTCTTCTGGCCGCCAGCACCGGACATGAAGAATGCATCCCTTGGCACCGGGTAGGCGCCGTCGCCGTTGATCCAGAAGAATCCCCCGTAGACCGGATTGTGATCGGCGACCCACGCGGGCGCGAGCGTGCTTACGAAGTTCACGAACCCTTCGGGCAGGATCCGCTCTCCGTTCCAGACGCCGTCTTGGAGGTAGAGATTGCCGAGGCGCGCCCAGTCCCGCGCCGACGCGAAGTCGTAACCTTGGGTCAGGAAGTTGCCGAAGGGGTCGGTCTCGATCACGAAGGTGCGAATGCCGAGCTTGTCGAATAGAGCGCGGCGGGGGAATGACAGATATTCCTCGCCTCGCTTCTCGACCGCGAGACGGATCAGGTAGTTGGTCAACACCGGATCGGTATTGCGGTACCGCCCGACTTTTCCCGCGGGCCACTGTGGCGGACGCGTAGCGGCATAGTGAAAGGCATTGACGGCTCCCGTGTAGAAGTACAGGTGGTCCGGATAGGTGCCTTCGGGATCGTAGTCGGGGTCCTCGAGCGCCTGAATGCGGAGGCCGCTGGACATGTTGAGGAGGTCTCTGATCCGGATCGCGGCGCGTGGGTCGTTGGCGACCTGCCATTCGGGGATCGGAGCAGGCTGCGACAAATCGTAGGCGCCCTGTTGAATGAGAACGCCCATGAGCGTCGCCGTCAGACTCTTGCCCATCGACCAGCTCTCGAGCGGTGTTTGCGCGGTGATCCCGGGCGCGTAGCGTTCCGCGATCAATCGCCCCCGCCAGGTGACCACAAAAGCGGCAGTCATCGCGGCCGGTGGATCGAACGCAGCGTTTACTGCTTCCCTGAGCTTGGCCGAGTCGATTTGCGGCGGAAGCAGCAGCGGTTGCGTCGAGGCATCTGGCAAGACGCTTCGCAGCTTGATGGGGGTGAACCTCACCGAGTGCTCGCCGATGGGGAGCGTGACACAGCCTTGGTCGCCGAGATACACCGCCGTACGCGTGACGCCCCCGGGGACGGTGACCTGCACGCGTTTGTGTTCGCGATCCACGACCGGTTTGCCGAGCTTGGCGCGCACCTCGTAAGGTGCGGTGAAGTAGCCGACGTTTTCGGCCGCAAACTCGGGCTCGAGCCGGTGATGAACACGGCCGAGCACATCACCTTTGCGAATCCCGCGGCATGGTACGCCAACGGGTCGCCAGGGGGCGGTACATAGGGGGTGTTCAGCTCCAGCGATTTCGCGCGCTCGATCAGCGCCGCGGGGCTGGGTTTGGGGTCGGGCTGTCCTCCTGCGCCGGTGGCAAGAACCACCGCCACAGCTGCCACGAGTCGATGCCGCATTCTCTAACTAACGCAAATGACAGGCGTCTTATGACACCTCAACGCGCTCCGTGGCGAACCCCGCGTCGCGCGCATAGATCCCTAGCGTGCGCCGCAGCCGCCGGCGGGCGCGGAACAGGCGAGACCGCACCGTACCGATCGGCACGCCCAGAATGCCCGCCGTGGTCTCGTATGACTGGTCCTCGAGATCGACCAGGACAACGACGGATCGATACGGCTCCGTGAGCAGGTCCAACGCCGAGCAGATCGCGGGACCGAGGTCGAGCCGGGTCAGCAAGCGCTCATCGTCGCTCCGGGCTACCCGCTCGACATCGCCGTCGCTCTCGGCCCAGTATCGAGCGCGCTGGCAGGTTCGGAGAAACGCGTTACGGCAGATCGTCAGCAGCCAGCGCCGGGCATCGGTGCCGCGCTCGAACGTGTGCCAGGACCGATAGGCGCGCAAGTACGTGTCCTGCACCAAGTCGTCCGCGTCGGCTTGGTTGCGGGTGAGCGACAGCGAGAAGCGATGGACGTCATCGATCCACCGGAGCGCCTCCGATTTGAACCGTCGGTCGTCGTCCACAGACGTATATAACGACGCCCAGCACCGGGGAGCTATTGTACGTAAGTAGTAGTTCGGGGTGTCTTGTGCCAACTGGCGTATTCTACCAACGTACAGCGCGCTGTCCCCTGGGAGCCTTCTCCGATGCCGCTCCACCGTCTGCCATTGCGACGCGTCGTCGCTCTTGGATTCGTGCTGGTGTCCGCCGCCCCAGTGGGCGCGCAAACGCCGCTCACGCCCGAACAGCTCATCGCCGTGCGCCGGCTCGCCGACCTGCGCTGGTCACCCGACGGTCGCGCACTGGCGCTTACGGTGACGGAGCCGCCGAACGGGATTACCGTGTCGCGGCACGTGTGGGTATCGACGGATGTTCCGCGCCAGTATACGTACTCGGCCAAGTCTGAAGACCACGCGCGCTGGTCAAGCGATGGGAAGCGCCTCGCCTTTCTCTCGGATCGCGATCAAGCGGCCCAGATCTACATCATGCCGGTCGGCGGCGGTGAGGCGATCGCGCTCACGCGCGGCAAGCGCGCGGTCCAAAACTTCGAGTGGTCGCCCGACGGCAAGCAGCTCGCGTTGCTCGGCACCGATCCCAAGACCGACGCGGAGCAGAAACGAGAGGACGACAAGGACGACGCCCACCCGGTGGATCGGACGCAAGATCGGTCCCATCTCTGGCTGGCGGACGTAGCGACGGGTGCGTTACGGCCGCTCCTCGGCGCACCGTGGTCCATTGGTGATGTGCAGTGGCTCCCCAATGGCGACGGGTTGGTGGTGGTCGCCACGGACCATCCCGAGTCGGACCAGGAGACCAATCGCATTTTTGTCGTCAAAGCGTCCGATGGGACGATGCGGCCGGTGGCCACGCCATCGGGCCCCTTCAATCGCCTGCACGTCTCACCCGACGGCAAGCACGTGGCGTTCGTGGGCGCCCGCGGCGATGGGCCCTCGGCGCACGACCTCTACGTCGTATCGACCGACGGCGGCACGCCGCGCAATCTCACCGGCGCGAGTATCGATCGTCCGGTCGAGGCGTACGCCTGGCGAAGCGATGGAACGCTGCTCGTCGCCACGACCGACGGATTTCGGACCGCGCTCTGGACACTGGACACGCTCGGCAAGGGCACGCGGCTCGTGCTCCCCGGGATGAAGGTGGGCGACGTCGCGCTCTCGAGCGCGGGCACGATCGCCTTCGTCGGCGAGAGCGCCACGCAGCCACCGGAGCTCTGGACCTGGGATGGCACGACGACCCCGCGGCGCGTCTCGAGCTTCAATCCCTCATTCGAGCATCTCGCGCTGATCAAGCCCACGCTCCTCACGTATCGAAGCTTCGACGGCCGCGCCATCGAGGCCGCGCTGGTGGCTCCCGCGGGCGGCACGCATCTGCCAACGATCGTCCACGTGCACGGTGGTCCGACCGGCAACTGGAGCGACCAGCTCGACTCGTGGGACCAGCTCCTCGCTGCCGCCGGCTACGCGGTGTTCTCTCCGAACATTCGCGGATCCACGGGATACGGGTACGACTTCGCCGTGCGGAATCGCGGCGACTGGGGCGGCGGCGACTTCAAGGACATCATGGCCGGCGTCGACTACCTGATTCAGCGTGGGATCGCCGATCCGGATCGGTTGGGCATCGCGGGCTGGTCCTACGGCGGCTACATGGCCGAATGGGCGATCACGCAAACCACGCGCTTCAAGGCGGCGGTGTCGGGCGCCGGTCTCTCCGATCTGGCGAGCGAGTACGGTACGGAGGATCACCCGGCGTACGATGAATGGTTCTACGGTCTCCCATACGAGAAACCGGAGGGATTTCGGCGTAGCTCACCGCTCACGTACGTCAAGAACGCCCGGACACCGACGCTCATCTTGCAAGGCGACAACGACGTGATTGACCCGATGGGTCAAAGCCAGGAGCTGTATCGCGCGCTCAAGCGCTATGGCGTCACCACGGAGCTCGTCGTCTATCCCCGCGAAGGACACGGCTTCCACGAAGAGAAGCACCTGATCGATCGTCTGCGACGCATCGTCGCGTGGTTCGACCAGTACATGGGGCCCCACAAATCCACGGCCGCCAGCCACTAGAGTTGCGTATGGCATTCGCGCACCGGTGGCGGGGTGTCGCCGCCGCCGTCCTCGGCCTGCCGGCGCTGGTGTGTGGAAGACCGACGTCCACCGCCGCGTCCACCATTCCCTCGGCGCCCGCGTGCTCGACCGGATCTGACGTCGTCACGCCGGGTCATGACTGGACGCGCTTCAACTGGGACGTGGGTCGGTCGGGAGCGTCCACCGCGCCGACCGGAGTCGCCGCGGCACAGCTGAGCGCCATGTGCCTCCTTCAGGTCAAGCTGGACGGCACGGTGGACGCGTCGGCAATCTACTTGAGCGACGTCCAGATCAACGGCGCGCCGCATGACGCGTTCTTCGTTACGACAACGTACGGCAAGACGATCGCGGTCAACGCGAACACCGGCGTGATTCTCTGGACGTATACGCCGCCAGGATATGCGTCATGGCTCGGGACCGCGCAAATTACGAACGCGACGCCGGTGGCGGATCCCGATCGTCAGTTCCTCTACGCCGCGTCACCCGACGGCCACGTGCAGAAGCTCGCCGTCGCGAACGGACATCCCGTGTGGAGCACGGCGGTCACGATGTCCGCTCAGAGCGAGAAGATCGCCTCGGCATTGAATTACTTCGCCGGCCGCGTGATGGCGGTCACTGATGGGTATGTCGGCGACGCGCCACCCTATCAGGGTCACGTCGCGATCCTCGATGCTGCCAGTGGCCGGCTCGTTCACGTCTGGAATTCCCTGTGCAGCGATCAGCACACGTTGATCCAGCCGAGCCAGTGTCCGCAGAGTGGATCCGGCATGTGGGGGCGGGCAGGTGCGGTGGTCGATTCGACGACGGGCGACATCTACGTGGCGACGGGCAATGGTCTCTGGGACGGCAACACGAACTGGGGCGACGCGACGCTCGAGCTCGACTCCGCCGCGACGCAACTGCTCGGCAACTATACCCCGACCAATACCAACGCGCTGGATGTGAACGATGTGGATCTCGGGTCGACCTCACCGGTGCTGCTCGGTGACGGAGGGTTGGTGCAGGGCGGGAAGGACAGCACCATCCGCATTCTCACCGCCGCCGCCATCGTTGGCTCGGCACCTCACATCGGTCATGAGGCGCAGGTCCTCTCGACGCCGTCGAGCAACGACCTGTTTACGGCCCCCGTGGTGTGGCGGACGCCAACAGGGACGTGGCTCTACGCGGCGGATGGCGGCGGCACCACGGCGTGGACCGTGAGCGGCGATCGGCTGTCATTGGCGTGGCGCAACGGCAACGCCGGGACGAGTCCAGTCATCGCCGGTGGTTTGCTCTTCGTGTATGATCCGGGCGGCGTGCTCCGAGTCTATCAGGCTACCACGGGCACGGTGGTCGCGTCCCTTGGCTGTGGAAGAGGCCACTGGAACAGCCCCATCGTTGTGGACGGGAAGATCGCGCTTCCCGAGGGGAACGCGAACGATCACGCAACAACCGGAGTGCTCGACATCTGGCGCAAATCATGACGATTCCCACTCGGACCACGCCGGCGCCTCGCCTTCAGTCGGTGGATGCGTTGCGGGGCGCCATCATGATGCTGATGGCGATTGATCACATTCGCGACTTCGTGGCGCGCAGTGCCCAGCAGTTCCAGCCGACAGACCTGACGCATACGACACCGGCCATCTTTTTCACCCGGTGGATCACGCATTTCTGCGCGCCGGTGTTCGTGCTCACCGCCGGCCTCGGCGCGTATCTCTGGATGACCCGAGGGCAGCATTCGAAACGCGAGCTGTCGCGGCTGCTGATTACTCGTGGTCTCTGGTTGATTGTGCTTGAAGCGACGGTGCTTCGCTTCATCATGTTCTCGTGGATCAGCGTGACGGACCATCCGGTGCTCTTGATCATCCTGTGGGCCATCGGGATGTCCATGATCGCCTTGGCGGGGCTGATCTATCTGCCGATGCGGGTGCTGCTCGGGCTCAGCATAGGGATCATCTGCCTGCACAATTTGCTCTTCAATGTGTCGGCGGACAGCTTCGGGAGCGCGGCGTGGATGTGGAACATCCTCTACGACCGGGGGCTGATCACGATTGGTGGCATCAAGTTCAGGCCCGCATACCCGGTGCTACCCTGGATTGGCGTCATGGCTCTCGGGTATTGCCTCGGTCCCGTATTTGATTGGGAGTCTGCTCGCCGCCGCCGTTTTCTCACGCGTGTGGGGCTGGCAATGACCGCGGCGTTCGTCGTGGTGCGCGCCGTGAATGGCTACGGTGATCCCGCTCCGTGGAGTCATCAGGCATCGCCGGTATTCACGCTGCTCTCTTTTCTCAATGTGAGCAAGTACCCGCCTTCGCTCGACTTCTTGTTGATGACACTCGGTCCGGCGTTTGTCGCGTTGGCGTGGTTGGAGAGATTTGACTTTCGTTTCACCAACCCGCTGATCGTTTTCGGGCGCGTGCCGTTCTTTTACTACGTGGCGCACATGGCGTTGGCGCATCTGATCGCCATCGTGATGAACTTCGTGCGCTATGGCGCGCAGCCATTCCTGCTGCTGGCGCCGCCATCGATGGGAAGCCCGAGCGACCTGTTCCCGGCCGACTACGGGTACCCGCTGTGGACGGTGTATGTGGTTTGGGTGGTCGTGCTGCTGCTTCTGTATCCGGCGTGCCTGTGGTTTGCCAGACTCAAACAGCGCCGGCATGATTGGTGGCTGACCTACTTGTGATGGCGACAACGGCTTCACTGTTCGACCGGCTCGGTCGATTGCCCCCGCATCACCTGGGGCTGGCCTACAGCGCGGCCGCGTGTGTCGGCAGCGCATTCAAGATATTCGGAGACTCGACTCACTCTCCTGGGCTCGTCGATCTCGGCGTCATCCTCATCGGTGTGGCTGGGCTGGTCCTCTATATCGTCGTCACCTGGTATCGACAGGATGACGCGTTGGCCGCCGGTGTGCTCCTGGCGCTCACGCTGAGCATTGGGACGCTCGCCGCGACGGCAGTGGTCGGCATCATTGGCTATCGGTCGCTCACGGCCGGGATCGCGGTCGTTAGCCTGAGCCCATTTGTACTGCTGTTCTGGTGCCTCTTCTTCGTTCCGTTCTTCACGACCGTCGTCTGGATCGCACGCCGCGTGTCCGCCGCCGTGGATCGCGCGACGGGCGCCTCGCGGCATGACAAGTGACTAACGCGTCACGGCGAACAGCGCGAGAGCGAGCGCGACGACGTCTTCCGCGAGCGCTGCCGGGATCGCGCCCAGTCGTTTGATCGCGCGGACGCGCGCGGCGTGACCGCCGTAGGTGCCGACGAGCGCGCCGGCGACACCGGCGAGCATGCCTGCGATGCGCGCGGCCGGCGATCCAGTGACGACGAACCAACCGCAAAAGGCTCCGCTGATGATGCGTGCCACGAGAGGCACGGGCGCGGTCCGCGATGGGGTTGTCGGCAAGAGATCGACAATCAGCTCGCCGACCGCCAGGATGGCGACGACGATTCCGGCGACGCGGACGTGGCGGGCGAGCAGCACAGCGGCCGGCGCCATCATCGACCGCAGTCCAGCGACGACACCGAGCGAGAACGCAATCAACAAGGCTGCCAACACAGAGTTTCTCCGAAAGAGCACCTCAGTATCTTACGCTTACCGGGACGCTCCCTGTTGGACGTGCGCGAGGTCGATGCCGCCGGCCGGGATAGTTGGGGGCGTCATTGCATGCCCTCGGCCGCCGTCATTTCTTAGGCAGGAACGTACGTCAACCTGATGACGTCCTTGCCGATTAAATCGCTGGCCACAAGGCGGAGCGGCGGCCGGGGCCCGGCGAAAAATGGCTTGCCACGACCAACCACGACGGGGCGGAGGTAGAGTCGATACTCATCAATGAGGCCGAGGTCGGTCAGGCTTCGCGCCAGGTCTGGTCCGCCGACTCCAATCTCCCCGACGCGCTGGGCCTTCAGCCCGCGCATCACCGCCTCGAGGTCGTCCTCGATCAGCGTGGCGTTGGGGCCGACTGACTTCAACGTTCGCGACACGACCCACTTCGGTTGCTTCCGCCACGCTGCCGCGAAGTCGCGCTCGTCCGCGCTCTCCACATTGTGGTCGTCGTCCCAATACCGCATGACCTCGTACATGCGGCGACCGTACACGATGCCCGTCAGGTCGCGCACGTGCTCGATGAAGTGACGAAAGACCGCGGGATCACCACCTCCTCCGAACGCCTGGTGGTCGACGTAGCCGTCCAGGGACTGGTTCAAACTGAATACGAGCTTCGCCATGCTACGGCCTCACGTGTGTTCGGCGCGTCGTCGGATGCGCTCGAATCCCAGGAACGAGCCTTGCGACATCGCCTCGCGAAAGCCGTCCGGGAACAGCCCGAGCGCCGTGTGACGCAGAGTAATCAACGTCCCGCCGTCGTTCTCCTTGAGCCGATATTGCACGTTCGACACGGCGGCGAATGACATCATGAGAGGGCCGGTGATCTCGAGCAACGTCGGTCGTTTGATCGCCTGCACGTGACCCCAGAGGTGGCCATTGCTGCCGCCGAGATCGCGGAACCACCGGCCGCCGGGCCATGCCTCGAGCACCATCGGCATTGGCGTGTCGTTGTGTCCCTTGTTCGACGGGCCCAGCTCCTCCAGCAGCGCCGCGAACGTCGCCGCGACCGTCGCGCGAACGTGCATCTCCTCGGTAATGGCGAGTGACAGGTTATCAATGATTGGCGCAACGGCGGACATGGCGTACCTCCTCGGAAGCGTGTTCTGGAAACGGCATCACGTTTCTTCGGCGCGCGCCTTGACGCGCCGGAGCTGGTGGCGCCAGTACTGCTCGAATCGACTGGTCCAGTCGTGCAGCGGCCTGATGCCATCGACGTTCGTCTGATAGAAGATCTGCCGGCCCTCTCGCCGCGCCTCGACCAGCCCGACGTCATGCAGCACCCGGAGGTGCTTGGAGACCGACGGCTGCGCGAGGCTCAGGGCGGCGACGATGTCGCCGACGGAACGCGCTCGAGGCGCGAGATAGTCGAGGATGTCTCGACGGCGGGGTTCCGCGATGGCGTTGAAGACGTCAGAGGTGGTCGCGGCGCGAGCCATGCTTCAACATATGCTGATATCGGAATATGTCAAGACTGCCGGCGATTTACCAATGGTAGAACAGATACCACCGCGGCGCGATTGCCCGGTATGCTATCCCGTGGAAGGACCGCAGCAGCGGTGAGGAATCGTCGAGCGATGTGGCCAATGGTGCGCGCGGGACAGTGGAGAATATGTATCCCTTGCATGATCCGGCAAATAAAAAGCCCTCGCACCAGGCCAGGAGGCTGACCAGCACTGTATCGCCCGCGGCGTAACGCGAAAGGCCGGCGCCGAGATGCAACGTGTCGAAGACCGCCCGATACCTGTTCCACCGATCAGGAGGCATCTCAGGTTGGGTGAATTTCGGGGCAATGCGGACGAACGCGGAGTCGGAATCCGACATGGCGACGAGCCGATTGAACGTCGCCCCGTGCTCGGCGAAGGTCCGCATCAACTCGGCGTCATTCGCGTGGTGGCCGAAATACCCTGCCATTGCTCCGGTCACGACCACCACGCCAACGACAATGACCGCCGCCACGGCAAACAGCGAGGCGATGATTGTGGCAATCACCTTGAGTGCCCGGACAACTGGCGAAGCACGAGTCGGAACCGGACCGGCGCCCTTTTCGGGCATTTCGCTCATTACGAACTTTACGAGACAAAGTCGAACCGATGCAAGGTCGGATTACCCTCGGACTCCCGCGCGGCCCGGCAGCATGCGCTCGGTCGAGTGCCCTCGCATCGCTTTGTCTAAGCGCTGGGTGCCGTCAGTCGTCTTCGGTACGTGAGAATCGACAGCACGGCATCCGGGTTGCCGACCAGAAACGCTCCGAAGCACAACGCGAGCACCAGGTGATCCAACGCGGCGCCGAAATACTGCCATGGCGGCGCCTGGGCTCCCGGATAGTTGGACGACACGAGGAGCGTCAGCATGTACACCAGGCCGAACACGCTCGCCGCTCGCGTGAGAACGCCGAGTGTCAGGGCGATGCCGATCGCGAGCTCGCCGTATGCGACCAGAAACGCGATCGCCGTTCCGTGCACGAGCACGAATCGCTCGAGCACCGGCACCATAAACGGATACGCGGCACCCTCGTCCACGAACCGGTGGATCCACCCTTGAAAGCCACCGCCAAGCGTGAACGCCGTGCCGAATACCTTGTATTCGCCGAATATGAGGAACAGCAGGCCGACCGCGATTCGCAGCGCCGCAATCGCCGTGTCATTCTGAGATGTTGTTCTCACTAGTCTAAGCGTCGGCACGTGGTGGAGGAAATGCTACGAATCTATCATCATCTTTTCGTGACTGCAGCCAGGTGCCTGACCGCCGACGGTCACGTGAGAAGCGAACGCAGTTGCTCCACGTCGCTCTCTCGCCCCTTCATTTTGTGGAGCATCGCGTGACAGTTTGAACAGACGGTAATCAAATCGTCAATCCGCGTCGTGGCCGGCGCCATCTTGGACGACAGCGGAACGACATGGTGCGCTTCCGCAAACTTCGCCCCGATCCGTCCATAAAAGCGTTCGAAGTGGAAGCCGCACACGCGACAGACGTACTTATCACGTTTCTTTGCAGCTCGCGCATGCAGCGAGCTGCGTTCACGTTGAACGTGGGTCACGACCCGAGAACGGTTTGGAAAATCCGGGTAAACGCGCTCCTGAGTCAAGAGCTGTCTCTCCGAAAGACGATCACTGCGCGCCACTCGGTCGAAGAACAGCGCCATGCGATGAATCCAGCTCTCCGGCGCCGGGACGGAGTAGTTGATCGCCTCAGGGAAGCAGAGCGTATAGAATCGCAACGAGCCACTCTTTGTGTATGCTTCGACAATCGGACGTCTGAGAATCTTCAAGGGCAAGCGACCTACGAGGGCGACGCCGGCAGCTGAGGTCTCGTAGTCGGAATCCCGCAATGTTGTCGCCGGACCGAACTCCGACTTGCCCGCTTCCGCGATCTGCCGCAATCGATCATCACGTGTTGTCTCAAAGCAGGCTGACAAACGGCGACTGTCGAACCGCCACCATCCGTCCAGCCAGATGCCGAGTCCGCCACCACCCGGCTGCCGCAGTCGGCCGATACCTGCCGCCCAGCCGTCAGTGTCCGTTTCCCACGTATCAATGTGGCGAACGGGATAAACGTGAATGCCCGTTCCGCGTTGTTCGCGGAGCAGTCTGGCGACTCGGCGAGCGGCATCGCGAAGCCATCGCCGGTGGCGCACATCACGTGATCTCGCGGTCATCCCCATCGCCGTCGTCTCCGAGGTCCATCTTCCAGAAGGCCAGCACCTCGCGCACGGCATCGCGCGGAAATTGTGCCATTGATTCGTCACCCATCATCGCGCGCAGATCCCGTTTACGCCTCGCTATCGAGTCAGCGACGCGCGCGGAAAACGGTGCCGTTCCAGGTGGGAGGGCTTTTCGATCGGCTGTGGGCCAGCTCGCCGGATAAATATCAGGGGGAGGCCCCACACGCACGCGCCTCGCTTCCTCGGCGACGTCTTCGTGTTCGCACGTCCAACCGTAGAGATGAAAGGCACACGTCCGGAGAATTCGCTTCACGTCCGGCACTGCGTCGGTAAATCCCTTCAGCGGTGTCGGCAACCACACCATGTTGGCGACGCACGAGTAGTAACGGCGGTCCGATACTACCCGATTC
>DATMLM010000087.1:0-6220 GCA_035570055.1 Gemmatimonadaceae bacterium
AGACGCCCGGTTGGCTCAAGGCGGTTCCGAGCGACAAATGACCTTCCGAACCACGCCGCCCGCGTCCGAAGTGACGCAGGAGCACGCCGCGGTGATGCCGGACGGCATCCCTCCGTATCTGCACGTCTCGGAGCGGATCAACGCTGCCGCGTCAGTCGTCCGCTCGCAGTTCCGGCAGCGCCCTCAAGTTGCGCTCATTCTCGGCACGGGTCTCGGCGGCCTCGCGCGCGAGATCGATGTCGCAGTGACGATCGAGTACGGCGATATCCCGTACTTCCCGCTCTCGACGGTCGAGTCGCATGTCGGGCGGCTGCTCTGCGGCACGCTCGCGGGCAAGACCGTCATCGCGATGCAGGGAAGATTTCACCGGTACGAAGGGTACTCGCTGCAGCAGGTGACGTTCCCCGTGCGCGTGCTCCGCGCCCTGGGCGCAGAGACCTTGATCGTCTCGAACGCGTGTGGCGGGCTGAGGGGCGATTGGCAGACGGGCGACTTGATGCTGATCTCGGATCACATCAACCTGCTCGGCGACAATCCGCTCATCGGTCCGAATGACCCGTCGCTCGGGCCCCGGTTCCCTGACATGTCAGACCCGTATGATCGGAATCTTCGTGCGTTGGCGCGGACGGTCGGGGAGCTCAAGGGCATCACGTTGCGAGAGGGTGTGTATACGGCGGTGACGGGGCCGAGCCTGGAGACGCGCGCCGAGTATCGCGCGTTGCGGACGGTCGGTGCGGATGTCGTCGGCATGTCGACCGTGCCCGAGGTCATCGTTGCCGTTCATGGCGGCATGCGCGTGCTCGGCGTGTCGATCATTACGGATCTCTGTCTGCCCGATACCTTGGAGCCGACGGGCATCGAGCAGATCCTCGCGGTCGCCAATCGCAGCGAGCCTTTTCTGACCGCGCTGGTCTCCGGCGTGGTGGAGCGTCTGTGACCGCTGTGGATGCACCGCGTTCGATGTACCGGCTGCCCCCGTCGCTTCTGGAAGCCGAGAAGGAAACGCTGGCCCGGTGGACCGACGAGCGACTGTTTGATCAGACGCTCGCGGCCAGCGAAGGCCGGCCCATGTTCGTGTTCTACGAAGGACCGCCGACCGCGAATGGGCGGCCCGGCATCCATCACGTGTTCGCGCGAACGATAAAAGATCTGTTCTGTCGCCATAGGGCTATGCGTGGGTTTCATGTACCACGTAAGGCTGGCTGGGACACGCACGGGTTGCCGGTCGAGATCGAGATCGAAAAGAAGCTCGGGCTCAAGGGCAAGCCGGACATCGAGACCTTCGGCGTGGTCGAGTTCAATCGGCTCTCGCGCGAGAGCGTGTGGCAGTATCGGGCCGAGTGGGAAAAGCTGAGCGAGCGCTTTGGATACTGGCTCGACTACGCGCATCCGTACGTCACGTACTCGAACGAGTACATCGAGAGCGAGTGGTGGGCGCTGGCGGAGCTGTTCCGGCGTGGGATGTTGTACCAGGGCTTCAAAGTCTTGCCGTATTGCCCGCGTTGCGAGACGGCGCTCTCGAGTCACGAAGTGGCGTTGGGCTACGATGACGAGACGGATCCGAGCGTCTATGTCGCGTTGCCGCTCGAGGACGGGCGCAAGATTCTGGTTTGGACAACGACACCTTGGACTCTCGTCTCCAACATCGCGCTCGCGGTCAATCCCGCGCTCGATTACGTCGAGGTCCAGCACGACGGGGAGACATTGGTTCTCGCCGCTTCGCGGCTCGAACCCTTGTTCGGCGAGGGACGTACAGAGGTTCGGCGACTGAAGGGGGCCGACCTCGTGGGATTACGGTATACGCGACCCCTCGACTGGGTCGCGTATCCCCCTGAGGGCAACCACGAGATCATCGTCGGCGAGGATTTCGTCACCGCCGAGGATGGGAGCGGGGTCGTGCACATGGCGCCGGCGTTCGGCGCCGATGACTTCGCCGCGATGCAGCACCACGGCTTGGCGTTTCTGCAGCCGGTCAACGTGCATGGAGAGTTCGACGCCAAGATCCCGGTGGTGGGTGGGTTTGGTGTGCGGCAGGCCAATGAGAGCATTATCGCCGAGCTGAAGAAGCGCGGGGTGCTGTTCAAGGCCGAGGCATTCACGCACTCGTACCCACACTGCTGGCGTTGCTCGACGCCGCTCCTGTACTACGCCCGCACGTCGTACTTCGTCCGCACGACGGCGGTCAAAGACGAGATGCTGGCCCGGAATGCCAAGATCGATTGGCATCCACCCGAGGTCGGCACCGGGCGATTTGGTGAGTGGCTGGCCGGCAATATCGATTGGGCGATCTCGCGCGATCGATTTTGGGGCACGCCGTTGCCGCTCTGGGTCTGTGACAACGAGCGCGCCCATACCGAGGCGATTGGCAGCTACGCGGAGCTGGCGCAGAAGACCGGGCAAGCGTTGCCCGAGGGCTTCGATCCGCACAAGCCGGAGATCGACCGGTACACGTGGACCTGCGCGCAGTGCGGCGGGACGATGCGGCGCGTGAATGAGGTCATCGACGCCTGGTTCGACTCGGGGTCGATGCCGTTCGCGCAATGGCACTACCCGTTCGAGCACCGGCAGGTCGTCGAGCGGCAGTTCCCCGCGGATTTCATCGCCGAGGGCGTGGATCAGACGCGCGGGTGGTTCTACTCGATGCTGGCCATTGCGACAACGCTCGGGGACGCGCTGCCCAACAACGACAAGGGCCGAGCCTCGCCGTACAAGAGCGTCGTCGTGAACGACCTCGTGCTCGACGCACAGGGTCAGAAGATGTCGAAGTCGCGCGGGAATACCGTCGATCCCTGGGGCGTGATCGAACGCCATGGCGCCGACGCGCTGCGGCTCTTCCTGGTGCGCTCGGCGCAAGTGTGGCTGCCGCGGCGGTTCGACGAAGAGGCGATCCGGGACGTCGTCGGCGGGTTTCTCAATGCGCTCGTCAATTCGTACAAGTTCTTCGCCGAGCTCGCGAATCTGACCCCCGAGCCGACGACTGGAGAGCGCACGGTACTGGACCGGTGGCTGCTGTCCAGGCTGGCGCGGGTCGAGCGCGAGGCGGATCAGTACTTCACGCGGTTCGAGGCGACGGACGCCGCCCGCGTCGTCATGGACTTCGTCGAGAACGACGTGTCGCGGTGGTATATCCGCCTGTCACGGCCGCGATTCTGGGCCGAGGATCGCTCAGCGTTCGAGACGCTGCGCGAGGCGCTCGTTGTGTCGTGCCGCCTGATGGCCCCCATCGCGCCCTTCGTGACCGACTGGATACACCGCGAGCTCACCGGATCGTCCGTCCATCTGTCATCGTTCGTGCGCCAACATCCGGACGCGACGAACGACGAACTGGAGCGGGCCATGGACGATGTGCGGGAGCTCGTCGGCATTGGCCGCACAGCGCGCGAGACCGCGGGTATTAAGGTCCGGCAGCCGCTGTCCCGGGTCGTTTGTGTGCTGCCTCACGGCAGGTCCCGGAAGGCGGTCGAAGCTTTGACGCCGTTGCTGGCCAGCGAGCTCAACGTCAAGCGCGTGGAGTTTCTCGACGCGGCTGATTCGCTCGTGACCCTGACGGCCAAGGCCAATTTTCGGACGCTCGGCAAGAAGTTCGGGAAAGGCACGCCGTTGGCCGCCGAGGCCGTGACGAGGTTAACGAGCGCGCAGTTGGCAGCGTTTCAAAGGGGGGAGGCACCGATCCACGTGACCGTCGAGGATCAAACGCATCGCCTCGACCCCGATGATGTCGTGATCACGCACGGGACGGCCGGGAACCTCGTGGTCGAAGAGCGGGGCGGATACGTGGCGGCCATTGATCCGGCGGTAACGCCGGAATTGGAACAGGAGGGACTTGCACGCGAGGTGATCCGTCAGGTCCAGATTCTGCGAAAGGAGTCGGGACTGGTCGTGAGTGACCGCATTCGACTTGCCGTCTGGGGGGACCCAGTCGTCGAGGAGGGAGTGCGCCGTCACCGGGACTGGATCAGTGGAGAGGTGCTCGCCCGAGAGCTGATCATCGGGGAAGGGAACGTTGTTGGTGCAAATGGCGAATTTGACGCGAAGCGCGTCGTGCAGTTGGACGGACGCACGGTGCACCTCGCCTTGACTAGGGAAGTCGAACGATGACATCACCGACCGTGAAGAAAGCCAAGTCGATGTCGAAGAAGCAGCTCGGGCACTTCGAGAAGCGACTGTTGGAGGAGCGGAAGCGCGTCCTCAAGGAGCTCGGCAATTACAGCGAAGCTTTCGGCGCGACCATGCAGAATTCCGATGGCGACTTGAGCTCATATTCCTTCCACATGGCGGATCAAGGGACCGACGCCATGGAACGCGAGAAGGCGTTTTTGTTCGCGAGCCAAGAGGGGCGCTTTCTGTGGCATATTGATGAGGCGCTTCGTCGCCTGTACCGTTCGCCGGAGATGTTCGGCAAGTGTCATCAGTGCGGCGAAGAGATAGCGTTCGAGCGGTTGGATGCCCTGCCGCATGCTAGGTTTTGCTTCTCCTGCAAGCAGCGCGAGGAAGATGGAAAGAAATAGTACCAACGCCAGAGTCTTCTGGGGCGTCTTGATCACCGTCGTGTTGCTGGACGTGGTGACCAAGCAGATGGCGGTGACCCAGCTCATGCCGAGACAGCTCCCCCACGAGGTGTTGGGAGACGCGATCCGGTTTACGCTCGTATTCAACGAAGGGGCGGCCTTTGGCCTCAAGTTCGGGCCGCTCTCGAGGTGGATTTTCCTCGGGGCCACGCTCGTCGCGTTGGTGATACTGGGGCGGCTGTACCGGGCGACCAAGGCCGGGGACGTGCTGCGGACGCTGGCGCTCGGGCTCGTGTGCGGCGGTGCGGTCGGCAATCTCATAGACCGCATCCGGTCGCCCATGGGCGTCGTGGACTTCATCGACGTCGGGCTCCGCGAGCACCGGTGGCCGACGTTCAATGTCGCCGACATGGCCGTGAGCACGGGGGCCATTTTGCTCGCGTGGGTCCTGTGGAGCGAGGACCGTCACCATGCGACTCCGGTGAGCGCACCGAGCGAGACTCGCGAGGTGTCGTGAGCGGCGCCGGCGACGCCGGCGCCCGCTACGAGTTTGTCGTCCCACCCGGTTCGGCCGCCCGCCTCGACCTCGCGATCGTTGCCGCGACCGGTCTATCGCGCAACCAGGCGGCAACGCTCATCGCCACTGGACAGGTCACCATCGACGGCCGCCGCGAGAGAGCGAGTTTCCGACCTCTCCCCGGAGCGCGGATCGTGGTCGACCTCCCTCCGGCGCCCGACCACCCGTTGGTGGCCGAGGACATCCCACTCTCGATCGTCTATGAGGACGAGTCGCTTCTCGTCGTCGACAAGGCCGCGGGAATGGTCGTTCACCCGGCGCCGGGTAACTGGAGCGGCACGCTGGTGAATGCGCTGCTCGGTCGCGGCGCCGCGCACTTGGTACATCGGCTCGACAAAGAGACGTCCGGGCTCCTCGTCGTCGCCAAGAGCGAAAAAGTGCAGCGGCAACTGCAGGGCGCATTGGCGGCGAGGCAGCTGAAACGTTTGTATGCGGCGCTCAGCTGGGGGCATCTGGCGAGTGACCACATCACGGTCGATCGAGCAGTTGGCCGCGATCCCCGAGACCGAAAGCGGATGGCGATCGTCACTACAGGTCGACCGGCGCGGACGGACTTCGCACGGTTGGCGCGCTACGACTCGGTGGACCTCCTCCGAGCCCGGTTGCACACGGGACGCACGCATCAAATTCGCGTGCACCTCGCGTCGATCGGGCACCCGGTGGTGGGCGATGACACGTACGGCGGCGGTGGCGGACGGCGCGTGGTGGCGCTCCCTCCGCATCGACACTTTCTGCACGCCGCGTGGCTTCGCTTCCGTCACCCGATCACGGGCGCCGATATGGATCTGAGATCGCCATTGCCAGAGGATCTGCTTCGATCGCTGGCCGCCGTTTCGCACGAGGACACCGGGCTGGACGATGTTGGCTTCTACCGAATCGAACCCGACGACAGTCGATGAGCAGTACGCGAGCACCGCGGACGCGCCACGGTTATTGCTGTTCGGCGTGGGCGGGCGACTCTGCGCCTGTGAGCTGGACGCTATTCGCGAAATCGTTCCCTATCGACAAGCCACGCGACTGCCCGGCGCGCCGCCGTTCGTCACGGGCCTGATCAATCTGCGGGGATCGATTCTGACGGTGATGGACCTGGGTCTCAGACTCGGGGGATCACCCATTGATCCCACACGGGGATCGA
>DATMLM010000088.1:0-6374 GCA_035570055.1 Gemmatimonadaceae bacterium
ACGTGAGCGAGGCGCTCCGCGACTTCCTCGGGCTCCAGCCGAAGCTCGACATCAAGCACCTGACCGACGTGCGGAACTACAAGGTGTCCTACGAGAAGGCGCAGACCCGCCTCGGCTACAAGCCCGCCCACGACGTCAGGAGCATCGTCAAGGACCTCGTCGACCACCGGCACCTGTTCAGCGACTTCAACGACCCGCGATTCTCGAATATCGCGACGTTCAAACGCCAGGACGGTATTCCCCAGGTCGCGGTGCCCAAACTCCTCGCGGTGTGACGAGATTCGCGATCATCGGCGCCAACGGACAACTTGGCGCTGACCTGATGGCGGCCTGCGCGACCCGCTCACTGGAAACCGTCGGACTGACGCACGCCGACGTTGAGCTCACCGACGGGGAGTCTGTCACGGCCGCCCTGGAGCACGCCGATGTGGTCATCAACACGGCCGCCATGCATAACGTCGAGGCCTGCGAACGAGACCCGGCCCAAGCGTTCGCGACCAACGCGCTCGGCGCCCGCCATCTCGCGCTCGCCGCGGAGCGGCGGCGTGCGGTTCTGGTGCACATCTCGACCGACTATGTCTTCGACGGCGCGCAACGCCGACCGTATGTCGAGACTGACGTCCCACGACCGCTGAATGCATATGGTGTCAGCAAGCTGGCCGGCGAGCATTTCGTGTCGGCGCTGGCGCCCAAGCACTTCGTGGTCCGCACATCGGGCCTTTATGGCGCCAACCCCAGCCGCGCCAAGGCTGGAGGCCTGAATTTCGTTCGCCTGATGCTGAAGCTCGCGCGCGAGAAGGGAAAGGTGCGAGTCGTCACCGACGAATTTGTCACCCCGACGTACACGGTCGACCTCGCCGAGCAGATTCTGGACCTCGCCGAGACGACGGCGTATGGCACGTATCACGCGACGAGCGGCGGGTCCTGCTCCTGGAACGAGTTCGCCCGCGAGATCCTCCGCCGAGCCGCGCCCGACACCGTCGTCGAAGACGCGAGCGCGGCGGATTTCCCGCGGCCCGTCGCTCGGCCGCTCTACTCGGTGCTGGACAACCAGGGGCTACGCAATCTGGGCATCGATCGGATGGCCGACTGGCGCGACGCCCTGGGCCGCTATCTGGCCGCGCTCTGAAACACGCGCTCGTATTCGTCGACGATGAAGTCCCAGGTGTACGCTTCGCGGATCCGATCAGGTGCCGCCACGCGGAGCCGTTCCGCTTTGGCCTCGTCGGCATCGAGGTCATTCAGAACGGCCGTCAACGCCTCGACGTTCTTCGGAAAGAGCAGCCCGAACGCTCGACCGGCGTGATTGACGAGCACTTCGCGATTGAACGGATTGTCGAGCGCGACGACACAGTTGCCATAGCCGAGGGCTTTCAACAAAGCGGGATTCGTGCCGCCCAGGCTATGGCCGTGGAGATACGCGTAGGTGTTGCAGTGTAACTCGCGAATGTGCTCGGCGTCCGGAATGTGGCCGAGGAACCGCACCCGTGGATCGGTCGTCGCCCGCAGCGCCTCGACCCACGGACTCTTGAAGTTCGCGCCGCCGGCGATCAACAACTGTCGCGTCGACTTCGAGGCGACGAACGCCTTGATGATGAGATCGGCGTTGTTCTCCGGCACCATGCGGCTGGCGATGAGATAGTACCCGCGCGGCTTGACCCCGTACGTCGCCAGTACCTCGGGATGCTCCGACTGCTTGATCTCGGCGCCGTACGCGACGAAGGACGAGTCGCGCCCGAACTCCTGGCGATAGTACTCGCGCATGGCCTCGGAGTCGTTGATGATCGCCGACGCCGTCCTGAGCGCGATCCGCGCGGCCGCCTTGAAGTACGCCTTGCCGACCGGCCCCCACTTGTCGCGGCCCCAATCCATGCCGTTGACGTTGACCACGATCCGCTCGCGCAGGAGCCACGGCAAGATCGAGTGCGGCGCGCTCGGCAACGTATGGACGTAGATGATGTCGGGGCGTCGGATGGTGGCGTCGACCGTGGCGAACGCCGCGTGCACGAACTGCCCCAGCGACTTGTGCTCCGGCGCGGGATAGAACACGCGATGGACGCCCTCCCACGTCGGGGTTTTGTCGGGATAGTACCCGGAGCGGCAGTAGACGGTGACGTCGTGACCTTTGGCGGCGAGACGCGGCGCGAGATGACGCGCCAGCTCTTCCCCTCCGCCGTAGGTGTGCGGGACGCCCCTGAACCCGATCATGGCAATGCGCATGGTGTTATCGTGACACGTAGAGAAAGTTATGGACGTAGGGCGTGTCGCCACCGGCCGACAGCCAGGCCCCTTGGTCGCGCGCAAAGGAGAACTCCTCGACCGGGTGCTCCCGTCCGGTGTGATCGAAGAACGATCCACGATAGCCCAGCGCCGCGATCGCGGCGAACGTGTCCGCAATGTCCGTCGAGAGGTGGCGCTGCTCGATCTCGATCAACAGCACTGGCCGCTCGCGCGCGATCGTCTCGCCCGCTCCCTCCAGCACGGCGCGCTCGTGGCCTTCGACGTCGATCTTCAGCAGGCCGACGTTGCGCAGGCCGTAGGAGTCCAGCGTGCGCATCGGCACGACGACCGTCTCGTGTGGGCCGTCGACCGGCATGAAGCGCGCGAGCTCGGAGTGCGGATGCCCGTTGAGGTAGGGCACGTACAACTGCGCCGTCCCCTCGCGACTCGAGAGCGCGACCTGATGGACGCGCACGGCGGGCAGGGTGGCGGCGAGGGCTTGCAGCACGCGCGCCGGCTCGGGCAGCGGCTCGAACGCGTCCACCGGCACCGAGCGCCCGAAGGCGTACGTCCAGAGTCCCGTGTTCGCGCCGATATCCGCCACGCCGGCGCCGGGCCGCAGCAGCCGGCGCGCGCTGGCGAGCTCGCGGTCGAGCCGTCCAAAGAGCGCGCGATACAGGTACCGCGCGCGGGTCCGATGGCGGGCGGGGACGCGGTCGATCAGCCAGGTCCGGATCGCCACGCCTCGGCCCGGGTGAGAGCGTGTCCGAGCGCCAGCGCGACGTCGGTCGGACGCAACGTTTTCAAGGCCTGGATTTGCGCGGGCCGCGACAGGAACTCGCCGTCGGGGCTGACCTCGGTCTCGCCATCGCAATACGCGCCCGCTTCGACACGCGAGACGTTGAGGCTGCGCGTGAACACGACCGGCGTGCCGACGGCGTTCGCGATGTGCCGCGGGCCGGAGTCCGATGCCAACAGCGCGTCGCAGTGCGAGAGGAACGCCGCGAATCCGAGGAGGCTCAGACGGCCCGCCATCACTCGGCACTGGAGCGACGCGGGCGCGAGCGATGCGGCGCGCGCGAGATACGGCGCGTCCGCGGCGCTGCCACACAAGACCACCTGGATCGGATGACGCCGCGCCACGAGATCCAGGGTCTCGAGGTATCGTTCGGCCGGCCACACAGCGGCATCCGGCTGGCGCACGGTCATCGTGCACGCGACGACAGGACGCGCCTCATCGAGTCCGAGCTCCCGCCTCGCGGAGACGGCGTCCTGCTCGTCGCGCGGGCCGGGATAGACCAGCGGCCGGAGCGACCAGTCCTCGTTCACGCCGAGCAGGTCGGCGACGAGCGCCCGTGTATACGCCGCGTAGGGCCGTGGATACTTCGCCGCCACCACGTGCGTGAGCAGCCCCGAGAACCCCTTGTGCGCGAACCCGACGCGGGCGGGAATCCCGGCCCGTATCGCCAGCAGGAGATCCCCATGGTAGGCAAGGGCGTCCGTGCACAGCGCCGCGTCGATCTGACGTTCGCGCAGCGCGTCGAGCGTCGGTCTCCAGCTGCGCCACGGCTCGCCGTCGCGCCCGAGGGGCAGGGCCTCGTCGACATTCGGATCGGCGGCGACGAGGTCGACGGTGACGGGGGTGCACAGAAACAGGATGCGGCAGTTCGGCAAAGCCCGCCGCAGCACGGGAAGCGAAGCGCTGCGGAACAGGACATCGCCGATATGGTTCGCACCAAAGATCGCGAGCGTGCGCCAGTCGGCGGGCGCGGCCGGCCGCCCGCGGACCGAGCGGCGGGCAATGGCGCGGAGCGCGGGCGCGGCCAGCTCGGACAGGGACGCGATCAGACGATTGCGCCTACGCCTGACGGCGTCACGTTCGATGGTCATGACTCGCAAGCGACGTGGGCCAGCAGATCCATGACGCGATCGGGCCCGAGCGCGGCGAGACATCGGCCGGGCCCGGCGGTGAAATCACATCGCGGATGAATGCAACCGCACGGCGATCCATCGGTGAGAATGCGCGCACGGTCGGTCCACGGCCGCACCTGTTGCGGTGCCGAGGGGCCGAAGAGCGCGATGATCGGCACGCCGGAGCACGCCGCGAGGTGTGCCGGGCCGGAGTCGACGACGACCGCGGCCTGCGTGGTGGCGAACACGGCGATCGTTTCCAACAGCGTCGTGCGACCCGCCAGATTCGCGAACGGCGCGCGCGCGGTCTCGGCGATCGTCTCGCCGAACGCGTGGTCGTCGGGCCCGCCCACGAACACGGCGCCGAGGCCCAGCCGCTCGCGCGCGGAGTCGATCAATCGTGCCGCATGGGTGGCGGGCCAGGCGTGCGACGCCTCGCGGGATCGAAACGAGACCGACATCAGGCCGCGCGGGCCGGCCGCCGCGCGCAGCGCGTCCGCGAGCTCGGGCCGGAGCGCGCGCTCGAAGCGCACGTCGAGCGCGGGTGTCTCGGCGTTGACGCCCAGCGTCGCGGCGACGGCGGCGTTCTTTTCCACCTCGTGTCGCTCGGCGTCATACGGCCAGATGTGCGTCAAGAGCGCGCGTCCGCCCGTTCGATCCGTGCTGACGCGAACGGGCGCACCCGAGCCGACGAGAAAGAACATGATTTGCCGGAGATCGCCGCGCAGATCGATGACGATGTCGTAGCGGTTCGCCCGGAGCTGCCGCACGAGGCCGGGAAGCGCGCGCCAGGCCGCGCGCCGAGCCTTGGCCGGTGCGTCGCGGGAGGCGAGCCACCAGGGTGTGGCATACGCGATCACGCCATCGACCGCGGGATGTCGATCGAACAACGACGTGGCCCACGGGCCGACGAGTACGTCGAGTCGCGAGGGAGCGAGCGCGGCGCGCAACGGCGCGAGCACGGCGGTGGCCATGATCGCATCGCCGATGTGATCACAACGCACCAGGAGCACGCGCGGAGCGTTCGGCGGACTGGCGGCGCCGCGCGAGGTGACGAGGGGCCCAAGAATTGACAGCGCCCGGTCGACGACGAGGGCTGCGGCGCGTTTCCCGCGCCGGCGCATATGGATCACGAGCGAAAGCTAAACTCGTCTCAGCGCAGGCGCGATCGATAGTTGGCGCCCGCGAGGCACGCCTCGAGCACCAGAGCGGCGGTTCGTGACCAGCTGAACTGCGCCGCGCGCTGCAGGCCGCATCGCCGGAGTGCGTGTTGGAGTGCGTCATCTCCGGCGATTCGGCGCATGGCGTCCCGGATGGCGCGCGCGTCGCGTGGGTCGCAATAGAGCGCGGCATCGCCGGCCACTTCGGGAATCGCGGACAGCGCCGACGTCACGACGGGCGTACCGCACCCCATGGCCTCGAGCACCGGAAGCCCGAAGCCCTCGTAGAGCGTCGGAAAGACGAACGCCACCGCGCCCGCGTACAGCACGGGCAAATCGGCGGTCTCGACCTTGCCGATCCAATGGACGCCGGGTTGAGCGGTTGACGGCGCATCCTGTCCGACCACCACGAGGTCGGCGATGTCGGGATCGTGCGCGTCGAGGAGCGTCGACAAATTCTTGCGCGGATCCTTCGCGCCCGCGAAGAAGAAATACGGCCGGGTGACGCCAAATCGCTGGGCGACGATGGCGCGAGCCTGTTGCGGATCGATGGGCCGGAACAACTGCGGATCGGCGGCCAGCGGCGCCACGGTGATCCGATCCGCGTCGAAGCCGGCGAGTCGGACCGCGTCGCTTTTCGTCGTTTCGGAAATCGCGATCCACCAGTCGGCCCGCTTCAGCTGCCGGAGCCGGGCATACCAGATCGCCGTCGGGAGGCCCATGTAGCGTCGGGACGTCAAGTACTGCTCGGGCCACAGCAGGGGAATGAAATCGTACATGATGGCGACCGTCGCAAACGCCCGCGACATGGGGATAGCGTGCGGGTCGATCGCCAGATAGACGTCGGCCCGCGCGTGCCGAATGTCCCATGGGAGCGCGGTCACGACATCGATGGCCTGAAACCAGGTCGCGAACCGGACGGGCACGCGGGGATCGGCGCCCGACAGCTCGGCCGCCCAGCTGCGTTGATGCCACTGGGTGCGGCTCGAGGGCAGCGCGCGGCGGCGGAGATACGAGATGTCGAAGCCGGCGGCCGCGCCAACCTCCGGCGTGAGGGCCTGCAGTAGCTCGCGCGAGACCGTG
>DATMLM010000089.1:0-173757 GCA_035570055.1 Gemmatimonadaceae bacterium
CTCCTCAAGTCAGACGTGAAGTATCGCTTCTCCATCGACATGGGGTCTCTCAAATGATGCCGAAACGCAAGTTGGGTACGCTGGAGGTTTCCGCGCTCGGACTCGGCTGCATGGGCATGAGCTGGGCATACGGTCCGGCCCGCGACAAGCACGAGATGATCGCGCTGCTGCGGATGGCCGTCGACCGCGGCGTCACGTTCTTCGACACGGCCGAGTTGTATGGGCCGTTCACGAACGAGGAGCTAGTGGGCGAAGGGCTCGCCCCAGTTCGTGACCAGGTGGTCATTGCGACCAAGTTCGGGTTCAAGTTCGATGCGAATGGGAAACGGATCGGCATGGACAGTCGCCCCGAGACCATCAAGCGCATGGCCGATGCGTCGCTCGAGCGACTCAGGACTGACCGCATTGACCTCTTGTATCAGCACCGGGTCGACCCCGACGTCCCCATCGAAGACGTCGCGGGGGCGGTGAAAGACTTGATCCAGGCAGGCAAGGTCAAGCACTTCGGCCTGTCCGAGGCCGGCGCCGGTACGATCCGCCGCGCGCACGCGGTCCAGCCGGTCACCGCGCTCCAGAGCGAGTACTCGGTATGGTTTCGTGCGGCCGAGAAAGAGATCATCCCGACGCTCGAGGCGCTCGGTATCGGCTTCGTGCCGTATAGCCCGCTCGGCAGGGGATTCCTGACGGGAAAGATCGACGAGAATACCTCGTTCGACAGCTCCGACTTTCGCAATCAACTGCCGCGCTTCACACCCGAGGCGCGCAAAGCGAACCAGGCGCTGATCGACCTGCTCGGCCAAATCGGCGCGCGAAAGAAGGCGACGCCCGCGCAGATCGCGCTCGCGTGGATCCTCGCGCAGAAGCCGTGGATGGTGCCGATTCCCGGCACCACGAAGCTCGCGCGGTTGGACGAGAACGACGGCGCGGCCGACATCACGCTCTCGGCCGACGATCTCCGCCAGATCGACAGCGCCGCGGCGAAGGTGCAGCAGCCCCGGTATCCCGAGGAAATGGAGCAACTCACCGGACGCTAAAATATTTTAGCGTCCGGTGCGGGTGGTTTAGGCCTTCACGAACTGCACGTCGAGAGTGATGGTAACGTCGTCGCCGACGAGGAAGCCACCGGTCTCGAGCGCGGCGTTCCACGTCAGGCCGAAGTCCTTCCGATGGATCACGGTGGTCGCGGATGCGCCGATCTTCACGTTGCCCCACGGATCCTTCTGCGCGGCGGTCGGCCCCTCGACCGTGAAGGTGGCCGGGCGGGTGACGCCGTGGATCGTGAGATCGCCGGTCACCTCGAGCTCATCATTGGTGGCGCGAGAGACCCGCGTCGAGACGAACGACAGGGTCGGGAAGTGCTCGACATCGAAGAAGTCCGGGCTCTTCAAGTGCGCGTCGCGCTGCGGGTCACGGGTGTGAATCGATGTCGCGTCGATCGTCGCCTCGATCCGGGACTTCGTCACGTCCGTGTCATTGAGCGTCAGCGCGCCCTGGAGGGCCGTGAATTGTCCTTTGACGTTCGAGATCATCATGTGCTTGACCTTGAACTCGGCCACCGAGTGCACGGGGTCGATCGTCCAGGTCGTCGTCGGGGCTTGCGGGGTTACGGTGGTCGTCATGGTCGGGTCTCTCGGTGTAGTTGTCTAGACGATAGTCGTTATAACGAGTAATACGGGCACGAACAAAAAAGTTCACCCCACCCGGCTGCGGGCCAGTTCCAGCAGCTCAGTCAGCTGCAGCAGGCGCTCCCGCCCCAGGTGACCCAGCTGGCGCTGGTGCGCCTCCTGGATGGGCTCGTCGAGCCGGCCGAGCAGGCGCAGCCCTTCGGGCGTAATGCGCGCGAGGACGGTCCGCCGGTCCGCCGTGTCGCGCTCGCGCGCCACGAGGCCCCGCGCGTCGAGCCGGTCCAGCAAGCGCGTGATGTCGGGATCGCGCGTGATCATGCGGTTCGCGATCTCGCCGCACGGCAACGGACCCCCGGCGCCCCGGAGGATACGCAGCACGTTGTACTGCGTCGCCGAGAGGTCGATGTCCTTCAAGATTCCGGCGAGGGACCGCGACAACAGATCGCTCGTCCTCAAGATCTCCAGGTACGTCTTCTCCTCCAGTGAGGGGCCGCGGAATCGTTTCAGGGTGGGCACAATCCAAGATAGTCGTTGCAACGACTATTGTCAAAATGTCCGGGGCCGAAACCAGCGAGTAATATGAGGTTGGCCCCGATATCCTCGGCCCATGATTCCAGCCCTCGCCTTTATCGCCGTGCTCGTGCAGGTCGGCGACACGTCGATCTTCGCACCGCTCGCACTCCCCGCGCCCACCGAGTACCGCGCCGCATCCGGCGCACCAGGCGCACGCTACTGGCAAAACCGCGCCGACTACGATCTCGCGGCGACGCTCGACACCGCTTCGAAATCCCTCCTCGGCCGCCTCACGCTGACCTACACCAATCACTCGCCGGACACGCTACGATATCTGTGGTTCCAACTCGACCAGAACGCATTCAAGCCCGGCTCGCTGAGTCGCGACGTCTACGACCTCGGCGCCCGATTCGGCGGCCCGACGTTCAACGGCGGCGATCACATCCTGCGATTCGAGCAGATCCGCGGCCCCACGCGCACCGCGCTGGCCACGCGCGTCGACGGCACAGAGCTCAAGGCCGACCTCGCAACCCCACTCCCGCCAGGCGGCGTGGCGATCATCGCCATCGCGTGGCACCTCCCCGTGCCCGAGAGCGGCGCCGATCGCATGGGTCGCGATGGCCCGCTCTATGAGATCGCTCAATGGTATCCGCGGGTCGCTGTCTACGACGACATCCATGGCTGGAATATCGAGCCCTACATCGGCCAGGGTGAGTTCTATCTGGAGTATGGAAATTTCACGTATGCCATCACCGTGCCCGCGGGCTACATCGTGTGTGGCACTGGGACGTTGGCCAACCCACTCGCCGTGCTGACCGCCGACGAGCGGTCTCGCCTCAGGCAAGCGGCAAGCGCAAGCAAGACGACTGCCATCATTTCAGCCCCCCGGCCAAAGCGCGACGGCACACGCACGTGGAGGTTCGTCGCGCACAACGTTCGCGATGTCGTCTGGGCCGCGTCCCCCGACTACCGGTGGGATGCAACGAGCTGGCGTGGCATCATGGCGTACGCCTTCTATCGTCCGAGCGCCGAAGCGACCTGGCGTGAAGCAGCGGATATGGCCCGGCAGACGATCCAGGAGTATTCGACGCGTTGGTTTCCATACCCATATCCGCAGATCACCGTCGTCGAAGGACCGGTCGGAGGCATGGAGTATCCGATGCTCTCGATGCAGGGGCGGAACACGGACACGTATGCGCTCTATGGCGTCATCGCGCCGCTCGTCGGCCACAACTGGTTCCCGATGATCGTGGGCTCGAATGAGCGCCTGCACTTCTGGCAAGACGAGGGGCTCAACACGTTCATGGCGTCGTTCGCCGAGGGCGCCCGCTATCCGGAGAAGGGCGATCAGCTCGCGCGCATTGCGCACGAACGCGACCTCGTCACGCGCGCCGAGTCGCTCAGCATCGACACGCCGACCGAGGTCCCCTCGGATCGCGTACCGACCAAGCGCCTGACGGGCGACGAGTACCTCAAACCCTCGGTCGCCCTCCAACTCTTACGTCAGGATATTCTCGGGCCCACCGCGTTCGACGACGCGTTCCGGACGTATATCAGCCGATGGGCGTTCAAGCACCCGGCGCCCGCCGATTTCTTCCGGACGATGGAAGACGCCGGCGGTCGCCGCCTCGACTGGTTCTGGCGGGAGATGTTCGTCGAGAACGCGCACTTCGATCAAGCGATCGACAGCGTTGCCGTGACGGCGAACGACTCTATCACGGTGGTGTACGGCAACCACGCGCGCGGGGTGCTACCAATCCACACGCGTTTCACGTTCACCGACGGGACGACCCTCGACTATACCTACCCCGCCGAGGTCTGGATGCACGACGGCCGGCGATACACACGAACCTATGTGTTCGCCGGCAAGCACGTCGCGCGCATCGAGCTCGATCCAGACCACCGGCTGATCGACATTGATCGGAAGAACAATGTCTGGTCAGCCGGTGGAACACTCAGTTCGACGCAGCCGTAGCGGTAGTCGCGAGGTTGCGGACGGTACCGGCGAGGAGTCGCACCTTCTTTCCATCCGACGAAGCCGCTGCGTCACCGTCGAGTTGGGTCGCCAACTGGGTCAGCGCATCGCGCCGCTGGTCAGCGCTCGCGTGCTCGGCGCTACCCAAGGTCGCGCGCGTCGACGCGATGCGCGACGAGCTCAGACCCTTGGAGCGTTCGAGTTGATCCAGGTACGCGCCAGCAAGCGCGAAGGTCGTCGGCCAGACGAGCGCTGGCTGACCCTGCGTGTTGAACTCATCGAAACGCACCGTCTTGGCCGCGGCGATCTCGTGGGCCGAGAGCAAGGCGCTGGGCTTGAGCTCCAAGATGTCGAGCCCGCGCGCGATCTCTGAGCTCACGATCACGCCGTTATACCAGTACGCCGACCAGGAGCCGCCCATCTCCAAGCGCGTGCCGTCGACCGGTCCGCGGTCGAAGTACGCGATCTCTTGCGGGTGCTTGGGATCCGTCCAGTCGAAGACCGACACGCCGCCCTGGTACCAGGCCTGCACCATCACATCGCGACCAGGGATCGGGATGAGCGAGCCGTTGTGGGCCACGCAATTCTCCTGCGAGGTCTGCGGCGCGGGCAGCTTGTAGTAGCCCTGGAAGATGAGCTTGTGGTCGACGATCGTGAAAATCGCATCCGCGCCCCAATCGCGCGGATCGCTGGCGCGGCACTTGGGCGCGCTGCCACCGCCCCACTCGTCGGAGAACAGCAGCTTCGTCCCGTCGTTGTTGAACGTGGCCGAGTGCCAGAACGAGAAGTTCGAGTCGGCGGCCGCGTCGAGGCGGGTCGGGTGCGCCGGATCAGTGATATCCAGCAACAGACCGTGGCCCTGGCACGCGCCGCCGGCGAGACCGATTTGCGGGTAGACCGTGATGTCGTGACAGCTGGTGCCGAGGATGCGCGGGCCGCCGAAGCGCGCGTCGACCATCGCTTGCAGGTGTTGGTGCAGCCACGCGCTGTCAGCCGCCGTCGGCGCACCGGTCGCGCCACGCGCTTTGACGGCACTGTCGAGCATCCCGCTCAAGAACTGACCCTCGACGACCATCCCCTGGCCGCCGACATTGACGACGAACCCGCCGTGCGAGCGGGCGTCGGCGACCGCCTGGAGATCGGCCGGCGCCGCGCCATGCGCGGGCGCCTGATCGAGGCCCTGGAAAATCCGCGGGCTCGAGACAATCGCGGCCTGCTCCGGATGCGCGAGCGGGACCTTGATCACTTCGATGCGGAACTTGGCGCCGTTCGGATCTTGATCCGGCGTCGCGTTGACGCAGCCGGCGAGCTCGGTCGGGCTCCGCACCGTCGACGAGCCCGAGATATAGATGTAGACGTTGTCCGGATCCTTGGGATCGACCAGCAGCGTGTGCGTGTGTGATCCGCGGCACGTCTGCACGTTCGTAATGATCTTGGGGTGCGTGATGTCGGTGACATCCCAGATCCGAATGCCGCGGATCCGCTCGTGGCTGACCGTGTCTTTGACCCCCTCCGTGCCGCAGTCCAAACGGGCACTGGGCGCCTCGGCCGACTCGAACATCAAGTTCTTGTAGATGGAGACGTCGCTCTGCGAGGCGGGGCAGACGAATGACGTCTTGTACGCCGGGTGCGCCGGATCGGCGATGTCCCAGACGACGAATCCGTAGTAGTTGCCCTGAATGACGGTGTTCCCGATGAACGCGAGGTCCGAGTTGGTTTTCCCAACGAATGCCTCAGGCGGCCGTATCGTGGACACCAAGTGCATGTTCCACTCGGCCTGTCCGGCATCCCAGAGGCCAGCCTTGAGTCCGACGCGTGGGTCGGGCATCGGCTCGCCGGGCGACATATCCATAGATGAGGCTGAGCCCGATGGGGAGACCGCGGTCGTCGACCCGGTCGGATGTGCACAAGCAGCCACGGCCATCAGGGCGGTGGCGAGGGAAAGATGCAGTCGAGTCATGCCCACGATTCTATGTACGGAGCCTGTTAAGCACCAGTGAAAAACGCTTGTCGGATGTGGCAACGTTATCGTGGTTTCGAGCGTATGAACACGCCGGCCAAGGTCCCGAGTGAAGTCGCGACGAACATGGCGAGCATGAAGTGCGCGAACCAATCGCCGTACTGGCGATAAAAGGTCACATCGTGCGCGGCCGGCACATCGGTGATGAGCGTGCTGAACGGCGCCGCATCGCTCCGGGCCTCGGCCAATATGCGACCACGGTCGTCGCTCACCGTTAGGTACCCCTGCTTGGCCGCGCGGACGATGGCAAAGCCATTCTCCACGCCACGCATGACGGCCATGTGCCCATGCGCCCAACGATCCAGGTCGAAATCCCATGCGGGTACCAGCATCACGCCGGCCCCTGCCGCACCGTACTCCCGTGACGGCGCCGTGAAGTCCATGTCCTTGCAGATGGCGACACCCCATGGGCCGGTGGGCTCCGAGAGCAGCGTGAGGCTCGTGCCTGGCGTGAGCCGCGACTCGAAGGGCGGCAGCATGTGCTCCTTGTCGTACGTCCGCACCGGCATGCCCGGTGAGTAAATGCGCGCCTGGTTGTACTTGATGCGTGAAGCAACGCGAATGACACCCACGACGATCTGGGCCGTGTCCTTGTCCGCCAGTTGCTGAAACGCAGAGTCCATCGCCACGGTGTCCTGGTCCACGACGACGCCGAGCTTTTCCGGGAGCACGATGACATGAGCGCCTTGCGAGACGAGGCGCTGCGTCGCGCTCGCGTAGTCGCGGAGGAGCCGCGCCGTCTTGGAGCCCTCGTCCACGACGCCTTTGTTCTCCGGCAGGTCCGAGGCGATGAGGCCGACTTTGACCCGCGCAAGCGATGTCGACATCGCCAGACGCGCGACGCCGAACATTAGGGCGATCGCGATGACACCGAGGCCCGCGAACGCGTCCCGAGGTGCGCGTGGAAGGATCACCAACGCGGCTGAGAACAGCAGCAACAGCGCGCTGATGCCCCACGGGCCCGTGAGCGAGGCGACTTGCAGCACCGGCAGGAAGTTGAGCTGCGAGTACGCCAGGTCGCCCGCGGTCCCGTGCACCGACGTCAGGTTGTTGAGGTATTCGATCGATACCCAGGCAGCGGGGAAAGCGATGAGTGCGGCCCGCCACGCCTGCCGGTTGTACAGCGCGCGGAAGAGCAGGGTCACGAGCGCGAAGCCCACGGCTTGGATCCCCACGGTCAGCACGAAGACGGTCGCGGGCATGCCGAGCACGTCGTGGAGATAGTGCCAGATGTTGAAGTACCCGATGAAGATGCCGAGGAAGGCCACGATAGCCGTGGTCTTCCAAGTCGAGCGGGTCGCCACGAGCAGCAACGGGAGCGGCGCGAACCACATGAGCGGCCACCATGGGTGGAGCCCGGTGCCGAACCAGACGAGGGCCGCCGTGCAGGCGACGGCGAGGGCGTTACGGGCGAAGGCCACGGAGATACCTCCGGAAGGATCGACGATAGAACGCGCGGAAGCGCGCGGCCGACGGGCTCAGACGGCCACCCAGGTACAGCATGATGAGACCATGCGAGAGCGCGCCCATTTCGAAGGTGATCTCCCATGGGTCGTCCTTGCGCAACTCGCGGCGCTCCATGCCCTCGCGCACGATCTGCTCCAGCAGGTTCGCCGTGGGTGAGTGGCCCTTCTTGAAGTCCCGAGGGAATCGGCGGGCGCCCGCTCTCCGCTCCAAGAACATGAGCTCGAAGAGTCGCGGGTTCTCGAGCGCGTGATCGAGATAGATCTCCGCCATGCGGACGAGGCGTTCTTCGATAGAGCCCGAGACGCGGGCTTTCGTCAGGCGCGCCGCCAACTCTCGAAAACCCGCATCGGCCAGCGCGTTGAGCAGGGCCGTGCGGTCGGCGTAGTGGCGATAGATCGCCATCGGCGTGATGCCAACCGCGCTGGCGACCCGTCGCATCGTCACCGCCTCGGCCCCGTCCTTGTCGAGCAGTCGCCGAGCGGCGGTCGCGATGTGCCGTACGGTGGAGGGCATGTATACGGCGTATACTATCGAGCCGAGTGGTCATCCGACAAGACCCGACGCGCGCGGTAACTGGCGCTACTCGGCCGCGCCCGGGCGCGCTATATCATGGCATATGGTCGCCCTACTCATGCTCGCCGTGGGGACGTTCACGGTCGATTCGTTTCGGTTCGAGAGCGGCGTCACGGTGCCGCACGTCAAGATCGCTTTCGCGACCTATGGCCGGCTGAATGCCGCGCGCTCGAACGCCGTGCTGGCGCCGGCGCATTTCATGGTCGACGAGCACGGATACGATTGGCTCCTGGGTCCCGGTCAGGCGCTGGACACGACGCGGTACTTCGTGATCACGACCGAGATGTTCGGCAACGGGATTTCGTCGAGTCCGAGCAATACACCCGAGCCCTTTCACGGCCCACGATTTCCCGCCGTCACGATCCGCGACAACGTTCGGATCGCGCATCAGTTGTTGACCGAGACGCTCGGTGTCACGCATCTCGAGGCCATCGTCGGATTCGCGATGGGGGCCCAGCAGGCGTTTCAATGGGCCGTGACCTATCCCGATTTCGCGGATCGCGTCGTCGCGACGGCTGGCACAGCGAAGTGCTATCCGCACGGAGTCGTGATGCTCGAGGGTGCCATCGCCGCGCTCACGGCCGACCAGGAGTTCAAAGACGGCGACTATGCGAGCGAGCCGAAGCGCGGGATACACGCATTGGGCACCGTGTGGGCCGGCTGGCTATTCTCGCAGGAATGGTGGCGGCGAGAGCTCTGGCGGTCGGATACGTCGAGAGGCCGGACATTCGACGATGCGCTCGCGCGGCTCGTCAATGCGTTCGCGCCACGCGATGCGAACGACATGATCTCACAGGTTCGCACCTGGGAGCACCAGGATATCAGCGAGCAGGAGCTGCGAGCGATCCGGGCTCGCGTCTTGTACATGCCGGTGACGACGGATCTGTACTTCCCGATCGGTGACGCGCGATACGAAGCACAGTTCATCCCGCACGTAACATTCGTGCCGATTCGGTCCTTGTGGGGACATCCCGCTGGCGCAGCCGCGAGTCCAGCCGACAGCACGTTTCTGAACAGGACGATCGGCCGGTTTATATTGACCCATGATCCTCGCCCTGTGCCTGCAGGTCGTCGCGATCGCGCACGCGACGGTCATTGATCCCGGCCCTGGCTCCGTCAGAGCCAATCAGACCGTCGTCATCCGTGACCACCGCATCGCGCAAGTCGGCGATGCCGCGCGCGTCGCGATTCCGCCGAACGCCCGGGTGATCGACGCCACCGGCCAGTATCTCATCCCTGGCCTGTGGGACATGCACGTCCACTCGGTGTTCGGCGACTGGTTCCCTGGCGGACGCGACGTCATCCTGCCGCTCTACATCGCGAACGGTGTCACCGGCGTCCGGGATATGGGCGGCGAGATCACGGTGCTGCAAGGCTGGCGCGACTCCATCAGCGCCGGCACCCTGGTTGGGCCGCGCATGATCATCGCGGGGCCAATGCTCGACGGCTATCTCGCCGATGGGAAGAGCATGCGGTTCCCGAGCTCCATCCCGGTCACGACGGCTGATGACGCCGTTCGCGCCGTGCGCCTGCTCGCATCACAGCACGCCGATTTCATCAAGGTGCAGTCCGAGGTCCCGCGCGACGCGTACTTCGCCGCCGCCGCGGAGGCCCACCGACTCGGCCTCCCGATCGTCGGCCACGTGCCGTGGCGCGTGCGCCTCGATGAGACGATCACGGCCGGCCAGGCGAGCATCGAGCATCTCATGGGGTTGTTCGAGGCGTGCGGCACGCATGAGGACCAGTTCGTATCGGGCAAAGGCACCATGCAACTCTTGCTCGACACCGACCAGGCGCGGTGCGATGCGGTCATCAAGCGCGTCGCCCAGGCGCACATCGCCCAGTGCCCGACGCTCTACTGGCAAAAGGGTGAGACGCTGCTCGATCTCATCGATCAGGAGCATCAGCCGCTGGCCCGGTACGTCCCAATGAGTTGGCGCACGGGCGCGTGGAAGCAGTTCAGCGATGCGATCATGAGCGATATCGCCAAGGATCCGTTGGAGCGCCGACAGGAGTATTGGCGTCGCCAACTGGTCATGACTGGTGCGCTCTACCACGCCGGCGTGTTGTTGCTCGCTGGGACCGATGCGGCGCCTGGTGTGTTTGTCGTGCCGGGGTTCAGCCTGCACCAGGAGCTGGCGGAGTTTGTCGAGGCCGGCCTGACACCTATGGACGCGTTACGGACCGCGACGAGCAATGCCGCGCAGTTTCTGAAACTCAACGACATCGGCCGCGTCTCGTCGGGCGCCCGCGCCGATCTTGTTCTGCTGTCAGCCAACCCACTCGACGACATCCATAATTCGACAACTATAGTGACTGTCGTCGCCAACGGCCGTGTGTTCGACCATACGGGGTTGTCAGATCTGCTCAGCGGTGTGGAGCGAGCCGCGCACGGCAAATGACTGTTTGTTGACAGCGTTGCCATTTGGTCGTACTCATGGCCCCGTGACGGCTTCGCTGCAAGAACAACATGTCGACGCGGGTGATGAGGCGCTACTGGAGCAGATCCGCGCCAGCGACGTTGCAGCGTTCGAGCAACTGTTTCGCCGCTACGCCGAGCCGCTCTATGACTGTGCGTACGGATATGTCGGCTCGCGCGACGTTGCACAAGAGGTCGTGCAGCAACTGTTCGTCACGCTGTGGGAGCGACGGCGCGTGTGGCAGGTGTCCGGCACCGTCGTCACGTATCTCTATCGCGCCGTCCGCAACGGATCGCTGAACGCGCTGCGTGAAGGTCGGCGCCGAGTGCCATTGATCGATCGAGCGCACGAGGCGCCGGGGATCGAACAAGAGGTCGAGGCCGCCGATTTGGCGCGGGCCGTTGCGCGCATCGTGGCGCGGCTGCCGGAGCGGTGCCGAGAGGTGTTTCGGCTCAACCGATACCACCATCTCACGTACGCCGAAGTGGCGCAGGTGCTCAATCTCTCGGTGAAGACCGTGGAACTTCATATGGCGCGCGCCCTCCGCGAGCTGCGCTCGAGACTAAAAGCCGACTAGGGGTAACCGGCCTCGTCGCGTGTTAAGGGTCGATGACACCCGACGACGCGCTGCTCGCGCGATACCTCGCGCACGAGTGTACGCCGGCCGAGGCGGCCGCCGTACGCCAGTGGATCGCCGCTGACCTGGACCGCGTCCGCGCGGTCGAACGACTGCGGGCCACATTCGATGCCGCCGCCCCGCCGCACCAGCGGCCGGACGTCGACGCGATGTGGGCCCAGGTGCGTGCGCACCACCCCACGTCGTTGCCGCCCGCACGGCGGAGACCCTTTCCGGTAACGCTCGTCGCCGCGGCGGCCGTGCTGGTCGTCGCCGTGCTCGTCGATCGCGCGATCAGTCGCCGATCCACCACACACGGCGCGGTCCGCGAGATCGCCACGTCGACCGGTCAGCGCGCGACGATTGATCTGGCCGACGGAAGCCGCGTCATTCTCGGACCGCGGAGCCGCATCAGCACACCCGAGCATTTCGGCGAGGGTCCGCGCGACGTGACCCTCGAAGGCGAGGCGTACTTCGAGGTCCGTCACGATTCCACCCATCCATTTCGCGTGCATACCGCCGGCGGTATCGCCGAGGATATCGGCACCCGGTTCGTGGTCCGCGCGTACGCCGGCGAGCCGGCGCTGCGCGTCGTCGTCGCCGAGGGGCGCGTGTCGGTCACTCGCTCAGGCGGCGCCCCAGTCGCACTCGGCGCCGGGCAGCTCGCGAGCTTCGACGCCGCCGGCACCGCGTCCGTGCGTCCGGTCGATACCGCCGCCTATGTCGCGTTCAGCGATGGGCGCCTCGTGTTCGACGGCACGCCGCTCGACGAAGTCGTCTCCGAGTTGGGTCGCTGGTACGATCTCGACGTCCGTCTCGCCGCTCCGGAGTTCGCCGGCCGCCACATCTCCGCGTCATTCACCGGACTCGCCGAGGATGACGTCCTCGGCGCCGTCGCTGCCGCTGCCGGACTGCGATACACGCGTCAGGGTCGCACGGTCACGTTCTCTCGCGCCAGAGGTATCCCGTGATGCTGCTCATTCCACTGTTGCTCGCCTTCCAGCAACCCGTGCCGATCGTCCTGGCCCAGGCCGCGCCGGCGAGCGATCATGCGAGCGATCGAGGGCCCGCGTTCTATATGGTCCGCAAGCCCGGCGGCAAGCGCGAGGACGCGTACGGCGCGGTCGTGCTGCGACGGCGGCTGTCGCTCGATCTCCAGGACGTGCCGATCGCCGACGCCCTCGCGGCCATTACCGCGCAAACTGGTATACGGTTTGTGTACATGCGGGAAGAGGTACCCGTTGACCGTCGGGTATCTCTCGCGGCGCAAGACATCGCGTTGGCCGCCGCACTCACCGAAGTGCTGTTCGACGCGGGCGTCGATGTCGAGTTGCTGAGCGGAAACCAAGTCGCTCTGGTCAAACGACGGTCGTCTGGGTCCCAGGCGCACCAGAGGCGTCGCATCACGGGCCATGTGCTCGACGCGGAGACGAAATCGCCGTTGCCCGGAGCCGTCGTGACAGTCACCGGGACCGCGATCGGGGCGATCACCTCGGACAGCGGCACGTTTGCCATCGTCGTGCCGGACAACGCGACCGGCCTGTCGGTGCGCCGCATCGGGTATCGGCAAAACTCGGTGACCCTCACCGCCGACCAGAGCGACGTGACGGTCGAGCTCTCGAAAGATCCGCTCAAGCTCGAGACCCAGGTCGTGACGGGTGTCGCGACGACCATCTCCTCGCGCAATGCCGCGAACGCCGTCGCGGTCGTGAGCTCGGATCAAATCAGCGAGGTACCGGCGCCGACCCTGGAGAACGCGCTGCAATCGAAGATCCCGGGCGCGATCATCGAGCAGAACAACGGCGGCGCGCCGGGCGGCGGCCTCCAGATCCAAATTCGCGGCATCACCTCGATCGAGGCCGACGCCTCGCCGCTCTACGTCATCGACGGCGTCATCGTGAACAACGAGACGACCAACAACGGCGCCAACGCGATCAGCCAAGCGAGCCTTGGCTCGCCCGGGGTCCAGAACACGCAGCAATTCGAGCAGGACAATAGCCCGAACCGCCTCGCGGATATCAACCCGAACGACATCGAGTCGATCGAGGTGCTCAAAGGCTCGTCCGCCTCGGCCATCTACGGCGCCAAGGCCGCCTCCGGCGTGGTGATCATCACGACGAAGAAGGGCACGCCGGGCAAGACGGCGTGGAACGTGACGCAGCGGTTCGGCACCTTCGAGCTCGCCAATCACCTGCCGTTGCGGACGTTCCCGACGCTCGGCAGCGCGCAGCTGTGGTACCTGAACGATGAGCACAGCGGCGACGCCGGAACGCCCGCCGCATCGGCGGATAGTGCGTTCATCAAGTCGGTCTATGGCGGGCCGCAGGATTATCAGAACCAGCTCTTCGGCGGCGGCGAGCTGTCCTACGAGACCGACCTCAGCGTGCGCGGCGCGAGTGAGAGTGGCAAGACGACCTACTTCATGTCCGCGCTCACGAAGTACGACAACGGCATCCTGCTCAACACGGGCTACAACAAGCAGTCGGTCCGGACCAACATCTCGCAGACCCTGTTGCCGAACCTGACGGTCTCCGGCAGCCTGTTCTACGCGAACTCGCTCACCCGACGCGGCGTCAGCGGCAACGACAACGTCGGGATCTCGCCGTACGATGTGCTGTCGTACACGCCGCAGTTCATTAATCTGAACAACCGCAGCGCGACCGGGGCATGGGCGCGAAACGTGTTCGGCCCGGCAAACCCGTTCGCCGACGCCGAGGAGATCCAGACACCGGAGAACGTGCACCGGTTTATCGGCGGGGGAACGCTCTCGTGGACCATGTTCCACACGGCAGCCCAGAGTCTCCAGGCGTCGGTGATCGGCGGCGCCGACTACTCCGATGAGCGGGCACAGCTCTACGCGCCGCCGGACCTCCAACAAGAGCAAAGCCTGCCGAGCGGACTGCCCGGTGTCGCGACGTCGCTCGAGGCGAACACGGAGTACTTGAATTACTCCGTGAACTTGATCCACCACTACGTGGGCTCGTCACTCGTCGACGCCACGACCTCGATTGGCCTCGCCGACGAGCGCCGGAACTTCTACAATCCGAACGCGGTCGGCCAGAACCTCGTGGCGGGCCAGAACAGCTTCACGGCCGGCTCGGTCCAGAGCGGATACTACGCGCAAACCGCGCTGCGCGACTTCTCGTTCTACGGGCAGGAGCAGTTGCTGCTCTTGAACCAGCGCCTGGCGCTCACCGGCGGAGTGACCACCGAGCGGAGCTCGAACAACGGCGACGACCAGAAATACTACTCCTACCCGAAAGTGTCGGCGTCCTATCGCATCCCGCACCTGTTCAGCTTCCTGGACGAGATCAAGGGGCGCGTCGCCTACGGGCAATCGGGCACCGAGCCGACCTACGGCGTGAAGTACTCCGGTCTCGTGCCCAGTGTCCTCGGCTCGAGCAGCGGCACCTTCACCCCGGCCGCGTACGGCGACCCGAGCGTCCAGCCGGAGACGAACACCGAGATCGAAGGCGGTATCGACGCGACGATGTTCGGGTCACGCGCGCAGCTGTCGGCGACGGTCTACCAGAAGCGCATCTCGAACGTCCTGTTGCAGGAGGCCGTGAATCCATCGTTCGGCACGTCCACGCAATGGCTGAACGGCGGCCAGTTCACGAATCGCGGGCTCGAGCTCTCGCTCGCGGCGACGCCTATCGAAATGCGGAATGGATTCACGTGGATCTCGACGACGACCTTCTATCGGAACTACAGCGTCGTCGACAACCTCGCGGTCGCGGCGTTCGATCTGCCGGAAAGCGGCGGCGGCCCGTTCGGCATCTTCCTCATCCAACCGGGTCGCTCGGTGTCAGAAGTCGTGAGCACCAACCCCGCGGATGTCAACAAGGCGGGCGTGCCGGTCCAGATCGGCGACGCCCAGCCGGCGTTCCAGATGGGATTCACGAACGACTTCTCGTTCTCGAGCTTCCATCTGCACACCGTGCTCGATTGGAAGAAGGGCAGCACCGCGGACAACGCCAACAACCTGTACTTCGACAACTCGTTGTTCTTGCTCGACTCCGCGGCGTCGGCGAAGCGGCTCGTCGAGCGCGCCAATGGTGGATCGCCTTACGTGGAGGACGCGGGGTACGTCAAGCTGCGTGAGATCACGATCGCATATGATCTGCCGAGTAGGCTCATCCACAACGTGACGCGTGGGTATCTCGCGAGCGCCAAGCTGTCGCTCTCTGGGCGCAACCTGTGGGCGAGCTTCAAATACACCGGGCCGGATCCAGAGGTGAGCGGCGACGGCAACGTCAACATCACGCGCGGCAACGACGTCACGCAGTATCCGCCCGCTCGCAGCTACTTCGTCTCACTCGATCTGGGGTTTTGACCATGCGCCGTCTAGCGATACTCGGCATCGTGATCGCGATCGGGTGCGACACGCCGACCGTCCCGAACTACGCATCCCCGAACCCGGACGTCACGACTCGCGCGGGCCTGCAGACGCTCGTCACCGGCCTCTTCGGCGGCACGCGGATTGACCTCGTCTGGATCATCACCGAGATGTCGTCGTTCGCCCGCGACGCGGGCAACTTTACCAACACCGATCCACGCTTCATCACGGAGTTCCTGGGCGATGGCACGCCGATCAACAACTCCGACTTCGGGATCTTTGGCTGGAACAATCAGTTTCAGATGGTTCGCACGGCTGACAGCATCCTATCGGCCCTACCAGGCGTCCACTCACCCGCCGCCTATTCGGCTGGTGAGCAGGCGCAGATCACCGGTGTCGTCCAGACCATCAAGGCGCTCGACTACATGTACCTGGCCGAGCAGCGCGACACATCGGGCGTGCCGATCGGCGGCGACAAGCTGAACGACCTTGGGAGCCCGGCGCCGATCCTCTGCAACAAAGATGTCTGGCGGGCGATCGTCGCGATCCTCGACTCGGGGAACGCCGCCCTCAACGTCGATCCGTCCGAGGCACTGGTGATCAGTCTCCCGAACGGCTTCGGATCGGTCTCGGCCACCGGCGGCTCGTTCTCGTCCTTCAATCGCGCGCTGGCGGGAAAGGCCAACCTGGAGCTGGCCTACGCGATCGCGCGGTCCAAGGCGGCCACCGCGCCGACGCCAATGTCCGCCGGCACGCCGGACAACGCGGCTCTGCTGCGCGCCGACAGCGCGATCACGGCATCCACGCTGTATCAGCCCGCGCAACTCACGCCACCGGCGGCCGGAGCCTTCGCGGATCCGCTGGCCGTGTATCATTCGTTCAGCTCCATATCAGGTGATCTCGTCAATCCGATCAACGGCGAGATCGGCACGCTGCGTATGCTCGACGAGTTCGTCGCGAGCGTCGACACGGCAAACGATCTGCGGTGGAAGGCCAAGTTTACCGTCAACCCCGACCCGGCACAGCAACAGGCATACTCCGGCGTGTCGGCGCCGTTCATCGTCACGTTCTACCCGGTGGTCGGGAGCCCGATTCCGATCGTCCGCAACGAGGAGCTCGTGCTGATCCGTGCGCAGATCCGGCTCGGGCTCGGCGATTTGTCCGGCGCGTGGACGCTTATTAACGACGTGCGCACGCAAGTTGGCGGATTGCCGGCCGAGGCGGTGTCGGCCGATTATGCGACGACGCGTGATGCGCTCATGCGTGAGCAGCGCATCTCGACCGTGCTCGAGTCGGGTGGCGATCGCGCGATCGCGATTCGCATGTACGGGCTCGCGGCGGTCGCCGATACGACGTGGGGCGCCAGCGATACACACGCGACGCTGATGCCGGTGCCCAATACCGAGTTCGCCAATCGCTCATCTTCCGCGCTATCCTGCCCATGAAACGTCTGGCACTCTTGCTCGTTCTCGCCGGCTGCTCACCCCAGCAGCCGGCGTGGCACGATCCGTCGCCGCACCAGCAGGGATTCGTCACCGTCCCCGGTGGCGTACGCCTCGAGGTGCTCGATTGGGGCGGCAGCGGCCCGCCGTTGGTCTTTCTCGCCGGCCTCGAAAACACCGCCCATGTGTTCGACGACTTCGCGCCGAGGTTCACGAAAGATTTTCATGTGTACGGCATCACACGCCGAGGCTGGGGCGCGTCGAGTCGGGCGCCGGGCGGTCAAAACCTGTACACGATTCCGGTGTTGGTTGAAGACGTGCGTGCGGTCCTCGATACCTTGCGCCTGACCAAGGTCGATCTCGTGGGTCACTCGATCGCCGGCCAAGAGCTCTCCTGGCTGGCGGCCAACTACCCGGATCGCGTGGACCGCCTCGTGTACCTCGACGCGGGCTTCGATTACCACACGCACCCCGTGCCGGGCCCACTTCCGGAGCAGCCGCCACCGACCGCGGCGGAGTCGGCCTCGGCGGCCGCCGGGCTGGCGTATTTCCGGAAAATGAACGATGCCCAGCTGCCCGAGGGTGACTTTCGCGCGACGGAAAGTCTGACTGTCGCCGGCCGCGATCTCGGCCCCAAGACCTCGGGCAAGATTTCCGCGGAGGTGTACAACTCGGCCACGAGTCTCGAGCCGCCGCTCGATCGCGTGCGCGGACCGGTGCTGGCGGTCTACGATCGGCCGACGTCAATCGCCGAGTTCATCCCGTGGCTCACGGCTGGCGACACGGCCGCGACGCGGATAGAAAAATTGGCGACCGATTGGCGTGCGGCGCAGGAAACCGAATTTCACGCGCGCGTGCCGCAAGCGGTCATTGTCGGCGCAACGGGTGCATCCCACTACGTCTTCGTGGGTGCTCCGGACTCGGTCTACCGCGCGATGCGAACGTTTCTGAAATGAAGCGGCGTGTGCGGCATGAGATTCGAGAGCAGCCATGATGCGCCGCTCGTGAGTCCCGCGAACTCCGCGAACTGCCCATTGCCCTTGAAGGAGCCGAAGAGTTGGCTCACGCCGACGGCGCTCGCGGCGCTGAACAAGTTCGGGCGCCGCCCGAATCCGCTCACCATCGTCGAGAGAAAGAGCATCCGGCTCGCCTCCTGAGCCCTTTGCGCGCGGTCGGCCGCGGCCATCTGCATGCTCGCGCCGACTTTGCTCGCGCTATCGACCGACCGGGCGAAAATCTCGAACCGGCTCGCCGCCGGCGCGGGCATTTGTTGGGCACCGAGACACGGCGCCGCAATCAAGAGAAACAGGAGAGCGCGCATGATCTATAATATATTGGTGCCATGCGAACCCCAATGATCGTCGCGATCGCTCTCCTGGCCAACGTCGCTCAGGCCCAGGTCGGCCCCCAGCAGCAGGCCCTGCACGACATCTACAAGCAGCTGATCGAAACAAACACCGAAGATTCGGCGGGTGTCGGGAGCGTCACTACAGCGACCCAGGCGCTCGCCGAAAAATTCCGTGCGGCGGGTTTCCCGGACGCGGACATTCACTTGCTCGGGCCGACGCCCGACAAGCAGGCGCTCGTCGTCCGGTATCACGGGTCCGGCGCGCGCAAACCGTTGCTGCTGCTGGCGCACGTCGACGTGGTGATCGCTCGTCCCACGGACTGGTCGACCGATCCGTTCACGCTGGTCGAGAAGGACGGCTATTTCCAGGCGCGCGGATCGATCGACGACAAGGCCATGGCGGCGATCTTCGTCGCGAACCTGTTGCGGTACAAGCAAGAAGGGTTCGTTCCCGATCGCGATTTGATCCTGGCGCTGACGCCGGACGAAGAGAAGGGCGGCCGGCTCGGCGCGGGCTGGCTCATGGAGAACCACCGCGACCTGATCGGCGATGCCGTCATGGCGCTGAACGAGGGCGGCGGCGGCACGCTGCGCGATGGCAAGCCCTTCTACAACGACGTGCAGGCGACGGAGAAGGTCGTCACGAACTTCACGCTCACCGCGAAGAATCCCGGCGGCCACTCGTCGCTGCCCAGGCCCGATAACGCGATCTACGAGCTGGCCGCCGGGCTCACGCGGCTCGCGCACTACTCGTTCCCGGTTCAGCTCAACGAGGTCACGCGGGTGTACTTCGAGCGGTCAGCGGCTATCGAGAAGCCCGCGATCGGAGCCGCCATGCGCGCGATCCTCAAGGATCCATCGGACGCCAAGGCCGCCGCGACACTGTCCACGGATCCGCGATACAATTCGGTGCTGCGCACCACCTGCGTCGCCACGCGCCTCTCCGGTGGTCATGCGGACAACGCGCTGCCACAGATCGCGACCGCGTTCGTCAACTGCCGTGTGTTTCCCAACGTCACAGCCGACGACGTTCGCGCCAAGATCATTGCCGCGGTCGCCGATACCGGCATCGAGGTCTCGCCGCCGAGTGCGCCCATACCGCCGACGCAGCCGTCACCATTGAGCCCCGAGATCATGGGCCCGGTGGCGTCCATCACCAAATCCATGTTCGGCGACATCCCCGTGATTCCGTTCATGTCGACGGGTGCTACGGATAGCAAATACTTGCGCGCGGCGGGTATTCCAGCCTACGGTGTATCAGGATTGTTCGTGGATCCGGCCGACCTCAGAATCCACGGCCGCGACGAGCGCGTGCTCCAGAAGTCGCTGTATGAGTCTCAAGAGTTCCTGTATCGGCTGGTTAAGGCCCTGTCTTCCCCGAAACCCGTCACCTAATCACAAGCGCATAGTCGAGTGAGCATGGCCGCTCGTAGCATAGCGGCCATGCTCAATTTCTTATTCGTCATGGCGCTGGCCGATTCTTTGGGGCCAGAGGTCCGCAAGTTCGTGCGCGTCGACGCACCCAAGATCATCCTCGAGCACGTCGAGGTCATCGACGGCACCGGCACCGCGCCCCGCCTTGATCAGAGCATCACGATCGAGGGCGGCAAGATCACGGCGATCGGTACTGCGCCATCAGGTGATGGTGCAACAGTCCTCGATCTCACGGGGTACGCAGTCATGCCGGGTATCGTCGGCATGCACGATCACCTGTGGTACCAACACCTGGCGACCCCGGACCGTCCCGCCGTCGCCATGACCATGACCTACTCCGCGCCCCGCCTGTATCTGGCGAACGGTGTCACGACGTTGCGCACGGCGGCCAGCGTCGATCCGTACGCCGAGCTCTCGCTCAAACACTGGATCGAAACAGGCGCGGCTCCCGGCCCACACCTGGACGTGACGAGTCCATTCCTGTCCCATTCGCAGAGCCAGGCTTCCCGGTTGCTGGATCTCACGGGACCCGACGATGCGCGAGCCACCGTCGCGTTTTGGGCGGATCACGGCGTGACGTCGTTCAAGGCCTACCAGGACATCACGCGCGACGAATTGCGGGCGGCGATCCAGGAGGCGCACAAGCGCGGGCTCAAGGTCACGGGTCATCTGTGCTCGGTGACGTATGACGAGGCGATCGCCTTGGGCATAGACAATCTCGAGCACGGTTTTCAAGTCAACACCGCGCTCGATCCCGACAAGAAGCCCGATGTGTGCAGCGCCAGCCACGGGGACTCGACGTTGCTGCGCCTGATTCCCGGGAAGCCCGAGGCCGATCGCCTGATCGCGTCACTCATCGCTCACCATGTCGCCGTCACTTCGACGCTGGTCGGGCTCTCCTCGTCGGCAAACCCACAGCGACCCCTGAGGCCCGCGGTGCTGAATGCCACGTCACCACTCGTGCGTGACGACTATCTCGCGTGGCGTGATCGGGCCCGGGATCTCACGTACCTGAAGACGCTCCTCGGGCGGGAGACCGCCATGGAGCGCGCGTTCGTCGCCGCCGGTGGTCTCTTGATCGCCGGGCCCGACCCCGTCGGCATCGGCGGCAATCTCCCAGGGTTCGGAGATCAGCGCGAGATCGAGCTCTTGGTCGACGCCGGATGGACGCCGGTCGAAGCGATCAAGATCGCGACGTTGAACGGCGCGACGTTCCTTGGGCGCCAGGATCACATCGGCTCGATCGCTCCAGGCAAGAACGCCGACCTCGTGGTCATCAAGGGCGATCCGGCGGCGCGCATCGCGGATGTCGAGAACGTCGAGATCGTGTTCAAAGACGGCGTCGGTTACGACTCCGCCAAGCTCCTCGACTCGGTCAAGGGCACCTACGGCGAATACTAGGTCGTCGTCTTGAGCAGTTGGCGAAGCGCGGGCTGGTAGAAGCGGCTGGAGATGATCTTGGCACCATTCCGGAGGTGCACGACGTAGGCGCTCTTACCATAGCGCTCGAGCGTCGCGATGGCGCGAACATTGATCAGCGCCGATCGCCTGACGCGAACAAAGTTGCTGCGTCCCGCGAGCCGTTGTGCGAGGCGATCCATGGTCGCTCTCATGACATATGGGCGGCCGCCACTGTGGACCTTTATATAGTTGCCGGCGCTCTCGAACCACTCGACGTGATCGATCTCGACGAACGACAGTCGTTCGCCGTCGCGGACCACGAGGCGCTCTGAAGTGGGTGTCTCAGCGACAGACGGAGTCGCGGGCGTATGCTGCGCGAGCAAGCCTTCGAGGCGATCGGCGAGGGATGCCCCGCGCTGGAGTGACAGGAACGACGCGGCCCGGTCGAGCGCGTCGCGGAGGCGGGCAGGATCGACGGGTTTCAACACATAGTCCAGCGCGTGCACCTCGAACGCTTTCAGCGCATGCCGATCGTACGCCGTGACGAACACGACGACGGGCATGGCATCGACCCCGATCTCCTCGATGATATCGAACGCCGTCGTTCGCCCGAGCTGGATGTCCAGCAACACGACGTCCGGTCGCCGCTCGACGATGGCCTGAACTGCTGCGTCCCGCCCGCCGCATTCGCCGACACAGACCACGTCAGGAATCTCGCCGATCTGCCGCTTGAGCCCCCGGCGGGCGGTAGGCTCGTCATCGACGATCAGAACTTTCATGACACCGGGATCTGAATCGCCACGCGCGCTCCGGGCCCCGTTGCTTCGAGCGATACCGTAGCGCGGGTACCGTACAGATGCCGCAGACGCGCGCGAGTATTCGTGAGTCCGATCCCTTCGCGAGCCCCGTCCCTCACCCCGGGCCCGTCGTCCGCGAGCGTGATATGCAACATCCCGTCGACGCGATGGGCGGCCAGGGTCACAGTCGTGGGCTTGTCCTCGAACTTGCCGTGCTCGATGGCGTTCTCCAAGAGCGGCTGCAGCAAGAACACGGGCACCTGGACGTTCCGCACGTCAGGGTCGATGTGCTGCTCGACGATCAACTGGTCGCCAAACCGGCCGCGCTGAATGTCGAGATAGTCGTTCACGAACTCCAACTCCTGCTCGAGCGGCACCTCGTGTGCTTCCTCGTCGAGGCTCCGGCGGAGCAGGGTCGAGAGCCGCAACAGCATCTGCTGTGCCTTGTCGGCATCCTCGATCACGAACACCGATATGGCATTCAGCGTGTTGAACAGAAAGTGGGGCCTGAGCTGCGACCGGAGCGTGTCGAGCTTGGCCTGCGTGAGCTCGTCCCGAAAGCGCAACGCGGTGTAGACCATGACGACGACGGCGTAGAAGACCACCGATGTGGACATGCCCCACACGTAGGGGACTCCGCCGACGTGCTCTCTCACGACGGTGACGACGCTCGCGTGAGTCCTGATCGCCCGAATGATCGATTGGAGAACGAGCGCAATGCCCGTTTGCACGAACGCGAGGGACAGGCCGAGGCAGAGATGCGCGAGGATCGGCCGGGGGCGCACGGCCAATCGCACGAGAGGCGACAGAATGGCCCACGAGAGCCAAAAGCAGAGCACGACCACGGCGCGGGGCCCGAGGTTGAGCGACTTCCCGTCGGCCATGTCGACGAACACTTCCTGCGCGACGAAGAACGATCCGACGACGAGTGCCAACACCACGACTCGGGACGTCCGCATGCTCTCGGCGGCCATGAGCCCAACATGGGATGCCGGATCGTCCCGAGCAACAGGCACGGGAAATCACACCAGGTGCACAGCCCGTCCCCGCGATACGACCACTTATCCGCAGTGGCTAGGCGTGGCTGAACCCCGTCTCGTAGCGTGGTGCCATGATCGCGTTGGCGCTCGCCCTAGGCGTGGGGGTCTACAACGGCCGCGCGGGAGAACTCTCAGTTGAGATCCCGCGCATCGATGCGCGCATCGCCATTGATGGCACACTGACCGACCCAGTGTGGGAGCGCGCAGCGCTCCTCAATGGGTTCTCCGAGTACAAACCCGTCGATGGGATGCCGGCCGAGGACTCGACCCAAGTGCTGGTGTGGTACTCGAAGAACGCGATCTATTTCGGGATTCGCGCATTCGAGATCCACGGACCGGCTCATGCCACGCTCGCCAATCGCGATCAGATCGACGGCGACGACAATGTCCAGCTCATCCTGAGCCCATTTCTCCATTCGCACCAGGCGCTCATGTTCGCCGTCAACCCGTATGGCGTTCAGGAAGATGGCACGATCACCGAAGGCGTCGGGACGACGATCGGCGTCACCGGCATCAGCACTGGGACAGGCCCCGATTCCACGGACTTGAGCTCGGACTTCGTCTACGAGTCGAAAGGGCAGGTCACGGCGTTCGGGTACGAGATCGAGGTGCGGATTCCGTTTCGCAGCATCAAGTTCCCGTCGAAGTCGCCGCAGGACTGGGGCATCAATATTCTGAGAAAGATTCAGCACTCGGGGCACAGCGACACGTGGTACCCGACGAAGCTCGCCGCGGCCTCATATCTCGACCAAGCCGGCACGCTCACCGGGCTCCGGGATCTGGATGCGGGCCTCGTGCTCGACCTCAATCCAGTCGTGACCGAGCAAGCAGCCGGCGACACGGCGCGATATAGCGTCGGTCGTCCACAATTCGGTGGCAATATTCGCTGGGGAATAACGCCCAATCTGTTGCTGAATGGCACGTACCGCCCGGATTTCGCCGAGGTCGAATCGGACGCCACGCAGATCGTCAATGACCCGCGCGTGGCGCTGCAGTATCCAGAGAAGCGCCCGTTCTTTCTCGACGGCCTCGAGCAGTTCAACACGCCGAGCAATCTCATTTATACCCGCCAGATCGAGTCGCCGCTTGCCGCAACGAAGCTGACCGGCAAAGTGGGCGATGTCTCCCTCGCCTACCTTGGCGCGATCGACCAGGAATTCGGGCATCCCGTATTCAACGTGGCCCGAGTCCGCGAGGATTTCACGCAAGGGTCCGAGATCGGCGCCGTGTTCACGGACAAGGAATCCGGTGGCGACTTCAATCGCCTCGCCGGCGTCGACTCCCGCATCACGCTCGGCACGCTCTACACGCTCAACTTCCAGGCCGCGAGCAGCGTCACGCGCGATTCGGGAGTGAGCACCGCGGGTCCGCTGTGGTCCGGCAGTTTCACTCGCACGGGACGCTCGCTGTACGTGGAGGCGAGCCTCAAGGGCATCGACCCCGATTTCGACGCCGCGAGCGGGTTCATCTCCCGCGGCAACATCGTGCGATCGAATCTCGACTGGCGATACACGTTCTACCCGAAGCATTCGTTCTTCGACACGTTCGCCATCGACTTGAACTACGCCGATACCTGGGTCTATCGCCAGTTCACATCGCTTGACGCTCCCGAGGACCGCCAATTTCATCCGACCCTCATCGCGACGCTCCACGGCGGTTGGACGGTCCTGTACACGCTCGCCCTCGAGACCTTCGGGTACGATCCTTCGCTATACGCCAACTATTACTTGGGCCACATCACGGCCCACGATACGACCTATACCCACTATGTCGGCGGGCCCTCGATCGCGAATACCGATCACAATCTCCTGATCACGACGCCCACGTTCGCCAAGTTCGACCTCTCGTTGTTCAACCTGTACGGGCACGACGACAATTTCTTCGAGTGGTCGCCGACCATCGTCTGGCTCACATCGCTGACGTTGAACTATCGGCCGACGAGCCAGCTCCGGGCGCAGCTCATGTACAACGCCCAGGTGTTCTGGCGGCACGACGATTGGTCGATCGTCGGCAAGACGTTGATCCCGCGTCTCGTCGTCGAGTACCAACTGTCGCGGCCCATCTTCTTTCGGTTCGTCGGGCAGTATGACGCGGTGTATCAGAACACGCTGCGTGATGATGGGCGCACGGATCTGCCGATCTTCCTGCTCAACCCCGCCACGGGCACCTACTCGCGCGCCGCCGCGTTTCAGAACAATCAGCTGCAACTCCAAGGGCTGTTCGCCTACCAGCCCATTCCCGGCACCGTCGCCTTTGTTGGCTACGGGAACACGTTCAATAGTGTCTTCGTGAAGTTCAGCTATCTGTTTCGGATGTAGTTTATTGAATGACCCTTCGGTCGCGTGCGCTCACCGGGCTCACGCAGTTCGTGCTGATCCTCGGCGCCCTCTTGTTCGGCTCGGCGTGGTCACTCCGCTACTGGCAGGCTTGGGCTTTTTTGGCCGTCTTCGGGGCCTCGATTACCGCGATCACGGTCTACTTGCTCCAGAACGACCCTGCGCTGCTCGAGCGACGGCTGCGAGCCGGGGCCAGCGCGGAGAAAGAAAAGAGCCAGAAGATCATCCAGGCGGTCGCGAACATCTTTTTTCTCTCGCTGATCATCGTTCCGGGCCTCGACCACAGCTTTAGCTGGTCGCACCTGCCGGTATGGCTGTCCGTGGCTGGTGATAGTCTCGTGGTGATCGGGCTCTCCATCGTCTTCCTCGTCTTTCGCGAGAATACCTACACATCAGGCGTGATCGAGGTAGCCCCCGACCAACGAGTGATCTCGACTGGTCCATATCGCATCATCCGCCACCCGATGTACGCCGGCGCGTTCGTCCTGATCTTCGGCGTGCCTTTGGCCCTCGGCTCGGCGTGGGGTCTCGTCTGCTGCCTCCCGCTCATGGCGGCGATCGTGGTGCGCCTCATCGACGAGGAGCGTTATCTTGTGCGACACCTCGCCGGCTATGCCGAGTATCGTGAACGGACCCGGTATCGCCTGATCCCTGGCCTTTACTGACGCTCCTGTGAATCGCACCCCCATTATCGCCTGGACGGTCGCCGCGACCTGCGTCGCACTAGTTCTCATCGCGTACGTGTTCGTCATCGGGGGGTTCATGCCGGCGAACGCCGACGCGAAGCCCGGGAAGATCGAGCGATGGGCGGCAAAACGCTCGTTGCGCGTGGCCATCGCGCGCGATACCAAGACAATGCATGGCCCCGCGACGTCGACCGATTCGGTCATGACCATGGGCGTGCGGCTCTACAAGACGAACTGCGCCGTGTGTCATGGCGCTTCCGATGCGAAGCGATCGTCGGTCGCCGACGGCCTCTATGTGGAGCCGCCGCAGTTCGCCAAGGACGACGTCACCGACGATCCGATCGAGATGACGTACTGGAAGATCACACACGGCATTCGGTTCACCGGCATGCCATCGTATAGTAAGTCGCTCACCGACGACCAGCGCTGGGCGATCGCCTCGTTCCTCCGTCACCAGGACTCGTTGCCGCCAAATGCCCTGGCGGCGTGGAAAACGATGCCGAGTGCCGCGGACAGCGCTTCGCACTGAGGCCAGGGAATGACTCGACATCTCGTGTTCTTTCTCGCCGGCCTGGCGCTCGCCGCCGCCGCGGGCGCCCAGAATCCGCTCCTCCAGCCGAGCCCTCTGTTTGACCAGGCCCCGCCGTTCGACCGGATCCATGACGGCGATTACCAGCCAGCGTTGGAAGAGGGCATGCGGCAGCAGTTGGCGGAGGTCCGCCAGATAGCGGACCAGAAGGCGGCGCCGACGTTCGACAATACGATCGTCCCCATGGAGCGATCGGGTGCGCTCCTCACGCGGGCGTACAAGGTGTTCAGCGCGATGACCGGGGCCAACACGGACGACACGCTCGAACGCGCGCAGGCGGCCCTGGCGCCCAAGCTCGCGGCGCATCGCGACGCGTTCTTTCTCAACGACAAGCTGTTTCGCCGGGTCGCCACGCTGTACGCGCGCCGCGATTCGCTCGGGTTGAGCGCCGAGCAGCGGTTTCTGGTCGAGCGCTACTATCGGGACTTCGTGCGCGCCGGCGCGAAACTGGCCGAGCGCGACAAAACCCGCCTCGAGGCCCTGAACGCGGAAGAGGCGACGCTCTCGACGTCGTTCCAGAAGAAGTTGCTCGCCGCGACAAAAGCGGGCGCGTTGGTCATCGATGATCGCGGTCAGCTCGATGGCATGAGTGACGCCGAGATCGCGGCGGTGGCCCAGGGCAGCAAATGGGTACTGAAACTTCAGAACACCACGCAACAGCCAGCGCAAGGGTCGCTCACCAATCGAGACGTACGGAAGCGGCTGTTCGATGCGTCTATCCAACGCGCCGAGCACGGCGACTCGAACGATACGCGTCCGGTGATCACGCGCCTCGCGCAGCTCCGCGCCGAGAAGGCGCAGCTACTCGGTTATCCCACGTTCGCGGCGTACGCGCTGGACGATGAGATGACGAAGACGCCCGAGCGGGCGATCAAGTTGCTCAGCGACATTGCGCAGCCCGCGGTGGCAAAGGCGGGCGAAGAGCAGGCGCGCATGCAGGCGCTCGCCGGGTATGCGCTCGAACCGTGGGACTGGCAGTACTACGCCGAGCAGGTTCGCAAGAAGGACTACGCGCTCGATCAATCGCAGATCAAACCGTACTTCGAGCTCGACCGCGTGTTGCACGATGGGGTGTTCTTTGCCGCGCATCAGCTCTATGGCCTCACGTTCAAAGAGCGCAAAGACATTCCCGTGTATCAGCCCGACGTGCGGGTATTCGAGGTGTTCGATACCGACGGGACGTCATTGGCGCTCTGGTACTGTGATTACTTCAAGCGCGACAACAAGGGTGGCGGCGCGTGGGAAGATACGTTTGTCGATGAGTCCGGGTTGCTCGGCACCAAGGCCGTCGTCTTCAACGTCGCGAACTTCACGAAGCCCGCGCCGGGACAGCCCGCGTTGCTGAGTTACGGCGATGTGAACACCATGTTCCACGAGTTCGGCCACGCGCTGCACAGCATGTTCTCGCACGTGGTGTACCCCCGGTTCAGCGGGACCGCGACGCCGACGGACTTCGTGGAGTTCCCGTCGCAGTTCAACGAGCACTGGGCACTCGAGCCGTCCGTCGTGGCGAACTACGCCAAGGACTATCGCACCGGCGCGCCGATGCCGCAGGAGCTGGTCGACAAGATCAAGCGCTCGCGCACGTTCAACCAGGGCTTTGCGCTCACCGAATACCTCGAGGCGTCGCTCCTCGATCTCGCTTGGTACACGATTCCACCGGGCACCGCGACCGGCGATGTCGACGCCTTCGAGGCCGCCGCGCTCGAGCGGTACCACGTCGCGGTCCACGACGTCCCGCCGCGGTATCGCTCGACGTACTTCTCGCACATCTGGGACGGCGGGTATTCGGCCGGATACTACGCTTATCTCTGGAGCGAGATCCTCGACGATGACGCGTACGCCTGGTTCGTCGAGCACGGTGGCCTGACGCGCGACAACGGGCAGCGGTTCCGCGACATGATCCTGTCGCGGGGCGGTACCATCGATGCCGGCGATATGTATCGCGCGTTCCGCGGGCGCGATCCGACCGTGGATGCGCTGCTCGAGAATCGAGGGCTCAAGACGGCCACGCAGCCGTGAAGTTGCCCCCGTCGATCGAGCTGCTCCACGCGCCGACGGCCCTCGAAGAGATGCCGCGGCTCCGGGAGGCCATCGGCGGCGGTCCACGTCTCTTCGTCAAGCGCGATGACGTCATCCCGTTTGGGTTTGGCGGCAACAAGGTGCGGAAGCTCCAGTTCGTGGCCGCCGAGGCCGTCGCGCGTGGCGCCGACACGCTCGTCACCGTTGGGGGCATTCAGTCGAACCACGCGCGGGCGACCGCGGCGGTGGCGGCCCGTCTGGGGTTGCGCTGCGTGATCATCGCCAACGGCGTCCAGCCTGTACGTGCGACAGCGAACGCGCTGCTCGACGATCTGCTCGGCGCCGAGGTAGAGTACATCTCGTCTCGCGCCGAGCGCGACGGCGCATCGAAGGCCGCACTGGACCGCCTCTCTCGCGAAGGGCGCAGGCCGTTTTGGGTTCCGCTTGGCGCCTCGACTCCGCTGGGCGCAATGGGCTTCGTGCAGGCCATCGGTGAGCTCATCACGCAGGGGCTCAAGCCTGACGTCATCGTGCACGCAGCCTCATCGTGTGGCACGCAAGCCGGGCTCGTTGCCGGGTGCGCGCTGCATGGCCTTCCGACAGAAGTCATCGGCGTGAGTGCGGACGACCCTGCTTCGGCTCTCTCGGCGCGCGTGCGAGATATAGTGGCCGGGGTTGGTGACATGCTCGGCACACCGCTCGGTGAGCCCCGCTTCACAGTGACCGATGCCTACGTTGGCGACGGGTATGGTATTCCCACGGAGGCCTCGCGCGAGGCGCAGCGGCTGGCCGCACGCAGAGAGGCGATCTTCGTTGACAACACGTACACCGCGAAAGCCCTGGGTGCACTCATCCAATGGGTCAGAGAGGGGACATTCAAGGCCGGGCAGACGGTGCTCTTCTGGCATACCGGCGGACAGGTAGGCCTTTTTGCGTGAATCCCTCCCGCGTCGCATCGGCCTCGTCGAGGCACTCGCCGTCGTCGTCGGCACGACGATCGGCTCCGGAATTTTCCGGTCCCCGGCGTCGATCGCCAATCGCCTCCCATCGCCAACGGCATTCATCGCCGTGTGGGTGGTGGGCGGCGTCCTCGCCCTCTGCGGCGCGCTGACCCTAGCCGAAGTCGCGTCGGCCCTACCGCGGACCGGCGGGATATATGTCATGCTGCAGGAAGGCTGGGGCGAGCTCGCTGGCTTTCTCTTCGGTTGGTCCGAGCTCGTCATGATCCGTGCGGCGGCACTCGGGGCCGTCGCGACGACGTTCGCCGAGTACGCCCTACGGCTGTTCGGGTCGACCCACGCTGAGAGCGATGTCGTCCACCACGTCGCGGCCGTCGCCATTGTCGTCTTCGCCCTGCTCAATGTCATTGGCGTCAAGTGGAGCACAATGCTCTTGGGCTGGACCACGCTCGCGAAATACGGAGCCTTGGTCTTTATCGTTGGTGCGGCGGTATTCGTCGGCTCATCGACGCACGGCATCTCATCGCCAGCGCCAGTGGGGACTGTGACGACGAGCGCCTTCGGCATCGCACTGGTGGCCGTGCTCTGGGCCTACGACGGCTGGGCCGACTTGAGCTTCATCGGTGGCGAAGTCACGACACCAGAGAAGACGCTGCCGCGTGCGCTCATCTATGGGACGCTCGCCGTGATCGTGATTTACGTCGCCGCGAATCTCGCGTATATCGCGGTGCTGCCGATCAGTCGCATTCAGACCTCGCCGCTCGTCGCCGCCGATGTCGCTCAGCAGCTGGTGGGGAGCTGGGGCGTCTCGCTCGTCAGCATCGCCATCGTATTGGCGACCATCGGCACGCTCAACGCGTCTCTGCTGACGACGCCGCGCATCTTCTTCGCAATGGCCGACGACGGACTCCTCTTCCGCGCGATCGCCGATGTGCACCCGAAGTACAAGACTCCGTATCGCGCCATCCTCCTGAGCGCCGGGCTTGGCGTGGTGTTCGTGCTGCTCGGCACGTTCGACCAGCTCGCCGACACGTTCATCACGGCGATCGTACCATTCTATGCGCTGTCTGTCGCCGCGATCTTTCCGCTGCGCCGCCGCGCGACATACCAGCCGCCCTATCGCGTGCCGGGGTATCCCATCGTCCCGGCACTTTTTGTCTTGGCGACGCTGTATATCCTGGCAAGCGCAATCGTTGACCCACGGACACGCTGGGGAACGCTCGCCGTGCTCGGCGGCGCGCTCGCCGGGATCCCCGTGTACTACATCGCGCGTCGTCATCGTCGATGATCGGCATCCTGGCGCTCGCTCTCTGCGCCGACTCGGCGATCAACTATTGCGCTCCGCTCGTGGCGACGCCTGACTTGGATAGCGTGACCGCGACCCTCGAGCTGGTCGCGCCCTCAGGACCGTTCGATGTGCCGATGACAAAGGACGGGGTGTTCGACTACCAGCTGGCTATCAACGCCGATGGCTTGCCGCCGGCTTCGTCGCTTGGGCCCTATACCGTGTATGTCGCTTGGGCTACGACGCTCACGATGGACAGCGTCGTCAAGCTCGGCGTCATCTCGAACGGGCGCACCTCGCTTGGCGTGCTCGCGCGGAATCAGTTTCGGGTGCTCGTGAGCGCCGAACGATCTCCTGCCGTCACGACGCGACACGGGCGACTGGTTCTCCGTGGCGCCTCGCCAAGCGTGCGGCTATTGGCGCATCGGGATCTCTTCACCGTCGTGCCGGACACGATGGATATGACCATGCCGTCTCGCGACCCGGCATTGGCGGAACCCCAGCCGTCGTCGATCCTGTCCTTGCACGATGGAGACACGCTTTCACTGGTCGCCGGTCTCGTGCGGGGTGGGTACGGTTATAACGGCCAATATCCCGGTCCGCGCCTTCTCGTGCCGCGAGGCTCGGCTATCATCGTGCGCTTCGAGAATCGCATCGACCAACCGACGACGATCCATTGGCATGGCGTCCGGGTCGACAATGCGTATGATGGCACGCAGGATCCGGTACCCGTCGGCGGCACGTTTACGTATCGCGTGCGTTTTCCTGATGCCGGCGTCTTCTGGTATCACTCGCACGTGAACGAGAGCCAACAAGTGGGCTCGGGCCTGTTCGGCAATATCATTGTCACCGACTCATCGCCGCGAGTAAACCAACAGGTCGCGCTCGCGATCCAAGATATCTCTACAGATCCCTTCGGGGGACATGCGCTCATGGGTCGCTTTGGCGACTCATTCCCGCATTACTCGCTGTCAATCCATCGCGGCGCCGTCGTACGGTTTCTCGTCACCAACGCGTCGAACGCCCGGACGTACAATCTCAGTTTCGGCGATGCCCCGATAAAGATCGTCGCCTCTGATCTCGGGGCGTTCGAGCACGAGGCAATAGTCCCGAGTGTCCTGATTGCGCCCGCCGAGCGCTATACAATAGATGTGCGCTTTACGAAATCCGTGGTGCTGACCAATCGCGTACAGGCGTTGAATCACTGGCTCGGCGTGTTTGCGCCGGAGGTCGATACGCTTGGTGTAGTTCGCGTCGATTCCGCGCCGGCTGTTCCCGATTACGCCTCCAGTTTCCGCCGACTGGAGCGCCGGGGCGATTTGGCCGCATATCGCCAGTATCTCGACCGCCCCGCCGACCATCGGCTGAACCTCGAGATGCGCCTCGCGATCATCTCGAATATGCTCACCGGCGCGTCTGTCCCGGTCGAGGTCAACGATGGCATGCCGGCGATGAACCGGATGATTACGCCACGCGACGTAACGTGGATCCTCCGCGACCCGGACACGGGCGCCGAGAATATGAACATCAACTGGCACTTTCGGGCGGGTACGATCGCAAAAGTGCGTATCTACAACGACGCGATCGGGGCACACCCGATGGCGCACCCGATTCACGCGCACGGTCAGCGTATGCTTCTCCTCAGCCGCAACGGCGTGCCGAATTCAAACCTGGTCTGGAAGGACACGATACTGATTCCGGCGGGCGAGGCGGACGATGTCTTGCTTGACCTCTCGAACCCGGGTCGTTGGATGCTGCACTGTCATATCGCCGAGCACCGCGCGGCGGGAATGATGATGATGTTCACGGTCGACTAAAGGAGGCGCTCATGCTGCCAGTTCTCGTCGCGTTACTCCAATTCGTCAGCATCGACACGGCAACCGTCGCGCTGACCCACGCACGGGTCATCGATGGCACCGGCACGTCGCCCCGGTCGGACGTCACCATTGTGTTCGATCATGGCAAGATCAAAACCGTCGACCACGCCGCCGCCATCCCCGCGGGCGCGCTCGTGATCGATCTCACGGGCAAGACCGTGATCCCGGGTATCGTGGGCCTGCACGACCATATGTACTACGGCTCGTCGGTCACGGGCTCGCGGAGCATGCTGTCGAGCTACCCGAAGCTGTTCCTGGCGAGCGGCGTGACGACGATCCGCACGACCGGGAGCATCGATCCGTACCAGGAGCTCAACCTTCGGCACGCGATCGAGACCGGAAAGACCGTCGGCCCGCTGATCTTCCCGACCGGCCCCTATCTCCAGGGCCCGGGCGTCGGACCAACCTGGATGCATCAACTCGGCACACCAGAGGATGCACGGCGACTCGTGCGATACTGGTCAGAAGAAGGCGTCCCATGGTTCAAGGCCTACACGCAGATCTCCCGCGATGAGCTCGGCGCCGCGATCGACGAGGCGCACAAGCACGGGATGAAGGTGACCGCGCACCTCTGCTCCGTCGGCTTCCGCGAGGCGGTCGACCTCGGCATCGATAACCTCGAGCACGGACTCCTCACCGACACGGAGTTCTGGCCAGGCAAGCAACCCGATGTCTGCCCGATGCCTGGCGACTCCGCGCAATACGACAATCTCGACATCGATGGCGCCGACGTGCAGCGGACGATCCACGCGATGGTCCAACATCACGTCGCGATGACCTCAACGCTCGCCGTGTTCGAGCTCTCCTCGCCCAGCCGTATCCCGCTCGACCCGCGAGTCTACGACGCGCTCGCGCCCCAAATCGGCGCCGCCGTTCGCACATGGTACGACAGCAGCCAGAAGAAGTCCGACACCGCCGAGCGAGTCGCGCTCAAGAAAGCGATGGCCTTCGAGCGCTCATTCGTCCGCGCCGGCGGCCTTCTCGGCGCCGGCTCCGACCCCTGCTGCCTCACCGAGATCGCGGGATATGGCGATCAGCGCAACTTCGAGCTTCTGTCCGAGGCCGGCTTCTCACCCGAGCAAGCCGTCCAGATCATGACGCTAAACGGCGCCCGCATTCTCGGCATCTCCGATCGCGTCGGCTCGATCGTTCCGGGAAAGCAAGCCGACCTCGTCGTGCTCGACGGCGACCCTTCTACCAATGCATCCGATATCCGGAAAGTCGCAATGGTCTTCCGTAATGGCGTCGGCTACAACGTTCCAGCGCTCACCGCCGCTGTCCACGGGTTGGTCGGACTGCGCTGAAGACTGCCGGGGTTGCGGTCATGCGATTCGCCGCTGGGGCGTTATGCATTGCCGGTTGTGCTCTCTTGCCACCGGCAGAGGCTCAGCCTCCCGTTGTGACTGGCGTTGAGGGGCGCGTGTACCGCACTCCACCATCCGCATTCGACTGGAGTCGCATTGTCGGTGGCTGGAATGTCCGGGTCTGCAGCAGTGGACCATGCGACGACGACTCGAGTAGCACAACTCTGAGAACTTTGTTCCTATCCATTCAATCCGACTCCCTTTCGCTCGGTAACTTGGATAGGGAGACGGAACTCAGACTACGAATTGGGAGCTACGGTGGTCCTCCGTGGAACGCTTGCTTCGCTGTGGTACGCCGTGGTAGGCGCAGTCCTACCTACGCCGGAATGAGCGGCGTTGGTGTTTTTGCGATCGAGCCAGCTCCTGGTGCGGACACAATCAATCTGATGCTCGGCGCTGCGCTGGATGCATTCTTCACGGTGCACGCAATAATAGGAGACGGTCGTTTTGAGGGCATCGGGCGATCGGTCAGCGCGCCTCGGTACGCCGATGCGGCGCCTCCAGATACGGTGGTGGGTGTGCGCGCCGGTCCGCCGGATCCGCAGCGCTGTATAGCAGCTGCGCACGCAGCGGTATTGGACGTCCACCGGGCGGCCCCGCCCTGACGGCTACTGCGTTCCCCAGAGCACAACGCCGACGTCGCCGCCGACGTAGACGTTCGTGCTCGACGTGCCGAACACGGTGCGCAGTGGTGACGTCACGGTCGTCGGCATCGTGAGGATGACCGAGCCGTTGCCGTGCTGCACGGTGCCGTTGTCGCCGACGGCATAGACGTCGGCGGTGTACGAACCCGGTGGCGTGTCGGCCCACACGCCGTGCAGCGCGACGCTGGTGCCGCTCGTTGCCGAGGACCATGACGAGCCATTGTAGTGCAGCATGGTGCCCGAGGCGCCGGCGACCCAGACATCGGTGGCCGAGCTACCGCTGACCGCGTTCAAAGCCTGCGTAGTACCCGTGGTGATGGCGTTCCAGGACGTGCCGTTGTACTGGAATAGGCGTCCGCTATCTGCGGCAGCGTAGATATTGGTGGCTGATGTGCCCCAGAGGCCGAACACGCTGACTGTTGTCAGAGCGGACTGGTTGGTCCAACTCGAGCCATTGTATTGCGTGATGTCGCCCGACGTGCCGGCCGCGTAGACGTTGCTGGCCGCCGAGCCCCAGGTGGCGCGGTAGCCCGGTTGCGCCGTGCTCGTCGCTGCCCACGAGCCGCCGCTGTAGATCGACATGGTTCCCGATCCGCCGGCGGCGTAGAGCGTGGGCCCGCTGGTGAAGCCCCACAGGCCGTATGTCATCTCTTTTGCACCGACATAGGTGCTCGTCCAATTCGTGCCGTCGTAGTGCAGCACCGTTCCGTAGCTCGCGACCCAGACGTCGGTCGGGCTGTCGGCCCAGATGGCGTTGACTGGGACGCCGCTCTGGTTTGATAAAGTCCAGCCGCTGGAATACGTCATCAACGCACCGTACGCACCGACTGCGTAGCCGCTCACGACACCCGTGAGGGAGATTCCGGTGACACTGGTGCTCGCGGACCACGAGGTCCCGTTGTAGTGCACGGTGGTGCCGGCATCGCCGACGGCCCAGATGTCGGATGCCCCGCTCCCGCCGAGTGCGTTCAGGTTATTGGCCGTGGGACTCGTCATCGTCGTCCACGCCGTGCCGTTGTAGCGGATGATGACGCCATTCGCGCCCACAGCGTACACGTTGGTCGCCGATGTCCCCCACACGGCGAGCAAATTTTGCGTCGTGTTGCTCGTCTGTGCGGCCCAGACCAGCCCATTGTAGAAGATGACCGTCCCGTTGTCGCCGACGGCGAAGATGTGCGTCCCGTCGTTGCCCCAGATGCCACGCAGGTCAGTCGCCGTTGCGACGCCGAGTGGCGGGACCATCGGCGTCCACAGGAGCCCATTGTATTGATCGATGGTGAGGCTATCGCCGACGGTGATGTAGTTCGTCGTGCTCGAGCCCCAGACGCTATGGAGGTTGCGCGTCGTGAGCAGCGAGGTGGATGACGCCCATGTCGTGCCGTTGTAGTGGACCATGTGCCCGCCGTTCGCGACCGCCCAATAGTCGGTCGACGACGCGCCGAAGATCGCTTGGAAATCGAACGAGCCCGTGTATCCGGTCGGCGTCACGATCGCCCAACCCGAGCCGGTGTTGCGCAAGAACGTGTTGCTGACGCCGACCGCCCAGATGTCGGATGGCGTGTCCTGCCACATGCCGGTCAGCGCATTGCTCTGCAGTCCTTGTCGAATCGTCGTCCAATGCCGAATGCTCCCTTCGGCCGGCATCGGCGCATCGACTTCGAGGGTGAACGCAAACGCATTCACGGAATCCCCGAGCTGAAAATTCCACGTCCTCGCACTACTGGTCGCGCTCGGCTGAATCAGCGTCGCGTACTGGAAGTACGGTTGTCCGGACGCCGTGAACGTCCCCACGCCGTCCGGGTTGCTCAAGGTGATAATCCCTTGTCCAGCCGCGAGCGACGGCCCCGAGGTGAAGAACACGCGCGTGCCGCTCGCGCTCGACGTCGTCCCGTCAGTGGTGCCGAGCGCCTGGTTCATCAAGTTGGTGACGCTCACGCCGGCGGAGAACACACCGGTGCCGCTGGTGAACGTGACCCCGGAGAAGTTGAGCGTCACGTCGTAGTTCTTGCGTCCCACGATCACGTCGGCGCGCAGGTTCCGTCGCGTGATAGGGGCGCGCGAGCATGTCACGCTGGGGCGATTTCGCACCTTCGCGACGCAGCGCAGGACCGCCGCGGGAGCGCGCGCGGGTGAGCGAGGGATCGGCGCGCTGGGATCGGTGGCGCCGCAGGCGACGACGAGGAACGGCACCGCGACCGCAAGTCTCATGTTTACCGCGTGACGACCGAGACGTCTTCGATGTCACCCGGCGTGTCGAATTAGTCGCGTCTCATTCGACGTATAAGCATGAGAGAGATGATTCTAGTACCCGCCGATACGACGCTAATCACCCTGGGCAGGCTGCTCGACGGGATGACGCGGCGCTATCAAACTGTCGAGGCCGAGGACGCGCCCGGCACCCGTGACCGTCAGGATCGTCAGGCCGAGGGCGAACGCCAAGTCGTTGCTGACTGACCAGGGAGCGTCACCCTTGAGCAGGAAATAATTCAGCGTGAGGAGCACGCCGACCGGTGCGGCGAACCTCACACCGAGTCCGAGCAGCAGGCACGTTCCCACGGCCACTTCGCCGACCGCAACAAGTCCCGCGAACAGTGGCGCGTGCGGGAAGACGACCGAGGTCATGAAGGCCCGATACCACGCCGACTCATGCGGCAGTTGCATCGTGCCGAACGATTGCAGGGCGTCGGGCCACGCCGCCCACCGCGCACCGATCTTGTTCCAGGCCGCGCGCCAGAAGGCGAAGCCGAAGTAGAGGCGAAGCGGCACGACTGTCCACAGTGGCGTCGTCCCGTTGAGATCCCAGTCCAAGACGCGATTGGTCGACGTCAGCGCGACGGTGAGCGCCAGAAATCCGTACGCCGCGGGCGGACTCGGCGCCAGCACCCACAGGTGCAGCGACACGGTGTACGCGATGAGCAACGCGAACGCGAGCGCCGCGGCCACGCGCGGGATGATGCCGGCGACCAAGGCGCAGCCGAGAGCGATCGAGGGAATCGGAGGCCACGCGTGAGTGAGACCCGCGATGATGCCAATGACGCCGACGTATTCTCGCGTGACAATGAACGGTCGGCGCCCGGTAGTGATCACGGGCGACTAGTCTAGCCAGGCGCGTTGACGACCTCAACGCGCCTGGGACCGTCCGGCTCTACCGTGCGCCAACTCGGATTTCGAGCGAGTCCATAGTCGCGGCGTCGAGCTCGAGCCGCTCGCCGGCAACGTTCTCCTCGAGATGCTCGACCGTCGACGTGCCCGGAATCGGCAGCATGACGGGCGACTTCTTGAGCAGCCATGCGATAGCGACCTGCGACGGCGTCGCCTTCAACCGCTCGGCCGCGCGGGCGAGCGGACCACCGGGCTTGGCCAGGGCTCCCGTCGCGAGGGGGAACCACGGGATGAATGCCAGGTTCTCGTCCGTGCAGTAGTCCAGCACCGGCTCCGAGCTCCGATCGATGAGATTGTAGCGATTCTGCACGGAGACGATCGTCGTGATCTCGCGAACCGCTTCGATCTGCTCGACACTCACTTCAGAGAGTCCGATGTGCTTGATTTTCCCTTCGCGCTGGAGGTCGACCAGCGTCTCGATTTGATCCTCCATCGGTACCTTCGGATCGATTCGGTGCAACTGCAAGAGATCGATCCGCTCGAGTCGCAACCGTTTGAGACTCCCCGCGACGGCCTCGCGGAGGTGCTGTGGCCGGCCGTCCTCGACCCACCGGTCCGGACCGGGCCGCTGGAACCCGGCCTTGGTCGCGATCACCAGACCCTTCGGATAGGGATACAACGCCTCAGCGATGAGCCGCTCGGCCACCTCAGGCCCGTACGAGTCCGCTGTGTCGAGCAAATTGATGCCGAGCTCGAGGGCGCGATGCAGGACTGCAAGCGCCTCCGTACGGTTAGCCGGCTCGCCCCAGATGCCCGCACCCGTGAGACGCATTGTCCCAAAGCCGAGGCGGTTTACCGTGAGATCGCCGCCGATAGTGAACGTGGATGACATGATCGATTCCCGCCTATGATTTCACGCTTGAGGTGTATTGTATTCGAGCTTGCGAGTCCGGCGAGCGGTGACCAAGTTCCCGATGTCATGATTATGCAAACGTCTGATGTCGGCTCGACGGCTCAGCCGCCCTTGGCACACCTGGCATTCTTTGAAGCGGCTGGCGATCAGACAGACGGTCAGCCCGAGTATAGGGCCGCGGTCGCTGGACTTCTCGCGATGCGGCTCGTCGATCGCTGGGTGCTGGCGGGGGCGGGCGACAGGCCGCCGACGTTGCGCGAGCTCGAGGCCGTGCGCCGCGCCATCGAGCACGTCGACGATGGTCCAGTTCGCGAGATCCTGAGAAACCTGGACGCTGCGCTGACGACATCGTGGGGAAAGCTCGCACGTCACGTGCCAGTTGTACTGGCCGCGTATGGCGGCATTCTCAAGAAAGAAGGACTCTTCGCGTGCGCTGCCGACGTCTATAGCGCGGTCGCGGCCGTCGCGCCGCTCTGCGATGGCAAGGAGCTCGTGCCGCCGGCGTACCTCGAAATGGGGTACTGCTTTCGAATGGTCGGCGGTCGATTGGCCGAGGCCGAGCGCGCGTACCGGCGAGCCGGAGCGATCGCGAATCTGCAGGGCGACGAGTACAACGCGTTGCTCAGCCGCATTGGCCTCGCGAGTGTCCAGCTCAATCGGGGCAATCTCCCTGCGGCACAGGAGACGCTGGACACGGTCATCAGCGAGATTGCGACACGGCCCCTGCCGGTCGACGGGCCGCTGAAAGATGTTCTCGCTCGCGCCCGGCATGATCGGGGCGTCGTCGCCTACCAACGGAAGGATTACCAAACCGCCGCGGCGTTCATACACGCGGCGGTCAACGATTACAGCGACGAGTTGCGAAGGACCACTGCGTTGTGCGACCTCGGCACCGCCATGGTCGACCTCGGCCTGCCCGACGCCGCGAACGATGCGTATCTCGTCGTCTATCGGACCTCGCCGAATAGGTATTGGCACACTATCGCCGGATTGAATCTCATGCGGCTGGCGTTCCTGCGAGATCAAGAAACGGTTTTCGAGCGGTATCGGCAGGAACTCTCGGTCGGCCTCGCGGCGCCGCAAGAGGCGGCGTACCATGAGCTCGTGGGCGAGGGACTGTATCGATTTGGGCGCGAGGACGCGGCCCGCGAGGCACTCACGCGGGCCGTCGACATCGCCACTCGCTGTCAACTGAACCAGATCCGATTGGAATCCGAGGCGCTGCTTACGGAGATTGTCCTCGGCCGCCGGCCGAAAGCGACCTTTGTCGAGGTCCAGCCGCCACCCCTCGTACGACCGGTCGTGCATGCCCTCCGGGATATGCGGGAGCAGGTCGGCGTCTAGGTCATGAGCAGGTCGTACTGCCACCCATCACACCACCACTGCAGTCTGCGCGTACCGTGCTTTGAGACGGCGAGGTCGGCGAGGTGCACGCGGCCGCGATCGCCGCGGCGGTCACGAGAGCGATGAGGGAGCGAAGACGGGGCATTTCGAACCTCCGAGATAGGTCAACCAGGGTGTGGCGCACAAAGGAGCGACGCCGTACCGTCGAAGCTCGGATTTGGAGACCCCGTCACGTACCGTGAGTTTGTGCGGCGAACCCCCGCACGAGTGCAGGCCTGTGGACATCGTCGCGCTCTTGCCTGACCGCTTGATGCACCCGTTCCGCGCAGTGGTTCGCACGGCGCACACCGTTCGCGCCGTGCGCCACCTGCGCGAGCTCCAGACCGTATTGTCCGAGCGCGCCCCCGATATCGTGGTCGTCGATCCACAGCTCGCCGGCCCCGAGCTCGATCGCTACCGCACGACCACGCACATCGTGCTCTACACCACCGTGTCCGCCGACGCGCTCAAGGCGTGTCACGCCATGGGCACACGCGGCTACCGCCACGTCGTGTTGTTCGGGGTCGACGACGAACCCGTGGCGTTCCGCGCGCTGCTGGAAGCGTTACCAGCCGACGCGCTCGCCGATGCGCTGCTTGCCCTATTGCGCGACCGCCTCCAGCGCCTGCCGGAATCGCTGGCCGAAGCGCTCGAGGCGGTGTTCCGCACGCCTTCGGTGATCGACTGCGTGGAGCGACTGGCCTCGAAAGCCTCGATGCCCCGGAGGACGATGTACGACGCCCTCGAACGCGCGGGACTCGCGACACCCGCCCACCATCTCGGGGCCGCTCGCGTCCTGCGGGCATACCACTACTTGCGGGCACCCGGTGCGCGCGTGCGCGATGTCGCCGTGAAGCTCCGCTATCCCTCGCCTGATGCGCTCGCGTCGAGCATCCGGTCCGTCACGGGGTTCCTGCCGTCATCGCTCGCCGACCAGCTCGAATGCGACGACTTCGTCGGACGGATCGCGACCTACCTCCAACCGTCCGCGGCCAACGTCGTCATGACGCCCGCTGACTGAGCTGGGCGCGCCACTCGCTCAGCGCCTCGTAGTCGGCGATCGCGCCCGCGCGTTTGTACAGGTCGAGCGCCGTGTTGGCGTGCCGGCGGGCGCCGCCAATCGAGCCGCGCGCGACCGCGAGTTGGGCATACGCGCGCAACGCATCCGCCGACAACCTCGGGCTCGCGCACCGCTCGGCCAACTGCCACGCGTGCGTCAGCGACACCGCCGCGTCGTCCAACTCGCCGCGCGCGATGCACGCCAGGCCGACGACCCGGAGGCCATCCGCGGCGCCCGCGGGGTCGGCCAGCGCATGGCACTCGATCGCGACGCGCAGCGCGGTCACATACGCGATCTCGGCATCACCCCGTCTCAGCGCGACATCGGCGCGACCGATCCGGGCGAGTGCCGCGAGGCGAACGGCCGCGACCTCACGCGCGAACTCGATCGCGCGCAGCTCGCACTCGTCCGCCTGCGTCAGCCGATCGAGACACAGATGGCTGATCGCCATGTTGTGGTACGTCTCGGCCAGCCCGAGCACGTGGCCGAGCTGCTGATACGCCGGCACGGCGAGCTGGTAGAGCGCGAGCGCATCGTCGCGCTGGCCACGCACGTTCTTGATCTGTCCGAGGTTGTTCGTCGCGCGCGCCACGAGCAGGGGATCGTTGACGGCGTGTCCGACCTGGAGCACCTGCTGAAAGACCGTCTCCGCTTGGTCGAGCTCCCCCATCTCGAAGAGCGCGACGCCGCGCATGTTGATGCCGCGACGCCACTCATACGGATCATCGTGCTCTATATGCGGCAGCAACCGCCGGAGCCACTCGTCGGCGTCGCGCGGCCGCGCCGTGCGGAGCAGCGCCTCCGCGACGAGCGTCGCCCGATCCGGATCCGGCAAAGGCTCGGTGGCGGTCCCGAGCATGTTCAAGACCTCGGGCCACTTGCCAGCCCGGGCCGCCACGCGCGCCTGAAGCAACAGAGATTGCGCCACGCCTGTCAGTATGCCGAAGCGTACACAGAGAATCCAGGGCACCGCCCCGTCACTGTTTGCGCGGGGATCTGTACGCTGCTCGATGCAGGGAACCAGAGGCCGCCCGGCGTTTCCTGATACCAAATACCGAGTAACGCTTGCAGCAGCGGCAACGTGAGCGGATTCGCCCAGTGATACGACAAAATGAGCGTCGGCTTATTCGAGCTGTTGAATACCAACCCGGACGGCTGGAAGCCAACGGTCATGTGAGACGAATCGGCGAGGTACATCGTGATCAGGAGCGAGTCGCCCTGCGCCAGCGTGTCGCCGTGCTGATCGGTAACCAATGCGCCGGCCGGCACATCGAAGTACACGAAGCGAGTGGAGTCCGTCTGGCCGGATGCGGCATGGTAGTAGATCGAGTCGTGCCGATCCTGCCCGACCACGGCATAGAACTTCACGGTGTCGGTCACGAGCGCCGGCGCGTTCGACGCCGGCATCAGGAAACTCAGCAGCGAGCCGAGTATGCCGTCTTTATGGATCGACGAGGCCCCCCTCGTGCCTGGGTCGCTCGGGCCCGGCGTCTGAATCATTTCGCACGCCGTGAGCGCCAAGAGAGCCGCGGCGATCACGAGGGTCTTCCGTGTTACTGCCATACGATCCTCGGAGGTGGCGTTGAGAGAAGGAGTGCGCGCTCGACCACGTTCTTGAGCTCGCGCACGTTACCCGGCCAGTCACGGGTCTCGAGATCAGCGAAGTCGACCTGCGCGTGCTCCCCGTCAAACCCATCGACGAAGTACTGGGCCAGCGGGATGATCTCGTTTCGTCGGGCCCGCAATGGCGGGAGAGCAATCGGATCGGCGCCGAGGCGCCGACAGAGCTTGGCGGAGAGGTCGACGTGCGACGTCGCGATCATCCGGACGTCGAAGCCACGGCCGGCGATCGTATCGAAGAGCGTGTCACCCAACTGGGTGATGGCATTGAGCACGAGTGTGCCACCGGCCGCCAGGGCGAGGAGCCCGGGTTGGCGGTCATCGCCGAACAACGCGCGAGTCGACGTGTGATCGCAATCGACTTCGACGAACGGCGAGGCTTGACGCGGGCCCTCGTAGTGGATCGCTCGCGCCAGCAATGTCTTTCCCGTTCCGGTCTCACCGGTCAACAAGACCGGAGCCGTGCGCTCCGCAATGAGACTCGCCGCCGATTGCAGCGTCCCGCTCATGCCCACGATGCCCTCGAACCGATATTTCGTCCGTTCGGCGGCCGTGAAGCTCGCGTGTGCCTCTCGGGCGCGCAATTCATCAAATTGTTTGCGCAGCCACGATGTCAGTTGGTCCTGATCATTCGGCAGTGAGAAATGATGTGACGCTAACGCGGCACCCTGAGATGTCGCGGTGAGCGTGACATCGCTCCCGAGCGGTGCCTCGTTTATCACCAATGCCACTCCGCAGGCCTCGGCTAGTGCCGGCCACAGCGCAGCAAAATTTGTACTGGTCGTGGAGACGACCAATCGAGGATACATTTCGCTTTCCCCCGCCATATGAATACAAGATCAGGGCGCCGCTCGCCAGATTCGAGGAAACATCATGATCGCCATTCTGGTTTTTGACGAAGTCGAAGTGCTCGACTTCGCGGGCCCATTCGAGGTGTTCTCCGTATCAAAAGCGGGTTTGAACGTCGTGACGGTCGGCACGAAGCCCGAGATCCGCGCGCGTAACAATCTCGTGGTTCGTCCCACACTCACACTGGCCGATCCGATCGAGCCCCGCGTGCTCGTGATTCCTGGCGGGTGGGGCACGCGCATCGAGATGCGCAACGAGGCCGTGCTCTCCTGGATTCGCGCCAATGCGGCGAAGTCGGAGATCGTGTTCTCCGTCTGCACCGGCGCCCTGCTGCTCGCGGCCGCCGGCCTGCTGCGCGATCTCACGGCGACGACGCACCATGGCGCGCTGGAGGAGCTGCGGCAGGCCGAGCCGCGGTGTCAGGTCACGGATCGCCGGATCGTCGACAACGGGAAGATCGTCACCGCCGCCGGGATTTCATCGGGGATCGACGGCGCGTTTCACATCCTGTCGAGACTCGCCGGGATGGACGTCGCCATCGAGACCGCGCGCTACATGGAGTACCCGTTTGACGGAGTCAATCCCGACGTAAAGCCTGGACGGGATCAGCCCGTGCCGCTCGCCGCGCAGGGAGTGCCGCCGCGATAAGCGCGGCCACCACGAGAGTAAGCGCGGCCGCGATGATCGCCGGAGGCTGTGGTGCATCGAGGCCGATGACACTGTGGCCCACCAGCTTGAGCGCGAGTGCCGCACCCGCGAGGCCGAGCGCGAGGCCGGAGAGCACGGGACGCATCGCATCGCCCAGCACGACCCGGAACAATCGCGCCGGCGAAGCGCCCAACGCCAGGCGAATGCCCATCTCGGTCATCCGTCGCGCGACCATGTACGACACGACCCCATACAGGCCAATGCAGGCGAGGGCCAGGGCGAGCGCCGCGAGCACGCCAGCGCTCGTCGCGAGCGCGCTCTGACTAGCCGTTATATCTCTCGTGGCGTTGCTGACCGTCTCGAGACGAACGAGCGCCGCGCGCGGATCGATGGTGTGCACGACATCGCGTACCGCGCCCAGCGTTGCGGCGGGATCTCCGATGGTACGGACGATGAACATGGCCTGGCCCATGTCCTCCTTGGCCGCGTGTTCGAGCGGGATGAAGACACGACAGGTGGGCGCGCCGACTTCCTCGGGCCGCTCGCCAAAAGCGCGCACATCCCGCGCGACGCCGACGATGCGGAGCGTTCCTCCGTCGGCCACACGCAGCGTCCGCCCAATCGGGTCGGCGTCCGGAAAGAACACCCGCGTCGCCTCGGTGCTCAGAATCGCGACCGCCCCGTCGTTCGGCACGAAGTCCCGACCGCGAAGAAGCGGGATCCCCGTGGCCGCCCAGTAGTTGGCGCCGATGCCGCTCAGGCCGACGTCGACTGGACCGCCGTCCGTCGACGGATGACAGATCGTCCGATTGATGGCCGTGATGTGATCGCGCGCGACCGTGGCCGTCACCACGCCGGGCATCGCGCCCAGCTTCGACCGCACGCGCTCGTAGAACGCGAGCTCGCTCGGACCACTGTACCCCAGCGTGTTCGCATAGAGGGCGAACTGGAACGTGTGATGCTGCTCGAAGCCCGTATCCATGAGCGCCATGGATCTGGCGCCGTGCCCGAGCTGGAAAGTGACGATGAGCAACACGAGCGACAGCCCGACCTGAATGACGCCCAAACTCCGGCCGATTCTGGGCGTCGAGCGCGTCTCATTCTCCAGCCTCGCGGCCTTGAGCGCAGGTACGGCGCCGGCCGCGACGACGGTCGCCAACACCGCCAGCGCGACGAAGGCCAGGACCCGTCCGCGGGGCACGAGATCGAGCATGAGCGGCCCTTGGCCCGGCGCGAGCCGCGTGGCGAGCAGGGGTCCGAGCACTTCGGCGGCGAGTACGGCGAGCATCCCGCCGGCCAGGGCGTACACGAGCGTCTCGACGATGAGCTGGCGGACGATCTGCGGCCGCGAGGCACCCATCGCCAACCGGATCATGATCTCCTGTCGGCGGCCCGTGCCGCGCGTGAGCAGCAGGTTCATGACGTTGGCGCAGACCAGGAGCAGCACGGCGGCCGCGGCGGCGGTCAGGATACGGAGCGGCGTCGCGGAAGCGTGAGCGAGTGTCTCGAGCCCCTGGGAGCCATCGGACACGAGGACGCGGCCGAGGGTATCCCGTGTGAACGTGCGATGCAACGCCGTGAGCTCGCGCGCCGCGATCCCGGCATTCGCGCCCGGCGCGAGGCGCGCCAGTATGCCCACCGTCGTATGGTCATTCAAGCCGAGTCGTTGATGCCAGATGATCGGCAACCACAGGTCCTCCGGCATCTTCCCGGCGGTGAGCCCGGGAAAATCGCACGGCATGACACCCACGATCGTCGTGCTCATGCCGTCGAGCAGCGGTGTTTGGCCGATGGCCGCGGTCATCCCGCCGAACTGTCGCGTCGCGTACGCGCAACTCGCGACGGCGACGGGTGCGGCACCCGGGCGATCATCTTCCAGTCGCAACGCCCGTCCCATCACCGGCACGCCCAGGGTGGCGAACACGTCGCCAGAGAGCAGACGCGCGGTCGCGAGCCCGGGTCGCTCCTGGACGACCGTGCTCAATTGCGTCCCGTCATAGGCGATGATTCCGGAGAGTGATCGGCTCCGCTCCCGGAAATACTCGGTCTCCAGAACCGGGAAGCCGTCCTCGAATCTCGCGTTGACCAGTCGCTCAGGGTGGGCGACCGGGAGTGGGCGCAGGAGGATGGCGTCGACGAGCGAAAAGGCCGTCGTGCTGACGCCGAGTCCGAGTGCCAGCGTCAGCACGACGGTGGCGGTCACCATGAGCGAACGGCGCGCTGACCGCAGCGCGAACAGAAAATCACGACGCATGACCGCAGTCTATGGAAGACCCATGCCCAGAGCTATCTCATTGTCATTCAACACCATTGGCTAGGCAGCCGTTTCGCCGTTGGGACTCAGCGTGGCGTCCATGGGATGACGCGAAAGTGCGGGCCGGAGGTCGCGACAGGGTCGAGCTCGTGATGCGCGACGGTCTGTCGCACCTCGCGGACGTAGAGATTGTCGCTCGTCGTGTCCTGAATGTGATCGGTGGCCCAGACGAAACGGGATGGCGCGATGTAGGCGAGGAGCACCGTCTCGCCCTCGATCCCATCCATCGGATAGAGCCTCACCTGACCACCCGCCAGAAGCGCCGAGTCGGCGACGGCACGGATCGTCGGCTGCACCCTGACCCTCTCATACTCATCCGGCAACTCGGTCCATCGGCGCGCAAGCACCGATCGCAAGAACGACACGATCGGCCGCGATGCGACGATCGTAGCGCCGTGAGCCACCCAATAGCGCAATCCCGCGATGTGCGGCCACACCGGGTTCATGGCGACGAACACCGTCGCGTGATGACCCGGAAATAGCTGCCCCACCCGCTCGTGCTCCAGGCGTGCCCGATCCTCTCCGCCAGGAGAATCAAAGACAAACACCGTATCCCGCTGCAGCGAGACGACCGACGTGAACGCCTTGTTCACGAGGAGATACGTGTTGCCGCCGAGTGGTACCGTATCCAATGGGTCCGCCGCGAACCGATGCTGCGGATCGATCGGCAACGTCACGGTCGTATCGGGGATGACGAGATCCGGCGCGCTATCCACCGGCACGAGCACGCCACCACCACCGTATTGATCATAAAACCGTGATTCGTCGAGCTGCCCATCCACCAACCTCGTGACGGACGCAGGGTACAGCGCGCGTCGGCCGACGTCGGCCCACGTCTCGTAGTCGTACACCACGTGAATAGGCCCGAGGAAGTAATGCGCCTCGGTTCGTATGAGCGCGACGGGAATGGCGGTCTCGACGTCGAGCAGCAGTGTATCGGTGCCAAAGCGACCCGGCCGGGTCAAGGCGATGCGCGGGTAGTCGCGATACACGCGTTCTCCAGCGACACGGACGGCCGAATCCGTTCGCCAGTCCGCCAACACGGCCCACGGGTCAAATGCCCGACGCATCCACGCCCCGCCGTGCGCGCGAATCGAAGCCACTGACCCATTCGTGAACGTCGCGCGTGCCGACCGAATCTGGATCGTGCCAGGGTACACGACGCGTTCGACGCCGGTCCGTGGATCCACCCAGAGGGTGTCCGTCGACGGATACATGGCATATGGTCCGTACGACCGATCCGACTCGTCGCTCAAATACAGTGCGCTGGATTCGATGATCCGGAGGACTGCGCCGCGGGCGGCATACACGCCGATGGCGCTATCGGCACGGGCCAGCCAGACTGATGCCGCGATAGCAAAAGGGAGTAGCATGCCCGAGCCTACCTCCCCGCGTCGTCATCCAAAGCGCGTCGTGCAGCGAACGCGGCAACCGTGCAGCCAACGCCTTGCTGCTGCCGGGCACACGTCGTACGCTCACAGGGTGCGGACGCGGACCCTCATTGGCCTCTGGTCGCTGCCCGCCTGGTACACGGCACTCAACGACCAGGTGACCGCGCTCCTCATGGGCGGCCCTCTGTTGCCCTGGGGGCATATGGTGCCGCCGCTGTCCGAGTGGTACATGTGGGTGCCGATCACGCCGATCGTCTTGCGACTCGCCGCGCGATTCCCGGTCGCGCAAGGACGAACGTGGCGCAACATCGCGCCGCACGCCACGGCGATCGTTGCGATCAGCGTATTGCGCGGTGTGCTCTATACCTCGACGACCGTAGCGTTCGCGCACGCGAGCCCGCCGCTGTGGGGGACGATCGTCTTCTACGTGCCGTTCGCGGCCGCGATCTATGGGGTCATCGTCGCCATCGACAGCGCCACGCGATTGCAGACGCAGCTCGCGCGGGCCGAGCTGGTCGCGCTGCGCGCGAACCTGCAGCCGCATTTCCTGTTCAACGCGCTCCACTCGGTCGGCGCCCTGGTGCGGGCCCATGACCAGGACGGTGCCATTCACGTGATCGCCGAGCTCAGCGATCTCTTGCGCGCGCAGTTGCGGCGCGACGCGCCTGACGAGGTGACGCTGCGCGACGAGATCGCGTTTGTCGAGCGGTATCTGGCGATCGAGCAAGTACGATTCCGCGATCGGTTACGCGTACGGTGGGAGATCGCGCCGGACACCACGGACGCGGTTGTACCCCGGCTCTTGTTGCAGCCATTAGCTGAAAACGCCGTTCGCCATGGCATCGGGCGATCGAGCACTGCCGGCCTGGTGGTCATCTCGTCGGCCCGCACTGGCGACTGGTTGGAGATCGCCGTGACGGACGACGGTCCGGGCCCTTCGGAGCACGGCACCAACGGCGGCCTCGGCATCGCGACGGCCCGCGCGAGGCTCCGGCACGCGTACGGCCCACGGGCCGATATCACGCTGGCCCGGACGCAGGCCGGTGGCGCGAGAGCCGTGGCGCGCTTGCCGTTTCGCGATGCGTGAGACGCGTGTGCTCATCGTCGACGACGAGCCGTTGGCGCGCGATGTGATTCGCGGGCTGTTGAGCCGCCTCGATGGCGTCACGGTGATCGGCGAGTGTGGCGATGGCGTTCGCGCGATCGAGGCCGTGCGGACGCTCGAGCCGGACATCGTGTTCCTCGACGTGCAGTTGCCAGACCTCGATGGCTTTGGCGTACTGCGCGCGTTGCCGGCCGAGCGCGCGCCGGTGGTTGTGCTGGTGACCGCGTACGACGAGTTCGCGGTCAAAGCGTTCGAGGCCGAGGCGCTGGATTTTGTGGTCAAGCCATTCACGGATGATCGTTTTCTTCACGCCTTCGAGCGCGCCCGGCGTCGCCTCGCGCCGGTGTATCGCACGCGGCTCCTGGTGTCGTCTGGCCGGCGGTCGGTGTCGCTCCCGGTGGCATCCGTGACCTGGATCGCGGCCGAGGACTACTACGCACGAGTGCACGCCGGCACCGCATCGCACTTGCTCCGTGAAACCCTGACAGCACTGGAGGGCGAGCTCGACCCGCGGACATTTGTACGCATCCACCGCTCCGCGCTGGTCAACGTCGACTACGTCCATGAGTTACGCCGCGGGCCAGAGGGGCATTGCAGCATCGTGCTGCGCGACGGCACACGGTTGCGCGTCAGCGAGCGCCGCCGCGCGGCGGTGCTGAAGGCGCTGGCTCGCTAGCGCGACCAGAGAACCGTAAAGGCGTCGTAACGGCGACCGCCCTGCGTGGCGGACCACGAGACCGCGCGGCAGACTGTCAGCGTGGATCGCCACGTGCGGCGTCAATGGACGGTAGTCGGCTTGATGGTCGTCGGCTACGCGGGGTACTACGTCTGCCGCTCGGACTACTCGGTCTCCCTGCCGCTCCTCATTGCCGATCTCTCCGCGCACGGGATGGCGCGGGACGCCGCAAAGATCAGCCTCGGGCGCATTGCCTCACTGGCGGTGCTCGGCTACGCGCTCGGCAAGTTCGTGAGCGGCCCGCTGGCCGACCGGATCGGCGGCCGGCGGCTATTTCTGGGCGGCATGCTGGGCTCCATCCTCTGCACGATCGGCTTCGCGGCAGGCGGCGGTATTCCCATCTTCACGCTCGCCTGGATCGCCAATCGCCTCGTGCAGTCGACCGGCTGGATCGGCATGGTGAAGCTGACGTCCAAGTGGTTTTCGTACGCGCAGTACGGGACGGCCATGGGTGTGATCAGCGTCAGCTATCTCCTGGGCGACGTCGGCGCTCGTCTCTTCATGGAGTCGCTGATCGAGCGCGGGTTCGGTTGGCGCGGCTTGTTTCTCTCGGCGGCCGCCGTGCTCGGTGTTCTCTTCATCATCAACGCCATCTGGCTACGCGAAGCGCCCGAGGTCGCGCCAGCCGACAGCCCGGATCGGCTCGACGACGGCCGCGGCGTTCTCAGCTCGCTCTTCAGGAGCCAGCAGTTCTGGCTCGCCTGCGTTCTGTCGCTGGGGTTCACGCTGATCCGAGAGACGTTCAATACGTGGACGCCGACGTATTTCACCGAGGCCGCCTCGCTGTCGCCCGCCGCGGCGGCCGGGGCCAGCGCGTGGTTCCCGCTCCTCGGTGCCTGCTCGGTCGTACTCGCGGGCATCGCCAGCGATTGCCTCGGCCGGAGCGGTCGCGCGCGGATCATGTTCTTGGGGCTCGTCGCGAGCGTCGGCTTGCTCCTGTTGCTGGCGCATTCGCACCTCTGGCCGGTCGGCCTCGTCGCCGCGACCGGCTTCACCGTCCTCGGACCCTATTCGTACCTGGCCGGCGCGACCTCGCTCGACTTCGGCGGCCAGCGCGCCAGTGCCACCACCTGTGGCATCATTGATGGCGTCGGCTACCTGGGCGGCGTGCTCGCCGGCGACAGCATGGCGCGCGTGTCGGTCGCGTTCGGATGGCACGGCGCGTTCGACGTGCTCGCGGCGGTCGCGTTTCTCACGGCCGTCGCCGCGCTTGCTCTGGTTCTCACTCAGGAACGCCATGGATATCGTCGAGCAGATCATCAGGCTGTACCGTCAACGCGGTGACGAGATGTACGGCGGCGAGGCCGTCACGCAGACTGAGCACGCGCTGCAGACCGCGCATCTGGCCGTGTCCGACGGCAGTCCATCGACGCTGATCGCGGCGGCATTGCTGCACGATATCGGGCATCTCGTGCACGACCTGGGCGAGAACGCGGCCGACTTAGGGTTGGACGATCGCCACGAGGCGCTCGGAGCCCAATGGCTCGGGGCACACTTCGGACTCGCGGTGACTGAACCTGGCAAGCTGCACGTGGCCGCGAAGCGCTATCTCTGTGCAGTGGACCCCTCATATCTGTCACGCTTGTCACCCGCATCCGCGCAAAGTCTCGGTCTGCAGGGTGGCCCGATGGCCGACCACGAGGTCCGCGCATTCGAGGCGCTTCCGTTCGCGGCAGACGCCGTCAAGCTGCGGCGTTGGGACGACGAAGCCAAGATTCCCGGCTTGGACGTGCCGGCGATCGATCACTATCGTTCGTGCCTGGAACAATGCCTCGACTCGCGGTAATCGGCGGCGGCATTCTCGGCCTCGCGCATGCGTATCTCGCCGCGAAGCGCGGGTGGAAAGTTGTCTTATTCGAACGCGGTATCCGCGCGTCCGGAGCGTCGGTGCGCAACTTCGGTCAGATCTGGCCGATCGGCCAGCCGGCGGAGATGCGAGAGATCGCGCTCAGGAGCCGCGCGCTATGGATCCAGATGCTGGACGACACGCATCTGCCATATCGCCCCACCGGTTCGTTGCACGTCGCCTATCGGGATGATGAGATCGCCGTACTCGAGGAGTTCGCGCGAGGCCACGATTGCACGCTATTGTCTCCGGGCGAGACGGCCGAGCGATCGCAAGCCATTGAGACGCACGGCCTCCTCGGCGCACTGTGGAGCGAGACCGAGCTCACGGTCGATCCGCGCCGCATCGTTGGTGCGTTACCCGAGGTGTTGCGCTCACTTGGCGTCGATGTGCAATTCGGTTGCCCAGTGATTGGCATAGATGTGCCGCGGATAGAGACAGCGCGCGGCGTATTCGAGGCCGACGCAGCCATCGTCTGCTCGGGCGACGATTTCGAAACGCTGTATCCCGACATATTCGCGGCCAGCGGGCTCACCCGGTGCAAGCTCCAGATGATGCGCACGGTGCCGCAGCCCAACGGATGGGAGCTCGGTCCCGCGCTGGCGGCGGGACTGACCCTGCGATTCTACAAGGCGTTTCGCGCATGTAAAACGCTCGGGGCCCTAAGAGAGCGGATCGCCAGAGAACAGCCGGAGTATGATCGTTGGGCCATCCATACGCTCGTCTCGCAGACGGCCGATGGCGCGATAACGCTGGGCGACTCGCACGAGTACGGCCCAACGCCGAGCGTATTCGATCGCCCGGAGATCGACCGGCTGATTCTCGATGACCTCGAGCGATACCTGAGAATCCCGACCTGGGAGTTGGCCGAGCGCTGGCACGGGGTCTATGCGTGGCACCCGGAGAAGCCGTTCATAGATTGCGAGCCGGCACAAGGAGTCCGCATTATCACCGGAGTAGGCGGCTCGGGCATGACGCTGTCGTTCGGTTTGGCCGAGAGGACGCTGGCGTGATCACGGCGGTCATCCTCGACTGGGCAGGGACGACGGTCGACCACGGGAGTATCGCCCCAGTCGCCGCGATGCGCATGCTGTTCTCATCGGTCGGGCTCGACGTCTCGACGGAAGAGATCCGCGCGTCGATGGGACTCCCCAAAAAGGACCATATCCGTGCGATCGCCACGGCCCACGGACGCAGCGACATCGACGCACTCTATGCGGCGTTCATCCCGAAGCAGATGCAGAGTCTCGTCGAGCACTCGGACGTGATCGCCGGCGTGAGCGATGCCGTGCAGCGCATGCGCCGGCGCGGACTCAAGATCGGCTCGACGACCGGATACAATCGCGCGATGCTCGACTACGTGATGGAGCGCGCCAAGGCGCAGGGGTACGCCGCGGACTGCGCGTTGTGCCCTGATGATGTCGGGGGCGGACGGCCGATGCCGTGGATGTGCTTCGCGACCGCCGTGTTTCTAAGAGTCTACCCCATGGCGACCATGGTGAAGATCGGCGATACCGAAGCAGACATCGCCGAGGGCCGCAACGCCGGAATGTGGACGATCGGCGTGGCGCGGACCGGCAACGAGGTCGGGTTGTCGCAGCGCGAGTGGGACGCCCTTGGCGACGACGCTCGCGATGGGCTCGTGCGCGTCGCGCGCGACAAGCTGTACGCCGCCGGCGCTGATTACGTCATCGACACGGTGGCTGAAGTCGATGACGCCCTGGATCGCATCGACGAGCGCCTCGGGCGGGGCGAGAGACCATAGGCTGAAACTGGCCCACGGGCGACCTCGTACGGTCCTCAATGCGCAACCTCAAGCTCGCGGTCCGAACTGTGGCCAAGAGCCCGTTCGTGACCATCGTGGCCGTGCTCTCGCTTGCCCTGGGGCTCGGCGCCAACGGCGCGATTTTCTCGATGGTCAACCTGACGTTGCTGCAGTCGCTTCCCGTCGCCGACCCCTCGCGGCTCGTCAATCTGGAGGCGTCCAGTCCGCAACTCGGCAACAATTCCTGCAACCAAGCGGGTAACTGCGACGAGGTGTTCAGCTACCCGATGTTCCGGGATCTGGAGAAGGCCAGGACCGGATTATCTGGACTGGCAGCGCACCGCAGCTTCGGTGTGAACTTGGCCATGGCCGGCCAGACGCCGATCAACGGCAATGGCATGTACGTGTCCGGCTCGTACTTCCCGGTGCTTGGCGTTCGGCCGGCGCTGGGTCGCCTGATCACGCCGGCCGACGACCAGGCGATTGCGGGGGGTTACGTGGCCGTTCTCGATCACGCGTATTGGGAATCGCAGCTCGCATCCGACCCGAACGTCCTCGGTCGCACGATCACCGTCAACGGCCAGGACCTGACGATCATCGGGATCGGCCCGCGCGGTTTCAGCGGCACCACCATCGGCACACGGCCCTCCGTCTACGTGCCGATCACCATGCGGGGCGTGCTCACCCTCGGGGCCGCGGGCTTCGAGCAGCAACGCACTTTAAACTGGGTCTATCTCTTTGGGCGCCTCGCGCCGGGGGTGTCGGTCGGTCAGGCGCGAGCGGCCATCAACGCCGTGTATAGCCCGATCTTGAGCGACATCGAAGCCCCGCTTCACACGGGCGTGAGCGACAAGACGCTAGCGCAATTCAAGGCGAAACAGATCCACCTCACCGACGGCCGAGGCGGCCAGAGCAGCGTACATGTTGGCGCGAAGACTCCCCTCGTGCTCCTCTTCGCGATCACCGGCATCGTGCTGCTGATCGCGTGCGCCAACATCGCCAACTTGCTGCTCGCCCGGGCCGCCGGCCGACAGATGGAGATGGCCGTTCGCCTCTCGATGGGCGCCACGCGGCGGCAGCTCGTGGGACAGCTCCTCACCGAATCGCTGCTGCTGGCTGTGCTCGGCGGATTGGCCGCCATCCCGGCCGCGCACCTCACGCTCGCGGGCATTAGCGGGATGTTGCCGCCGGAGGTTCAGCGCACGATCGACTTTCATTTGAGCGGCACGGCCATGCTGTTCACCGGCGCCCTGGCGCTGGCCACGAGCCTGTTCTTCGGCCTGGCGCCATCGATTCGGAGTACGCGCCCGGACATGATCACGGCGCTCCGGAGCGGCGCCGGCCACCTGTCCGGTGGACGCGCGGCGGCGCGTTTCCGCTCGGGGCTCGTGACCGTGCAAATCGCGCTCTCGATCATGCTCCTCACGTGCGCCGGTTTGTTCGTCAAGAGCCTCCACAACGTCGGCGACGTGGACCTGGGTCTCAACCCCGAGAACGTGGTGAGGTTCGACATCTCGCCGAGTTTGAGTGGCTACGATACGACGGGAGCCATGGCATTCGTCGAGCGCGCCAGCGATGCCCTCGGCGCGATTCCCGGAATACGAGGGGTGGCCACCGGTCTCCTGCGCGTTCTGTCCGGAGATAACTGGGGCCAGCACGTGTCGGTCGAAGGGTTCAGAAAAGTGCCGGACACCGACGACGAAACGTCGTACAATGCCGTGAGCCCCAAGTACTTCGAGATCCTCGGCAGCCCGCTGATTGCCGGACGCGAGTTCACCGCCAGCGACAACGCGGCGGCTCCGAAAGTGGCCATCGTCAACGAGGCGTTCGCCAAGAAGTTCGATCTCGGGCGCGACGCCGTCGGCAAGCGTCTGTCGTTCGACAACGATTCGCTCAACATCGAGATCGTCGGACTCGTGAAGGACTCGAAGTACTCCGGTGTCACGTCGCCGATTCCACCAGTGGCGGTGGTGCCGTACCGGCAAACCGGGATATCGAGTACGACCAGCTTTTATGTGCGGACCGCGCTGCCGACGGCCGAGACCGTGCGCGCGATTCGCGAAACAATGCGCGGCCTCGACCCCAAGCTCCCGATCGAAGACCTGAAGACGCTGCCGCAGCAGGTACGGGAAAACGTTTTCCTGGAGCGCATGATGTCGACGACGTCGGCGGCGTTCGCCATGCTGGCCACGCTGCTGGCGGCGATCGGCCTGTACGGCGTGCTGGCGTACTCCGTGACCCAGCGCACGCGGGAGATCGGCGTGCGCATGGCGCTCGGCGCCGACCGGGGCCGCGTGCGCGGCATGGTGCTGCGCCAGGTGGGCATGATGACGGCGATCGGCGGTGCGATCGGGATAGCCGGAGCGTTCGTGTTGGGCCGCGGCGCCGCGGCCCTGTTGTATCACTTGGAGGGGGACGACCCCCTGGTCTTCGCGGCATCAGCGGCCCTCCTGACGCTCGTCGCGATGGCCGCCGGTCTCGTGCCCGCCATGCGGGCCAGCCGCATTGATCCGATGAGGGCCTTGCGATACGATTGAAGCTTATGCGCTGTCTCCCGCTGGCCCTCATCGCGCTCATGGCATGCGGCGGCCACAAAGATGCGCCGCAACAGGTCAGCCTCACCGACACGTTGAAACCGAGAGCGCCTGGGCCGACTGGCCACCAGTACGGGGCGCCGACGGGAAAGATCCGCGTCGCGAACATGCTGGACCTAGGTGGAAAGCCGAGCGGCCCGATCGATCTCTACGATGTCTCGCGCCCTGACTCGGCGACGGCGCCGCTGATCGCGAACCTCGCCTACGGCCAACTCTCGGGCTACGTATCGCCACGGGGTTCCGATCCGGGCTTCCCGAGCAACCTGTACGTGTTCGCGGCCGGGACAAAGACGCCGCAAGCCCCCTTCAACAGCAGCATCGACAACTCGGGATTCAAGGCGACGGATCAGATGACCATCGCGCTCGGACCCTCGAAGATGCTGAATGGCCTCGCGTTCCCGGCGCTCGCCGAAGCCGGCGAGCGGAACCCGCACTGGATCGACTCATCGCGCGCGGTGCCCGCGGGGCAAGCGCTCCTCATCGGGTTGCAGGCCAACGTCAGCGCCGACTCGCTGCCGTATTTCTATCTGGTCGTCGACGGCGCGTGCCCGATCGCGACGAACGACCCGAGAGCCAAGATCCCGATGGCCCTCGGCACGGAGCAGCACTACGTGGTGACACCCGGCTCGCACAGGATCGGTCTCGTCACCGCACCGAGCGGCATCAACAACTGCACGGGCAAGACCCCGGTCGGCACGAGCACCGTGACCGTCACCGCGGGCCAACGGTACATCGTTTTCGTCTACGGCCGCTCGAGCGACGGATACAAGACTCTGACTGCGCCGATCGTCGCGCCGTGAACGCGGGTGTCATTACGGCCGTGACCCAGCGCGGCGAGACACGGGTCGACGCGACCGGCGTTCCGCGCGACGCCATCTTTCGCATCTCGTCGATGACGAAGCCGATCACCGCCGCGGCGACGATGATCCTCGTCGACGAGGGCGCGATCGCGCTCGACGAGCCCGTCGATCGCCTGTTGCCGGAGCTCGCGAACCGGCGAGTACTGCGTCACGTCGACGCACCGATCGACGACACCGTTCCGGCCCGACGCGCGATCACCGCGCGTGATCTCGTGACGTTCACCTGGGGGTTCGGCGTTCCGCTGGTGCCGCCAGGGACATGGCCCATTCAGCGCGCCGCCGTGGCGCTCGATATTCGGCTTGGGCCCCCGCATCCCCAAGAGCAACCCGCACCCGACGAATGGATCCGCCGGCTGGGCACGCTGCCGCTCATGACGCAACCGGGCGAGCAGTGGATGTACGACACCGGCAGCGACGTGCTCGGCGTTCTCATCGCTCGCGCGTCGGGCAAGCCGCTCGATGTGTTCCTCCGCGAGCGCATCTTCGGGCCGCTCGGCATGAAAGACACCGGCTTTAGCGTGCCACCGGCCGATATCGATCGCCTCGCGACGAGTTACGCAGGCGATCTCTCGGTCTACGACGAAGCGAAGGGTGGCCAGTGGAGTAGGCCACCGGCGTTCCCGTCCGGCGGTGGCGGACTCGTGTCGACGATCGATGATTATCTGGCGTTCTCGCACTGGTTCCGAAAGCGCGAAAGCTCCATGGCCACCGACCAGCTCACGCAGGCGCAGCGGTTGGCCACCGCGTTTTGGCTGCCGGGGTACTTCCACAACCACGGCTGGGGATTCGGCGTAGAAGTGGATCTCGCCAACGGTCGCTACGGGTGGGACGGTGGACTCGGCTCGGCGTGGCGCGTGGACCCGGCAAAAGACCTGGAGCTGATCATCCTCACGCAGCGCGCGTTCACCTCGCCCGTCCCACCCGACGTCATCACCGACTTTCTCAGTGCTTTTTGAAGATCGCCTTGGGAATCATCATATGAACGCCGACATTGCCGTCGACTAGCTCGGTGATGTGCAGATCGGCGGCGATGCTCGCCAGGCGATAGGCTTCCATCGTCGAGAGTCCCCGCGTCGATGAGAGAAACGCGATCATCTCTTGCACGGCGACCTTCGTGGCCTGCGTCAGGTCCTTGTCCGTCCCCATCGTGATGTAGTACGTCGGCGTCTCCGCGCGCGGCCACGTGAGATGCATGTCCTTGCGCACGATGAGCTGGATGCGGCCCATGAGCGACGTCTCGATCGCCGTCTGATCGACCTCGCCATCGCCTTGCGCCACGTGCCCGTCGCCGATCTCGAATAGCGCGCCAGGTGCATGAACGGGAATGAACAACGTCGTGCCGGCGACCAAATACTTGTTGTCGAGATTGCCGGCGTGCATGCCCGGTGGATTACTCGAAAGTCGCCCGGAGTCCGGCGGCGGCGCATCCCCCATGCTGCCGAAGAATGGGTGGAGCGGGATGGTGATGTCGGGCCCGAGTGACGCGGTCATGTGCACCGTGTCGAGCTGGATAATGCGCGTGCGCCCGGAATCGGCGCAGTTCTCTTTCAGGAATCCGCTGCAGCCGTTGTAGCCGTAGTCGATGTCGGGCCGGATCGCGAGGATTCGCACCTCGAGCACGTCGCCGACCTCGGCGCCATCGACCGCGATCGGCCCATTGAGGATGTGGCCGCCCGGCCCTTTGTCGGTGACCTGCGTGGTGATATCACGCAGCGCCTGCTGCACTTTGGCAGGCGGGAGCCCGGCCTTCTCCAGCCGGTCCGGCACGTTCGTGAGCATCGTATGGACCACCACGATGTCGCCGGACGCCACGTGCAGGACGGGCTTTGCGGCGGCGCTATAGTAGCCCCACGCCACGGTTTGAGGGGTGGCGGGCAACTGGTGGACCTGTGGCGTCTGCGCCGACGCCATCTTGACGATCAAGAGGAGAGCCGCTAGGTATGTTCGCATGGAAGAGAAGAATACGGATGTGATCCAAGGTACGCTCGACCTGTTGATTCTCAAGACGCTGAGCCTCGCGCCGTTGCACGGCTTCGGCATCGCGCGGCGCGTCGAACAGGTCTCGCGCGGCGTGTTCAAGGTCAACCCGGGCTCCTTGCTCGTTGCGTTACAACGTTTGGAGCGGGCGGGGTGGCTGGACGCCGAGTGGCGCCAGACGGAGAACGCGCGGCGGGCGAAGTTCTATACGCTCACCAAGGCCGGCAGGAAGCAGCTCGAGGTCGAGACCGAGGATTGGACCCGTCGCGCCGGCGCTGTCATGCGCTTACTCAAGGCCGAAGGGTAGACTCATGTCCCTGTGGCGGCAGATCCGGCGCGGCCTGTACGTCCTGACGCATCGACGCGTGGCCGATCAGGACATCGCGGACGAGGTCCAGCACTTTCTCGATCAGATGACGCCAGCGGAGCGGTCCTCGGCCCGTGCGACGATGGCGCGAGAGCAGGTGCGATCGTACGGTTGGGAAAATCTGGTCGACCAGGTCATCGTCGATGCCCGCTATGCCGCGCGCCGGCTGCTCGCGTCGCCGGGGTTCACGATTGCTTGCGCGCTCACGCTCGCGGTCGGCATTGGCGCCAGCACCGCGATCTTCAGCGCCGTGTACCCGATTCTCTTCGAGCCGCTCCCGTATCCCGATGCCGGGCGCATTCTCATGATCTCCGACCGCGGCGCCGGTGGCAGTCGCGTCGACGTCACGTTCGGCACGTACGCCGAGCTCGGGGCCCGCAGTCGATCGTTCAGTGCGCTCGCCGTCGTCGAGCCGTGGCAGCCGACACTCACCGGCCGCGCCGAGCCGGAGCGAGTCGACGGCCAACGCGTAAGCGCGAGCTATTTCCGCACGCTCGGCATCATTCCCCGCCTCGGGCGCGATTTCGACGCGGCCGATGACCGGCCGCACGGGTCGAACGTCGTCCTCGTCAGCAATGCGCTGTGGCAGAAGGACGCCTCGATTCTCGGCAAGCAGATCACGCTGGACGGCGATCGCTATACCGTGATCGGCGTGATGCCGGCCGGATTCGACAATGTCGTGTCGCCGTCAGCGCAGGTTTGGTCACTGCTCCAGTACGAGTCCTCGGCGCCCTTCTTTCGCGATGCCGGCAGCCATTACACTCGAGAATGGGGCCATCACCTGGCCATGATCGGTCGCGTACGCTCCGGCGTGACTCTCGACGCCGCGCGCCGCGAGATCGACGACCTCGCGCGAATCCCGACGCCCGAGTTCGTCCGGCCGTCCTGGGCATCGCTCTCCGACGGTCTGACCGTACACGCCCTGCAGGATGACGTGACGAGCGGCGTCCGTCCCGCGCTGCTCGCGATCCTCGGCGCGGTCCTGCTGGTTCTCACGATCGCGTGCGTCAACGTGACCAACTTGCTGCTCGCCCGCGGCGTGCAGCGCCGGAGCGAGTTTGCCATGCGCGCGGCCCTCGGCGCCGGCCGCGCACGAATTATCGGGCAGCTGGTGACGGAGAGTCTGCTGTTGGCACTGCTCGGCGGCATCCTCGGCCTCGGGCTCGCAGCCATCAGCACTCGGGCGCTCATAGCATTGAGCCCGCCCGAGCTACCTCGCGTGGATGCGATCGGCATCAATGGCTCGGTGTTCTTGTACGCCTTCGGCGTAACAACTGTCTGCGGCCTGCTCGTTGGCCTGGTCCCCGCGCTGCAGAATACGGGCAACCTGCGCCAACGTCATCCCTCCACAAGTCATCCCTCCACAAGTCATCCCTCCATAAGTCATCCCTCCACAAGTCATCCCTCCACAAGTCATCACTCCATAAGTCATCACTCCATAAGCCATCACTCCATACGTAAAGCACTCGTTGTCACCGAGGTCGCGCTCGCGCTGATCCTTCTCGTGAGCGCGGGTCTCTTGCTGCGAAGCCTCGATCACCTCTTTAGCGTCCCCCCTGGCTTCCGGCCGTCGCACGTGCTGACGATGCAGGTTCAGGATGCCCAATCGCGCTACGGATTCTTCACGCGAGCGCTCGATGCGGTGCGGCGCGTACCGGGTGTGACATCGGCGGCGTACACGAGCCAGCTGCCGTTGAGCGGCAGGCTCGACGGATACGGCGCACACATGGAGTCGAACACGCGGACCGACGAGTCGGGCGACTTTAGTGCGCTCCGATACACGGCCAGTCCCGGCTACGTCGAAACGATGGGCATCGCGCTCCATCGCGGGCGGTTGCTCGACGAGCACGACATCGCGGGCCAGCCCCACGCCATACTCGTGAGCGAGTCGTTCGCGAAGCGCAACCTCGCGGGCCAAGATCCGCTGGGACAGCGCCTCAGATTAGGCCCGGACACGGTATGGGCGACGATCGTCGGCGTGGTAGCCGACGTCAAGCAACAGTCGCTCGATGGCGACGAGACCGACGCTGTCTACAATGCGACGTCGCAGTGGGTATGGGTCGACGCCAAGCAGTCGTTCGTGGTGCACACCCAGGGCGACCCCGCCGCGCTGGCGCCGGCCGTCAAAGCCGCGATCTGGTCGGTGGACAAAGACGTACCGATCGTGCAGGTCGCGACCATGACCGATCTCGTCGCGCGCTCCGAAGCCAAGCGACAGTTCGCGCTGACCGTCTTCGAGGCATTCGGCCTCGCGGCGCTGGCGCTCGCCGCGATCGGTCTCTACGGCGTGCTGTCCGGCGCCGTCACCGAGCGCCTGCGCGAGATCGGCCTGCGCTCGGCGCTTGGCGCATCGCCGTCGGACATCGTGACGCTGATCATCCGTCAGGGTATGACCCTGGCCACGTTAGGCATCGCGCTCGGCCTCTTCGGCGCGATTGTCGCCAGCCGCGCGATCGCCTCGCTCCTCTTCGGTATCTCATCACTCGATCCCACGACATACGTCGGCGTGATCGCCGTGCTGCTTGGCGTCTCCGGCCTCGCGTGCTGGTTGCCGGCCATGCGCGCATCCGGCGTCGCGCCACTCATCGCGCTTCGCACCCCATGATCGCCATCGCGGTGTGGGCTCAACTGGCCGCATTGTCCGGCATGAGCGATCGGACCGCCGAGGCCTACATCCGCGCGATGCCGCGCGACACGTTCCAGAAGTACTCGACGATCATTCACGAGGATGACGATCGGCGCTATGTCATCGACCGGAACGTCGTGATCGGGACCGCGTGCGCCGCCATTGTCGTGCGGCCGAGGTCCGCCACGGGAAAGCTGCCCACCTTACTCCAATTCAGCATTTACAACCCGCTGATGAGCGAGGCACGGCGCACCGCCGCGCATGGCTACGTCGGCGTCGAGGCCGAGCCGCGCGGGAAGCAGTGCGCGCCCGGTTCACCCGCGCCGTACGAGAACGACGGCCCCGATGCCGTGACGGTGATCGACTGGATCGCCGAGCAGCCGTGGAGCGACGGCCGGGTGGGCATGTACGGCGGGAGCTACAACGGCGGCGCGCAGTGGGCAGCCGCGAAACGCATGCCCAAGGCGCTCAAGGCGATCATGCCCCAGGCGCCGGTGGCGCCGGGCATCGACGTGCCCATGGAGGGCAACGTCGCCTGGATGTTCGTATATCCGTGGACGTTCTATACACTGAACGGGAAAGCCAATGACACCGCCGTGTACAACGATCGCGCCCGATGGCAGCGATTGGATCACGACTGGTACGTCAGCGGTCGCGCGTTCCGCGATCACGATAAGATCGACGGGACGCCCAATCCCTTCTTCGATCGCTGGCTCGATCATCCGGATTACGATGCCTACTGGCAGGCGATGATCCCGTACCGGGATGAATTCGCGAAAGTGAACGTCGCAGTGCTCCAGACCGCCGGATACTACTTCGGTGGGCCCGGGGCGGCGCTCTATTATTTCAGCGAGCACCACAAGTACAATCCGCGCGCCGAGCACTACCTCGTGATCGGGCCCTATGATCATTTTCGGGCGCAAAGTGGGCCGGATACGAACGTCATCGCGGGCTATCACCTCGACCCGGTCGCGATGGTCGATCTCAGAGAGCTTCGGTATCAATGGTTCGATTACATCTTCAAGAACGCGCCCAAGCCTGCGCTGCTCCAGAGTGCCGTGAACTACGAGGTCATGGGTGCGAATGTCTGGAAGCACTCTCCCACTGTCGCGGCCATGTCCGCCGGCACACATCGCATCCCGCTGACCGCGGCCACGCAGACCGTAGATCTCGCGGACCGGAGCGACGTCGATCGGGTTTCCCCCGGTGGTGGCATCGTCGATACCGTCATCGACACGTGGAATAGCGTGAAGACGGTCAGCGCGCCCTTCGCCACGGCAACCGAAGTCAGCGGGCTCTTCTCCGGGTCATTGGACTTCATCACAAACAAGAAAGATTTCGACCTCCAGGTGCAATTGTACGAGCTGACGTCAAAAGGCGAATACGTTCAACTCGCACCCTACTGGTCCCGCGCGAGTTATGTCGGTGACTTGAGCCAGCGGCGCCTGTTGACTCCCGGGAAGCGAACACATCTCGAGTTTACGAGCGGCCGCCTCATGAGCCGCCAGATGGAGCCCGGCAGCCGGATCGTCATCGTGCTCAGCATCATCAAGGAACCCGGCCGCCAGATCAACTTCGGCACCGGAAAAGATGTCAACGACGAGACGGTCGCTGATGGAAGGGAGCCGCTCACCATCCAGTGGTTCGGCGACAGCTTTATTGACGTGCCAGTGAGTCCAGCACGCCCGTCAAGCGTGTCCACGGCGTCGCGGCCACGTGCATCCCAATGAACGTGTCCGGCGTGAACCCTTCGCGCTTGACGGCGTTGACGACCTCGATCGCTGTCTGAGGAAACGATAAGGCCGACGGATAGAGCTGGACCCACGGTATCGCCCGGTCGTGCCTGACCAGAACAATATTCAGGGGATGCGGCGCGGGTGGCGGCGACCCGCGTACGGCGAGCGGCGAAGCGGCCGCCGCACACGGTGACCATGAGTGGCTCTTAAGAGGGCTCGGTCGCAGATTAGTCCCATGCGGCGAAGGGCAATAACGGCGCTTTGGATCGCTGGTGCATGCGCCACCGTCGGAGTTCTGTCGGGCGTGCACCAGTATTACACGAATATCGCCGAGGGCGAGCCCAACGTCGTCTGGAGCGACACGCTGGTCCGACAGCTGGTCTACTGGTTCGCCTGGGGCGCGATCATGCCCCTGATCCTGTGGCTCACCAGCCGGCCGCGGGTCGCGGTCCTCGTCCTCGCCGCCGTGCCGATTTGCGTCGCGCGAGTCGCGGCGGCCTACGCGATCCGTTGGCTGTTCGTGCCCGGGCTGGCCCTCGAGCCACACGGGTTCGTGCTCTACACTCGCGCCTGGCTGCGCATCGATCTCATTACGTACACCGCCGTGGTCTCGGCGATGGTCGCGGTCGGGCACTGGCGTAAAGGGCGGGAAGCCGAAGTGCAGCTATCCGAGGCGCGACTGCGTGCGCTCCAGATGCAGATTCATCCGCATTTTCTGTTCAACACCTTGAACACGATCGCGATGCTGATCCGCACCGCGAATCCCGCTCGCGCCCTGACCGTGCTGGCCGAGCTCGGCGATCTGTTACGGCAGATGCTCGATGACGACCCGGGACTCGAGGTGCCCTTGCGCGAGGAGCTGCGATTCCTCGAAGGGTATCTCGGCATCGAGCGCGCGCGGTTCTCCGACCGGCTGCGTGTGACGATGACGGTCGAGCCGCAGGCGCTCGACGCGCACGTACCGCGATTCGTGCTGCAGCCGCTGGTCGAGAACGCGATTCGCCACGGCATCGCCAAGCGTGTAGCCAGCGGCGTCCTCACGATCACCGGCGCGCGCGTCGGATCGAGCCTGTCGCTAGTGGTCTCCGACGATGGTCCGGGCCCCGCGGTCGACTCGTCCGATGGCGTAGGGCTCGCCAACACTCGGGAACGACTCCGGCATCTCTACGGAGCGGGGGCGGTCCTCTCGTTGACCCAGGCGTCCGGCGGGGGCGCCGTGGCCAGTATTACGCTGCCGTGGCACACGTCCTGAAAGTCGTCATCGTCGACGACGAGCCGATCGCGCGCGAGGGCCTGCGCGCGCTGCTCGCGGGCGACCGCGACGTCGAGGTGGCGGCCGAGTGCGGCGACGGCGCGAGCGCGGTCGAGGCGATCCGCCGGACGAGGCCCGACATCGTGTTTCTCGACGTGCAGATGCCGGATGTCGACGGATTCGACGTCCTCCGCGAGCTCGCGGGCGAGCCGCTCCCTGCCGTCGTGTTCGTGACCGCGTATGACAAGTACGCCCTGCGGGCGTTCGACGTCCACGCGGTCGACTATCTGCTCAAGCCGTTTCATGACGAGCGGTTCGCCGAGGCGCTCGCCAGGGCGAAGGCTCGCCGCGGCGAGGATATGACCGGCCGGATCACGCGGCTGCTCGACGAGCGGCGGCCGAAGGTGATGCGCGTGCTCGTCAAGACCGGCGGCCGCGTGTTGTTCTTGCGGGCCGACGAGATCGACTGGATCGAAGCGGCCGATTATTACGTGAAGCTCCACATTGCCGGCAAAGTGCACATGCTCCGCGAGTCGATGGCCGCGCTCGAGGCGCGGCTCGACCCCGAGCTCTTCTTCCGCGTGCACCGGTCCGCGATCGTGAACCTGGAGCGCGTGCGGGAGCTGCAGCCATTCTCCCGGCGCGAGCATGTACTGGTCCTTCGCGACGGGACACGGCTGCGGCTGACGCGGAGCCGCCGTGAGCGCTTGGCCGCGCTCCTCGGCCAACGCCTGTAGGCGGAGCTATTGCAACTGCGGCACGCTGCGGGCCAGACCCTGCCGCATCATTTCCTTGTTCTTATCCGTGAGCATTTTGCCCGGCGGGGACGTGGCGAGCCCGCCGCCGCCGTTCTGTCCATGGAGCTCGGTGTTTCCCAAGCCCGTTCGGTTGTGCAGAGACTCGTGGAACGCGAGCCGCCCGTACGCGTCGTCCTTCACCATGCTCGGCTTGCCGCTGATCACCATGTGCTTGTAAAACTCCGAGCCGGTCACGTGATTGCGCGTCCGCGTGTGCCCGCCGGCATCGCCACGGATCGCCGCTCCCGGCCACTGCGCTTCGATGTACGAGCCGTCGATGTCGGGCACGAAATGCAGGATCAGCGTATCCGAGGGGTCGCTATCTCCCCACGACACGGTCGCGCCATCGCTCGTGCCCTGAAAGACTTGCGTGAACAGGCTCTGAATTGCCGTCTGGAGCCTTTTCTTCAGATTATCGGATGAGCTCGTGTGGTCGACGAGCTTGACGGTGAAGTTGGCCATGATCCACCATAACTAGGGTGCCTCATCTCACGTCGAGCTTCCGCCCCGCGTTCAGGTTGTCGAAGTTCAGCATCGCGTTGTACACGAGGAAGTACGAGCCGACGGTCTCACCCCGATAGATCGGATTAATCGCGAACAACACGACGTGCCCCTTCTCGACCGGCACGTCGACGACCATCGGATGCTCGGCGATCTCGCCGCCGCCGTCGAGCAGGCCCGAGACGAGCAGCGATTTCTTGTCCGCGAACCGGAGCGCGACCCGCGGGCGCTGGTCGGGTGGGATGATGTTGACCGGCCGGCGTTCCTGCTCCTCGGTAATCGGCGCGGCCATCCATGCCTCGGTCGACGGCGCGGGGATCGCCGCATTCGCCGTATCCATCGCCGGTCGACCTTGGACTACGTCGGGGTCATCCGCCGTTCCGCGCCCTGTCCCGCGGGCGCTGTCGCCACCGAAGCGCCGGAACCGGGATCCACGGACGTTCGAGAGTCCGAAGCTCTCGCCTTGCTCCGTGTAGACGGCGAGGCCATCGTGGATTCCATACGTGATCGGGCTGGCATCGTCGACGATCTTGGTTCTCAACACGCTCCCGACCACATGTCCATGTGGTGGGTCATTCACGAAGACTCCGTTCGTGAGGCCATACTGGGTCGCGAGGTCCGTGAACGTGCCAGCGGTGACGACCACGCCGCCGTGCGCGACAAAGCTCTGCAGATGCTCCAAACCCTGCCAGCCGAGCCCAGGGCGGATGTCATCGGTCTCGGCCCATGCACCGATGTTCGGCGTCAGCGTCGTGTGCTTCCATGGCATCGGGTTTCGCCACATCGGAAGCCCCTCGATGATCGAGGCCACGCTCGCCTCCGATGGTGGCAGCAGGATCACATCGTACTTGGCGCTCAAGTCCGGTTCTTTTGCGATCTCCTGCGTACTGATATACGCGTACGGGATCTCGGCGAAGTCCAACGTCTGGCGCCACCATCCTTCGTCCTGCGTGTCGAGCCACGTATGCACGAGGGCGACGCGCGCAGCGCGAGCCGGATGCGTCTTCACTGACGGCGCCGTGGTCACCGCATACGCAGTCAGCCCCAGTGCTTTGACGGCATCACCGAGCCCCGGAGCGTTTTTCACGATGAACGAGCCGCGGTTGAACGCCTTCCCGGCGATGCGAAACGTGTCCTCGGCCACCGCGATGTCGGCGGTTTTCAATCGATACCGCAACGTCACCAGTGCATTGTCACCGTTGTGATTGATCACGTACGTCGTGCCAGATCCCACAGCGCCACCGGGCGCGCGGATGGTATCAGTCACCTTCTGGTTGGCGACATTGAGCACCGCGGGATCGGTCACGCGGACGGCTTCGACCGCGAACAGCTCGGGGAAGGTCCACCCGGTGTCGTCATACGGTGTCTTTTGCGGATCGCTCGGGCTCCAGTACTGGTAGTCGAGCAATGCGTCAGCGATGCGCGAGTAGGGCTGGTCCATGCGGACGATGTAGCTGCCCGAGGGGAACGTGCGCGTGGTATCGCCTTTGGACTTATGGACGGATACGGTGAACGCGCTCGTCGAGCGGGCAATTTCGACATGCTGTTTCTGCAGAACGCGCAGCAGCTCGGCCTGGGTCCCAAGCCGCGGATCGTCAGCTGGCAGGACGTACGCGGCGGGCCCTTCGGTGTGAGCCTTGAGGATCGACCGCTTGCTCTTCTCGTAGTAGTTCTCGAGAAACTGATGCCGGTTGCTGGCGAAATAGCTGAGTGAGACCAGAAGCCCGGTCTCTTCATAGTTGTTGTTATCCCGCATCGACCACTTCACCCGCGGCAGCGGGGGATTCTGGCGATACCAGGTCCGGATGGTCTCACTCGGGTCGAGCGTTCGCTCCTCGGTCTCCGGCATGGCATTGCCGAACGTCTCATACAGACGGCTGATGCCATTGTGCGTGGCCGCCATGAACATGAGGTAGCCGGGCGACCAAGTGTCGAAGTCGCCGTGCGCGAACACGCCGGGCATCCCGAACCGCGTCATCTCCTGCACGTTGTTCCAGCCGATCATCTGCCACTCGTTCGTGAGCAGCGGATCGAGCCAAGCGTTATACGGCCCATCACCGACCGTATTGTCGTAGAGATACGGCACGGACTCGTGGAGGTCATGCAAAACTTGCGCGTGCCAGTCCAGATACGTGTTCAATACGTTTTGCGAGAGCTTGAGCGTCAACGCCATGGCGTCGCGATTATTGTCGTGGGCGACGTAATGGCCCCAATACAGCAAACTGGGATACGTCTCTCCCGGATGCGCGGCGTGCCAGCGCGACAGATCGACCATGCGATCGCGCCCATCGACTTCGACGATCGGCGTGATCAATGTGATCAGATGGTCCCGGATGTTTTTGACATAGGGCCCCTCGTCGACCGCGAGCCGATACGCCAGCTCCATGAGCGCTGACGGCGCGCCGGATTCGGTCGAGTGGATCGTCCCGGTGATGTAGTAAATCGGTGTCGTCGAGTCGACGAGCGCGGCCGCCCGATGGTCGTCCATGCCGATCGTGCGCGGATCGCCGAGCTGTGCGAGTCGTGCGCGATTCGCGTCGAGGCTGGCCATGAGCGCCTCCGACGCCACGGCGACGGCGACCATCTCCCTACCTTCCTCGGTCTTGCCGATCGAGAACACGCGCACGCGCGGCGTGGCGGCCGCGAGCTTTCGCATGTACGCGTACACGTCTGTCGAATACGGGAGTTTCGACGGCGAGCCGGCGATGTCGCCGAGCACGGATTGCGGCGTCGGGACCGTGGACGAGGCCGGGAGATAGTCCACGAGTGGCGACGTGAAGAACGGCGCGGTCGTGTACTCGTGGATTTTCTTGGTGTAGGCCGAGTCGATCGGCTGGGCCGCGGCGTGGGAAGCCACCGCGGCGAGGAGCCCGAAAATGGCGAAGCGTGACATGGCGAACAATGTACTGGTCCGGGCCGTGTTCTTTCCAACCTTTCGTGATCGGCGTGCGACTTATGGGGATGCTCCTAAGCGTTGTCCTCGTCATCGCCGCCCTGCTGGCCGGGGTCGTCGCCTATGCGGCCGCGATCCATCACCGCCTCGGCCGCATGAAGCATCTGCTGCGCGTGCGTGCCGAGCGACTCCAAAAGGACCTCATCGTCGCGACGCTGCTCGAAGGCAAACGATACTGCGACCCGCGCCATCTGTGCCGGTTCGAGGCACAGGTGTACTCGCAACACGGCGAGGACGGCATCCTCTCCGAGATCCTGAGCCGGATCGGCGAGACCAATCGCGTGTTCGTCGAGATCGGCTCCGGGGATGGCCACGAGAATAACACCCGTTATCGTCTCGACCAAGGTTGGTCCGGGTTTTGGTTCGACGCGGACGAGGAGAACGTTCGCCGCTCACGATTGGCCGCGCCCGACACGCGCGTGCGCGCCGTCCACGCGCGCATGACCACGGAGAATGTCGCGCACCTCATGCGCGACCACGCCGTGCCCGTGGCGTTCGACCTCCTCTCCCTCGACATCGACCGTAACACCACGCACATCTGGCGCGCGCTCGGCCATCTGGCACCTCGCGTCGTCGTGGTTGAGTACAATGCGTCGATTCCACGGGACGACGTGTGGGAAGTCGACTATCGCGCCGATGCCGAGTGGGACGGATCGCTGCGCTTCGGGGCCAGCCTGAGAGCCGTCCAGGCGCTCGGCGAGTCGCTCGGATTCGTCCTCGTGGCGTGCGACCTGAGCGGGTCCAACGCGTTCCTCGTGCGGCGTGAGCTCGTGGACGACCAGTTCGTCGGGCCGTTCACCGCCCGGGCGCTGTATGAGCCGCCGCGCTACTATCTGACGGGTCGTCCCGGGCATCCCAGCCGGCTAAACTTCGAGCATGTGCCGGAACATCAAGGTTCTGTACAACTTCGATCCGCCCACGACGGACGATGAAGTGCGGGCGGCCTCCATCCAGTTCGTCCGCAAGGTCAGTGGCTTTACGAAGCCGTCGAAGGCCAACGAGGAGGCGTTTCAGCAGGCGATCGACCAGATCGCCACTGTCACGAGCCGTCTCCTGCACTCGCTCGAGACGCAAGCGCCGCCCAAGAACCGGGAAGAGGAGGCCGCCAAGGCGAAGGCCCGGGCGGCCACCCGATTCGGGACCTAGCGACTCCCGGGTGGGACCACGTTGTTCATGCGCAGATATTCGATCATCTGCCCGTAGTGGTCCATTGCGTGGATGAGCGCCTCCTCGGCCAGCCCGAGGCGCGTCGCGTTGTCGATGAGCGGGGACTGCGGCGTGCCGGCGATCACGACGTTGCCCTCGTCGATGGTCGCCGCCGCCCGGTGGAGGGCAGCATACGACCCCCGCACATAGGCAACGATCTGCTCCTTCGTGCGGACGGTATCGGGCCCTTTCTCATCGCCGACATCAGCCGGCGGCTTTTCCCCGAGCATCGCTGAGGCCGCGATGTAGTTGAACGCGGCCAGATGCTTCGCCTGCTCCCCAAACGTCCGGACGTGATTGAACTCGCCGACGGTCGGCGTGAACGAGTACTTCACGGCGGGCATCGCCTCGATCACGGCGATCATTTGCGTCTCTTGCCGGCTGATCCAGTAGTCGGTGACCCGACTCGACGGGAGATGCGGCGGCTGGAGCAGCGCGAACATGAATACGAGATATGTCATGGCCCGCATGCTACACCTTCAAGTGCACTTGAAGTCAAGCCCGTCGCGGCCGCACACACTCCGCGAGTTGTACGCACTGGCACGTAAGCAGCTTCTGTAGCAGGTCCCGCATCTGCTCCGCCCGCTCGATCAGCGCATTGACGTCCTCGAGCTTCCGCGTCGCCATTGTCTGCCATCGCGCCGACGCCGGCGTGGCCCGGTCGAACCCGTTGAGGAGCCGCCGAATCTCGGCCATCGAGAACCCCGCGCCTTTCGCAAGCCGAATCAACTTGAGCACATCAATCGCGCTCGCGTCATACACGCGCCGCCCGTTGACTCGCGTAGGCGGTGCCAAAAGCCCGACGCTCTCGTAATAGCGCAAAGCCGACGTTCGCACGCCGGCCTGTCGCGCCAGATCCCCGATCGTGAGCTTGACTTCAAGCATACTTGAAGAGCTAAGATGCGCTCCATGGATATGCAACTCTTCTGCACGGACCTCGGTCGCGCCCCCGAAGTCAAAAGCATTCTCGGCAAAGCAACCGGTCGACGGACCACCGATGACGGAGTCATCGTCGAGTTCCCGGATGACGATGCGACGGCGCGCACCCTGCTCGAATTCGTGCTGGCCGAGCGGCGCTGCTGCACGTTTTTCAGCTACGAGCTCGGATTCTCGCCGCGCCTCACGCTCCGGCTGCGCGCGAGTGGCATGTACCTACAGCCACTCAAGGCGATGTACGGACTTTGAGGAGTGAGTCCGCGCGTGCGGCAAAGGCGTCTGGATCCAAGCGCGGCCCAGCCGTGGTGTTGATCTGATGCATCCAAAAATCGGGACGCGGCGGCGTAGGCCCATCCCACCGTGCCGTGGGCCCATAGAGCAGGTACACGTCCCATGCGTCCTGGCCAAGCCCGAGCACCGGGTCATACCCGTGCACGAGTAGTCCCGACGCGTCCCAGAAATGGGTCGCGCGAGCATCGGGTACGAACTTCGTGGCCAGTGGCACGTCGGACTCGTGGCCTTGTCGCTTCGGCACCCACACGACGAAGGCGCTGAGATGAGGATCACTTTGGCGAGCGAGCAGAACCTGCTCGACTTCGGATGCCCCCCGAAGACACTCCCCTCAGCTGGGAGCGACGAGCATGATGACGCGAACCTTCCCGACGTTCGCGTTGAACGCGCTCCGTAACGGCTCGCCGTCAGCGGTGATCACGCGATACGGCGACGAGGGCCCACTCGGTGTGCAGGCCATAACCCACAGCGTTGCCGCGACGATCCAAGCGACGATCGCTACCCGGAGACTCACGCGAACCCATCGCCCGACCACGGTCGGACACGCGGCGCCATTCGCCGGCCGGTGCGTGCGCCAGTAGCCGAAGCCCAGGACGCCCGCGGAGAGGAGGAGCAGGGGAAGCCGAAATGGCGCCAATCCTGCCGCGGCGACCGCACCGCCCGCGCCAAGCAGCGCGATCGTGATGGGGCCCGCGCAACAGAGCCCGGCGATCGCGGCGGTGACCGCGCCAGCCAGTCCACCGACGGCCGCGCCGCCCGTGAGCCACTCGCGAGGACTACGCATGCCCCGCCGCGCGCAGCGCCGCGAGTATCACCCGCGCGGTCGGCGTGTCCAACCGGCATCCGCTGCCGCCGGCCTCCAGTGTCCCACCGCCGGCCACATCGCGCCCGTCGACCAGCACGGTCGGCGACGCGTATCGCTGCGCATATGGCGGAGTACCGGACGCCGCGCGATCCCACTCGGTCCACGTGATGGGGCGCCCGGCGCGCGTCAGCGCTTCGCGCAACTGCGCGCGCGCGGCCTCGACGTGCGGGCACGTCGCGTCAAAGATCAATTCGACGCAAGATCGGGCAGTCACCGTTCCGTCCTTGGCTTCGGCACTCGACCGTCAGCGCCGTGAGCACGCCGCGCATGCGCTCGAGCTCAGCGAGCTTCGTATCGATGCGCGCAATCGCCCGCTCCGCCCGCGCCTGCACCTCGGGACACGCCGTATTCTCCAGCAACTCGGCGATATCACCGAGCGTGAAGCCCAGCGCTTGCGCGTGCTTGATGAACCGGACGCGGCCGACCGCGTCGGCATCGTATTCCCGGTATCCGGACGCCTGGCGCCGCGTGGCGGGTATCAGGCCGCGGCGCTCATAGTACCGCAACGTCTGGACGTTGACCGCGGCCTGCGCCGCGACTTGGCCGATACGCATACCCAAGTCTAAACCCTATACCCGGGTACAGAGTCAAGGCGCAGGTTGCCCATACTGGCGCATCCGGTAACGGTCTCGTTGGCCCCGTTGACTTCGCCGATGACGTCTGGATACCGTGCGCGCCCACTCATATGGAGCGCAGATGCTTCCGAGCAGCTATGTCCTGCCGTCGGTACAAGCCATTAACGTCTTTTCATACGGAGCCAAAGGCGACGGAACCACGCCCGATGCCACGGCGATCCAGAATGCCGCCGCCGCGCTGACAACGGGGCAGGGGTTGTTCTTCCCAGCCACGGGCAGCTCTTACAACGTTGGTCCGACGACCATCGACCTGCCGGCGGGATGCCCGGTGTACGGCGTCGCGGGACAGGCCGCGCTCGCGCCGTCGCGGAGGACGCTCGTCGCGCAGAGTGGGCTGGCGGTTTGTGGCGACGGGAATGGGAATCTGTCAGCCACACAAGGGCACGTGTTCGACGCAGGCGGAGGGCGCCTCGTGTACCAGCAACCTGGAGGAACACCCGGAAGCCCCATTTCCGTCTATGCAGGACCAGCGTTGCCAGGTCGCGGCGCGAACGAATATCTGGTGCTCATGGAGCGGCTGCTGACCACCCAATGGGGCATATCGACGGGATGGAGTGACGATGGTTTGACGACGATCGAGGTCTCTGATTTCATTGCCTCGACGACCGTTACGACCGAAAACTTCTTCGATCCGACGGCGGTGATTCTGCCGAATGGGCACATCCTCGTCGCGGCGACACACGTCGGACCCGCCACCAGCAACCCCGGATCGATACAGATCTATTTGTCGACCGATGGCGGCCGCCAGTGGACCCTGCAAAACGAGATCTCGCCGCCCTCTCCGCACAAGTTCAGCGACGCGTACATGATCCGACTCAGGATGCCGAACACCGGCGCAGAGAATCGGGTCGTGCTCTGCTTCATGGATTTCTTCACGGACGGATCGAGCGACACCATGTACCGCATCGCGTATTCCGATACCGAGTTTGCGACGTACACCCTGCAAACCAACCCGGCGACACCGGCCACCGGACTGTCGTCGTCGGCCGGCCGCGTCTCCGACGAAGGTCGCGCGTGCATTTATGAGATCGCCGACGGCCCAGTGGGGGTGCCGGCAAGCCCGGGCAACATCGGCATTATCTATACACGTCGAACATCGGGCGTGCCCGCGCAGATCTGGGGTCTGCAACTCAACAACGTCGGACAAATCATCGACCCGACGAAGGCGACGATGCTGGCGACTGTACCAGAGCAAGCGGGGACAGGACAAGCGCCATACAATGTGCAGGTGCTGGTCGGTTGCGCTCCGATCGTTCAGAGGCTCAGCACGGGCGAGTACGGCCTCTACATCACCGCCAGCACTTTCGACCTGCAACAGCCAAGCGACCCTAACCATACAACGGGTGTGCTCCGGTTCATGAGCTGCCCCCCGTCGGCCCAAGGTGATCCGACGAAGTTCGTGCAAAATCGATTGGTCAGCGTCACGACGACTAATGGCGGTGGTGGGTACGGCCGCGTCCAGCCGCTTCCGAAACCGAACGGTGACATCGAATTGCTGATGATCGGCTCGCCGCAGACGGGCACGCAGATATACACGGCATCTGTGTTCAGCGTCACTCACTACGGGGCGGCCTAAGGATCGAGCACGATCGGCAAGCCTCGGATGTGCAAACAGGCCACGCGGGCGCGTCTCCCCTGAAACACCCCGGACGCGCCCATGCCCGTTAGCCTCGCCTTGCTGCTCCTCACGTCATTGGTGCAACCACCGCGGTTGGCATCCTTCCATTCGGATAGCGAGCTGTCGGCCTACCTCCGCGCCCGTACCTGTGGCAGCGGTGTCACCCAGTCGGCCGACTCGGTTGCGTTCGTCGGCGGTCGCGTCCAGGACGTCGACGGTCAACCCGTCTCAGGGGCGTCGATCTCGATCAGCGGATTGCCGGGTGGCACGGTCAGCAGCAATGACGGATCGTTTCGCCTGCTGATCCCCTCCGCGCGATTGCGGTCCGCCGGGGTCGACGAAGGCGACATCGTCAAGCAACACGGCGACCAGCTCGTCATCCTGCGGCGCGGACGCCTGTTCAGCGTGTCGTTGGGAGATGACCGCCTATCGCCACTCGCGGCCGTGGACGCATTCGGTCCGGATATCGATCCGCGCGGAACCTGGTATGACGAGCTCCTGATATCCGGCGACCAGGTGGTTGTCATCGGCTACAGCTATGAGCGCGGCGGCACCGAGGTCGGCCTCTTTCACATTGACTCGCGCGGGAAGATCATGCACCGCGCGACGTATCAGCTGCGATCCAACGACTACTACTCCTCGAGGAATTACGCCTCCCGCCTCATTGGGTCGACACTGGTGTTCTATAGCCCGTTGTACGTGCCGAACAACATCGAGAACCCACTGGCGGCGCTACCGGCGATGCGCCGATATCGTGAGGGCTCGGGCGAAGGCGATTTCCAGCGCATCGCGACCGTCCAACGGGTCTACCGGCCCGCGCGAGAGTGGAGTGCGGCCGAGGGCGTCGCGCTGCATACGGTGACCACGTGCCAGCTCGGCGACGGCGAGATGATGTGTCAGTCCACAGTCGTGATCGGCCCGCCACAGCGAACATTCTACGTGTCACCGACCGCGGTATACGTGTGGACCAGCACCGTCCCCCGCGCCTCGGACTCGACGACGGGAACGCTGTTCCGCATGCCGCTCGACGGCAGTGCGCCCAGCGCGGTCGGTGTGAACGGCCAACCAGAAGACGAGTTCTCGTTCCTCGAGAGCTACGGGCATGTGAACGTCCTCGTGCGACCCGCCGCACTCGGCGTCTCGCTGTTGCGCCTTCCGCTCCGCGATTTTGGTGATGGGAGTCAGGCCGTACCGTTCTGGCGCTATCGCCCACTTCCCGACGCCGGCGTTGGAGACTTCCAGAATCGATTCGTCGGAGACTACGTGCTCTATGGCGCGGGCAACGTCGTCACGGCGGTACCATGGCAGGGCGGTGACCTGACGCAAGTGGCGTTGGATCACGGGACAGATCGGATCGAAGTGATGGGGCGCGAGGCGATCGTCATCGGCGCCAGTGGCGATTCTCTGCGATTCACGGGAATCCACCTTGGCGCTGGTGGTCCCCGGGCGGTGGAGCGTCTGACGATCCCGAACGCGGCGCAAGGCGAGCTGCGCAGTCACGGGTTCTTCTACCGTGAGGATGGCGTCATCGGACTCCCGATCCGAACAGGGTCGCCGGGTGTGCTCTTCGTGCGCAACGGCGGCGAGCGGTTCACACCATTGGGTGTCCTCACGGCTGGTGCGTCGCGGACCACGGGCGATGCGTGTCGGGCATCGTGCGTCGACTGGTACGGCAACGCTCGACCCCTGTTCGTTGGCGACCGGGTATTCGCGCTGCTCGGGTACGAGCTCATCGAAGGCTCGATCAGTGACGGCGCTATCGAGGAGGTGAGACGCGTCAGCTTCGCACCGCGTGGCACGACGGTGGCCAAAGACTGAAGCAGTCCCTTAGGATACGCGTGGGATGCGTATCCTCGTCTGCCTCCTCGTGGTGCTGGCGTCTCGCGCGAGCGCCCAGCTCTGCGAGCAGGCCGAGTATCGCGATCTGTGGTGCATGCGGCTCCTGCCCACGGCGGGGTTCGACTCCGTCGTCGCTCACGTCGCACTGAGCCGCACACCCGGCCCGTTCACGGTGACGATGACCGCCGACGGCCGGATGGTCTACGCGCCGATCGCGACCCTGCAGGGCTTGCCGCCACACCACACGTACGTCGCGTGGGCGATGCCGCCAGCGACCTTCCCGCGCGAGCGGCTCGGAGTGGTCACGAACGGAACGACACGGCTGCAACCGATCGCGATGGACCCGTTCGTGGTGTTAGTGACGGAGGAGCCGGGCGGACGGATCGTCCTGCAGGGGCAGTCGCCCAGCTCCCGACTCTCGCCCGCCGATTTCCTGCGATTTGCCCTCGGTGCATCGAACGACTCCATGCCGATGCGCATGCAAATGGGCGACACGACGCAATGGACGATGGTCCCGATGCCGCCGGGACTCGCGATGCTGCCGGCCGAGATGGCCCTGCGACCCAGGATCGCGCCGTGGCTGCCGCGCGCTGACAGCGCCGCCTTGGCGGTGTCGAGTCGCGTGGTTCGCCTGAATAACGGCGACACGCTGCACCTGACGGCCGCTCCCGTGCGCCGGCGAATCGCAGGCCATAATGTCACCGCGTACGCCTACAATGGGGAATTTCCGGGGCCGCGCATCGTGGTTCACCAGGGCGACTCGATCATCGTCAACTTCTCGAATCACCTCGACCAGGCATCGAGCATCCATTGGCACGGCATCCGGCTCGACAATCGCTCTGATGGCGTAGATCCTATTCCGCCCGGTGGACAGTTCGTCTATCACCTGAGATTCCCAGACGCTGGCGTCTATTGGTACCACCCGCATGTCCGCGAGGACATCGAGCAGAACCTGGGACTCTTCGGCAACATTGTCGTCGGCCCCCAGCACGACGAGTTCGCGATTCTCGACGACCTGCTCGTGAACGACAATGGCCTCGTGCCGTACGGTCGGGATGCCGCCACACACGCGCTCATGGGTCGGTTCGGCAACGTCAGGACGCAACACCACTTCACGGTCAAGCGCGGCGAGGTCGTCCAGTTCGCGTTCACCAATGTCTCCAATGCCCGGGTGTTCAATCTGTCGTTCCCCGGTACGCGCATGAAGATCGTCGGGAGCGATGCCGGGCGGTTCGAGCATGAGGAGTGGGTACCGAGTGTCGTGATCGCGCCAGCCGAGCGCTATATCGTGCAAGCGAGATTTGAGCACACGGCGCCGCTCGTGAACCGCGTGCTCGGCCTCGATCACCTTTACGGCCGTTTCGTCCCATTCGACGATACGCTGGGTATGGTCGACGTGAGCGCCACGCGAGCGACGGGGACGGACGACTTCGCGACGTTGCACGAGGGCGATGACCTCGCGCGGTACCATCGGTTCATCGACCGTCCCCCGGACCGGACGCTCGCGCTGGAGCTGGAAACGCACGATCTCCCGTTCGTGACGCGCCAGCTCATGCGCCTCGACTCGTCGTATTTCGCCCCGGTCGAGTGGGTGGGCAGCATGCCGAACATGAACTGGGCCTCGACATCGGAGCAGGTCCGCTGGATCCTGCGCGACCCGGCCACGGGCCGGGAAAACATGGACATTGGCTGGACGTTCAAGCGGGACACGCTGATCAAGCTCCGGCTCGTCAACGACCGCGGCACGTTGCACGGGATGCAACATCCGATTCACGCGCATGGGCAACGGTTTCTGGTACTAGCGGTGAACGGTGTCGCGAACCAAAATCTGGTGTGGAAGGACACGGTACTGGTGCCGGCCGGAGCGGTGGTCGACATTCTGTTGGACCTCAGCAACCCCGGTCGCTGGATGCTGCATTGTCACATTGCGGAGCACCTGACCGCTGGAATGATGACCTCTTACACTGTGGAGTGAAGATGAGTAAGTGGGTACTACTCAGTTTGGGACTCGCATCGAGCCTGGCGGCGCAGCAGCCGAGCGGCGCGAAAGCATACGTGACGGTCGCGGACCCGGTGGTCGCGCTCACCAACGCGACCGTGATCGATGGGACCGGCGCGGCTCCGGTGAAAAACGAGACCATCATCATCCAGGGCGGGAAGATCGCGCAGGTCGGCCCAGCGGCGAGTGTGCCGGTGCCCGCGGGGGCGAAGACGATCGACCTGCACGGAAGCACCGTGATCCCTGGCCTCGTCGGCATGCACGACCACCTGTTCTACTTCGCCGTAGGCGGCCGCGAGATAATGGATAGCTATTCGGGGCCGCGACTGTACCTGGGCTCGGGCGTGACGACCATCCGCACCGCGGGATCGATCTCGCCCTACGAAGACATCACGACGAAACGCGAGATCGACGAGGGCAAAGCAGCAGGCCCCCGCATCTACATCACGGCCCCATACATCACGGGCAACGGCCCGAATGGCGCCGGGATCATGGCCGTGCTCAACACGCCCGACCAGGCCAAGGAGTTCGTCGACTACTGGTCTACCCAAGGCGCGACCTGGCTGAAGGCGTATACGGACATTCACCGCGCCGAGCTCGGGGCCGCGATCCAGGAGGCGCACAAGAAGGGCCTGAAAGTCACCGGCCATCTCTGCTCCGTGACGTATCAAGAAGCGGTCGATCTCGGTATCGACAATCTCGAGCATGGATACGCGACCGCGACGGATTTCGACGCATCGAAGACGCCGGACGCCTGCCCGGCGGGCAGCCTCGCCACCGTGGCCAACGCCTCGCCGAATGCCGCGACGGCGAAGGCGGTCTACAAGAAGATGATCGACCACAAAGTGTCGATGACCTCGACGCTCGACGTCTTCGAGATGCTGCTCCCGAACCGCCCGTATGATCCGCGGTTGCCGGACCTCATGTCGCCGGATCTGCGCACGCTATTCCTGCAAGTGCGCGCACACATCGACTCCGGTGGCTCGTGGCCGTTCCACACCGAGGCCATCAAGAACGCGGAGGCGTTCGAGAAGGGATTCTACGACGCCGGAGGTTTCCTCGTCGCGGGCAGCGATCCGACCGGTATCGGCACACCGCCGGGCCTCGGCGATCAGCGCGAGTACGAATTACTCGCCGAAGGGGGCTTCACGGCGCCGCAAATCGTGCAGATCATGTCGGCGAACGGCGCCAAGGTGCTCGGGGCGTACGACAAGTTCGGCTCGATCGAGCGCGGGAAATCCGCCGATCTCGTCGTCCTCGACGGCGACTTGGCTTCTGACCCCGCGGTCATTCACAAAGTCACGACAGTTTTCAAAGAAGGTGTGGGGTATGACTCGGCCAAGCTCATCGCCGACTGCAAGGGGCATCTCGGGGTCAACTAGTCACTCCGCGCGCATGGCCGACATCGGGTCTACTGCTGCCGCCCGAAGCGACGGCAGCAGGGTGGCCAGGAGGCCTAATGCGACGAGCCCAAGGGTCGCGAGCAACCACGTGGGTGTGTCGAGTGGACTGAGTCCGTAGAGGTTGGCCGCGAGCACGCGAGTGACGAGCGCGCTCGCGGCCAATCCGCACACGACCCCGATGGCGATCAGCCGGAGCCCGCCGTTCACGACCAACCCGATCGTGCGGGCGGGCGTGCTGCCGAGCGCTGTTCTGATGCCCAGCTCGCGCGTGCGCTGTGCGACAGCGTAGCTCAATACCCCGTGCAACCCCGCTCCCGCCAAGACGACCGCGATGCCGGCAAAGAGCCCGATCGCGACCAGGAAAAATCGCTGGCGCCGAACGCTGTCGCGAATGAGGTCGTGCATCGGCATGACGCGTGTCACAGCGGCCCGGGGGTCGACGGCGCGGATCGCGGCCGCGACACTGCGGCTCACGCTTCGCGGGTCCCCACGCACGCGCACCATGATGTTGTACACTGACGCGGAGCGGTACGGGATATAGAACTCGGCGCGTGGCTCGCTGATGGGCCCAGTGTTCCTGATCGTGGTGACGACGCCGACGATGGTCGCGAGCGTGGAGTCGGTCGTGTACCACCGCTTGCCGATCGGGTTTTCGCCGGGGAAGTCGCGCTTCACCAAGGCCTCATTCACGACGACCACCTTCGGCTCCCCTTCCTGGACGTCCGCATCGAGCAGCAATCGTCCCGCGAGGAGGCGCTGTTGCGTGACACCGAAGAACCCGGGTGTCACGTCGCGGACTTCGACGACCGGAAGGCGCGTGGTCACATCGTTCGGGCGCCCCTCATAACGGGCGCCGGTATTGACGCCCCAGGTCCGAAACGGCAGCTCGGAGATAGCACCGACCGCGACGACGCCCGGCACACGAGCGATGGCATCGATCGACGGATCCAGAAAGCGCTGCACGGACGTGCCCGTCGTATAGGCCACGGGCGAGATCGCGGTCTCGAGCGTCAGCACGTGAGTGGGATCGAAGCCCGGGTCTTGCTGGAGCAGTCGCGTGAATGCCTTGAGGACGAGTCCCGCGGCGATGACGAGGATGAGTGATAGTGCGACCTCGACGACCACGAGCGTACCGAACGCGCGCCGGGCACTTCGGCCCGCCCCTCCGCCACGTCCGCCGCGCAAGACATCCTGCGGGTCGACCTGCGTGCCGCGCCAGGCCGGCAGTGCGCCGGCGAGCACCGCGATGAGCCCCGACAGCAGGAGCGCGAAGGGGATCGCGCGGACGCCGACGAACACGTTGGAGAGTTGCGGCAGGTCTTCCGAGAGGTGCACGCCGGTGGCTCGAATGCCGATCCACGCGAGTCCGATGCCGAGCGCGACGCCCGATACCGCTAACGCGAGGCTCTCGACGAGGACCGGACGCACGACGTCCCACCGGGTGGCGCCGAGCGCGGCGCGGACGGCGTACTCTCGCTGGCGGTGAACGCCACGGGCGAGGAGCAGGCAGATGACGTTGCTCGTCGCGACCAAGAGAACCAACGAGACGGCCCCGAGCAGCAGCAGGAGGGGTCCTCGGACGTGGGCGACATCATCGGCCTGCATCGCCACGGCCCGCATCGATTCTTCGCGCCAGTCCGGATAGATCTTCGCGATGTCGGCGAAGCGCTCCGCCAACTCGCGATCGGCGTCGCGCACGTTCGCCCCGGGGGCGAGCCGGCCGAACGCGCAGAGGAAATTCCACCCGCGCGAATGCAGTTCAGCTTGCGTGAAGACCAAAGGAATCCATACATCGGCCTCGAGTCGGCGGTCCCCATGCGGCAGGCGAAATTCCGGCGGGAGGACACCGACGACGGTCCGCGACCGCCCGTCCAACACGATCGTCCGTCCGATGAGCGTGGTGTCGGCCCCGAACCGCGTCTGCCACAGCTCGTGGCTGAGGACGACGACGGGCGCATCCGCTGCGGCGTCCGCACTGTCGAGCAGCCGGCCATGGGATGGGGACACGCCGAGCGCCGAGAACGTGTTCCCGCTGGCCCGCATGAGGTTGAGACGCTCGGCCGCGTCGGGTAGGGTCACGAGCCCCGAGGTCTGGTCGACTGCCGCGAGATCGCGCAACTCGTGCAGCGAGCGGCCGAGGTCCAGAAAGTTGGGCGGAGAGAGCGGGCTCGTATCGAAGCGGAGCGCCTTGCGGTAGATGGTGACCAGCTCGCGTGCGTGGGTGAACGGGAGCGGCTGGATCAGCGCACGGTCGATCGCGCTGTAGACACCGGTCATCGCGCCCGTACCGAGTGCGAGGCAGATGAGCGCGTAGACGGTGACACTCGGCGCCCGGATCAGTCCCCGCACGCCGCCGCGGACATCGGCGAGCGTGACTGTCGCGCGTGGCGGCGCCGCCGGTTCCTGCAGCGCGCGCACGACGTCCATGGCGGATCGTGGCCGCTGGGCCGGCTCCTTGGCCAGGCACTGGAGAAGCATCCGCTCGATGTCGGGAGGAACGTCAGACCGCCGGCGCGTGATGGGCTGGGGCGTTTCGGTCAGATGCGCGGTCATGAGCTTCCGCACCGTCGGACCGGCAAACGGCGGCGCGCCCACGAGCATCTCGTATCCGACGACGCCGAGCGCATAGAGGTCCGTCCGCGGGTCGACCTCGTCGCCCGCGATCTGTTCCGGCGCCATGTAGGTCGGCGTGCCGAGGGACGTGCCTTCGCTCGTCATCGGCGCGCGGGTGCGCGATTTCGCGACACCGAAGTCGGTGACGACGGCCGAGTGGGCCGTCAGGAGAATGTTGTCGGGCTTGATATCGCGATGGACGACGCCGCGCTCGTGCGCGAACGCGAGCGCCCGCGCGACGTCGATCAAAATGCTCACGGCCTCGCGGACCGAGAGCGGGCCACGGGTCAGTCGCTGCCGCAGCGACTCGCCATCGACATAGGGCATGACGAAGTACGGCAATCCATTGAGCTCGCCGGCCGAGAGCACCGGGACGATCTGCGGGTGCGTGAAGGTCGCGACCAGCGCGATCTCGGCCCGGAAGCGCTCGAGCGCGTCCGGCGTGGCCATCGTGTTCGGCAGGACTTTAATGACGACGGATCGCCCGAGCGACTCATCCTTGGCGAGGAAGACGGCTGACATCCCGCCGCCTTCGAGTTGCCGGACTACACGGAATCGGCCTTCAATGAGTTCGTTCATGGTCGGTAAGACGGCCCGATTGCCCCGAGGGTTTCTTTGTGCTACCGTACCCCTAGACGTGACAGGGGAGCAGCGATGGATCTACCACAGGGCACGCTCGGAATCCTGATCCTCAAGGCCTTGCTCACCGGCCCGACGCACGGATACGGCATCGCGCGCTGGGTCGAGGACACGGCCGGCGACGTCGTACGGATCGAGGAGGGTTCGCTGTATCCGGCCCTCCGGCGCCTGGAGGACAAGGGCCTGATCCGCTCGTCGTGGGGGCTATCGGAGAACAAGCGCCGCGCCCGGTTCTATACCATCACCGTACCGGGTCGCAAGCACCTCCGCGACGAGGTCGAGGGGTGGCTCCGGTACACCAACGCGATCGCCCAGGTGCTGCGTGCGGCGCCTGCCATGGCGTAGCGTATGAATCGGCTCTGGCAGGATGCGCGGGTTGCGCTGCGCGGGTTCCGCAGGAGCCCGACGTTCGTGGTGACCGCGGTGCTGATCCTCGGCGTGGGGATCGGCATGGCCACGGCGATGTGGACGGTGTTCAACGCGGTCCTGCTCCGACCACTCCCCGTACGGGACGCTGATCGCGTCGTTCTGCTGCGCGCGCTCGATCAGTCGGGTGTTGAGATCTCGTTCCAGCCGAACGAGATCGATGAGTTCCGCCGGTCGAGCCGGACAACGCACGACGTCGCGGGCATTGTGCACTGGTCCAGTCCCTCGCCCACCCTGCTGCTCGACGGCGATCACCCCATGGTGCTCGCATGGATGCTCGTCACCGGGAATCTGTTCGATCTGTTAGGCGCGAAACCCGCGCTCGGCCGCTTGCTGCAACCGACCGACGACTCCAAGTCACACGTGATCGTGTTGAGCTATGATGCCTGGCGGCGCCGCTTCAATGGCGATCCGTCGGTGATCGGTCACCGCCTGCTGCTGCCGTACGATGGCTTGTTCTACACGATCGTCGGCGTCGCACAACCCGGGCTCGACTACCCGGTGGGCGTCGAGGCATGGGTTCCCGTGCTTGCCGGTGGGGGATATCCGTTGAACGTGGTGGCGCGGCTCGCTCCAGGGGCCACGCCGGCAGCGGCTCGAGCGGAGTTTCTCGCGGCGGCCGCGCCTTTGTTCAGCCGCCATCAAATGCCAGTGAGGGTCGCCGGCGCCACCGTGCGCACGTTACGCCAGGGCGTCGTGGCGGACGCGAAGCCCGTAGTGGTCGTGCTGACGGCGGCCGTCGGTCTGCTGCTGCTCATTGCGTGTGTGAACGTCGGCAACTTGCTCCTGCTGCGCGCCGCCGGCCGCGCTCGTGAGATCGCCGTGCGCCGTTCTCTGGGTGCCACATACGCCGATATCGTCCGACAGCTGCTCATCGAGAGTACGCTCCTTGGCCTCGCCGGTGGCCTGATGGGACTCGGGCTCGGTGAGCTCGCGCGCCGCATACTCGTTGCACTCGCTCCGGCACAACTGCCGCGCCTGGACGTCGTCCGCTTCTCCGGCGCTCCGGTCGCGACGGCGGTGACGCTCGCCCTGCTGACCGTACTCATATTCGGCGTGTTGCCCGCGCTCACCGCGGCCAATCGCCCGCTGCGCCTCGATGAGCGCGCGGCAACCACGACCCGGCAACGCCGGCGCGTCCGACAGTGGCTGGTCGCCTCGCAGGTTTCGCTGGCGCTTGTGCTGCTCGCCGGCGCCGGCCTTCTCCTCCGCAGTCTCGCGCGACTCCAACACCTCGACCTCGGCTACGCGAAGGATCACGTCACAGTCGTCAACCTCATGATGTCCCCGTCCGACACGGGGCTCGGATATCTGGTGTCGGTATACAAGGTTGTCGCGGACCTGAAGGCCATCCCGAGTGTCACCGCCGTGTCGCCGATGATGTTTGTGCCGTTCGTCGGACCGGGCATGTATGCGCTCACGTGGGAGGCCGAGGGCCAGCCGGCGTCGGAGACCCAGGCGAACCCCACCACACCGCTCGAGGTCGCGGGTCCCGATTACTTCCGCGCGTTCGGCGTGCCAGTCCTGCGCGGTCGCGCGTTCCTGGACACGGATCGCAACGGCGGACCTCTGGTCGCGATCGTGAGCGAGGCAGCCGCGCGCCGGTACTGGCCCGGTCAGGACCCGATCGGCAAGCGCATTCGGATTCGCTACGACAAGAGCAACTGGTGGACGGTCGTCGGTGTCGTCGGCGACACGCATCTCCGCGTCATGCGCCAATCGACGCCAATGATTTACCTGCCGTGGTGCCAGTTTAACTGGCAGGGCGCGTTGGTGATGCGCTCGACCGCGAGCGTGTCGCAGGCCGCCGTCCGGCGAGCCATCGCTGACGCCGATCCGAGCCTGACGCTGTGGTCTGTGCAGACGATGGACCAGTATCTCGACGAGCCACTCGCCGAACCGCGACTCAGCTCATTGCTGCTCTCGGGGTTCGGCCTCGTCGCCCTGGCGCTCGCCGCAATCGGACTATACGGGATCATGGCTTCGGCCGTACGCGAGCAGACTCGCGACATCGGCGTCCGCATGGCGCTTGGAGCCACCCCGGGCCGAGTGCGCGCGGACGTGCTGCGCCGCGCTTTGCTGGTGTGCCTCGGCGGGGCGGCCCTAGGGATTGCCCTCGCAGTCGCGGCCAGTCGCGTACTCGCCTCGTTGCTCTTTGAAGTGAGTCCAACAGATCCGGTGGCGCTATTCGGCGCGTGCGGGGTATTGCTGGTCGTCGCGGCGATCGCCGCGTACCTGCCGGCCTCTCATGCGAGCCGGGTCGACCCGGCTCGGGCGCTGCAAGGGGAATAGATCATGAGTCGACTCTGGCAGGACGCGAGACTGGCGCTGCGGGGATTCCGGCGGAGCCCGACGTTCACGGTGACTGTGGTGCTGATCCTCGGCATTGGCATCGGTGTCGCGTCGGCGATGTGGGCCGTCACGTCGGCGGTGCTCATGCGTCCGCTCCCGGTCGCTGACCAGGATCGCATCATCGAACCGCGCGCGCGAGACGCCGCCGGTGTCGACCTCTCGATGTCGCCCCAGGAAGCACTGCAACTCGCGCGATCGTCGCGCACGATGCGTGGGATAGCGTCATTTGCCCATTGGGGCGCGGTGCAGTCGGCGTTCAAGGATGGCGACCGCTCGGTCGAGATGTCCAAGGCGCAGGTCACCGGGAATTTCTTCGAGGTCCTTGGCGCGCGGCCGTTCATCGGACGGCTCCTCCAGCCGGAGGACGACAGCACCTCCCACGTGCTGGTGCTGAGCTACCGTGTGTGGCGCCGTCAATTTGGCGGCGATCGGGCGATCATCGGCCGCCATCTCTTTGATCCGTACAGCAAGGTTCGGTTGACGATCGTCGGAGTGGCGCCACCCGGACTCGACTACCCCCTCGGCGTCGAGTGCTGGGAACCGCCCCAGTTCACCTTCTGGGTCGACCTCGTCGCCCGCCTCGCGCCAATGGCCACTGCGGGCGCGGCCCAATCGGAGTTTCTGGCCGCGGAGCGCGAGATCAACAAGCAGCGCGGGGGCGTATACAACGTCGTAGCCGCCGATGTCAAAACACTCCGCGAAGCCATCGTCGGCGATGCGCGACAGACGATCATTGTCGTGACCGCGGCGGTCGCGCTGTTGTTGCTGATCGCGTGCGTCAACGTCGGCAACCTGTTCTTGCTTCGCGCGACGACCCGCGGCCGCGAGCTGGCGGTGCGTCGCTCGCTCGGCGCGACGGCCGGCGATATTCTCCGTCAGCTCGTCGTCGAAAGCGCCATCCTCGCGGTCGCGGGATGTGGCCTGGGTCTCGTCGTGGCGGCGGCCGCGGATCGAGGCTTGATTGCCGCCGCGCCTCGGGAGATTCCGAATCTCGACGTCGTCCAGGCAGCGGGGGCCCCGATCGGTCCGGCGGCCGCCATCGCAGTGTTCGCCGTCCTGCTGTTCGGTTTGGCGCCAGCGATTGCCGCCGTTCACCGAAGCCCCGCATCGCCACTCCGGATTGACGCGCGATCCGGCGGCGTCACGCGACACAGCCGTCGCCTGCGCCACGCGCTGGTCGCGTCGCAAGTCGCGCTCGCCCTCATCATGCTGACCGGCGCCGGACTCCTGACGAGAAGCCTCGTTCGACTCGAGAGACTTCCGCTCGGGTACCAGGCCGACCATCTGATGATGCTGGACCTGATCCTTCCAACCGACATCCAAACGATGGCGGACCTTCTCGCGGTGTATGACCGAGTGGCGCCCCGCCTTCGTACGCTGCCCGGGGTGACGGCACTAACGCCGGTCGAGGTCGGGCCTTTTTTGGGGCCGAGCGTGTTCACGGGTCCTTGGGAGGTCGAAGGGCAAAGCGCTGAGCAGGCCGATGCGTATCCCTTGGTACCCATAGAGTCCGGGGGTTCCGAGTACTTTCGCACGCTCGGCACTCCGATCGTCCGTGGTCGGGGTTTCGTCGACGCTGATGGAGAGCACGCTCCGAAGGTGGCGGTCGTGAGCGCATCGGTTGCGCACATGTTCTGGCCCGGCCAGGATCCCATCGGCAAACGACTCCGCTTTCGGCATGACACCGTGTGGCGCACCGTGGTGGGTGTGGCGGTTGACATCCATTATCGCACGCTACGCGAGGCCACACCGAGCGTCTTCTTGCCGTTCCGCCAGTACTTCTGGCAAGGCAATATCCTGCTGCGCAGCGCCCTGACTCCTGCCGCCTTGCTGCCGTCGATACGGCGAGCCGTTGCCGAAGGCGATCCGAAGGTCAGCGTGTGGGACGCCGTGACCATGGACGATTTGCTCGCGGGTCCGCTGGCCGGTCCGCGATTGAGCACGCTCATACTCTCGCTGTTCGGGCTCGTCGCGTTGGTGCTCGCCGCGGTGGGACTGTACGGCGTCATGGCCTCGGCCGTCCGCGAGCAAACTCGCGACATCGGCGTCCGCATGGCGCTCGGCGCGACGCCGCAACGCGTGCGCGGCGAGGTCCTCCGGCGCGCGATGCTCGTCTCCCTCGGCGGCGCCGCCGTCGGGGTCGTGGGTACGCTGGCGGGATCGCGCGTGATCGCCTCGTTGCTGTTCGAGGTGAGCCCCACCGACCCGGTCGCGTTGCTCGGAGCGTGCGTTGTGTTGCTGGCGGTTGCGGCTCTCGCGGCGTACCTGCCGGCGTATCGCGCGAGTCGCGTCGATCCATCGCGGGCACTGCAAGGGGAATAGGTGTGTGGGTCGATGATGAAGAGCTGCGCTTTCACCTGGAGATGCGCGTGCGCGACTATCTCGCGCAGGGATACACGCGAGAACAGGCCGAGCGGGCGGCGCGCGAACGGTTGGGCGATCTGGGCGAGGTACAACGCGAGTTGCGGTCCCACGAACAGCGGCGGGAGCGTATGAGTCGAGTCTGGCAGGAGGCGCGCATCGCGCTGAGAGGGTTCCGTCGGAGCCCAACGTTCACGGCGAGCGTCGTACTGATCCTCGGCGTCGGGATCGGCATGGCCGTCGCGATGTGGACGGTGTTCCACGCGGTATTGCTTCGGCCCCTCCCGGTCAACGACGCACAACGCGTCGTGTTCCCTCAAGTGCTCGACCAGGCCAGCGTCGATATCGCGTTCTTGCCCCCGGACGTGGACCGGATGCGACGCGACAGTCGGACGATGAGCGCGGTGGCCGGCTACGCGCACGGCGGGCCGTTGCAGTGGCCCATGATGGATGGCGATCACATGTTGCCGCTCATGGGGTCGCAAGTGCAGTGGCAGTTCTTCCAGGTGCTCGATGCCAAGCCGGTGCTCGGACGGCTCCTGGGGCCGACGGACGATAGCTTGTCGCGCGTCATGGTGCTCAGCTACGACGCTTGGCAACGACATTTCGGCGGGGATCCGCGGGTCGTCGGCCGCCACTTCGTCCAGACGCAGCTGCAGGTGACGTACACGATCGTCGGGGTGGCTCCGCCCGGTATCGATTTTCCTGCCGGCAGCGATTACTGGATGACATTGCCGTGGCTGCAATCGCTGGACGTTGTCGCGCGCCTCGCTCCCAATGCCACGTCCGCCATGGCCCGTACCGAATTTCGCTCTCTCAGCGAGCAGATCCTTCGAGAAGTGCACCCCAACGGCTCCGGCGACCTGGCCAATTCAGCGACGCTGACCGTTGGCGGCGACGCGATCCGCACATTCGATGCGGCCGTCGTCGGAGATGTGCATCCCGTTCTCCTCCTGTTGGTCTCCGCCGTCGGCCTGCTCTTGGCGCTCGTGTGCATCAACGTCGGCAACTTGCTGATGCTGCGCACCGCCGCCCGTGCACGAGAGCTCGCGGTGCGGCGAGCGCTTGGTGCCACGTACGCCGATACGGTTCGGCAACTCGTGATCGAGAACACGCTGCTCGCGGCGGCCGGTGGCGTGCTGGGTCTGGTGGTGGGCGAGACTGCCCGTCGCGCTTTGATCTGGGCCGCTCCCGCCGAGCTGCCGCGATTGGATGCGCTCCGCGTGTCGGGTGCGCCGGTCGGTGCGGCCGTCTTGGTGGCGTTCCTGTCGTTGCTCCTCTTCGGTGTCGCTCCGGCGTTCGTGGCTGTGCGGCGCAACCCGGTCTCGCCGCTCAAGCTCGACACTCGCGGGGGGGTCTCGACGCGGCAACGGCGGAGGGTGCGGCAGATGCTCGTGGGCTCCCAGGTCGCCCTGGCGCTCGTGCTCCTGGCGGGAGCGGGGCTTTTGTCGCGCAGCCTCGAGCGTCTCCAGTCGCTCGATCTCGGATTTCGCACGGATCACCTGTCCGTGCTCACGGCCACGGTCCCGTTCGCGAAGTACCCCAACTCGCCCTTCGGGTTGTGGGACAAGATCGAGCCGCGGATTCGTGCATTGCCAGGAGTGACGGAACTGTCGCCGACGATCATCCCGCCCTTGATGGGTCCGAACTTCTGGACCAGTGTCTGGCAAGCCGAAGGCGAGACGCCCGACGAGGCGGCCCGCAATCCCATGACGCCGATAGACGCGGTCGGATCCGAATACTTCGGGACACTCGGCGTCCCGATCCTCCGGGGCCGCGCCTTCTCGGCTACAGACGACGAGCGTGGTCAGCCCGTCGTGATCGTGAGCGCCGCCATCGCGCGTCGGTACTGGCCGGGTCAGGATCCCATTGGGAAGCGTATTCGGTCGGCAGCCGATGTGGCCAAGCAGTGGCGGACCGTTGTCGGCGTCGTAGGCGACACGCACTGGCGCTCACTGCGTCAGGCGACGCCAATGGTCTACGTGCCGTACCGACAGTACATCTGGCAGGGAGGCTTCGCGCTCCGCAGTGCGACGAGCCTCAAAGCGCTGCTTCCCGCGATTCGCGGCGCGATCCGCGAGGGTGATCCCGACGCGTCGATTTGGATGGCGCACACGATGGACGACTATCTGGCGAAGCCGCTCGCTCAGCCGCGTATGAGCGCATTGCTGCTCTCGACGTTCGGCCTCGTCGCGCTCTCACTCGCGGCCATCGGCCTCTACGGGATCATGGCCTCGGCCGTCCGCGAACAGACCCGCGACATCGGTGTGCGCATGGCGTTGGGTGCCACGCCTTCCCGCGTACGCGGCGAGGTGCTCGGCCGCGCGCTCATCATCTCGCTCGTCGGCGCCGGCGTTGGTCTCGCGTGCGCGCTCGCGGCCTCACGCGTGATCGCTTCGTTGCTCTTTCAGGTCAGCCCAACTGACCCGATCGCGCTCGTGGGAGCATGTGCGGTGCTGTTGAGCGTGGCAGCGGTCGCGGCGTATCTGCCGGCGTACCACGCGAGTCGCGTCGATCCGGCTCGTGCTCTTCAGGGGGACTGATGTGGCGTAATGTCCAGATCGCGATCCGTGGGTTCAGGCGGAACCCGACGTTTTCGATCACGGCGGTGCTGATCCTGGGCGTCGGGATCGGCATGGCGTCCGCGATGTGGACGGTGTTCAACGCCGTGCTCGTGCAACGGCTGCCGGTCCTGGACCAGGACCGCATCATCCTCCCGCGCACGCTCGACGTGGGGGGCGTCGATGTGGGCATGTCTCCGCGGCAGTTGCCGCAGCTCGGCAAGGCAATGCGAACCGTGAGCAGTATGGCGGGCATCGTGCACTGGGGCACGTTCCCCTTTGCGCTGAGCGACGGCGATCGCCCCATCGTGCTGTCCCAAACCCAGGTCACTGGCAACTTCTTCGAGGTCCTCGGCACGCGTCCAGCGCTCGGTCGCCTGCTTCGAGCCGACGATGATAGCACCTCGCGTGTGCTCGTCCTGAGCTACGGCGGATGGCAACGGCTGTTCGGTGGCGACCCGCGGATCATTGGCCATCGTCTGACAGAGGGGTTCACCGGAACGCCGCTCACCATCGTGGGCGTCGCGCCGCCGGGGCTCGACTACCCGACGGGGACCGATGGCTGGAGGCCGCAGTGGGGAAGCAGCGACGTCGATGTCATTGCGCGCTTGGCACCCGGTGCCACGGCCGCGGCGGCTCGATCCGAGTTCTTCGCCGCCGTGCGGCAGATGGACCAGCAGCTGCCGACCCCTGTTAATGTCACGGGGTCCGATGTGCGAACGCTCCGCGCGGCGGTCGTTGGGAATGCGCGGACGGCGTTGATGGTGATGACCGCTGCTGTTGGACTCCTCCTCGTGATCGTCTGCGTCAACGTCGGCAACCTCCTGCTCCTGCGCGCGACGACGCGAGCGCGCGAGATCGCGGTGAGGCTGGCCTTGGGGGCCAGTGGAGCGGATATCGTGCGTCAGCTCCTGCTCGAGAACTGCCTGCTCGCGATCATGGGTGGCGTGCTCGGCCTGGCGCTGGCTGACGTGGCGCGCCGGGTGTTGATCATCGCGGCGCCTTCGGAGTTACCGCGCCTCGATGCGCTGCGGGTGGCCGGTGCTCCGGTGCTGGCAACAATCGTCGTGGCGCTCGTGACGGTGCTGCTGTTCGGCATGCTTCCGGCGCTTGCGGCGGCCCGAGGGAGGCCAGCGGCGACGCTGCGCGAGGACGCGCGATCCGGTATGGCTTCGCGGCAACGGGGGCGCTCACGCCAGCTGCTGGTCGCGTCCCAGGTTGCGCTCGCGCTGATCATGCTCTCAGGCGCCGCGCTCCTCGCGAGAAGCCTGCGCCGGCTGGAGACGATCCGGCTCGGGTATACGCCAGGGCATCTCATGTTCTTGCAGGTGACGTATCCAGTCAGATTCATGGACACGCTGTCGACCGTTCTCAACGTATATGACGTGATGAACCGGCGATTGACCGCGCTGCCCGGCGTCACGGCGGTGACGCCGGTTCTCATTCCGCCGTTTCTCGGAGCGAACGTCTGGACGGGGGTATGGGAGATCGAGGGGAGGTCGCGCGCGGAGAACAACGCGCTGCCGCTCGTACCAATGGAGGTCGGCAACGCCAACTACTTCCGCACGCTGGGTATCCCCATCGTCCGCGGGCGCGGGTTCCTCGATACGGACCGCGAGGACGCGCCCCAGGTCGTGGTGGTGAGCGAAGCGGCCGCGCGGCTGTTTTGGCCCGGGCAGGATCCGATCGGTAAGCGGCTGCGATTCTTTAAGTCCGATACGACCTGGCGCACGGTAGTCGGAGTCGCGGACGACATTCACTACCGAGCGCTGCGCGAGGCAACCCCGACCGTAACCATGCCGTATCGTCAATTCTACTGGCAGGGAATGGTCGCGCTCCGGTCGGCGACCGACCCTGCCGCCATAGTGCCGGCGATCCGCCGCGCCATCGCGGAAGTCGAGCCGGACGTGACAGTGTGGCGGACGCAGACGATGGACGATTTCCTCGCCGGCCCGCTGGCCCAACCGCGGCTCAGCGCCCTGCTCCTCTCGATGTTCGGTTTCGTCGCGCTCGCACTGGCCGCACTCGGCCTCTACGGCATCATGGCGACCACGGTGCGCGAGCAAACCCGCGAGATCGGCGTCCGCATGGCGCTCGGCGCCACGCCGGGACAAGTGCGAGGCGAAGTGTTGCGCCGCGCCATGACCGTCTCCGCCTTGGGCGCCGCCGTCGGTCTCGCCGGCGCGCTCGCGGCGTCCCGCGTGATCTCTTCTTTGCTCTTTCAGGTGAGCCCGACAGACCCGCTCGCGCTCGTGTCTGCATGTGTGGCCTTACTCACCGTCGCGCTCATCGCGGCTTACCTGCCGGCGCGCCATGCCAGTCGCGTCGATCCGGCCCGCGCGCTGCAGGCGGAATAAGCGACTGTCCCGCGTCGCGCTCGACCCTTTCCCGCCGTTCCTTCGCGCGACGCCTGAACATAATGGCCACGCACACGAATCCGCCCATGACGCCTACCGCCTGGCCAATGAGCGCGCAAATCATGAGATCTGTTCTTGTCATTTCAGTCTCCTTGTGGGAGAAATCGGCAGAGGGTTGCGTTCGTCAAGCTGGCGATGATGAGTAGGAGGCACACGCGTGCGTAAAAGACGGAGTTCGTCGGTCGCTGGACGTAACGGAGCGCATAGAACGTGGACCCGCACAGGATGACCCACGCTGATAATGCTGCGGAGGCGAGTTTTACCTCGCGCCACTTCTGGCCGCTCCCGACCACTCGCGATATCGACTCCGCCGCAAGACTGATGACAATCGTGAGCACTCCGCCATCGGTTGCCAGTTCTGGAATCGTGGAACTATACCCGACGGCCAGACGCATCAGATACAGGGCCGCGATTGGGGAGAACGAGAATAGGACCGTGAAGCAAATGAAGGTCGTCAACTCCGTGCGCCAACGCTGATGTCCTTCTCCTCTGGTTTCAGCCATGCAGTGATCTCCTTGATGGACGGGAGATGGCTGAGTCGCACGCGCAAGCGTCGTCGAGCGGAATCTCCCAGTGTATATGTTGACAGTGTCAACGGCGGGACAGTCGCCGACGTGCTGGACGGGCAATGTCTACGAAGGTTAAGCGCGAGTCAACGTGCAATAATCATCGGTTTCGCTCGCGGCTAAGCTTGACATGCGCTTAACCGTTGGGTTAAATACGAGCTATGCCCAGCCACCCTATTGTGTCGCGCGAAGAATGGATCGTCGCGCGCAAGCTGCTGCTCGCGAAAGAAAAAGAGATCACCCGCCAGATCGATGAGATCAGTCGCCAACGTCGCGAGCTGCCGTGGGTCAAGATCGAGAAGACCTACGTGTTCGAGGCACCGAACGGCGCGAAAGAAACGCTCGCCGATCTCTTCGACGGCCGGAGCCAGTTGATCGTGCAGCACTTCATGTTCGGCCCCGACTGGGCCGAGGGCTGCACGGGATGCTCGTTCAAGTCCGATCACATCGATGGCGCACGCGTGCACCTCGAGCACCACGATGTGTCATTCGTCTCGGTGTCCCGCGCACCGATCGGGAAAATCGAGGCATACCGGAAGCGCATGGGATGGACCTTCAAGTGGGTATCGTCCTTCCACAGCGACTTCAACTACGACTACGGCGTATCGTTCCGAAAAGGCGAGCCGGCGATGTACAACTACATGTTGCACCCAGAGGCCCCCGCTGGGATGGATGAAGCGTCGGGCGACAGCGTGTTCTACATGGACGAAGCCGGCGATATCTACCACACGTACTCGACATTTGGTCGCGGCGACGAGAAGCTGGTCGGCGCGTACAATTACCTCGACCTGACGCCAAAAGGGCGGAACGAAACCGGCCCCGGGTTCAATCTCATGGACTGGGTCAAGCGCCATGACCAGTACGACGACACGCCCGTTCGCATCGGAATCTCCGCCGCTCGCAACAAGACACGTCCCGCCTGAGCATGCCGGGGCCGCATCATGGGCCCCATGCTCTGTCTGCTGCTCCAACTCGCACTCGTCGATTCGGCCCGCCACGCGATGGGCCCGGAGCCGGCCCGCACCGTCCGGATCGTCGGCATTCAGCACACGTTCCTCCTCGGCAACGCCGAGCGCGCGGACGGACCCTGGCGGACGTTCTATGCGCGTTTCGCGGCGCTCTATGATGCCGCCGATGGGCACCTTCGGCTCACGAGCCAGCCGCTGAACACCGGGTTCGGCGGCCAACAAGTCGCGGTGCTCAGCGATTCCGTGATGGCCAGTGGGTCGGCGAGCTCGTACGAAGACTGGATGGACCGGATCAACGCCTCACCCGAGCGGGCGCTCGCGCTCGCGGCCTCGTCGCCGAGCGTGCGCGTCGTCGGCACGAAGCAGCGATATGGGCTGACGTTCGATGTCGTCGAGTTTCCCTGGCGCAATGGTCACATGCGCATTGAGCTCGAGCGCGAGACGCACCTGCCCGACGTCGTCGAGATCGTGCGCGCGTACCCCAAAGATTTCCGGCGCGCACCGTTCGGGGACGTGACCACCCGGTTCGAGTACGTCGACTGGCAGATCCATCCCGGCGGTTGGTGGTGGCCGATGCAGCACAAGGTCAGCCTCGATGGCGAGCCGCTGCGCGATGTGACCATCGACACGGTGACCGCGAGCGACCAACCCGCGCCCGCGGACTCGTTCGCCATCTCCGACTCGGCCCGGGCGCAGTTCATGGCGAGTCGCGTGCGCTCGCCAGATAGGATTCGCGTGGGGACGACCGCGGCGCCAAGCGAGCTCGCACCCGGCATCCTGCGCATTCCCGAGCTCTGGGCGATGACCGTGGTCAGGCAAGATGATGGTCTCGTGATCTTCGAGGCGCACCAGAGCGCGCAGTTTCTGCACGACGTCATCGACACCGCGCGCCGACGCTATCCGGGATTGCCAGTCAAGGCTCTCGTCATGACATCGGATCCATGGGCGCACTTGGGCGGCGTCCGCGAAGCGATGGCACTCGGCATACCCATCTACGTCAACGCGCGCAGCATCCCGTTTCTCACGAAAATGGGGAAGGCGCCCAAGTTCGTCCCCATCACCGGCAAGGTGACGGTCGGCGCCGGAGCGAATCGCCTGGAGCTCTATCCGGTCGGCGGACCGTACGGCGAGCGCATGACGATGGTGTATTTCCCCGAGCGCCGATTGCTGTACGGGGCCGATCTCGTGTTCCCCAATGACCCGCAACCGGGATACGATCCGACCCCGGCGACCGATCTCCGACGGGCCGTGGACCGAGCGCACCTCGCGGTCGACTCGGTGTTCTGTGTGCAGCGCTACGGGCCGTTCGCGTGGAGCGACTTCGTCCGCTAAGCCGCGACCTCGCGGTACCGCGCGAACAGGCGATCGAACGTCACCGCCCACTCATGCTCACGCTCGGCGTACTCGCGTCCGCGGAAGCCGAGCATGGGCAGGTCGTCGCGCTCGATCAGGTCGATCGCGGCCGCAGCCAGAGACTCGGACTCGCCAGCGGCAAATGTCGCCCCAGCCCCCGAGCGTGAGAGCTGCTCGGCCACGCCGCCGCGGTCGGCGGCGAGGACGGGCGTCCCACTCGACAACGACTCGAGTGCACAGAGCCCGAACGTTTCGGCCGAGCCTGGCGAGACGATGACGTCGACGGCGGCCAAGAGGTTGGCGAGCGCGTCGCGGTCGCTCTGATAGGGCAGGCGATAGACGCGGTCCGAGCGGCGCGCGAGCGCGTCGACCTGCTGGCGTTGATGTCCGTCGCCAACCAAGACCAGTCCCGCGTCGGTACGCTTCTCGATCTCCGGCCACGCCTCGAGCAGCACGTCGATCTCTTTCTCGCGAGCGAACCGGCCGACGAACGCGAAGAGGCGGCGGTCGGTGGGCAACCCCAGCGCCTCGCGCGTCTCGCACGCGACTTCGTGCCGTCGCGGATTGAAGTGCGCGAGGTCCACGCCGAGTGGGACGACCGCCACGCGCTCGACGCCGTGGGCGGCCAGATCGGCGGCGGCGAACTCGGAGGCGCAGATCGTGAGATCGCACTGCCCGTAGACCGCGCGTATGTACTTCCAGGTCGTCTCGTAGATCCGGCGGGTGACCGCACTGGCCCGTTCGGGGAACGGGCAGACGGTGCGGGCCAGATTACCATGGAAGAACCCGACGAGCGGGATGCCCGACGCCTTCGCCGCACGCTTGACGATCCACGGTACCGCGAAGCAGCTCCCGACCTCGATGACCGACGGCCGCTCGGACTCGATGATCCGCCGGATCGACCGGGTCGCGAGCATGAAACGGTAAGGCTTCTGCGTCGGAATGTGCGGACCGCGCAGGCGGTAGCACCGCATGCCCGGCTGCTCCGAGAGCGCGTCTTCCTGCCCCGGCACGACCAACACCTGAGCGTAGTCCGGCCGGTCGGCCACGTACGCGGCCTTCTCGTTCAGATATGTGCGGACGCCACCACTCGTTTCACCAAACCATTCGGTGATATCGAGGACGCGAACCGAGGCCGACTCCCTGAGCGGGGCCGGCCATGTGTACCCCTTGCCGAAGTTCATCGCCGGGTGAGCGTACCCATGATGATATCCCAGAGCGGCGAGCTCACGCCGAAGTCCCGGTCGGGATCGAGGAAGTGGTGACGCTGGTGGCGCCATTTCGTGTACCGACCGAACGCGGTGGGCAACGTCTTGTGGTGCACGGCGTAGTGCACCGTATCGTACACGAGATATCCGGACACGAACCCCGCGAACAACGCGGGCGAAAGCGCCGGTCCCGTCACCAAGCGAAAGAGAACGTAGAACAGAACGGCCAATGGGATGCTCGCGCCGGGAGGCATGACAAGCCGCGAGGAATCATTGGGATACTCGTGATGGACACCGTGCATTATGAAGTACACGACATGGCGCCACGAGGGTAACGCCGGCAGCACCGGCTCCCCCGGTTTGAGCCCGGCGACGATATCGTGAGTCCCGTGCATCACCTCGTCCGGTGCATGAAAGAGGTGTCGGTGCAGGAAGTACTCGACCAAGGTCCACAGGGCCAACCCGCCCGCCCAGAGTCCCGCGGTAGCCAGGATCGGGGTGGGCGCCCACCAGAGCAGGGCCACAATGACCGGCACGTAGAGCAGGTGCGGCACGATGGGATGGACGTGGGACAGGCGCTCCAGCCAGTCGTGGCGAAACATACGTACGCTTTCGTCCCGGTTCGACACGTAATGGTCGCTGGGACGGTTCGCCGGGGCCGGCTGTGTCGCGCTTGTCATAGTAGTAAAAGTGCACCCTCGGGCCCTGGGGGCAAGAGGGACGGGGCGGTCAAAGCGCCCGAATCACGGGTAAAAGTGGCGCGGGCGCAGCGGTTGTGACGGAGGGTTGCATCCACGGATGACACCAGGACTCGGCGTCTAGCGCCACTATTCCTGGCACCCGATGTGCACACGAGCCCGCAATGATGAACGGGCTCGTGCTCATGGTACTGCTCTCGATCGCACCGACACGCGAGATCGCTCCCGCATCTCCGCTGCGGGTCCAAGCCGATACGAGTATCTACATCGAGAACGTGCTCTGGCCGCACAGGGCGAACGACGCGCCGGCGGTCAGCGCGCCGAAATCCGCACCTCGATCGGAGAAAGCTCGAAAATCGCGAGGTGCCCGGCGTCCTTGACGCCGGCCGGTATCGCCTCGACCCCTTCCATGCGGCGAGGGGCGAACCCAATGCAACGGGTCAGAATGGAATAGTGGTGTCCAACGACCAGGCCAGTCACCGTGAAACGGCCGTCGTCCGCGGTCAAACTGGCTGCCACCTGCCCCGTCTCGTTATCAGTCACATCAACGTGGGCGGCGGGAAGAGGGACGTTACGGTTGTCGGTCACCCACCCGACAATGGCGCCATCGGAGCGCGGATGGCTCGCGAGCGCGACGAAAATCATCGCCAGTAGCGTTTTCATGCAAACTCCAGAGTGATGCGCTGTTGTCGCGACTGACTGCCGCGCCTCACACGCGCCGAAAGAAGGAAGTCCTGCTTACCCTACGACAGAAGGAATCCTTCTGTTACGCTCGTTGATGGGATATCCCTGCCACGAGACTGTAACGCCGTGAAGGGCTATTTTATCCGTCTATGAAACGACGTGATGCGTTGATCACTTTGGCCGCTCTCGCCGCATGCTCGCCGGGCCCCGAGGATGACCTGCAGGTCGTCGTCCGTGAGCTCGGAGGATTCGAGCTCAAGCCCGGCGAAGGCCCGGCCGTACTGGCCTCGCTCAAAGGCAGCCGCTACACCGCCGACATCGACCCCACGATTCAGCCGCAGTCGGACTTCGATCCCGACGTCGCCTGATGCGCGTCGACCCCACGTGGATGTCGATCGGCGACCTCGCGCGCGAGCTGCAGCGCGGCCAGGTCTCCTGTGTCGAGATCGTTCAGGCCACGCTCGACCGCACGAAACGGCTCGACAAGACGCTCAATACCTACATCACGCTGCTCGCCGACTCGGCGCTGGCCGAGGCCAAGATCGTCGACGGCGAGATCGCGAAAGGCCGCTATCGGGGTCCGCTGCACGGCATTCCGGTGGCGATCAAAGATCACATCGATACGGCTGGTGTCCGAACAACCGCCGGCGCGAAGTCGCGGACCACGAATGTCCCGACGACCGACGCCGCCGTCGTGCGGCGCGTCAAGCAAGCCGGCGCGATCATCATTGGCAAGGCGAACATGAACAAGTTCGCCGACGGCGAGTCCGGCGATAATCCGGACTTCGGCCGCATTCGCAATCCATGGAACACCCAATATTCGCCGGGCGGGTCGAGCTCCGGCGGCGGCGCCCAAGTCGCCGCGGGGCTGGTGCCGCTGTCGATCGGATCGGACAACGGCGGGTCCGTGCGCATCCCCGCCGCGCTGTGCGGCGTGGTCGGTCTCAAGCCCACGCACGGCCGCATCAGTCTCGAAGGCATCTTCCCGCGCCTCTACTCGCTCGATCATCCCGGGCCGCTGACTCGCACTGTCGCCGACTGCGCGATCGCGTTGCAGATACTTGCCGGGCATGACGCCGAGGACACGACAACCGCGCGCCGCCTCGTTCCCGATTACTTGGCCGATCTGCGCCTGGGCTTAAACCAGATGTCGATCGGTGTTGATCGCAAGTACGCCACCGTCGGCCAGTCGCACGTGCTGTCGGCGTTCGATGCGGCCGTCGATGTCTTACGCCGGCTCGGCGCAACGATCGTCGACGTCACGATTCCCCCGTACGCCGAGATGCTCGCGGTCGGCAATACGATTGCTGCATGCGAATACTCCGTCGCCGCGGCGCATCTCTTCCGTGAGCATCCATCGGATTTCGATCTCGCGAAGCCGCCGGCGGCGAGTGGTGCAGATATCAAAGCCGGTGCGCTTGTTCCAGCGGTCGATTACATCCGCGCCACGCAAAAACGTCGCCTGCTGCAGCGGGACTACGCCCGGTCGACGCGAGGCGTCGCCGTGTTCATCTCGCCGACCTATCCCCTCGCCCCGCGCCCATTCGGCGAATACCCAAAGCCGTACACGGCTGATGACGCGATTCGATATACGTTCCCGTTCGATTTGCTAGGACTCCCGGCGATCTCGGTACCGTGCGGGTTCTCGCCCGATGGCATGCCGATCGGGATGCAATTTGTCGGGCGCCCCTTTGATGAGGCGGCAGTGCTGCGCGCCGCCTACGCCTACGAGCAGGCGACCGAGTGGCACACGCGTCACCCGTCGCTTGCCTCCGCGCCGTCAGCCGTGGGTGGCGGCGTCAGCGCCTCGAACGGAGACCCGTCGATATCCCACTCGGGATAATCGAGCAGCATCAGCTGCAGGTCGAAGAACCGCTCGACGTGTCGCACCACGGCGTCGTCGAGGTCGCCGTGATCGCGCTGCTTGTCGAGTGCCTTGCGCGCCGCTTGGACCAGGACTCGCGCGATCTGGTGCTCGTTCCGCAATCCCGCGCCGAAGATGGAGCGCCCGCCTTTCGTCCAGTACTGCTGCTTGCGCGAATAGAGGTCGCGGAGCCGCGCGACGGCTTCGACGGCCTCGGGCCCGCGCGCGGCTGGTGACTTCGCGAAGCGCTCGAGGCGCGCGAGCGCGGCATCGCTCGCCGCGATCCAGGCTTTCGCCTCTTCTTGATCGTCGCGCGACTGGCCCCGGCCGCCGAGTTTGAGCAGTCGCACGGCGGGCCCGAACGTGAATCCTTGGACGACGAGCGTCGCGACGATCACGCCGAACGTGATCACCACGATGAGCGGCCGCCCCGGTATCGCGAGTGGCAGCGCCAGCGCGATGACGAGGGAATCCGCGCCGCGCACGCCGGCCCAGCCGATGAACAGCACTTCGGGCCAGACGTTGTACTGCTGGCGGTCATTGCGCCGGGTATAGGATGCGCTCGGAAAGGCCCACACGAGTCGGGTCACGATGCAGACGAGCGTGACGACGCCGATATCGAGCAACACGCTCGTCGCCGTGTAGTTGCCCAGGCCGCGAATCACGACCGGGAGCTCGAGACCGACGAAGATGAAGATCAAGCTCTCGAGCACGAACGTGAGCACGGACCACATCGACTCGTGTTGAATGCGCGTGGCGGCGGTGAAGGATTGCGGGCCGACGCGCGCGAGGTAGATGCCGGCCGCGACGACCGCGAGCACGGCCGACGCGCCGAGGCGGTCGGCTGGAATCCAGACCGCGAACGGGATGACCAACGACAGCGTGTTCTCGACCACGGGGATGCGCGTCGTGTGGCGGATGAGCCAGAGCACCACCCAGGCGATCGCGAGGCCAATGGCAATGCCGCCGGCACCAGCGACGATGATGCGGATCACGGTCAGCGGGAGTGAGAACGTGCCGCTGATCGCGGCGGCGACCGCCGCGCGATAGAGGATGAGCGAGGTGGCATCGTTCGCCAGCCCTTCGCCATCGAGAATCGTGTCGATCGTGCGCGAGACGCCGAGCGGGCGGAGCACGGCGGTGGCGGCGACCGGGTCCGGCGGCGCGACGATGGCGCCCAGCGCGAACGCCGACGCCCATGTCAAATCCGGAATGATCGCGTGGGTGGCGAGCGCGACCGTGATCGTGGTGGCTATCACCAACCCGACGCCGAGACTCAAGATCGGGGCGCGGCGCGCGCGAATCTCGCGCCACGACGCGGACTGGGCCGTGTTATAGAGCAACGGCGGCACGAAGATCAGGAATATCACATCTGGGGAGGCCTCGACGTGCGGCACCCACGGAAGCGCCGCCAGGATCCCGCCGCCGATGACAAGGAGCGCCGGCAGCGGTATGCGCAGTCTCCCCGCGATGAGCTGAAGCGCGGCGGAGACCGCGAGGAGAATGAGGACGAGCTCGAGCGCTAACACTGAGTTATTGGCTTGTCGTTATTGGTATTGAAATAACCGTCGTACCCCAGTGGAGCGCCAAGATGGCATGATCAGATTCAGCGACTGGCAGCTCGAACGCGAGGGTTTCTTCAAATGGTCCAGTCGTTGGCGCGATGGTCACACGCAGCGCGTCATGGCCTGCCGGATATGGTATGTGAAAGACGCGCGCTTTGCGGCTCAAAATGACAGTCCAATTATCCGCTCCCGGTATCGCCCACACGCTGTAGGTGCCGGCCGCGAGCGATTGCCCCGCGAACGTGATTCGCCGACTCGTCGCGAACGTCGTCGCCTCGTCGGCGCCTGGGCACCACTCTGCTCCATAGGGCACGATTCCGCCGAATAAGACACGGCCGCGCGCGGATGGCCGATTGTAGCGCATCGCAATCGTCGTCGACCCGAGCTGCTGGACGACGTACGCAGGCTGACTCTTCCGTGGCTCGCGGTGACATGCGCTGCCAACGAGCGCGACCGCGCCGAGCATGAAGAAGCTCATCACTGAGTAATTCGTCCTGACGACGTCCTGACATCGTTCTGACATTATGAGAGAAGTGTGAATGGTCTGTTAGAGGAGCATGAAATTGGCTCTTGCATTTGCGAAGAACATTTGCCCACTATTGGCCGATTATGACCGTTCATTTCCATCTCCTGGGGGTAGTGCATGACGACACTCGATGTCGGAGGAGTGCGACGTGCCGTGCTCACGATTGGCCTCGCGGCGCTGTCGAGCGTTGCGTGGAGCCAAGCGCAGAGCCAAGGAACATCGCGGCGCATTACGGGGCACGTCCTCGACGCTGACGGCAAAGCGCCGATTCCCGCCGCGACGGTACGCGTCGCCAACAGTACGTTCGGGGCAGCCACCTCGGATAGCGGTGCCTTCGCACTGCGTGCACCAGATGGACCGCTCACGCTGACGGTCCGACGGATCGGCTACACGAGTGCCACCGTCGCGGTGGCAGCCGACCAAAATGACGTGACGATCTCGCTCACGCGCGACGTCCTCAAGCTCGACGCGGAAGTCATCACCGGCGTCGCCACGACGATCTCGTCCAAGAACTCGGCCAACGACGTCGCCGTGCTCAACGCCGACCAGATCTCGAGCGTGCCCGCGCCGACGATCGAGAACGCGCTCCAGGGCAAGATCGCGGGCGCCGTGATCCAGCAGAACAACGGCGGCGCACCTGGCGGCGGCATGCAGGTCCAGATCCGCGGCATCACGTCGATCAACTCCGTCGCCGAGCCGCTGTATGTGGTCGATGGCGTGATCGTGAACAACGAGACCGTGAACAGCGGCGCGAACGCGATCAGCGGCGCCGCGAACAACACGATCATCCAGTGGAACCAGGACAACAGCCCGAACCGGATCGCCGACTTGAACCCCAATGACATCGAGTCGATCGAAGTGCTGAAAGGCGCCTCGGCCGCCGCGATCTATGGAGGGAAGGCGGCCTCGGGCGTGATCGTGATCACGACAAAGAAAGGCGTGCCCGGCAAGCCGCAATGGGACCTCTCGGGTCAGACCGGTACGTACTTCGCCGGCAACACCTTGAATCTCCGCCAATTCCCGACGCCGCAAAGCGCCCAGTTATGGTGGAACAATGACGCCGGCAAAACCGGCAAACTGCCGGCCGGCTACTACGGGGGCAATAACGATTTCCAGAACCAACTGTTCGGCGGCGGCCAACTGTCCGGCCAGGGCGACCTGTCCGTGCGTGGCGCGACGAACACCACGAACTACTTCGCGTCGCTGCATGATCAGTACGACAACGGGATCATGCAAGGGACCGGATACAATAAGCAGGCGATCCGGACGAACCTGACGCAAACGTTCTCGTCGGCGCTCACCGCCTCGACGAATCTCTATTATCAGCACTCGGTGACGACCCGCGGGGTCACCGGGAACGACAACGTCGGCATCAGCCCGTACAACGTCTTCTCGGTCACGCCGCAGTTCTACAACATGAACGCCTTCACGAGCACCGGGTGGGTCAACAACCCGTTCGGCTTCTCCAATCCGTTCGCCGACGCCGCGGAGATTCAGACGCCCGACGACGTGAACCGCTTCATCGGCGGCGGGACGGTGTCATATCAGATCCTGCACACGAGCCAGCACGATCTGAAAGTGTCGCTGATCGCCGGCGTCGACATCGCCAACGAGCACGCGATCGACTACGCCCCACCCACCCTCGAGGTCGAGCAACACCAGCCGCTGGACGGCGTGTCGAATGTGAACAACTCGGTCAACACGTACTACAACTACAACGTCAGCCTCATTCACCACTTCACGGGGCTCTCGTGGCTCGACGCGACGACCTCGATCGGTGAATCGCAGGACCGCCGCACGCTCGACAACCCGAACATCGTCGGGCAGAACCTGCCGACGGGCATCGTCACGCCGACCGCCGGCGCCGTCACGAACGCGTTCGAGTACAAGTCCGACGTCAAGACGATGTCGTTGTACGCCCAGGAGCAGGTCCTCACGCTCTCGCAGCGGTTGGCGCTGACCGCCGGCCTGACCGCGGACCGCAACTCGAACAACGGCAGCTTCGAGCGCTACTATCTCTATCCGAAGTTCTCCGGCTCGTTGATCCTGCCGACGTTCGCCAAGTTCATCGACGAGTTCAAGCTCCGTTCGGCCTACGGCCGCTCGGGCACGGCACCAACCTACGGCTACAACTACCCGAACTCGGCGAGCTGCACGCCGCAGCTCAACGCGAGCTTCCACGCGCTGGCCTGCGGGTTCCTGCCGAACATCCCCGCGTTCAACCTGAACGACGTGAACTTGAAGCCCGAGCAAAGTGCGGAAACCGAGGCGGGCCTCGACATCACGATGTTCAAGTCGCGCGCCCAGTTCTCGGGAACGGTGTACAACAAGCAGGTCTCAGACCTCGTGTTGTTCGAAGCGCCACCGGGATCCTCCGGTATCTCGCAGCAAGTCGTGAACGGGGGCAAGTTCCACAATCAGGGCATCGAGCTCTCGCTGCAATTCTCGCCGATCGCCACCGACCGGGGCCTGACCTGGATCTCGAACACGACGTTCTACCGGAACTACAGCCGGGTCGACGCGCTGCCGGATAACGGCGCGTCCTTCCCGACGACGTATCAGTTCGGCGGTGCATTCGGCACGAACCTCATTCAGGTCGGCCGGTCGATCTCGCAGATCGTGAACACCGGCGTCACGAGCCCGAATGGCACGAACCCGCAAGTCGGCGACGCCACACCGTCCGATGTCATCAGCTTCAATCAGCAGCTCTCCTTTGGACGTTTTCACGTGAACGGCGTGCTCGATTGGTACGTCGGCGGCAGCGTCGCCAACCTGACGAACGCCTACTATGACAACGGATTGTTCCTGCTCGCGGACTCTGCCGCATCGGCGAAGCGTATCGCGGCAGCGCAAGCCGGCGGGGCGCCGTACGTCGAGTCCGCGCGGTTCGTCAAGCTGCGCGAGGTGCGCCTCTCATGGGACGTGCCGGACAAGTGGGTCGCTGTCGTCGGCCGGGGCCGCGTCCGCACCATGCGGATCGACGTGTCGGGCCGCAACCTCTTCTGGAGCTTCCCGTACACGGGTCTCGATCCGGAAGTCTCGAACTTCGGAACCCTCGCGGTCGGACGCGGGCAGGACGTGACCCCGTATCCACCGGCGAGAAGCATCTTCTTCGGCGTCGACCTGGGGCTCTGACCATGAAGAAATATTCTCTTCTCGCGATCATGGCCGGCCTGGTGCTCGGGGTCGGCGCGTGCAGTACGGATCCGGTCTCGAATCTCAATCAGGTCAAGCCCGGACTGGACCACACCTCGTTCAACGAGCTCTTCGAGGGCGTGCTGTACTACACACGCATCAATCTGGGCAATCAGACCATCATGTTCGCGAGCTTCTCGCGAGACGCCATCAACTTCACGACGACGGACAATGAGTTCGTCACGATGTGGGGCGGCGATGGCACTCCGATCTCGAGCTCGCGGTTCTACGGCACGGTAAACTGGACGAACTGGTTCACGGCCATTCGGCAAGCGCAGCAGATACTCGACTCCCTGCCGCAGGCGGTCCCCGCCTATTCGGCCGGCGACATGGCCAAGTGGAAGGGCGTCATCTACACGATCGAAGCCTACGCGTACATGAACGCCGAGATGAACAAGGACACGCTCGGGTTGCCCTACAACGGGCCGCTCGGCAACGTCAACACGCCCGCGCCGATTCTGTGCGCGCGCGACGCGTGGAAGGCGATCGTGGGACTCCTCGACTCGGCCGAGACGCAGCTCAACGTCGATCAGTCGGCCGGCCTCCCCATGCCGTTGCCGGCCGGCTTCAGTGCTGTGAGCGCTCAGGCGAGCCCGAGCACGACGCCGGGATCGTTCGCGGCGTTCAACCGTGCACTGGCGGCGAGGGCCAACCTGGAGTTGGCCTACGCCATCGCCCGGTCGCCGGGCGGCACGCCGCCGACACCGACCACGACGGGATCACCGGACGCCGCGGCGTTGAACCGCGCGGACAGTGCGTTGCATGCGTCGGCGCTGTACAGCCCCGGATCGCTCGCGCCACCGCTCCCGGGCGATTTCACGGAAGCGTTGGCCGTGTACCAGAATTTTTCGGGCGCCTCGGGTGACATTGCAAATCCGTGGCAGGGTGCGTATCAGACGACCGCCTATATGCTCAACGAGGCAATCGCCGATATCGAGCCGGGCGACAAGCGCCTGGTGAAGGTCATCCTACCCGCGGACACTGCCGGCACGCCGTACGCGCCGGGAGTCGCAGCGTTCAATACTTTCGGGATGTATCAGACCCCGGCCAGCCCCATGCCGATGATCCGCAACGAGGAGCTGAACCTGTTCGAGGCGCAGATCCGGCTCGGGTTGAACGACCTCGCGGGCGCGGTGAACGCGATCAACCTCGTGCGGGTGAATGTTGGCGGACTGGCGCCGATCAGCGCGGCGGGTCAGACGTACTTCACGCTGCGCAATCAGATTCTGCACGAGCTGCGCGCGTCGACGATGGGCGAGCCGAATGGTGACCGTGTGGCCGCTATTCGCGATTATGGAATGCCCACCGTTGCCGATACGACATGGGACCACGATGGTCCGAAACAAGGTCCTGACCTTCACACCACAGTCGAGCCGTTCCCGACGACGGACATCACGACGCGGAATGGGAATACGTCGTACGTCTGTCCGTAGTACCCGGTTCGTAGCACCAGAACACGCTATCAACGGCCCTGGTCGAACCTGACCAGGGCCGTTGTGCATCGTGGTGTGGGATCTCCCAACAGCCAATCCTCCGGCATCGTCCCATCGCGTCTTGTCCTCCGTGCAACCCCAATCGCACTCTGACGCCATGATCAATTCACTCGCGGAGGATGGATATGACGACACTCGATGTGCGACGGCTCGTCTGTCTCGCGGCGCTGGGAGGCATCGCGTGGACACGAGCTGAGGCGCAAGGGACGACGCGTCGCATCACGGGACGCGTCATCGACGCGGACGATCAAGGGCCAGTACCGGCGGCGACGGTGCTCCTGGCCAACAGCACGCTCGGCACGACGACCTCGGACAGCGGGACGTTCGCGATGCGCGTTCCGGATGGACCGCTGACGTTGACCGTCCGGCGGATCGGCTACACCAGCGCATCGGCGCCGGTCGCGGCCGACCAGGGCAGCGTGACGATCGCGATGAAGCGAGACGTGCTCAAGCTGGACGCCCAGGTGATCACCGGGGTGGCGACCACGATCTCCTCACGAAACTCGGCCAACGACGTCGCCGTGCTCAGCGCGGATCAGATCAACCAAGTGCCGGCGCCGACGATCGAGAACGCGCTGCAGGGCAAGATCGCCGGTGCGGTCATTCAGCAGAACAACGGTGGCGCGCCGGGCGGCGGACTCCAGGTGCAGATCCGCGGCATTACCTCGATCAACTCCGTCGCCTCACCACTCTACGTGATCGACGGCGTCGTCCTGAACAACGAGACCATCAACAACGGCGCGAATGCCGTCACGGGTGCGTCGAACAATACGATCATCCAAGCGAACCAGGACAATAGCCCCAACCGGATCGCCGACCTCAACCCCAACGACATTGAAACGATCGAGGTCCTGAAGGGCGCTTCGGCCGCGGCGATCTACGGATCGAAAGCGGCGTCGGGCGTGGTGGTCATTACGACCAAGAAAGGCACACCAGGCGCCCCGCAGTGGGAGCTGTCGGGACAAACCGGCACCTATCTCCCGGCCAACACGCTCAACATGCGGAAATTCCCGACGTACGAGAGCGCGAACGCGTGGTACACGAACGTCTTTGGAAGCCCGACGGCCCTGCCGCGCAACCAGTACACGGGGAGCCATAACTTTCAGAATCAACTCTTCGGCGGTGGCCAGCTCTCTGGCCAAGGCGCCCTCTCGGTGCGAGGCGCCACGAACACCACGAACTATTACGCGTCCCTGCACGACCAGTACGACAATGGCATCATGCTCGGCACCGGATACCAGAAGCAGTCGATTCGCACGAACCTGTCCCAAACGTTCTCGCCGGCTTTCCAGGTGTCGACCAACCTGTACTATCAGCACTCGGTCACGACGCGCGGCATCACCGGCAACGACAATGTCGGCATCAGTCCCTACAACGTCTTCTCGGTCACCCCGCAGTTCTACAACCTGAACGCGTTCTCGAACGGGGCGTGGGCGGACAATCCGTTCGGCTTCGCCAATCCGTTCGCCGATGCGGCGGAGATCAACACCCCGTCCGATGTCAATCGATTCATCGGCGGCGGCACCGCGACCCTTCAGGTCTTTCACAACACCGATCACGACCTGCAACTGTCGTTGATCGGCGGCGTGGATCTGACGAGCCAACACGACATCGTGTTCTCGCCGCCCAACCTGCAGGTGGAGCAGCACAAAGCCCTGCCCGGCACGTCGAACATCAGTAACTCGACGAACACGTACTCGAACTACTCGCTCAACGCGATCCATCACTTCACGGGCCTCCCCTGGCTCGATGCGACGACGTCGGTCGGCGTCTCACAAGATCGGCGGACGCTCGACAACCCGAACATCATCGGCCAAGACATGCCGCTCGGCATCCAGAGCCCGAGCGCCGGGGCGGTGCAGACCGCGGTCGAAACACGGTCCGATACGAAGACCCTGTCGCTGTACGCGCAAGAGCAGGTGCTGCTCTTCTCGCAAAGCGTCAATCTCACGGCCGGCCTGACGGCGGATCGCAACTCGAACAACGGCCATTTCACGCGCTACTACATCTACCCGAAGTTCGCCGGTTCCGTCCGGCTGCCGAAGTTCGCGAGTTGGATCGACGACATCAAAGTCCGCGCGGCGTATGGACGCTCCGGCACGGCGCCGACGTACGGGTACAACTATCCCGACGTGGCCAGCTGCACGCCGATCCTCAACACCTTCCACGGGTGCGTGAACGGCTGGCTGCCGACGATCCCGGCGTTCAACTCGAACGACACGGACATCAAGCCGGAGCAGAGCGCAGAGACCGAAGCGGGCATCGATATCACCGTGTTCGGGTCGCGCGCGCAGTTCTCGGGCACCGTGTACAACAAGAAGGTGAGCGACCTCGTGCTCTTCACGGCGCCGCCGGCTTCGTCGGGATTCGGCCAGATCGTGCTGAACGGTGGCGAGTTCACCAATCAGGGCATCGAGCTCTCGCTGCAAGCGTCGCCGTTCTCTGACCCGAAGGGAGTCACCTGGATCTCGAACGCGACGTTCTACCGCAACTACAGCCGTGTCGACCAGCTGCCGTTCGGCCCATTCCCCACCACGTACCAGTTCGGCGGGTTTTTCGGAACGAACATCATCCAAGAGGGCCGCTCGGTATCGCAGTTCGTGAACACGGCGGTGCTGGGACCGGATGGTCAGGCGGTGCAAGTGGGCGATGCCTCACCGTCGGACGTCATCAGCTTCTCACAGCAAATCTCCTACAAAGGGTTGCACCTGTCCGGCGTGCTCGACTGGTACGTCGGCGGCCAGGTGTCCAACCTCACCAACGCGTACTTCGACTTGAACGGCCTCTACCTGCTCGCCGATTCCGCCGCCTCGGCCAGACGCTTCAACTCGGCGGTCAACGGCGGCACGCCCTATGTAGAGTCCGCGCGTTTCGTCAAACTCCGCGAAGTCCGGTTGAGCTACGATCTGCCCGCCGATTGGGTGCGCGCGATCGGGTTTGGACGACTGCGCAGCGTGCGCCTCGACGTCTCGGCGCGCAATCTGTTCTCGAGCTTCCCCTACACGGGGCTCGATCCGGAAGTGTCGACCTTCGGCAATCTCCCGGTTGGTCGCGGCCAGGACGTCACGCCATATCCACCCGCCAAGAGCGTGTTCTTTGGCGTCAATCTGGGGTTCTGACCATGAGAAAATACTTGCTGACGATCATGGCCGGCCTGGTCCTCGGGGTCGGCGCGTGCAACACGGATCCCGTGTCGAACCTCAACCAGGTGTCCCCGGGGACGTCGCACTCCGGCTTCGAGCAGCGTTTCATGGGCGTACTCTGGACCGAGCGTTTCGATTTCGGGACGCGGGTCACGATGCTCGACGCCTTCGCCCGCGATGCGGGCAATTTCACCACGACCGACAATCGCTTCATTACCGAGTGGCTCGGAAACGGCACGGCGATCGAGAACAGCACGTTCTACGGCACGTCCAATTGGACGAACCAGTTCACGGGTATCCGCCAAGCACAGGGCATCCTGCGCGACCTGCCGAGCGCCGTCCCGACCTATTCGGCCGGCGACATGGCGAAATGGAAAGGCGTGATCTACACGATCGAGGCGCTCTCCTATATGTATGCGCTGGCGACCAAGGATACGCTCGGACTCCCCGTGCAGGGGCCGCTCACATCCAACCCGGAAGCGCCGCAGCCCATCCTCTGCGCGCGGAATGCGTGGCAGTTCATCGTCGCGCTGCTGGACTCGGGACTGACGCAACTCGACATCGATCAGACGCCGGGACTGCCGGTCACGTTGCCGCCCGGGTTCAGCCGCGTGAGCATGCAAGCGAGCCCCAGCTCGAGCCTGGGCTCGTTCGCGGCGCTCAATCGTGCGCTCGCGGCGCGGGCCAACCTCGAATTGGCGTACGCGATCGCCCGCTCGCCCGGCGGCGTCCCACCGACACCGTCGTCGCCGGGATCACCAGACGCGGCGGCGCTGGCGCGCGCTGACAGTGCGCTCCACGCAACGGCCCTCTACGATCCGGCGAGCCTTGCGCCACCCGCCGCGGGTGGATTCAACGACGTGCTGGCGGTGTTCCACGATTTTTCAGGGGCATCCGGCGATCTGCCCAATCCGGTCCAGGCGCAGTTGCCCACGTACTACATCCTCAAGGAGGCGATCGCCGACATCGACCCGGCAGACAACCGGCTGGCGAAGACCCGGCCCAATGGCACCGCGGGTACCTCGTTTGGCCCGCTGGCCGCGTCGGACCTCACCTACGCCATGTATCCATCGCCGGGAAGCGCGATGCCGATCATTCGCAACGAAGAGCTCAACGTGTTCGCGGCGCAAATTCGGCTGGGACTCAACGACATTCCAGGCGCCGTGGCGGCGATCAACGCGGTCCGCACGCAAGTCGGCGGTCTGCCGCCAGTCAGCGCCGCCGGACAGACGTACGTCTCGGTGCGCAATCAGATCCTCAAGGAGTTGCGCGCCTCGACGATGGGCGAGCCCAACGGCGATCACGTTGCCGCGATTCGGGACTACGGACTGCCCGCCGTCGCGGATACGACGTGGAATAACCAGCCCACCGGCGACACCCACGCGACGGTCCAGCCGTTCCCAATTCCCGATGTCACCGCTCGGAATGGCAATACCGCCTATACCTGCCCAACTACATAACGGCCCCAAGCGCGATCATTGCGGCCACCGTGGCGAGCTTCTCGTCTTCACGCCACGGTGGCCCCTGGGGCCTCCGTAGAGTCCCCACGCGACCTTTCAGGTCCCGCTCCTGCACCGCGACCACCGTGAAGCCACACTCGGCGGCTGCGTCGGCGATAGCCGTGCGAAAGAGCAGCCCCTCGGCCGCGTGCAGCAACGGATGCGACGCCAGTATTTTCGCCAGCGGCGGTCGCTTCTGAGTCGGGTCGTGCCCGACCCCACAAGCAATCACGTCGTACGTAGCAAGCGCCTCGCGGATCGCCGTGCCAGCGAGCTTTCGCGCACGCGAGGCGGCGTGCTCAATAGCCTGTTCGGCGTCCGGAAGATCGAGCCCGCGTGCCGCGTGATAGGGCTGAACGGTACGAGGAGGCCCCGAGCCGGCCAGGTTGATGTGGCGCCGTTCGATAACGCCTGTGGCCGACACGACGACCATGGCCGCCCATCCAGACCGCGCCCGGAATCCCAGCGCTACGGGTTCGCCACGTCCCATGATTATTGTTAAATAGAGGCCCTCGAGCCATGCCCGCCAGCTTCAACGCCCCCATCTTGGCCGAAAGCGCCCCGGCCGGTCTCCGAGCGAACTTCGTGTCGGTGGCTCTCCTGTTGGGTTTCGCGGGCCTCGGCGCCTGGACCCTGCTGACGCTGAACAGCGTCGCCGGCGCGATCGTGGGCGGGGCGCTGGCTATCCTGACCGGCATGATGCCCCAGGTCGCCCGCCAATGGGAGCGCGTCGTCGTGCTCCGCCTCGGCCGCTATCAGGGCCTCCGCGGCCCGGGCCTCTTCTGGCTGATCCCGTTCGTCGATACGATCTCGACCTGGGTCGACCAGCGGGTGATCACGACGGCGTTCGCGGCCGAGGAGACGCTGACGTCGGACACGGTGCCGGTGAACGTGGATGCCGTGCTCTTCTGGATGGTCCATGATCCAGAGAAGGCGGCGCTCGAAGTGCAGCACTATCCGCAGGCGGTCTCGTGGGCCGCGCAGACGGGGCTGCGCGACATTATCGGCCGTACGTCTCTGAGCGAGCTGCTCCGCGGCCGCGAGCGCATCGAGGCCGAGCTGCAGGAGCTGATCGATCAGCGGAGCATGCCCTGGGGCATCACCGTCCAAGCGGTCGAGATGCGCGACATCGTGATCCCCACGACGCTCCAAGACGCGATGTCGCGCGAAGCCCAAGCCGCTCGCGAAAAACGCGCCCGCATCATCCTCGGCGAAGCCGAAGTCGAGATCGCCGCATTGTTCGACGAGGCGTCGAAAGCCTACGCCAACAACCCGACGGCGCTGCATCTCCGCGCGATGAACATTCTGTACGAAGGGCTCAAGGAAAAAGGCGCGCTGATGCTCATCCCGTCGACGGCCGTCGAGTCGATGGGCCTGGGCGGTCTCTTGGGCGCGGCGTCCCTCGGACAGCAGCAGCAGCGGGGAGAGAAGCCATAAGCCTGACCTGGCGGGCCGTGTGCCGCATCGGCCGCGAGTTCGCGGGTGTCGAGGAGTCGACCTCCTACGGGACCCCGGCGCTCAAGGTCCGCGGCAAGCTGCTCGTGCGTCTGCGCGAGGACGGCGAGACGCTCGTTTTGATCACGACGTTCGTCGACGCGACTTGCTGTTGCGGGACAAGCCGCGGACGTTCTTTATCGAGGAGCACTACCGGAACTACCCGGCGATCTTGACGCGACTCACGCGCGTTGGCCCGAATCAGCTCCGCGATATGATCGAGGCCGCCTGGTCGCGGGTGACCAAGCGATGAAAGATCGCGTCCATTTGTGCTGGTGACTCGCGGCAGCCGTGATCGAGCCACCACGTCATGAGCGAGATGAGTGCGCCGGCGAGCGCGAACGCGGTGGCACTGTCTCCGAGCCGCTGCTCGAAGCTGCGCGCGAAGCATCCGCGCATGATGTCCAGCAGGTCCTGCAACTGCCCGGCCTCGACGAGCGCCGCAATGAACCATTTCATCTGCGCCACGTGATCCAATAGCTCTCGCACCGGCGCGAGCCGGGGCGACACGTTGGCGTTCGCGAAGCGCGTGCAGAATTCCTCGGCATCGCTGAAAAAGAGATCGCTCTTGTCGCGATAGTGCGCGTAGAACGTCGACCGGCTGACGCGAGCCCGGTCGAGCACATCCTGGACGGTGATCTCGTCGAACGGTTTCTCGTGGATCAGCGCGACGAGCGCACCGCCGAGCGCGTTGCGCGTGCGCGTGCCGCGGCGCTTTTCGAACATTTCGGGGCTCAATGTTCGATTTCCCTCGTTGACCGTCTTTGCTCGCATGGCGACACTCCACGACATGACACGAGAACGCGCGGGTGGCACGGCGCTCATCGTCAGCGCCGCCAGCTTCATTATAACAATGGCGTTCCATCCCACCGGCCGGGAGCTCCTGGCGCCAGGTCAGTTCGCCCATGTCATGCCGGTCGGGGTGGCGGTCCATGCCCTGGCGCTCGTATGTCTCCCGATCGCGTTCTTTGGCGCCATCGTGCTGTCCCAGCGCCTGGACGCCCTGGGGGCGATCGTAACCTACGGATTCGGGCTCGTCGCGATCATGATCGCCGCGGCGTGCAGCGGCTTGGTGGCGACGGCGGCCGCGAGCCAGATACCGTCGGGTGGTGACATCTGGCGCGTGCTGTTCACATACACGGGTATGCTCAACCAGGCATTCGCGCTCATCTACGCGGTCGCGTCGTCGGCAGCGATTGTGCTGTGGTCCGTCGCGCTGCTGCGCCATGCGAAAGCCCTCGGGATCGCCGGCGCGATCCTCGGCCCTCTCATCGTGATCGTCGTGCTCACGCACACGATCGGCCTCGGTGTCCACGGATTCGGCGCGATCGTGCTGGCCGAGGGCGCGTGGTTTATTGCCTGCGGGATCTGGCTAATTCGTCTGAAGCGCTAGCCGCGGATCGACGGAGGTGGCGCGGCGGGCGGGGAAGTAGGCCGCCGCGGCCGCGACCATGAGCATAAAGAGGACGGCGCCAGCCAGCACACGCGGATCGAGCGGGCTCGTGCCGAAGAGCAGCGACTCGATGACTCGCGAGAGCGCGAGTGCGCCGCAGAGGCCGAAGGCGATGCCGAGCGAGGTGACGGCCACGCCATGGCGGAGCACCATCCCGCGAATGGATCCGCGATCGGCGCCGAGCGCGATGCGGATGCCGATCTCTTTGCGTCGGAGGGTGACGACGTAGGAGAGGATGCCGAAGAGGCCGACGGCGGCGAGCGCCAAGGCGACGGCGGCGAACGTCAGCAGGATGCGCATGGTGAACACGCGCTGCGCTGTTCCGCGACCGATGGCGTCCTCGAGCGCCATCGGTTGATCGACGACGAGTCGCGGATCGAGAGAGGCGAGTATGCGGCGGGCCTGCGGGAGGAAGTCGAGCGCCCGCCCATCGGTGAGCACGAGCTGCGTCAGCGCCCAGTTCCGGTCGCCCGCGAATTGGCGGTGTGGATGGTAGACGTAGGTATCGACCCGCCCCGTGGCATCCACAGAGACATCGCCAACGACGCCAATGACGACGAGCATGGGCCCGCCGGTCGACAGGTGCTGTCCCAGCGGGTCGACGCCTGGGAAGAACTGTTGGGCGGCGCTCTGGCTGATCACGACATGACGGAGACTGGTCGAGTCGGTGAGTGGCTGTTCGCGATCGTCGAATACGCGGCCGGCAATGACGGGGATGCGCGCCGCGGCGAAGTAATTGCCGGAGACCACGCGATTCTGCGCCAGGAAATGGAAGTCGGTATCGGCGCCCGCCATCGGGCCGCTCGCGACGCGCACGCCCCACTGGTTGAATGCGCCCGTGGCCGGCAGCTTGGAGATTCCGCCGGCGGCCCGCACACCAGGCGTCTCTTGGAATCGCCGCGCCAGGGTTTCATAGAATCTGGCGCGCGCGGTCGAATCATACAGCGCGGCGGGCAGCTCGATGCGGAACGTGAGGACGTGGTCGCCGCGCACGCCGAGTGGCGTGTCGCGGAGCCGAGCCAGACTCGCGAGGAGAAGGCCGGCGCCGACGAGTAACACGAACGCCAGCGCCACTTGCACGACCACCAGCCCAGCCCGCAGTCGCCCCTGTTGCGTCGTCGCGGTTGCCCGCGCGTGGGTTTCGTTGCCGATCCGCGCCGCGCGCAGCGCGGGCGCCAGCCCAAACACGATCGCGCTCAGCGATGAGACGCCCAGGCAAAACAGGAGCATGCGCGGGTCGAGCGACAGGTGCTCGAGCCGCGGGATGGACTGGGAGCCCAAGCTGACCAGCCCGCGCATGACGAGCCACGCCACGCCGAGGCCCAGTACGCCGCCCGCAAGGGCGAGCGCCAGGCTCTCAGTCAAGAGTTGTCGCACGATGCGCCCACGCCGGGCGCCGAGCGCGGTGCGCAATGCCAACTCGGGCGTACGCTCTGATGCCCGCACGAGGAGCAAGTTCGCGACGTTGACGCACACGAGCAGCAACACCAGTCCCACGGCGCCGAACACGAGCTCGAGCGCCGACCCGGCGGACCCAACGACATCGGCCTTGAGCGGTTCGATGAGCGCTTTGACTCTCATCACCCGCGGATCCTGTATGCCGAACGACCGGTTCAACCCGTCGATCTCCGCTTGCGCTCGCGCCAGCGACGTCCCCGGCGTGAGCCGCGCGATCATACTCATCCAGTGATTGTTGGGGTTGTCGGGTTGTGAGATGTCCATCGGCACCCACGCATCGACATCGCCCACGACCGGGTCTCGAAGGCCCTCAGGCGCGACGCCAGTCACCGTATAGGGGACGCCATCCAACGTGAGCACGCGGCCGAGGACTTTGGGATCGCCGTTCAACCGGCGTTGCCAGAAGCGGTGGCTCAAGACGACGAGATGCGCCCCGTTCTCCTCGCTGACCGCGAACGGTCGTCCGAGCGGCGGTGCCGCTCGCAGCGTCGCGAAGTACTGCGCGGTAATGGGCAGCGTCCGAATTCGCTCGGCTCCAGTGCCCAGGTCAATGTCCGCGCCGGTGACGTCGTAATTCATAAAGGCGGCCGCGGACCGGAACGACGTCATATGATCGCGATAGCCCTTGAAGTGGAACGTGCTCAAAAACGCTCGCTCGCCGGGCTTGTAGTACGAGTAGACGCGGACGAGCTGCTCGGGCTCGGCGTACGGCAACGGCTTGAGCAGCACGGCGTCGACGACGCTGAATACGGCCGTCGTGCCGCCGATGCCTATGGCGAGTGTCGCGATGGCGAGCAACGCAAACCGTGGTCGCTTAACGATGGTCCGCACGGACCAACTGAGATCCGCGATTGTCTCTTCGAGCCATCGCGTCCCACGGGCATCGCGGACGTCCTCTTTATAGCGCTCGATATGCCCGAACGCCGCGCGCCCCGCCATCTCCATATGAAATCGCATCTCCTCGGCCATCTCGCGCTCTTCTTGGCCGCGAAACACGAGCGCGTGGAGGCGCTCGCGGAGGTCAGACCAGAGGCTCACGCGAGCACCCAGTTCACGGCCGTCGACGCGCGCTCCCATTCGGCGCGCTCGGCTTCCAGCTGCAGGAGACCGGCGGGCGTGATCTCATAGTATCGCGCCCGCCGGTTGTTCTCACTCGCCCGCCATTCTGACCTGATCCAGCCCCGCCGCTTCATGCGGACGAGCGCGGGGTACAGCGAGCCTTGCTGCACCAGGAACACCCCGCGCGACATCTGCTGCACGCGCTGCGCAACGCCCCACCCGTGCATGGGCGCTTCCTGCAGCGTGCGCAGGACGAGCATCTCGAGTGTGCCTTGGAGGATCATGCTCCTGTAGATTGTCTACAGGTAAGCGAAGTGTCAAGGGACTCGGGTATAGCGCGTGATCACATCTCGCACGGCGTCGGTCGCCGTAAACTCCTCCATTTTCGGCGGAGCCTCCGCGCCGGCTTCGATCAGTGCCTGCGCAGCGCCCGCAAAATCGCCGGTGTCGCGATACCAGCCATTCTCCGACCCATAACACGCCCACCCCAGCGGCGTCATCGCGTACACCCCCTCGAACAAGTCCACCGTCGGACGATACCGCAGGATCTCTCGGACCATCGCCGCATTGCCATGGAATGCCGCCCAGTGGAGCGCGGCCCCTCCATGCGCACCGACGGAGTCGACAGGCCAGCCGGCGCCGAGCATGAGCCGCACGGCGTCGAGATTATTGTTCTCGGCCGCGTCGGCGAGCTTACGCTTGTCGGCGTCCGATAACGTCGCCACCAGATCGGGCTTCTGTTTCAGCAGCTCGCGAAACGCTGCCTCATCTCCGACCTCCGCGGCAATCGCGAACCGCAGGTCGCTCGGGCTCCGGTCCATGAGCAGCTGGTAGACGTCGGGATGCCCAAAGGACTTCGCGATGCTGTGCGCCGTCCGGTGGTGCCCGAGGACCCATATATAGATGGTCCCGCCGGCCTCCGGGTTCTTCTTCGGGAACCAGCGCTCATCCACGCGCGTCCTGATCGACTCGGGATCAGCATCGAGGTGTTTCTTCACGAGCGCGATATCGCCGAGCGCCGAGGCCATCAGAATATCCGTTCGACACCCGCGGGCGACGAGATCGCGCGCAATGTCTTGGCGATCCGTCGCGAAGTGACGCGTCTGCGTGACGCGCAGCATGTACTGCGCCGGCGTGGACTCGTGATCGATATCCAACGCGTCGATATCGGCACCGTGCTCGAGAAGCAACCGGGCGATTTCCATCGTCGACGCCATATGGAGCGCCGTTTGGCCATCGGGCCCGTGGAAATGAACGACCGATGGATTCTTGGCGATCATCGCCCGGAGCTCGTCGATCATGCCAAGCCGCGCCGCGGCCGGCGCCTCTACAATCGCGCCGCGCTCAATGAGGTACGGCGCGAACTCGACACTCGTCTGATCGAGCACATGGAACCCGCCGGCCCACCAGTGGCTCTTCTGGTTGATATCGGCGCCGAACTCCAAGAGCACGTCGACCATCGGTCCATTGGTCCGCATGACGACTTCGAGGAGCGCCGTCTGGCCGAACGAGCTGCCGGCGAATGGCTCGTTGATGCTCGCTCTCAGCGCCGGCGACGAAGCCAGAATCCGTCGCATAGCCGCCGGGTCATGCCGGACGATCGCGTCCATGAGGGCACGCGCGGGATCCGTGGCGATCGTGAGGGTCTCGACGTGATTCTTGAGGTCCGCCCACGTCGAGAACCCATACTCATGGGCGGTTTCGTGCTGCGCGTCGGATAGCTGCCGGCGCGTGTCGGGGTCCTGCTGTCGCCATTCGCGCAGCAGGGCTTTGGCTTGCTTCCGGAGATGCTCGAGGCTGGGCTGTGCGGGTAATTCGCGGGACATAGCTCCTCCTTCCGTGGCGCCCGGTGTCCGCTATTTCGGGCAGAAGAGAGGATGCATTGGGCAATCGGTATGGCTCAGGTGGGATAATCCCTTTCCGCGGACGGGGTGCGACCTGGATCGCAACTGTACTATAACACATTTCGTCTGCTAAGTTGGCTCATGGCTTATCGCGTGCTGCTCACCGACAACATCGACCCTGATGGCGTGGCCGTATTGACGGCCGAGCCCGAGCTCTCGGTCGACACCGTTCCGACGCTCTCGCGCGAGGATCTGATCGCGCGCATCGGCGTCTACGACGCCTTGGTGGCGCGGAGCGCGACACGCGTGTCTCGCGAGGTGCTCCGCGCCGGGTCACGGCTCGCGGTCGTGGGCCGCGCGGGCGCGGGTGTCGACAACATCGCGGTCGACGCGGCGACCGAAATGGGCATTGCGGTGATCAATGCCCCAGCCGGCAACACGGTCGCCGTGGCCGAGCTGTTCTTCGGGTCCGTTTTGAGCCTGTTGCGCCATATCCCGCAAGCCGACCGCTCGATTCGCGAGGGCCGTTGGGAGAAAACGCGCTTCCTGGGTCGCGAGCTGCGGGGGCGCACGCTCGGCATCATTGGCTTGGGTCGCATCGGCGGCGAGATCGCGACGCGCGCGCACGCATTCGGCATGACGGTGGTCGCCTACGACCCGTACGTTGGTGACCCGCGATTCCATGCGCTTCGCGTTCGTCGCGCGACGGTGCTCGACGACATGCTGGCCGAGTCGTCGGTTCTCTCCGTCCACACCCCGCTGGTCGAGAACGAAGGACTCCTCGGTGAGCGGGAGCTCTCACGCTTGCCGGTGGGCGCGATCGTCGCGAACCTCGCGCGCGGCGGCATTATTGACGAGAGCGCGCTGGCCGCGGCGCTCGTCGGCGATCATCTGGCCGGGGCGGTCCTCGATGTGTTCGGAACGGAGCCGCTGCCAGCCGATCACCCGCTGCGCGCGGCGCCGAACGTCGTGCTCACGCCGCACATCGGTGCGTCGACGATCGAAGCGCAGCGCTCCGTCGCGGTCGACGTGTGCCGCGCGGTGCGCGATGCGTTGTTGCACGGCGAGCTGTCGCGTTCGATCAACGCCGCGCTCGTCGAGGGGGTCAACGCCGCTGACGTCCGCCCCGCGCTTCTGCTCACGCGCCAACTCGCCGCCGTTGCTCAGGCATTGCTCGCGAGCCGCGAGGCGCGCGCGATCGACCGCGTCGAGGTGACACCGGGCGAGTCGCTCGCGGGTGCTCGCGATGCATTGCTCGCCGCCGCCGCGCACGGTGTGCTCGCTCCGGTGCTCTCGCACGAGCGGCTGAACCTGATCAACGCCCGCGCCCTCGCTGTGGCTCGCGGCATCGCGCTCTCGGCCACGGAAGGCGTACCGGCCGAGAACGGCGCGGCGGCGTATTCGCTCAGCGTCCGCGTATCGAGCGGCGCCGAGGAGATCACGGTGACTGGCTCGGCACATCCCGCGGCCGCGCCACGGATCACGCGCATCGGCGCGTTCCACGTCGACGTGTATCCTCGCGGCACACTCCTCATCTTGTCCAACCGCGACGTGCCAGGCGTCATCGGTCACGTCGGCACGGTCCTCGGCGCGGCGCACGTGAACATCGCCGAGTATCACCAGGCGCGCTTGGCCCAGGGCGGTGCGGCGCTGGCGGCGATCACCGTCGACGGTCCGGTGGCCGACGGCGTCCGCTCGGCGTTGCTCGCGTTGCCGGAGGTGCATGCGGTGACGGTAGTCGAGCTGCCGGCTGAGTAGCCGGGTCGCTGAGCTTGCGTTTCGCCTCGATCATTCTCGACGTGGACTCAACGTTGACGAGCGTCGAGGGGATCGCCTGGCTCGCGACCCGTCGAGGCCGTGAGGTCACCGATGCCGTCGACGCGATGACGAACGACGCGATGACCGGCGCCTTACCATTAGATGCCGTGTACGCGAAACGCCTATCGCTCGTGCGCCCGTCGCGCTCGGATCTCGCTGCCCTCGCCGGGGCCTACTCTACGGGTCTCGTGCCTGGCGCTCGTGACGCGATTCGCACGCTCCGCGCAGCGGGCGTGCACATAGCGCTCGTCAGCGGCGGTATCCGCGAAGCAATCCTGCCCTTCGCCGCCGAGTTGGGTTTCCCCGCCGGAGATGTCCACGCAGTAGAGTTGCACTTCACACCGGATGGCGCATTCGCCGGATTCGACGCCGCAACCCCGCTGGCCTGCGCCGGCGGCAAGCCTCGTGTCGCGCGCACACTCGGCCTGCGCGGCCCGGTGCTCGCGGTCGGCGATGGCAGCACCGACGCCGAGCTCAAGCCGTGCGTCGACGCTTTCGCCGCATTCACTGGTGTCGCCCGCCGGGAATCCGTCGTCGCCGTCGCTGATTACGTCATCACTCAATTCGCCGAGCTCCCCGCTCTCGTCCTATGACTTTCGGCACATTCTTCGTTCCGGGCCCAACCGAAGTCCGCCCTGAGATCCTCCAGGCGATGACCCAGCCGATGATCTCCCACCGCGGCTCGGCGTTTCGCTCACTCTTCGAGCGCTGTCAGACGGGTCTCCGCACGGTCTTCTGCACCAAACGCCCAGTCTTCATCGCGACGTGCTCGGCCACGGGCCTGATGGAAGCCGCGATCCGCAACGCGCCTACGGGCAGCGTACTCGCCTGCGTGAACGGCGCATTCTCCGATCGCTTCTCGCTGATCGCCGAGAAATGCGGCCGCGCGTCGGAGCGCTACGAGGTCCCGTGGGGCGAGGCCCACGATCCGGCCACAGTCGCCGCCCGCGTATCCGCCGGCCACCACGCGGTCGTCGCCGTCGTGCACTCCGAGACGTCCACGGGCGCCCTCAACGACGTCCGCGCGATCTCCGACGCCGCCCACCGCGCGGGCGCGGTCTGCGTGATCGACAGCGTCAGCGGAATCCGTGGCGCCGAGCTTCGGTTCGACGACTGGGGGCTCGACTTCGTCTTCACGGGTTCCCAAAAGGCGCTCGCACTCCCGCCGGGCCTCGCCTTCGGCGTCGCCACCGAGCGCTTCCTCTCCTCCGGCGACCGCACCGCCCGTGGCGCGTATTTCGATCTCGCCGAGTTCGCGTCGGGGGCGGCGAAAGGCGAAGCTCCCAACACACCCGCGATCTCTCTCTATTACGCGCTTGCCGCGCAGCTCGAGTGCATTCTCGAAGAGGGCATGGAAGCCGCGTGGAAGCGACACGGCCTGATGGCGGCCATGACCCAGAACTGGACCCAGCGTTGCACGGTCCACGGCATTCCAATGAGCCCCTTTGCGGTGCTCGGCCATCGCTCGCCGACAGTGACCGCGATCAAGTTGCCCGACGGGGTCTCCGGTGAGGCCGTCGTGAAAGCCGTCTCCGCCGCCGGCTATACGCTGGGCGCCGGCTACGGAAAGCTCAAGGACACGACGATCCGGATCGGCCACATGGGCGACCACACGGCGGAGACGCTCGATCCCTGCCTCACGGCCACCGCCGAGGCGATTCAAAAGCTGATCGGAAAGCGTAATCTGCCGTCCGTCTAATGGGGCGTGACCCCACCTCTCGTCATTTCAGTCCTGCAAGCCCTCGATCTCGCGGCCGTGGTGACGGACGCCGCCGGCCGCGACATTCGAGAGACCGCGCGCCTCAGCCGGCTACTGGCGCAAGACGCGGACGGCTATGATGTGCGGGCCAGGCTGCTTCAGCTGGTACGCAAGCGGCTAACCCGAAACGGCGATACCGCTCCCGTCGCCGTCGAAACACGCCGAGGGACGTACACACTCTTGGCGGTGAAGTGGCCAGAGCCCGACGGCACTGTCGCGCTCGGCATCGGGCTCGCCACCGTGAGCGGGAATCTCGCGGTCGACCCCAGTGTCCGACAGCGGTTTGGACTTACCCCCCGCGAGAGCGACGTCGCGTCACGCCTCGCGGCCGGCGCGTCGAGTCGGGAAGTGGCTGAGAGTCTCGGCATGAGCGTGCACACCGCGCGGAGACATACGGAGCGCGTCCTGCAGAAATGCAATGTGCGGCGGAGGGCCGGGGTCGCCGCGGCGCTCTACGCGGCGTGGTTGCCGGAGCCAGTGGCTACGACGATACCTCGCTCGTCGCCAGCGATGCGTCCGTGAGGTACGGAGTGATCTCACGAAACGCGCTGTCGCGCACGCCGATCGTCGTCACGCCATCGAGGTCCAGCACGCGTGTGTGGAGCCACAGGAATTGGTGGCCACCCGCGTAGCGGATCAGCGACCACGGAATCAAGAGCGGCGGGTGAAACAGCACGAGCGGGTGACTGTGGAGATAGAGTCCCGCCGAGGTGGGAATCATCACCGTACTGCGACTGCGCGCGACCTGGCCGGCAAGTCGCGGGCCGTCCGGTTGTGCACCGGCGCGGAAGCGCCGGGCGAGAGCGGACCATCCACTGGTATAGGCGACGATCGCGTTGCTCAAGAGCCAGAGGCCGAGCAACACGAGAGCGGCCCACCAGGGCGCGTGTAGCATATACGCAAACCTAGCAGAAAGACCCGGCGCGCTCACGGACTAGGGGACAGACAGTCCCAAGTTTTTCAGCAGTGAACGAGCAAGCTCGCGCAGGTCGACGCTATCCATGTTGACGAGAACCACGACACCTGTCTCACGATCGGGATCGAGGACGACAAATGTGCTGGTTCCTTGCTGGCCGCCGGAGTGGCCAACGCAATGGACGCACGCGCTGTCGCCGACCCCCCAGCCGAGGCCATACCCGGTAACCGAGTCGCGCGTCGTGCGTTGCGCGGTCCACATCAGCGTGCGCGTCGAGCGTCGCATGAGCGCATCGTGCAAGAGCGCCGATTCGAACTTGGCCAGATCGGTAGCCGACGACAGCCAGCCTCCGCCCGGCACCTTGTAGCTCGCGTCCAGGAAATCCGCGTTTTGAACCTGTCCGGTCGAGTCTCTATGGTAGAAGCGCGTCCGATGGCGAATGATCGTAAACCGATCGTCGGCCTGCGTCTCGGTCATTCCTGCCGGCACAAACACATCTTCCCGCACCGCATCGACGTACGGGACGCCGGCCGCGCTGGCGATCGCGCATCCAACGAGCGTGTAGCCCATCGTCGAGTAGTTGAACCTCGTGCCCGGCTGGGCGACGAGCGTATCGGAGGCGAAGAACGCGATCCCGCCCGCGATCCCATCGGTGAAGTACTTCGTGTTTCCGCCCTCGAGATCCTCCGGGCCGGACTTGTAGTGGCGAATCCCGCCCAGGTGGCCGAGCAGCTCGCGCGTCGTGATGGGCCACGGTTTCTCGGGGAAGGTCGGGCAGTATCGCTGGATCGGCGCGTCGAGATCCAACTTCCCGCGCTCCCAGAGGACCATCGCCGCCGTCGCCGTAATTGGCTTGGAAACCGATCCGAGACGGAAGAGCGTGTGCGGTGTCACCGGGACGGCATTCTCGAGGTCCGCCATGCCGTAGCCCTTGGCCCAAGCCGGTTTACCGTGGACCACGGCCGCCACCGCGATACCCGGCGCGTGGCTCGTCGCCATGAACTTCGCGATCGCGCTGTCGACGCGCGCCGGTTGAGCCGACGCGACGCCGGAAAGCGCGAGGAACGCCAGTACGGGGAGTCGTCGCATGGTCGACAATCTATAGCCGCGGATCGATCGGCTCACTTTCCAGCGCCAATACCCCGAACACGCACTCGTGCACACGCCTGAGCGGCTCGCCCCGGACGAACCGCTCGAGCGCCTCGATGCCGAGCGCGAACTCGCGCAGCGCGAGGCCCCGCTTCGCGTTGACCGCGCGGGAACGCAGGCGGTCCAAGTTCGCCGGGAGCGTGTACTCCGGGCCGTAGATGATCCGGAGATACTCCCGACCGCGGCACTTGATCGCCGGCTGCGCCAGCCCGCGCGGGCCCTCGGCGACGAATCCCAGCGGTTTGACGACCATGCCCTCGCCACCCGCCGCTGTCAGCGTCTCCCACCACGCGGTCGCCTCGGCCTCGCTCGACGGGTCCGTCAAGTCGACACGACGGGAATTGGTTCGAAACATCACACCCGAGGCGTCGGCCGCGGCGATCTCTCCCACCTGTGCGAGATGCCACTCATGACTCTTATCGACGTGAACGGCCCCTTCGGTCGCCATGATATGAAACGGCGCCAAACGCAAATCAGCGATGCCCGCGACCGGCCAACAGTATCGCTGATACGCGTCGACGTATCGCTCCGCGAGCGAGGCGCGTTCCGCGAAGCGGGCGCGCAATGCGTGAACGTCGAGGCCGCGGGTGCTCGCGTCATCGAGTGCGCGAATCGCGACCGGCAAGGCACTCGTGGCCGCGGCACCAACCGGTGCGTATTGCGTCCGGATGAGCTCCTGCGCCTTCGCGGACCACGGCATGAGCTCGCAGTCGAGGCACACCCAGTCGGTGTCGAGCCGCGACCAAAATTCCGATCGAGCGAGCGACGTCCCCAACACGTCCAGGAGCGCGTGCTCGACTGAGCGATCGTCAAAGAACGGCCGGCCGGTGCGCGTGTAGACGACGCCTAAGCCTTCGCCAACAACGCCGAACCGTCGCCGCGCGGCGTTCTCGTCGCGGCAGATCACGACGACCGCGCGCGAGCCCATGTGCTTTTCCTCGCACACGGCGGTCGGGAGACCCTGATGCCGAAAGTACGCGAAGGCTTCCGTCGGGTACTCCAGATAGTCCTCGCGCTTCGTGGTCTCCGACGGCGACATCGTCGGCGGCAGGTAGATGAGCCACTTCGGGTTCGCGGCGAACCGACTCATCACTTCGAGTGCCGCAGCCGCGTGTGCCTCCCGGATCGTGACACTCCGCGCCAGACGCGTCTGCACAATGCGCTTGCCCGTCACGTCGGCGAGGTCGAGCACGTCGTCGAGCTGCTGCTGACTCGTCAGCACCGGCGCCGCCAGGAACGGACGCGCCGGTTCGGCGTACGCCCTCTGTGCCGGAACAGTGACCAACTCTTTCTCTGGCCAGCGGAGCGCGGTCAACCGACCGCCGAACACGCAACCGGTGTCGATATTGATCGTCCCATTCACCCACTCAGGCTCAGGCACCGGCGTGTGTCCATAGACCACCGTCGCACGACCCCGGTACTCGGCCGCCCAGTTGTAGCGGATCGGGAGCCCGAACTCGTCAGTCTCGCCAGTCGTCTCGCCGTAGAGCGCGAACTCGCGCACGCGGCCGGACCCGCGCCCCTGCATCTCCGCTTTCATGCCGGCGTGCGCGACAACGAGCTTGCCCTCGTCGAGCACATAGTGGCTCACGAGGTCATCGAGGAACGTCGCCACCTGCTCACGAAACTCCGGCGCCTCACGATCCAGCTGCTCGACCGACTGCGCCAGGCCGTGCGTCAGCTGGACATCCTTGCCCCTCAGCTTGCGCACGAGCTTGAGGTCGTGGTTGCCGGGGACAGCGAGCGCCGAGCCCGACTCGACCATCTGCATGGCGATACGGAGCACGTCGGCCACTCGTGGGCCGCGGTCGACGAGATCGCCGAGGAAGATGACCTTGCGGCCATCGGGATGGACCCGGTTCGGCCCATAGCCGAGCGTGCCGAGCAACGCCTCCAGCTCGTCACCGCAACCATGGACATCGCCGATGATGTCAAACGGCCCATGGTCCGACTTGCGATTGTTCCACAGGGGTTCCCGATGGACCTCGACGGCGGCCACTTCGGCGGGCGTGTGCATGACGTGCACATGCCGAAACCCCTCGCGCTGCAAATTCCGCATCGACCGATGCAGCTGACTGCGCTGCTGTGCGACGACATGCGGCCCGAACGAGCGATCGGGTCGCGCGCTGTTTCGCTCGTGGCACACGCGCGCGGGCATGTCGAGCACGATCGCGACCGGGAGGACATGGTACTGCTTCGCGAGCTCGACGAGTGGTTTCCGGGACTCCGGTTGCACGTTGGTCGCGTCGATGACCGTGAGCAACCCTTGCTCCAGTCGCTTGGCCGCAATGAAGTGCAAGACTTCGAATGCCGCCGCCGTGCTCGACTGATCATTCTCGTTGTTCGACACGAGCCCGCGGCACGCATCGGACGACAGGATCTCGTACGGGCCAAAATGCGTCTTCGCGAACGTCGACTTGCCGCAGCCCGACGGGCCCATGAGAACGACCAGCGACAGGTCCGGGATCGTGAGGCGCGTCAACCTACGCTCCCGACTGAATACGTGTGAAGATCCCCATTTGCGTGGGCGAACCCACCGCGGCGTCCTCCGGGCCGACTGGTGTGAATCGCACCGTGTAGCCAAAGCGTTCGCCGACCCCCGTAGCCCAAGCGCGAAACTGCTCGCGCGTCCACTCGAACCGATGGTCCTTGTGCCGGAAGCGACCGGCTGGCAGCGAGGGCCAACGCACGTTGTAGTCTGCGTTCGGCGTCGTCACCACGATCGTTCGTGGCCGCGCGAACTCGAACGCGACGCGCTCGAAGGCTGCGAGCCGCGGTGGGTCCAGGTGCTCGATGACTTCGACCACCGTTGCCGCGTCGAAACCGGCAATGCGGGCATCGCGGTAGAGGAGCGACCCCTGGAGGAGCTCGATGCGCTCGCGTTGCTTCGGCGGCAGTCGCTCGAGTCGCAGACGATCCTTGGCGATCTCGAGTGCGCGATGCGACACGTCCATGCCGACGAGGCGATCGAAGGAGCGATCGTCGAGCAGCAAGTCGAGCAGCTTGCCCTCGCCGCAGCCCAGATCAACGACGGATTGCGCGCCGCTCGCCCTCACCGCGGCGAGAACCGTCGCCAGTCGCTGCGAGTTCAAGTTGAGCGGCTCTTCTGCCCGCGGTTCGGGCTCGTCCGCGTCCGGCGCCTGGTCATCGACGAGACGCGCGATCGCGGCGCGGACCAGTGAGCGCCGATGCTTGAGGTAGCGTTGTGCGATGAGCTCACGCTCCGGATGGTCAGGCAGCCATCCTTCTCCTCGGCGGATCAGCTTGTCGACCTCTTCATCGCCGACGAAATAGTGCTTCTCATCATCGAGCACCGGGATCAGGACGTACAGGTGCGTGAGTAGGTCGGCGAGTCGGACCGTGCCGCGCAGTGTGACCGTTACGTAACGGTCGAAGGGTTCAGCCGTGACCTCATAGCCGAGTGGCTCGAAGAGTCGGCGGAGGAGCACCTCGCCGCCAAGACAGGGGAGTGCTGTCAGGCTGGCCGTGAGAGGCATGGGAGCGGCGGCCAACTCTGGGCGTTCCTTGCTGCGACCGGCCAGCGCAGACGAGAAGACCTCGGCGATCGCGACGCTCAAGAACGACGAGGCAACGTATGGCCGGTCGTTCACATACTGTATGTCGAGGTCGGATCCGCGAACGAGACGTACGGGATCGACGTCGAGCAGGAGCACGGCCGTGCACCGATCGGCGGATGCGTCCGGATAAAAGACGTGCGCCTGCCCGAACGACAGGTCGAAAGTCTGGACGCGATCGGGATTCTTGTGGAGCAGGAAGCCCAGGTCGGTCGCCGGTGTGTGCGTTGTGCTGAGGGCGAGCAGCATGTCTAATATTAGGGGTGCGCTCGGTAGCGCTCATGCTCTCTGTGTGTGCCGCGACGGCCGCTGGTCAAGCGGGCGGCACGCTCGTGACCACGATCGTCGAGCGGGAGACGCACGCTCCGCTCGCGTATAGCACGGTCACGGTGGCGGCGGTCGGACGCAGCGACTCGGTCGCTCGGTTCACTGACGACGCCGGCCAGACGCTCTTTGCCCCACTCGCACCCGGCCGATATCGGATCCGGGCGCGCGAGCTCGGATTTGCGCCGGCCGATACGGTGGTCGATCTGGCCGACAGCATGCCGCGCTGGGGGATCGTGCTCACGTTGCACGCGATACCGCACCAGTTGGAGACGGTCGATGTGCGGGAGCAAGGTGTCTGCCGGCAACCGGGGATACCGAACGAGATCGCGTCGCAGATTCACGAGAACGCCCAGCGCGCGCAGCTGCTCACGGCCGCGTACCCCTTCTATTACCAGCGCGAAGAGCGTATCGGGAACGCGACTGACACGGTCACGTACGACAGTCGAAAGCACCCCGCGTATCGCGTGGGTCACATGGTGCGCGCGACGCGCCTCGTGCTGCCCACGCTGCAGGATCTCGCGGACAGCGGCTTCCAGCGCGTGCATTGCTTTTGGTACGCGGGACGCGACAGCGCCGGCGTCCGGATCGATGTCGAGCCGTTAGCTTCGCTGGGCGACGTCGATATCGCGGCGCGGTTCTACCTCGATCCGGAGCGCTATCTCGTGCGCCGCGCGACCTTCCGGGTGACGCACCCCGAGCGTATCAATCCACGACTCGAGTCGCAGGTCGTCGAGACCCGCTATCGCGAGCTCGCGCCGCTCGTCGCGGTGCCGGACTCGATCGTCTCGACCATGACCATCCGTCAGCCCTGGCAGCGCGGCGTGCGCCGGATCGTCGAACAGGATCGGCTGATCACCGTCTGGGACGTGACCGGCGTGATGGCGGATAGCTCGGGTGATCGAGTGGTGGCTGCGTTGCTCGATTCCGCCAGCACTGACGTTCCGCCAGGGCAGTCGACGCGCGACGTCCACGGCCGGTTGATCGCCGCCGACAGCGCGCCACTCGTCGGCGCGCATGTCGAGATCTTGGGGCTGCACATGGCGGCGGTCGCGGGCGACAGCGGACAGTTCGACCTCCATGACGTCCCGATCAGCGGGCAGACGTTGTTCATTCGCCGGATCGGGTACCGGCCGACGACGGCCACGCTCCCCGCCACGACGCGCCTCGTCACGGTCCGGTTGCCCGCGTCGAGCGTGGTGACGCTCGATCCGGTGGTCGTCCAGGCGCAACGGACCGCTGCCGCGTATCAGAAGATCGGGTTCGACGTTCGGCGGCGAACGAACCGCGCGTTCTTCCTCGACGCGACCCAGATCGCGCGCATGGGAGCGTCGCGCCTCCACGAGTTGGTCGCACGCGCGCCAGGCTTCCGCTATGTACAGAGCGGGCCGGTTCGCGACGACGGCTTCGGGCTCGCCATTCCGGACGGTTCTGTCCAAACCGAGGGCGATCCAGCATGCTTGCACTCGGGCTGCACGGTATGCATCAGCTACGTGGCGGACGGACAGCTCCTGATCGACGGCTCATCCATCCATCCGTCCCTCACGCTGCGAGAGCTCGAGGTCCAGTACCCACCGGAGAAGATCGCGGCGCTGGAAGTCTATCAAGCGTCAGCCGCGCCTCCGGCCGTCGCCGCCGTGGGCGGCTACGATTGCGCGACGATCGTGATCTGGACGAAGCGATATTTGGGTATCGAGTCGCTACGCTGAGCGGTTGAGTAGGGGCTCGCCGCGGCGAAATCGCTCGATGTTCGCGGTGAACCCGTCGACGATCTCGCCGTACGATCGGTCGGTGACTCCGGCGATGTGCGGGGTCGCGATGACGTTCGGCAACGCCAAAATCGGATCGTCGCTCGCTACCGGCTCTGTCCAGAACACGTCGAGGGCGGCACCCGCGAGTCGCCCACTCTCGAGCGCGTCGTACAAGGCCCGGTAGTCAACCAGTGGCCCTCGCGCCGCGTTCACGAAATACGCCCCTTTGGGTAGCTGCTCGAATGCGGCCGCATCCACGATCCCTTTCGTGGCCTCGTTCAGCCGAATGCATGGCACCAGGATGTCGGTTTGCGCGAGACACGCCGCGCGATCGGCGGGAGCGTAGCAGGCATCGAGGCCGTACGCCGCGACTTTTGGGGACGACGGATCGCGCGTGATCCCGAGCAGCTTCACGCCCATCGACCGCAATCGATGAGACAACGAGAGCGCAGTCGCACCAAGCCCCCACAAGCACACGGTGCGTCCCGCGAGCATACGGCCTTGTGGTGCGCCGAGCACACCCGCGCGGACGTTGGCCTGGGCGAGCGGTAACTCTCTGAGCAGCGCGAGCACGAGCATCAACACATGCTCGGCCACCGACTCGGCGTTGCTGCCGGAGGCGGGCAGGGCCGCCACGGGAATCTGCCGCGCGCGCGCGGCGGCCAGATCAACGCCCTCGAGCCCCGATCCGACTTGCTGAATCAGCCTCGGCCGCAGCGCGTCCATTACGACCGCATCGATCCTGAACATCATGGGAACGAGGACGTCGATGTCGGTCATTTGGGGAATGACGTTCCGATCGCGCCAGACGTCGAGCTCATCAGACGGAAGCCGCTCGGCGATCATCGCACGGGCCGACGGAAAAGTCTCTCCACTAAACAGAATTCTCATAGTAAATTGATTAAATCCTATGCGAGCTGAGCCATTACGCGTCGTACTGGTGCTGGGTCTCGCCGCATGCGGCAGCGCCGGCACCACTACGCCCTCCGGTACAAAGCCGCCGGTAACGTCGGTCGGCGACACGATCACTGTCGATCCCTCGTCTTCCGGCCCGACGATCTCGTCTCTCGTCCTCGGCGCCAACATGGCGATGTGGTTCGACATCACCCAACCGGGCATCGCCACGGCCATCCAGACCGCCGGCTTCGCCGCGACCCGCTGGCCCGGTGGCTCGGAGTCCGACTCCTACTATTGGAAACGCAACGTCGTGTGCTCGGGCGGAGGATACACGAGCCCCAACTCGACGTTCGACCACTTCATGGCCGACGTCGCGCAGCCCGCGCACTTGGACGTCGCCATCACGCTGAACTACGGCAGCGACTCGACGTGCGCGCTGCCTGGTGATCCTGCAGTCGCCGCGGCGTGGGTCGCCTATGCCCGGGCGCAAAATTATCAGATCACGCACTGGACCGTCGGCAATGAGAGCTATGGTCACTGGGAGACAGATCTTCACGCGAATCAGTGGGACCCGACGACGTACGCCGCGGCCGTGAAGAATGGCTACTACCCTCAGATCAAGACCGCCGACGCCACGGCCCAAGTCGGCGTCGTCGTCTCCGGCGGTGGATTCAACAACTGGGACCAGACCGTCCTGGCGAATGCGCCGTACGACTACGTCGAGCTCCACTACTACGATCAAAACCCGGGCTCGGAATCCGATACGGGTCTCATCCTGCACGGGGCCAGTCGACTCGCGACCGCAGTACAGACCGTCGAGACCGAGCTGTCGCAAGCCGGAAAATCGGGCGTGCCGATCTACGTCGGCGAGCTGGGCTCCGTCAACACGAACCCCGGCAAGCAGACGATGTCGATCACCCAAGCGCTCTACGCCGCTCAAGCGATCGGCACGCTGATGCAACTCGGCGTCCCGCGCGCGACGTGGTGGCTCGCGCTCGGCGGCTGCAACACATCGTCCTCCGGCAATTTCTCGTCGTCGCTCTACGGATGGCAGAGCTTCGCCGGCTACATGATCCTCTCCGACGGCATCCCGACGCCCTACGAGTGCACCGGCGCGCCCAACGTCCCACTCGGCACGCTGCTCCCGACCGCCCGCGCCTACCAGGTGCTCTCCCAGTTCGCCGTCACCGGCGAACACATGGTCGCCGTCACCCTCGGCGACTCCTTGCCCACCATTCGCGCGTGGGCCGCCACGTCGGGCTCAGGCTACGCGCTGCTGCTCGTGAACGTCGATAGTGCCACGACGAAGACAGCGCCCTTGGTCATCAAAGGCCACGCGTTGCCCTCGAGTGTGAGTGTCACGACCTACGGCAAAGCGCAATACGATGACTCCAAGAACAACACTTGGACCGGTCCGACGCAATCGAGCGTCACGACCGGCTCGATTACGTTGCCCCCGTGGAGCCTGACGGTCGTGCGGGCGCCGTAGGTCGGGTGTTCAGCCCCGATACCAGTACGGGCGCCGGCCGCGGCGGAGTCTCTCCATAGGCGGCTTGGCGAAGACGACGCGAAGCGCGATCTCGCGAATTTCCGGTGACAGATCCTGCGGTGGCGCCGGACGAGGCGGCGGAGACCAGTGATCCAGCGCCGCGATGTCCTCGAGCACGGAGACATCGCGCAAGCGCTTCGCGATCTTCACGGCGCGCTTCCGCGCCGGGGTGAATTCTCCCGGACGATCAAAGGCGAGGCTGCCTTCCGCGATGAGCGCGGAGTATACGGCTTGCAGCGGCGGCGGCAGATGCTCGCGATCCATGTCTCGCCGAATGGCGTCGTACCCCTCGCGATCCTGGATCGAGATCATCAAGTCCGTCAGGTTGATGCCGGCCCGCCAACGGCTATCCGCATCGCGGGCTCGCGTATACACGGCGCGATACGCGATTTCGGCAACCGCCGGGTATATCACGGCGAACACCCGCCCAATGTCGTTCAGGATGCGCAATCGCCATTCGGGATCGCCACTTTCGCCGACCGACTGCCAGGCGTGCGCGAGCAAACGCAGCGCCCCGATCAACTGCGTGGCGTCGCCACTCGTCAGGCACTCCTCCGTGATCATGGCGCCCCAGTCGTGGCGGGCCCGCGCCGCCAGCTGCGCGTTGTCCAAGGTATCGGCCTCGTGGAGGGCCTCCGACAGGAGTCGTGCGGCCTCAGGGAAACGTCGCTGGGGAATGCAGAGGGGCGCTTGTTGAAGGAACAGCTCAATGCGCTCGGTCTGGTTCCCATGGATCTCTGCGGCGAGCAGCCCCGCCTGACAGACGGCCCACGCGGCTTCTCGATTGCCGCGTTTCCGGAGGCAGCGGGCCAGATGCACGTGAATTCGGGCGAGATGTTTCGTGTCGCCAAACCGAGGCAGCCATTCGGTGATGCGCTCATAGAGATGGGCCGCCATGTCGAAACGTCCTTCGCGCTGCAGCATGGAGGCATAGTGATCGAACGCCTGGAGCGTCGCTGGCGTGGGCCGGGACGTCTGGTCGATGCTGCCGATGATGTTCTCGAGGGCCTTGCGGACGCGTATCGGTTTCAAATCCTCGAGCGCGCGCTTCCCGTGACTCAGCCACGCGAACGGGATGCGGCCGTCCAGGAATTGCAAGGCGATGAGCATGGCGGCGTGCCGGAGATAGTTGCTGCTGCCGGGAGTCGCCTTCGCCATGGCACGCGTGAACGGCGCATGCGCCGCCTGCAACGCCCGATCGTTCGGTAGGGCGCTCCACACGGGATCGCATGCGTTGCGCGCCGCTTTCTCCCGCTCGGACGCGTTGAGACGCCATCTCATCTGAGTGGGGGCCGGATGCCCCGCTGTTCATACGAGCTGCCGGTCATTACGCCGCCGCCGTCCCGGGCGAGGTGAGAGAGTCGGGGACTAATGCACAGGAGACCGAACGAGGCGAGAGTGACGAGACGACGGAACATGGGTGGAACCTCCGATGAAAACGTTGGCTGTGACGTCACAGGCGGATTGCGAGCACAAAGCAGTGTTTGTGACCTATAGACAACGTGCATCAGGTTAGCCATACACCGGTGCAAAGGCGCATCCTATTGCCGGCCAAACAATGGTATTCGGCAATCGCAGAATGGTTACATTGCCGGGTAAGATTATATGTGACAGCTAGATGCATTCACGAACATGTCACATCTGCTGGAGAGAGCACATAGTTCTAATAATCAGTTGTTCAAGAGCTATCAGGCGATCAGAGTGTAGGGGTACGGCCGCGCTGCAAGAACAGGCGTCGCCTTGGTCTGCTCGGTTCGATATACCGGGACCGATGCCGCGCATCGACGCGGCTTCGTGGGGCGCCGGTGAACTCCAGTATGGCGCTCACGAGGTCATCGAGCGCGGCCGGGTCCACGATCACTCGACTCTTCCGCGGTCCCGATGACCGCACATCGGGCACCTGAAGCCTCACGCGCTTGGCGAGCCGGACCGCCCGCGCGTGCGACGCTCGCGCGGCCTCAGAGAGGCCGAACCGCGTGCAGCCCTCCGCGACCTGCGCATAGTAGAAGAGCCTGAGATGCGCTGGCATGGGCGCTCGAGCGAGCGCCTGACGATACTCTTCGAAGCGCCACTGGTCGTCCTCTTCGGTCGCCAGATACAGCAAGTTCAACATCGCGGTCCAACGCGTGAAGCGCTCCGCGGCGGTCGTCGCCAGCACGGCGAGCGCGCCGCGCGCCTCGATCAAGTAGCCCATGTCGATCAAGGCCCGACCGATGTCCAATATCAATCGCTCCCGACCGTGCCGGTGATCGCCATCGCCATACCCTGATGCGTGCAAGGCACGACTATAGAATGCCAGCGCCTCCTCGAGCCGCCCGCAGTCATGCGCGAGCACGCCGGACTCATGGCCGGCGCGAACGACCAGGTCGAGTCGGCCGAACGCTTCGGCGCTTTCGAGCGCCGACCGCAGTAGGGCTCGAGCCTCGTCGTACCGCTCCGCGACGCGGTCCACGTGTGCTTGAGCGATCTGCAGGCGGAAGCGGGCGAAGACATCCCCGTTCTCATCAGCGAGCTCCAGACCACGATGATAGGCGACCGAGGCGCCGTCTGGACGACCCGCTTCGCGCAAGCTGTACCCCAGGTCTTCGTACCATTGCGGCAGCCTCGCGAGCGCGCCCGCCGTTCTCGCTTGCTGGATGATGAAGCGGTAGACATCGCTGCCCAGCCCAAAGTGGCCGCCGCGGTTCAACTGCTTGCCATAGTCCGCCAACGCCACGAGTACGTCTTCGGCCGGAGCGCCTTCGACGACGAGCCTGATGACCGCGTGCATGATGCGCCGCACCGCCTGCGGCGTCACCTGCCTCGCGCCTCGACGTGCCGCGACGGATCGATGGACCGGGGCCGCCGTCCGATGGCCGCGGCTGATGCGCCGCTCGATGAGGTCGAACAGGAGGAGGCCGGCACGGGCCCGCCACCAACTCCGACTGCCGCGCCGCGCGTGCGCCAACGTGGCGGAGAATCCGCGATAGCGGGACGATGGCGTCGGTGAGGCGACCATGATGATCGCTATAGGGTGCTGCCGCCATCGGACTTCGTCAATCGCATCCAGAACGCAGTGGCGACGCTCCCGCGCCGCCACCGCGCTCGGCTGTTCAGCAGTTTTGACCGGTCCCGGCGCCAATGCCGCCGCAATCGTGCGACGCAGATGGGGCAGTGGAGCTCACGCAGCCGGCCAACAACGACGTGAGCAGCGAGACTAGCAGGGCCGTGCGACCGTGACGGGACATCGGTACCTCCATGACAAGGAAGGGATTGGGCCTCGTCATAGAGTCGCGCCACATGTCGTCGCTACCGATCTTCGGATACGCATGTTACCGGATCCGCCGATACGATGCGGTTCACGCGCGTGACGTCTTGGCGTACACTGCCTACATTCGCATCATGCTGAATCTCATTCTCGCGGCAATGATCGCCGCGCCACGCGTCGAAGTCGTGGTCCCTGCCTCCGTGCACGCCGAGCCGATTACCGGGCGTGTCTTCGTGTTCTTCTCGCACGACTCCGCGCCGGAACCGCGGCTGCAATCCGGCGGCATGGTGAGCGTGCCGTTCTTCGGCCAAGATGTCGATCAGCTCGCGCCGGGGACGCCAGGCGTCATCGACCTCAACTCGCAGGGATATCCCTTGCAGTCGATGGCGTCTCTGCCGGCAGGCGATTACTACGCACAGGCCATTGTCAGCGTGTACACGAAGTTCGCGCGCGCCGATGGTCACACGATCTGGGCGCACATGGACGAGTGGGAGGGGCAGCAGTTCAACAGGGCGCCCGGCACGCTCGTGAGCGCCGTGCAGCGCGTACACGTCGATGCGACCGGCGCCGTGTCGGTGCATTTCGAAGTGTCGCGCGTCCTGCCGCCCGTCGAAGTGCCGCCCGACACCAAGTACGTCAAGCGCGTGAAGATCCAGAGTCAGATCCTCACGAAATGGTGGGGCCACCCGATGTACCTCGGCGCGGTCGTACTGCTTCCGAAAGGATACGACGAGCACCCCGCCGAGAAATATCCCGCGATCTGGGAGCAAGGCCACTTCACGCTGAGCGCGCCGTTCGGCTTCACGTCCGACACCGAGCCCACCGCGCGCCGGCTCCGTCGCGCCGAGGGCACCGCGCGGGAGTCGGGGGCAGAGTTCGCGAAGTCGTGGTTGAGCGACGGGTTCCCGCAGATGGTCGCGTTCCGCATCCTGCATCCGTCGCCCTACTACGACGACTCGTACGCCGTGAATTCGGCCAACAACGGCCCGTATGGCGACGCGATCATGCAGGAGCTGATCCCGTATCTCGAAACGCATTTTCGCGTGATTCGCGACCCCAACGCGCGCGTGCTGACGGGCGGTTCGACCGGAGGCTGGGAAGCGCTCGCACTCCAGGTCTATCACCCGGATTTCTTCGGCGGTACCTGGGTGTTCTATCCCGACCCGGTCGATTTCCGGCGCTACGAGCAGGTGAACCTGTACAACGACACGAACGCGTTCGTGATCCACCGGAACGAGTTTATCACCCAGTGGCGGCCGTCCGAGCGTACCGTCGATGGACAGCCCGTCGTGCAGCTCCACGAGGAGAATCAGCTGAACAACACGCGCGGCAGCCATCGGCGCGGCGGTGAAAATTTCGCGATCTGGGAAGCCACGTTCGGCCCGACGGACAAGGACGGCTATCCGGCGCCCATCTGGAATGACACGACGGGCGTCGTCAACCGGGACGTCGCGATGTACTGGAGGGATCACTACGATATCCGGTACTATCTCGACCAGAACTGGTCCAAGATCGGCCCGGACCTGGTCGGCAAGATCCACGTCTTCTGCGGCGACGAGGACAACTACTATCTCAACCTCGCCGTCTATCTGTTGCAGGACTACTTGGAGAACGTGAAGAACCCCGCCTACGGTGGTTCATTCGCGTACGGCCGCCCGCTCAAGCCGCACGGGTGGCAGCCGACGACGAGCGCGGATCTCGTCCGTCAGATGTCGGCCTACATCGCCAAGCGCCGTGGCCGCGTGGCGATCCATACGCCGACCATGAGGGCCAGCGCGCACACGAGTTGAACCCATCGGCCGATCGGGGCCGAGGCGTCGAGCACCGCAGCTGAGGGGTCACGGGGGTCGTAGTGCAACGTGACCCCGGTGCCAGGCGCGTACTTCCGTAGCATCGCGTGCGTCGCTTGGTTGCTGGAAGGCGGGAGCGCGTTCCATCGGGACCCCGTGTACTGGCGCCCGTCGACGTTGAAGACGTATGTGAGATGCAGCCGGTCCGCGTACATCGTTCGACTGCTGTACTTGCCGACGTAGGTCCCGATATCCTCAGAAACGATGTCCGAGGCGACGATCGTGCCCGACGTCGTCGGCCAGCGCGCCGTTTCGGCGATGGTATCAATATCCTGGGCGCTCGAGATGGCCAAGAGTGCGCCAAAGGCGACCACCAACCACACCAGCCACGAGCGCCTCACCGCTGCAATGTGGATCGGCGGCGCGTGTGGCGAAAGCTCGCGGAGCAGATACGGTTTAAACCTTCTTCGCCCACGGCGGTGTCCCAGCTTACGTGCGCAAATACCTGAATGGCGTGACGGCGATCGCGGTGCTCACCATGGCACTCGGCATCGCCGCCACCACCGCCGTGTTCAGCGTCGCCAATGGCGTGCTCTTCCGCCCGCTGCCATACGCCAACCCGGCCGGCCTGGTCATGATCTGGGACCGCTGGGTCGGTTGGCCGTCCACCTGGCTGTCGAACGCCGACTTCGTCGACTACCGGGACAAGGCGCGATCCTTCAGCGCCGTCGGCGCTTTCACCTACGGCACACGCAACTTGACCGGTGGCGACCTCCCGGAGCTCGTTCGCGTCGGCATGGCATCATCCGGCGTATTCGACGCGCTCGGCACAGCGGCGGCGCGGGGCCGCCTGTACGCGGCGAGCGAGGACCAACCCGGCGCCGCGCGCGTGGCCGTGATCAGCGACGGCCTCTGGCGCCGACGGTTCGCCGGTGACCCGGGCATCGTCGGTCGCTCGATCTTGCTCGACGACAGCAGCACGACCGTCATCGGCATCATGCCCGCCGACTTTCAGATGCCGCTCGATTTTGGCGCCGACCCGATGGACGTCTGGGTTCCCCTCGCACTCGGCCCCGTACCACCCATCCCGCGGGGCGGCCACTATCTCAACGTCGTCGCGCGCCTCCGAAGCGGAGTCACGACCGATGCCGCCAGTGCCGAGGTCAAGGCGATGGGCGCGCAGATGGTCGCCGACTACCCCGCCCAATACTCGCCGGACTTCGGCGCGTTCGTCCGGCCGATGGCCTCGCAAGTCCTGGGCGACGTCCGCCCGACACTCGCCCTGCTGCTGGCGGCCGTCGCCTGCGTGCTCCTCATCGCGTGCGCCAACGTCGCCAGCCTGCTCCTCGCGCGCGCCCACTCGCGCCAACGCGAGATCGCGATCCGATCCGCGCTCGGTGCGAGCCCCGCCCGGCTGTTGCGCGAGAACCTCGTCGAAGCCCAAGTGCTCGCGCTCGCGAGTGGCGTACTCGGCGTGATCCTCGCGTTCGTTGTCGTGCGCGTGATCGCGGCGGCAGCGCCGGCGACGATCCCGAGGATACGCCATGTCGGCATCGACGGAGCGGTGCTCGGGTTCGCGGTGCTCGTCTCCGTGCTCACGGGACTCGCCTGCGGTGTGGTGCCTGGACTCCATGTGTCGCGGTCGACGCTGAACGTTCGCTTCGCCACCGGAGAGCGCGTCCGGCGAGCGCTGATCACGGCCGAAGTCGCGCTCTCGGTCGTCCTCCTCGTCGGCGCCGGCCTCTTGCTCGAGAGCTTCGCGCGACTCGAGCGGGTGGACCCGGGATTCTCATCGGATCACGTGCTCACCGCGCGCGTCAACCTGCCCGTCTCCAAGTATGCGACCAACTCCGCCGTTCACGCGTTCTACCGCGGCGCGACGGACCAAGTGCGCGCACTGCCTTCGGTGACCGCGGCCGGCCTCGTGCGCGTGCTGCCGATGACTGACATCATGGGCGACTGGGACTTGATGCCGGAAGGGAGCCGGACCAGATACGCGGCCGACTGGCAGGTCATCTCACCCGAGTACTTCCGGGTCATGGGCATTCCCGTACGCGAAGGACGGGCGTTGACGGAAGCCGACGACGAGCGTGGCACGCCGGTCATGGTGATCAACGAGGCCACGGCGCGCCGCATCTGGCCGGGCGGGCACGCGGTCGGGCAGCGCGTTCGCATGGGCGGGAGCACGGACAGCCTGTATCGCACGGTCGTCGGCGTCGTCGCCGACATCAAGCACCGCGGCCTCGACGCCGAGGCGCGGCCCGAGATCTATCTGCCCCACGCGCAGTGGCCGAACGGCGGCGGGACCGCGGCCACGACGATGTACGTCGTCGTACGCACGGCGCGCGATCCGCGGTCCCTCGTGGCCGACGTGCGGCGCGCCATCCAAACGCTCGATCCGAACATCCCGCTCGCCAACGTCCGAACCATGGACGACGTCACGAGCGGGTGGACCGCCGCGCGGCGGCTCGCGCTCCTCGTGCTTGCGATGCTCGCGACGACCGCCGTCGTGCTGGCCGCGGTCGGTCTCTACGGCGTGATCGGATTCGCGGTTACCCAGCGGACGAGCGAGATCGGCGTGCGGCGCGCGCTCGGCGCCCAGGCCGGCGCCGTCTTGGCGCTCGTCGCTCGTCAGGGCTCCGTGCCAGTGCTCGTCGGCATCATCATCGGGATCGCTGGCGCCTTCGGCGCCTCGCGCCTCATGACCGCGATGTTATTCCAAACGAGCGCAGCCGACCCGGTTGTGTTCGCCGCCGTGCCGGTCCTGCTGATCGCTGTCGGCGCGGTAGCGACGTACGCGCCCGCCCGAAGGGCGCTGCGTGTCGATCCACTTATCGCTTTGCGGCAGCAATAGAGAGAAACGCCGACAACGCCCGCGACAGCCGGTGCGGCTGGTAAACGGCGGCCAGCTCGGCCGTCGCCTGCACGCCGCTCAGTCGCCGAAACTCGACCCCTTCGAATCGGAGCCGACGCACCGACGCCGGCACGAGCGTGACGCCGAGTCCGGCGGCGACGAGCGTGAGAATGGTGTCGTACTCGGCGCTCTCGTGCGCCACCTTGGGCTCGAAGCCGGCGCGCTGGCAGATCCCGGTGAGCACGTCGTGGTGCGGCGGCGCAATGTGCCGCGGAAAGAGCACCCACGGCTCGTTGGCGAGCGCCGCGATCGGGATGATGTTGCGCGGCGCCAGCCGGTGATCGTGCGGCAGCGCGGCCACGAATGCCTCGCGACGGACCACCTCGGCCCGGGCCCGGCCGACCGCGACCGGACCGCGGACGAGCGCGACGTCGACCAGGTCGCGCTCGACCGCCTCGAGCTGCGACTCGGTCGTCCCCTCGATCATCTCGAGATGAATGAGCGGATAGGCGGCGCGGAATGCCCGCACCATCTCGACCAAGCCGCCGAGCGCGCCCGATCCCGTGTAGCCGATGCGCAACCGGTCGACCTCCCCGCGCCCCGCGCGCATGGCCGCCTCGAGGCTGCGGGCGGCCTCGGCCAGTGTGCGCCGCGCGCCGTCCAGGAGCGCGGTCCCAGCGGGCGTGAGCTCGACGCGCCGGCTCGTGCGCACGAACAGCGGCGCGCCGATCGCGCGCTCGAGCTGTCGGATCTGTTGGCTCAGCGGCGGCTGGGAGACGTTCAATCGCCGCGCGGCGCGCGAGAAGTGCAACTCCTCGGCCACGGCAACGAAGTATCTAAGGTGGCGAAGGTCAACGGCTTCCATTGAGATGCCCCGAGTATGGATAACAGTCGAACAATATATTGGCCGTCTTAGGTCTAAGCGGGCAACATCCATCATTATGGACCTGATCGAGCGCATTGGCCGCGACGGCCACGAATCCGTTGTTTTCGTCTCCGATCCCGCGAGCGGCTACCGCGGAATCATCGCGATCCACTCGACGCGGCGCGGCCCCGCGCTCGGCGGCACCCGTCTCTGGAACTACGACAACGGCGATCAGGCCATCAACGATGCCCTGCGGCTCTCCGAGGGCATGACGTACAAGGCTGCCGCGTCTGGCATGCCGTGGGGCGGTGGGAAATCCGTCATCATCGCCAATCCGGCGAAGATCGACCGGAAGAAGATCTTTCAGGCCCACGGGCGCGCGGTCGAGAAGCTCGGCGGCCAGTACATCACGTCGGTGGACATCGGGACCGGGCCGGACGACATGGTCTACGTGAAGGAAGAGACCACGCACGTCGGCGGGCTCCCCGCGCCCTTCGGCAGCCCGTCGCCCGCGACCGCCCGCGGCGTGCAGCGGGCGATCGAAGCTGCACTGCTGGAAGTGTGCGGCACCGCCGATGCGGCCGGGCGCACGGTCGCGATCCAGGGCGTCGGTAACGTCGGCTATGGTCTCGCGCGTGGGCTCCACGACGTTGGCGCGACGCTCGTCGTGAGCGATGTCGACGCCGCACGCGCGAAGCGAGTCGCCGAGGAGTTCGGCGCGCGCGTCGTGCCCGTCGACCAGATTCACGCCGAGAAGGTCGACGTATTCGCGCCCTGCGCGTTCGGCGCGGGGCTTTCCGAGACGACCATCCCGCAGCTGCGTTGCGGCATCATCGCGGGTGCCGCGAACAACCAGCTTGCGACGGCGGCCGATGCCAAGCGCTTAGCCGATCGCGGCATAGCCTACGCGCCCGACTTCATCACCAACGCCGGCGGCCTGATCTACCTCGGCCAGGAAGTCCTCGGCTGGACGGCCGAGCAGACCATGGCGAAGGTGGACGGCATCTTCGAGACGGTTCGCGAAGTCTTCCAACGCGCCTCGAAGCACAACGTGACGACCGCCGAAGCCGCCGTCTCGCTAGCGAAAGAGCGCCTCTAGGCACGATAAGGCAGTTCGGTAGAGCAGTTCGGCAAGGCAATCCGGTAAGGCAGTTCGGCAGGACAGTCCGGCAAGGCGGTTCGGCAAGGCAACCCCCGGATCACGCCCGCGTGTCCAACCGGGGATGCCCAATCCCACGTCGAAACTCCGGCCCTCATACGGCGCCGCCGCGATAGCGGCGTGCGCCGTGTTCGTTTTATACGTGGTGACGCTGCTGCCGAGCACCGCGATGTGGGACACGAGCGAATATCTCACTGCCGCAAAGGTGCTAGGCATCCCGCACCCGCCAGGTAACCCGTTCTTCGTGATCCTGGGCCACATATTCGCCATTCTGCCGATCGCCCCAACGGTCGCCCAGCGCGTCAACGTGATGGCCGCACTCACCAGCGCCGTCTCAGCGGGCATCTGGTTCTTGGTAACCGAACGGGTTCTCGCGCACTGGCTGCCGGAGCGATGGCTGAGACTGACCGGCGCGTCGCTCGCCGTGATCATCGGCAGCACCGCGTTCACGGTGTGGAGCCAGTCGGTGGTGAACGAGAAGGTCTACACCGTCTCATTGCTCTTCTTCGCCGTCGTAACCTGGCTCGTGATCATGTGGTCCGACGACCCGGATGCACCAGCCGCCGAGCGCTTGCTGGTCCTCTCGGCGTTCCTGATCGGCCTCGGTTACACGAACCACCCGGCGGGATTCCTCGTCGCCCCAGCGGTCGGCGTCGCAATCCTGTTTCGCAAGCCAAAGCTGCTGATAGACCCACGGTTCGTGGCCAAGTTCGTCGGCGTACTCGCACTCGGCCTCACGCCATTCATGTTCGAGCCCATCCGCGCGGGCCAGCACCCGGCGCTGAACGAAGGCGACGTGAACGCGTGCCCAACGCACTTCGCGTGGAGTTGCACGCTGAGCGCCGAGACCGCGCGCCGCACGTACGAGCACATCACGCGAAAGCAGTACGGTGAGCTCCCGTTTCTCGAACGCAAAGCCCCGATGTCGGCGCAGTTCGGGATGTACTGGCTCTACTTCAAGTGGCAATGGCTGCGCGACGCCGCGGGACGTTTGCCCGGCCTCCAGACCGCGCTCGGCGCCATCTTCCTCGCGCTCGGCCTCGCCGGCGGCGTCACCCACTGGAAGCGCGACCGCGCGTCCTTCTGGTACTACGCCGCACTCGTCTTCGTGGTCACCCCGCTCCTCATCATTTACCTCAACTTCTACTACGGCTGGTCCCAAGCCCCGGAGCTCGGCGCCACCGTCACCCGCGAGGTGCGTGACCGCGACTACTTCTATCTCTGGAGCTTCAGCAGCTGGAGCGTGTGGATCGCGCTCGGGCTCGTCGCCCTATGGGAGACGCTAGCTAAGAAGAGCAGCTGGATCCTGGCGACCCCGGTGCTCGCCCTCGCGGCGATCCCGTTCATGGCGAACCGTCACGTCGCACCCCGGACCGAGCAAGCGTCGACGCGCGATTTCGCGATCGATCTCCTCAACTCCGTCGAGCCATACGGCATCATTATCAGTGGCGGCGACAATGATCTCTTCCCGCTTTGGTACGCCCAGGAAGTCGAAGGCGTACGGAAAGACGTCCTCGTCGTCACGACGTCGCTCCTCGGGCTCGATTGGTACGCGGGTGAGCTGCTGCAACGCCCCGTGTATACGTACGACGCGGCCAAGGGCCCGGCGGTCTATCGCGATCGCGTCTGGCCGAAACCCACGCGCCCGCTGTTCACGATGTCGCTGGCCGACACGCGGCAGGTGCCGATCTACGTCCAGTTGCCCGGCCCCATGACGTTCAAGAAAGCAGGCACGCCGCTCGAAGCGGTGATCGATCCGCGCCGCCTCGAGGATGGCGTGCTCACCCGGGCCGAGATCTTCGTCTTGCACATGATCGCCGACGGGAGCGGGCGGCCCGTGTATATCAGCACGACGTACGGTCTCTATGGGAACTCGCTCGGTCTCGAGAACCATCTGCTGACCCAAGGCTTGGCGAGAAAAGTCGTCGACGTTCCCGTGGTCGCGACGCGGGATACGGTGATGGTCCCGGGCGATGGCTGGATGGACACGAGCCGGTCGGACGCCCTGTGGCGCGAGCAGCAGGGCCCGGCGAGCATCCTCCAGCACCCAGGCTGGAACGACCAGGCCTCGATACAGATGCCGGCCATGTACGTCTGGCGTGGTTACGCCCTCGCCGAAGGGCTCCAAAGACGCAACCTGCCTGGCGACGCGGCGACGATCGCTGACGTGGTTGGCGAGTCCAACCGGGTCGCCAACGCGATCGGATACCGACTAAGAAATTGATTTGACATAAGCCCCAGGGCTACATTCGTGGCCCGATGCGGTCCGCGGTTGCGCGTTACGCGCTCGCGGTCGTGTCTCTTGCGGCCGCTCTCGCTGTGTCGCTGCTTGGCCGGCGTCACGACGATGCGGTCGCATTGCGCCTAGCCGCCGTCGTGCTCTCTCTCGTGTCGGTGGTGATCGTCAGCTGGGCCCATGATGAGACCGAGCGGCAGCGGAGTGAGAAGCAGTTGGCCGGCCAGTACGCGATCGCCCGCATCATCTCCCAGTCCACGACATGGACAGAGGCCGCCCCTAGACTGCTGGCGGCGATCGGCCGAATCACCGGATGGGAGTGGGCCGCGCTCTTCACCGCCGATCGCGATGGCCTGAAGGTGAAATGCCGCGCGGTGTGGCACGACGACGCGCTCCACGGCGCGGACGCGCTCGACGCGGTGAGCCAAGGCACGCTGGTCGGTCGCGAGGAGGGACTCATCGGCCGCGTCTGGAACGAAAGCGCGATCGCGGTGGCGCGCGACCTGGCGGCCGACAACGCGTTGCCGTCACCCATGGCGTCCGCCGCGCAGCTCGCGGGCCTGACGACCGCCGCCGCCATTCCCCTCCGCGCCGGTCGCGAGACGCTCGGCGTGCTCGTGCTCATGAGCCGGGCGGGCGGAAAGCGCGCGCCGCTGTTCGACGCACGCCAGACCGAAACGCTGTCCGTGCTCGGCGAGCAGATCGGCCAATTCACGTTTCGCCGGCGCGTGGAGCAAGACCGCGAGTCGTTGGCGTCGCTGGTCCAGAACAGCTCGGATTTCGTGGGGATCGCGTCGCTGGCTGGCGATTGGATGTTCATCAACCCCGCGGGGCAACGGCTCGTCGGTCTCGATGGCGATGCCGATGTCCAGGCGAGCCCCATGCGAACGCTTCTGGTCGAAGACGTGACACCCGCTGTGCTGGAGCACGGCTACTGGTCGGGCAGCGCGCACCTGCGCCATGCGCGCACCGGTGCTGTGGTACCAATATTGAAGCACATATTCACAATTACGGCGCTCGACCGGCCAGTCGCGCTCGCGGTGATCGGCCGCGACCTGACCGACATCGAACGGCAAAACGAGCAACTCCGGCGGAATGAGACGTACCTGGCCGAGGCGCAACGCTTGAGCCAGACCGGGAGCTGGGCTCTCAAGGTGCCGTCGGGCATCCGCCAGTGGTCGCGCGAGAGTTTCCGCATCTTCGGGATTGACCCCGGCACGGTCGTCACGCGAGACGTCTTCGAGCGCTTCGTGCACCCGAGCGACCGTGCGCGCGTGATGCAAACCCTCGACCGCGCCATCGACGAGCGCACGGGTCTCGACATCACGTATCGGATCGTGCGCCCCGATGGATCCGTCCGGTATGCGCAGAGCGTCGGCCGGCCCATTTTGAATGCCGCTGGCGAGGTCGAGGAGCTCGTGGGCGTCGTCATGGACGTCACGGACCGCAAGCGCGCCGCGCGTGCCCTGCGCCGGGCGCGCGAGCGCGCGCTCACTGCCCGGTTCGCGGCCATGCTCGACGAGCGCGCGCGCGTCGCGCGCGAGATCCACGACAGTCTGCTTCAGGGCGTCACCGGGATCGCGCTCCAGCTGCGCGCCATGCTGCCGCACGTGACGCCGGCCGACACGTTGCACCGCATCGTGGAGCTCGCCGATCGCACGAGCCACGAGGCCCGGCGCGCGATCTGGGACTTGCGGTCGCCGTCGATCGCCGATGACATCATTGGTGCGCTCGAGGATGCCGCGCGCCGCCATGTGGCCGGGACGTCGCTCGCCTATCGCATGACCGTCACGGGTCGGCCGCGTGCTCTGTCGCCTTCGGTGATCCCCGTCGCCGTGCGCATCATGGAGGAAGGCCTCACGAACGTGGTCAAGCACGCCAGCGCGACTGCGATCTGGTTGACCGTGGCGTACGAGCGGCGGCTGGTGCGGGTCACCCTCGCCGACGATGGTCGAGGGTTTGATCTCGCGGGATCGCGCGAGGGACATTGGGGCATCGTTGGCATGCACGAGCGCGCGAGCGAGATCGGTGCGCGGTTACACATTCGTGGCACGGCCGATCACGGGACAGAGGTGATGCTGGAGATACCGCTGCGCCGTCGCAACATCTGATTGCGTGCGAGTGCGCGGTATCCTACGTTGTGCGCCCCATGCGCACGCAACGGCTGCTGTTCCTCGGTGCAGGTCTCATCGCAGCGTGCAGTAGCGCGTCGCATCCCATCGGGCCCACGACTGGAGTCGTGAGCGGTGTGGTGACGAGTAGCCTGGGCGGCGGGCTCACGGGATTGAGCGTGACAGTGTCGCCGACATCGGGCACGCCGTTGCCGGCCGTTATGACAGGCGCTGGCGGAGCGTTCAGCGTTCCCAATGTGCCGCGCGGCTCCGGCTCGGTCAGTGTGTCTGGGCAGCCGGCACTGTGCGCGGCGCCGACGTCGTCGACGTATGCGTTCGGGGGCGCCGATTCGGCGGTCGCGAACGTGAGGATCACGTGCACGCAGCCGATCGGCGCGCTCGCTGGCGTTGTCGTAGCGAATTACGGGTCCAACGTGCAGCGCCTAACGGTGGCCGGTGCGACGGTTACTGTCACCCCGACTGGTGGGGTGGCTCGACCGCAGGTCTCCACGGATGCGAACGGGAACTTCCAAGTGGATAGCATTCCGCTTCCGATCGTGAACGGCGTCGCGCAACCGGGCAGTGGCACGATCGTGATCAGTGGGAACCTGCCTGGTGGATGTACGCCGCCAGTGTCGCTGCCGTACAGCGGACTTGCCGATACGAACACGGCTTCGTCACCGCTCATGGTTGTGACTCAAGCCCCTTGTCTGGGCGGCACGCTCACGATCGACGTCACCTGGCCGCTCACGGGCGGTCCCCCCGGATTTCTGTATGGTCCGGGGCCGGATGACATCAGCTTCATCATTTCCACGATTACCCTCTCTCCCGCCCTACCGGGCACCTACTACGTCACGGCACCGTCATTCGCGGTCGCGAGTGACAGCATCGTCTGGTCGGGTGCAGTGCTCCATCTCTCCGGGAGTCCGGTGACACTCACGCCGGGCGGCAGTGCGACGATCAACGTGACGTATACCCAACGCCCGGGAACTGGACAGATCTGGATCGCCTCGTCGCGCGGTGCGACCGGCTATACGCCGGGCGCGCTGATTCAATCAGGCGTCGCGTCCGGCAATACGATCACGACGGCCGGCGCGGGCGCGGTCACAACCGATACGGGTGGAAATCTGTGGACGACCGGGTCATTCGGAGTCGCGGAGTACGCGGTGGCGACGCTCCCGTTGCGTTCCGGCTCGTACACGGCGCCATCCAATCCGTCGTACATGTTCGTGCTCCCCCACGGATCGACCGGCGCGGCTGGCCTCACGTTCGATGCCGCGGGCCATCTGTGGGTCGCCGATGTCGCGAGCGCCGCGATCTACGAGTACAACGTCGGCTCGTCGACGCCAATCGCGACGATCTCGGGACCGCCGCTGCGCGCGCCCATCCGTATCGCGTTCGGCCCGGGCGGCGATCTGTGGGTGGCCGATACGCTCGCACGCAGTCTCTTTTACTACAGGACGCCTGCGAGCACGCCCCAAGTGCTAAACCTGACTTCGGTCCTTCCGGGGGGCGGGCCCTACGCCGTCGCGGTCGACGCGGTCAGTGATCTCTACGTGGGTGGCGCGACGAACGAAGGGCCCGCCGGTCAGGACTCGGGGCTCGTCGCCTGGTATCCCGGCGTTGCCCCTCAATACATCACGACTCCGTACAATATCTGGCGGTTTCCCGGCCAGTCATTTGCATCGGGAACGCGGCCAGCGCGCCCGCCGGTGCTGGATCTCGCACTGGACTACACCAACGACGTCTGGGCAATCGCGAACAATGGCGTCGTGAATTTCGTGCACGACAGCATCGGCCGCGGGAATGCGAATCCCCCCGTCATGGTCGCGTCGGCCTCAGACCTCGGCGGCTTGGCATTCGATCTTTCGCCGTCACTCCCCTACAACGACTTCACGACGGTCGGCGGCCCCGCCCGCGTGCGCCCTCGGCCCACGACTAGTCGTCGAGGTGTATTATCCCGCGCTGGAGCGCGACCGTAACGGCTTCGGTGCGGTCGCTCACGCCGAGTTTTGCCATCACGTGCTTGAGATGCACCTTGACCGTCTCCTCGGTGCGGCCGATCACCCGCGCGATGTCGCGATTGCGGAGGCCGCGCGCCGCGAGTCGTAGCACCTCGACCTCGCGTGCCGTGAGATCGACCCGTGGCGTGAACTCGGCCAGTTTGCTGGCGACCGAGGGCGGGATCACGCGCTTGCCATCGGCCGCCTGGCGAATCGCGCCGATCATCTCTTCGCCGAGCATGTCCTTGATGAGATAGGCGCAGGCGCCGGCGTCGAGCGCGCGAAAGATGTCGGCATCGCCCTCGTAGCTCGTGAGCGCGACTACGCGCGCGTCGGGATTCGACGCGACGATCGCACGAATCGCGGCCACGCCATCGATCTTCGGCATCCGCAGGTCCATGAGCACGACGTCGGGTCGATGGACCTCATACAGCTCGATCGCGTTCGCGCCGTCGGTGGCCTCGGCGACCACCGTCATATCCGGCTCGTTCGCGATCAACGCCGCAATGCCGGTGCGGACGACGGGATGGTCGTCGGCGGTCAGAACGCGAATCGGCATGCCAGAAGAAAACGGGTGGCTCCCCGGCTCATCAATAACTCGAACGGGGAGTTATAAGAGTATCCCTGCCGGTGATATTCCGTTGCGTCGAGCGCCAATAGACTGGTCTCCATGCGAACCGACAAGACTTTTGAGGAAATCGCCATCCCGCATCTGGCGGATGTCAGGCGATTCGCGCTGCGCCTCACCGGCGACGCGGACGAGTCGGCGGATCTCGTGCAGGAGACCTACTGGCGGGCCCTGCGCTCCTGGCACACGTACCGCCCGGATTCGCCGTGCGGGCGCTGGCTGTTCGCGATCTGCCTCAACTTGTTCAGGCGGCAGTGGCAGCGCGGGCGGCGCATCGTGCGGCTCGTCGACGACAACGATCCCGTCGAAACGCCCTCGACGGCCCCCGACGTCGCGCCCGCCATTCACGATGCCGCGAGTCGACTCTCTCCAATCCTGCGCACCGTGTTCGAGCTCGTCGACATCCAAGGGGCATCGTACACCGAAGCGGCCGTGGCTTTGCGGGTGCCGATCGGGACCGTGCGCTCGCGCTTGCACCGCGCGCGCGCCTGTCTCCGGCCGTCACTCAGCTCCCACGCCCGGGATATCCACCTGGGCGCCGCTTAGTGGTCGACGGTGACCGGCCCGTTGGTGGTCACGACTCGCACCGTGGGTCCGCCGCCGTTCACGTCCGTCGATAGTCGCTTGACGTTGAGGCGCCCCGTGACCGTGATGGGGAACCCGATCGACATCGGCCCGTTGACGGTCCCGGTCTCGAGGTGCGCGGCATAGCTCGCCGGTAACGTCAGCTCCACCGGTCCATTCTCAGTCTCGGCGTCGAGACCCGATCCATCCCACTTTGAACCGGTGAGGGTCACCTCGACCGGCCCATTCTCCGTGCGAGCGCGGACGTTGCCGCCAACCGCATAGAGTGAGATCGGCCCGTTCTCGCTCCGCAAGTCGAGCTGCCCGGCGACGTCGCTCGCCTCAACCGGCCCATTCGTCGACTCGGCCGTGACGTCGGCCTTGTGCGGGACCTCGATCCGGTAGCTCACGGTCCACGACCTCCAGTGCCCTTGATACGGCGGCCCGTCGGCACGAATCCGACCGCCGCTCGTCGTCACGTGCACCTGCGAGACCATATCCTTGGCCTCAGCATCCGTCGACGCCTCGGCCTCGACCAGCTCATGCACGACCACATCGCTCGTCGAGCCGCCGATGATCTCGACCGCACCGTTCTCTCGCGCGTCGACATCGATCGCGCCACCGCTCGCCAGATGATCGATCCGCACCACGCAGTACCGCGCGTGATCGTCGTGGCGCGACTGGTCGAGGCAATCCGCGACCCACTTCGCATCGTCGTGTTGCGCCCAGAGGCGAGCGCTCGCGATCGCGAGAGCGACCGGGACGGTCAGGTAGTATTTCATAGCCGGTTGGACACCGCGTTTCGTCAGAACGTTTCGTGGCCGCCACTTTCGTTTCGTGAGCGCTCTCGCCCGAGAGGCAAACCCCTGCGACGATGACGCTTACGTCCAGGCAGCAGGTTTGCGCACGCGGCTCTCTATACCTCACCCTCTTGGAGAGAGACTCACGTGCATCGTTTTCTCGTTCTCACCGCGGCGGCCGTCGGGCTCGCCGCTTGCGCCGACTCGCGCTCCGCGACGGCACCTAACGCAACCGAGTCCCACGTGCTGGCCAATCGCGACGGAGGCGGGATCGCCGGCGCCGTCTATACCTCGACGAACGGCACGGCCGCGAACGCTGTCATAGCGTACGCACGAAACGACGCGGGCCGACTCACTCGGATCGGCTCATTCAACACGGGCGGTCTGGGCTTCGGCACGGGTACCGATCCGTTGGGCTCGCAGTTCTCCGTGATCTTGGCCGAGGACCACGCCCACCTCTACGTCGTCAACGCGGGCTCGAACGACATCACAGTCTTCGACGTTCAACGCGCTGGCGGTCTCGTCTGGCGCCAGCGCATCGAATCGCGCGGGTCGACGCCGGTTAGCCTTGCGCTGCGTGACGGTCACCTCTTTGTTCTCAATCAAGGCGACAACACGGTCGCTGGTTTCAGCGTTCACGACGATGGGACATTGACCCCGAGCAGCCACCAGAACCTGCCCGCCGGCGCTTCCGGCTCGTCCACGGTTCGCGTCGAAGGCCGCACGCTCATCGTGAGCGAGCGGAACACGAATCGTCTCGACCTCTTTCCGCTCGACGGCGATGGCCGCATTGGCCGCCCGGACACGGTTGCATCGAACGGCGCGACGCCATTTGGCCTCGACGTCGGCCACGGTGGTCTCATCCTCGTGTCCGAGGCTGGGCCCAACGCCGTCTCGTCGTACCGCCTGCAGCATGAGCACTTCCGTCTCGACGACGGGTCGGTTCTGACGAACGGAAGCGCGACGTGCTGGGTCCGCCTCAGCCCCGACGAGCGTTTCGCGTTCAGCGTGAACTCCGCCACCGCGTCGATGACGGAGTTCAAGGTCGATCCGAATGGCAACCTCGAGCTCAAAACGATCGGCACGCTCACCGCGGGCTCGGCGCCGCTCGACAACGACGTGACCCCTGACAGTCGCTTCGTGTACGCGGTCGAGGCGGTCGCCCGAGGAATCGGCGCGTTCGAGATCGGCCCTGACGGCAGTCTCACGGCGCTCCCGGGCGCCACCAACGTCGGCGGAACGGAAGGCTTGGCCGCGTTCTAGGACGAGAGCCCTAACGCACGCATCTTCCGCCACAGCGTCGTGCGACCCATGCCGAGGAGCTCGGCGGCCCGAGTGACGGCACCCTCCGTCAGTTCGAGCGCCGCTCGGATCGCCTCCCGCTCCTCGGCAGCGTCGTCGACCGCGCGGTAACGCGTCTTGGCGTCGGCCTCCTCGGCGCCAGCGGCACGGACTTCCTCGGGCAAATGCTGCGCGTCGATGCGCGCTCCACCGGCGCGGATCGACGCACTCTCGACCGCGGCGAACAACTCGCGGACGTTGCCCGGCCAGGCGTATTCGCGCAGCAGCCGCATGGCGAGCGGCGAAATGCCGTTCGGCGCACTCAGTTTCGTCGTCACGAGGAGTGGGATGTCACTCGCCCGGTCTCGCAGTGCCGGGACACGAATTGGGAAGACGTGGAGCCGATAAAACAGATCTTCCCGGAACGCGCCCTCCTTCACGAGTGCCCGAAGATCGCGGTTGGTCGCCGCCACGACGCGCACGTTGATTTTGCGCGCGTGAACGTCGCCAACGCGCGTGACCTCGCGCTCCTGCAGCACGCGGAGGAGCCGGAGCTGCAAGGGCGGCGGGACCTCGCCGATCTCGTCGAGGAAAATCGTGCCGCCCTCGGCCGCCTCGAACAACCCAGCCTTGTCGCGCATGGCTCCCGTGAATGCGCCCCGCAGATGCCCAAACAGCTCGCTCTCCAGAAGACCGGCCGCCAGTGCGCCACAGTTGACGGCGAGAAAAGGCTTGCCGCGCCGTGGTGAGAACTCGTGCACCGCCGCCGCGACGAGCTCCTTTCCGGTGCCCGTTTCCCCCGTGATCAACACCGTCGCGTCGGTCGGCGCGACCTGGTGCAGCGCGGTGAATACCTCGCGCATGGCGGTCGATCGACCAATCAGGCCGTGCGTTGTCGGCGTGGCGGCCGCGGCCGACGGTCGCCGCTCGAGCAGCTCACGCACCCGCGTGCTCAGCACGTCGGGCTCCACGGGTTTGGTGAGAAAGTCGTCGGCCCCCGCGTGAAGCGCACGAACGGCCGCATCGACGGTCCCGTAGCCACTGATCATGAGAACGGCGACACCCTCACCCCAGACGCGCAGGGCTTCGACGAGGGTGATGCCATCGGTGCCAGGCATGCGCAGGTCGAGCAGCATAAGATCGAATCGCCCGGTCTTGAGCGCCGCGGCGGCTGACGGCGCATCGCCGACCGCCTCGACCTCGTAGCCGTCGGCTTCGAGCAGCGCCGCGGTCGACAGCCGGAACGCCCGGTCATCGTCGACGACGAGAATGCGATGCGTCATGCGGCGGCCGGGATCTCGATCCGGAACAGTGCACCGGACTCCGGTGCGCGATTCCGCGCCGTCAAACTGCCGCCCACGGATCGCACGAGTCCCTCGGCCACAAAGAGTCCAAGCCCCACACCGTGCACGGCGGTCTTGGTGGTGAAGAACGGATCAAAGATTCTCGGCAGCAGATTGTCCGGGATCCCGGGGCCATCATCCGCGACGTCGATCCGAACCACATCGCGCACGGCGCCCACGGTGATGGTGAGCGTCGCGCGACCCGTCGTCGCCTCACTCGCATTGCGCGCCAGATTCAACAAGACCTGCTTGAGTGCGTCGGGGCCGATGGTTGCTTTCACCGCTGGTGTGTCGGCACGAACGTCGACAGCGGCCAGCCCATCGAGTTTCAAGAGCGCTTCGACCTCGCGGACCACCGCCACGGGCTCGCACACAGCCCCTGCCGCGTCCCGCGGCCGATTCAGGTCGAGCAGATTCTCGGCCAACGTATGCATACGCATGAGCTCTTCGATCGCCAGATCCGCGAACTGCCGCGTGTCGTTATCGTCGCCCGAGCGGCGGCGGATGACCTCGAGGCAGTTCCGCACGTTGGCGACCGGATTCCGGATCTCGTGCGCCAGTTGGACGACCAAGTGACCGGTCGCCGCGAGCCGGTCGCGCTGCATGAGTTGTGCTTGAAGCATCGAGAGCTTCTCCGATCGATCAGCCAGCGCGACGTTCGCCGACTGCACCTCGCCGAGTCGGGCCGCCAGTGCGCGGCGCATCTCGTCGAACGCCAGCGCGAGCCGTCGCACCTCCAACGCGCCCGACGGCGTGACCGTTGCGTCGAAATCGCCGCCCGCGAGCCGGTCGGCCGCGTCGGCTAACGTGCGAACCGGAGCGGTCACACGCCCCGCGAGCACCGCGCCGAGCAGGAGCGTCACCGCGAGTGCGAGCGCGCCGCTGGCCGCGAGGACTCGCCGCAGACGCGGCACGAGCGCCAGCTCACGCCCCAGGTCCCTCACGAACAGCGCTTTCGCGCCAGGCGCCAGGGGCGCCGCGGCGACCAAGAATCGTCCGCTCCCGATGCGGACCTCGGACACCGAGTCGGCACGCGCCGCGCGAAGCGCGAGCGCGTCGGCGAGCGTGTCCGCCACCGTCGCACCGGCCACGACGCCACCGGGCGCGACGAGGACAACGTCCGAGCGCGTCAAACCAGCAAGCGTCTCGGCCATGTCGCGGTCGAACGGGCGGGAGACGCCGGCCGCACCCGCCCAAGTCCCACGCACGACCACGGGCGCCAGGGCGACCGCGTGCAGCGAGCGGCCGTCCGCGACAACGGCCAGTGCATTCATCCCGCGCCGTGTCGAATCCACGAGCGTCGCTGTCGGAGACATGCCCGCCCACGCAGAGCCGTCGCGCCCGACGAGTAGAACACCCTCGCCGGCGGTCGCCTGGCTCGTGGCCAGGACCTCTCGCGCGGCGTTGCGATCACCGGACATGAGGGCGCGACTGAGATCGGGGCTGCCGGCGAGCGCCTCGGCCTCCATCACCATAGCCACGCCGATGGCGGCGTTGCGGTCAGCGAGCATGCGCGGCGAAGCCGCGAGATCAGCCCGCGCGCGCGCCTCGAGCGCGCCAGTGAGCCAGCGGTCGAGCACCAGACCCGCGGGCACGGTGCCCGCGAGCACGGCGAGGCCGATCAAGACCAGCAGCGTACGTTGAAAGGACAGGGGCCTGTTCTCCTCATTCACGTGACCTTCCAACGCACTCAGGCGCAAGGGCCGCACCGAGACTGGGCGCGGGTTGCCTGGTGCCCAAGCGGCCTAACTCGAATGCCGTCGTTCCTTCGCCTGGTTCCGTCGGGACATGGAGCCGTTTCCCGAGCGGCCACCTCACGCCGATGGCTCAATCGCAGCGCGCCGCCAAACGTCGCCCGGCCTTCGACTTGTCGGCCCGTAGACGGCGACGGACGGGCGGGGTCGGCCCTTGCATAACGTGCCGCTCGAAGACCACACACACTAGGAGGATATTTCTCGATGTTGAGATTCATGAGTTGCTCCGCCCTAGCCTTGGGCCTTGCGGTCGCGACCCCGTTGGCTGCCCAACAGGGCATGGGCCACGACTCGGCCATGAGCAAGGACGCCATGGGCAAAGATGCGATGGGCCATGGTGCCATGGGCAAGTCGGGCGCGTTCGTGAAAGGCGAGACGTCCGTCACGGGTGGGTACGCAGTAGCGACAATGAACGGCCACCAGGTCCTATCGCTCACGGACGATTTCACGATCGGCAAGTCGAAAGCCCCGTTCGTCGTCTTGAGCACGACCACCGGGTTGAGTGACGACGCTGTATGGCTCGGCGAGCTCAAGCAGAACAAGGGAGCGCAGTCGTTCGATATTCCCGCCGGGACCGACGTCGGTCACTTCAGTCACGTCGTCGTCTGGTCCAAGTCTGCCAAGAAGAGTTTGGCGAGCGCGGACCTCTCGCACTCCGCCATGTCGCCCGGGAACTGATCCGCGAAACGTTGAAGTGTCAAATCACACCGTACTTCGCCACCACTGGATCGTGCGCATGACGCACTGGATCGCGGTCGTGGCTATCACGATCATGGTCGGCTCCGGCCTCCGCATCTTCAATGCATACCCGGCGTTTGCGCGCCGGGGTGAGACGTTTTGCTGCTATCCATTCGAGAACAAACCGATCCCCGCCTGGCTTACGTTCGGCGGCTGGCTCGGCGGTGCGCGTCATTGGCACTTCGCGATGATGTGGGTGCTGGTCCTGGACGGGCTCCTCTACATGGCGTTCATCTACCTCCACGGCGAGTGGCGCGATCTGGTCCCGCGTCGCGGTGATCTCCGCGATACGATCCAGATGATCCGGTTCTATCTCTTCCTGCGCCGCGACCATCCGCATCAAGGCAAGCACAACGCACTTCAGAAAAGCGCCTACTATGCCATGCCTTGGCTCGGCGTGGTTCTCGTGCTGACCGGTCTGGCGATCTGGAAGCCCGTCGAGCTCTCACCACTGACCGCGGTGTTCGGGGGCTACGTCTGGGCGCGTTACTGGCACTTCATGGCGATGACCGCGCTCGTCATTCTCGCCGTCGGGCACGTCTTCATGGTCTTCGCGGTCGATCCCTACTCGATGCCTTCGATGATCACGGGGCGTTATGACGAACGGTTCGCTCCCGACAAGCGCGACGCGCGACCGTTCTATCACCTGCTGCCGCCAAAACAGCCATGATCCACCGACGGCGTTTTCTCGAGCTCGGCCTGGGCTCTGCCGCAGCCGCGTTGTTGGCGGGTTGCAATTCCAATGGGCCGCGGTGGGCCCAACCCGTGCTCGACCTAACCGAACGCGAGAACGAGGGCGTGGAGCGGTTTCTGTTCCGGCACAGATCGATGGACACCGTCGGACGGAACGTCAAGAGCGCTGGGGCGGCGTTTCCGGCCTATTTCATCGCGAACACGGTGCCAATGTGGGACCCGGCGAAGATGGGACCCTGGCGCCTCGAGATCGGCGGGTTGGTGGCCGCGCCCCGAACGCTGACCTTGGAGGATCTGAGTCGGATGCCATCGGTCACGCAGCGAGTGAACCACTACTGCGTCGAGGGCTGGACGGCCGTTGCGTCGTGGACCGGCGTGCGGCTCCGTGACCTGGCGGCGCTGGTGCGGCCGGCGCCGGAGGCGCGGTATGTCGACTTTCAGTCGTTCGACGACGGATACCACGAGTCGTGGGATCTGCCGAGCGCTATGCACAAGCAGACGCTGATCGCGTACGGAATGGATGGCCAGTGGCTCGGCCCGGCGCACGGCGGACCGGCCCGGGTCTATTCTCCCGTGAAGCTCGGTTACAAGAACACGAAGTACCTGACGAAGATCGTGTTTCTTCCCGAGCGGAACGGGGGGTACTGGTCCGACCAGGGCTACGAGTGGTACGGCGGCGTCTAGCCCTCGGATTCTCCCTCCGCGCTACACCGTCAGGCCATCGGTGAGCCCACGCACCGCCCGCCGAGCCGCGCGCGTGACGATATACGGGACGCCGGCCGTCGCGATTCCACCGGCGACGAGCACGAGCGTCCCGACCACGCCCCGGCTCGGATAGGTGCCCATCACGATCGTGGCGACGTCTCCGGCGACGCGTCCGTAGTAGACGCACAGCAACGTGCCCGGCACGATCCCGATCATGGCCAGCGCGTAATCGCGAAGGCGGATCGGCGTGAGGCCGAGCGCATAGTTCAGAAGCGAGAAGGGCACGAGCGGCGACAAGCGCAGGAGCGTCGCGATCTTGAATCCTTCCCGCTCGACGGCGTAGTCGATCGCCACAAAGCGCGCGTGACCCGCGAGACGTCGTTCGATCGCTCCCCGAGCCGCGTAGCGAGCGAGCAGAAACGCTCCGATGGCGCCGATCGTGGCGGCGATCAGCACGTAGAGCGTGCCGCGCACGATGCCGACCAGCGCCCCCGCGACCAGCGTGAGCACTGATGCGTCGTGACGACGCGGCACGCGTCATGGGCGTGTGCTGCACCGGCTGAGGAGCGCCCGCTCGCCATCCACGGGGCAGGCGGCGAAGGTCGGTTCGACCGCCGGTGTCAGGGGGCTCGGTGCCGATGGGCCCAGCAGTGCTCGCTCGCCGTCGACCGCGGGCGTGGAGGTGAAACCGACGCGAGTAATGACCAAGGCCACCGTGTGGAATGGATCGCCCGTGGCGCTCTGGGCGCTGGTCGTGGCCGGCGCGAGTGCGGCGGCCACGATGAAAAGTCCGAGGATGCGGTTCATGACCGTGACCCCGCTTCGCGCAGCAGGGCGTCGACCGTTCGGTCCTCTCCGTCGTAGTCGCCTTCGCCGAAGTGGTGGTACCGAATGTGGCCCTGCGCATCGATGATGTAGACGGACGGCCAGTACTGGTTGTGGAACGCATTCCAGATGCGATAGTCGGCGTCGAGTACGACGGGATACCCGACCCCGAGGCGTCGCACGGCGTCGCGGACATTGCTCTCGACCCGCTCGTGCGCGAGCTCCGGCGTGTGGACGCCCAGCACGACGAGGCCCCGATCGCGATACTTGGCCTCGATCGCTTCGATGTGTGGCAGCGCGTTCAAGCAGTTGTAGCACGCGAACGTCCAGAAATTGACAAGGATGACTTTCCCTTTCAGTGATTCGGCGGTGAGCGGTGCCGTATTGATCCATCCGGTCGACCCCGCCAACCCCGGAAACATTCCTTCATCGTCGTGAAGATGGGTCAGGAGTTGCTGCTCGATCCGCGCGGTATCGACCGGGCCGGTGCGCGCGAACAGTTGTGCGTCGCGTCCCGACGCGATGAGAAAGAGTGTGCCGAGCGCGGCGACCCCGACGCCGCGCCGAAGCCACCGCTCGACCGGCAGATACGCTCTGACCCGCGAGAGGACGCGCCGGCTGGCGAGCATGGCCATCGCGAGGGATGTCGCGGCGCCGAGCGCAAACGTGAACAACAGCCCGCTCGTGCCGACGCTGGTGCCGTGCAGCGCTGCTGTGCTGATGACGAGCCCGAGAATCGGTCCGGCGCACGGTGCCCACAGGAGCCCGATAGCCGCCCCGATCGCGAGGTTGCGCCCGATACGCGTCGGCGCGTATTCGCCGCGTGTATCGATCCAGCCGCCGAGCCGCACGAGCGGTCGCGCCAATATGTCAGCGACTCGCGGCACGATGAGACTGACCCCGACGAGGCCAAGGAGCGCGATACTCGCAATGCGTCCGACTTCACTGACCCGGGTGAGCCACGAGAGGCCCGCCGTCGCGACCGATGCGGTCACCGCAAACATGAGCGCGAGTCCAACGAGCATCGGCAGCACCTCGCGCGAGAAGGAACGGCCGGCGCGCGCGAAGACGAGAGGAATAACCGGGAGCACGCACGGGCTCAGGATGGTGAGGGCGCCGGCGGCGAAGACGAGTACGATCAGGGCGGTGAGCAATTGGGCCTCCGATTGAAGTGCTCATACGGAAGGCAATCGCCCGGCCTATACGATCGAACATGATGGAGACAGCCTAAGTGTCGGGCACGCGTTGATTTGACGCACGCTCGTGCCGCCGGGGGCGGTGTGGTCGGCCGTTTCAAGCAACGCCCGCCGCCCGCCGACGAAACCACGCGACGAGACTCGTTTCGCCGGACCGTTCCATTGCGCGGCGGGGATGTTTCGCGAACGATGCGAGGGCGGGCAACCGCCTATCTTACTTATGGTTGACTCCCCGTATCTTCGGGAGCGGTGATTGCCACCTGGCCGGAAGGAGGAATCGATCATCATGCTGCCATATTCGTTGCTCATTGCCGCTACCATGGGAGCCACGGTTCCCTCGCTGCCCAACGGCGCGACAGGCTGGATCAACGCCAGCCCGCTGACTGCGAGCTCACTGACGCTGCTCGTCGAAGCGTCATCGCAACCGCCGGCGTACAAGAAGCCAAGCGATGCCGACCTGAAAAAGCGCCTCACGCCCATTCAGTACGAGGTCACGCAGCACGCGGAAACCGAGCGCCCATTCGACAATCCGTACTGGAACAATCACGAGGCCGGCATCTATGTCGACATCGTGTCCGGCGAGCCGTTATTCTCGTCGCTCGACAAGTTCGAGTCCGGCACCGGGTGGCCGAGCTTCACCAAGCCGCTCGAGCCGGCGAACATCAAGACCAAGAGCGACCGCTCGTTGATGATGGACCGCACCGAGGTTCGCTCGGCGCATGCGAACTCGCACCTGGGACACGTGTTCGACGACGGACCAGCGCCCACCGGGCTCCGCTACTGCATGAATTCGGCGGCCCTTCGGTTCGTCCCGGTCGATAGCCTGCAGGCCGAAGGCTACGGCCAGTACCTGGGGCAGTTTACCAAGAAGTAAGATGCGAGCGTGGTCGTTGACCGCGCTTCGGCTCGTCATGGGCCTTGGTTTCATGGCCCATGGCTGGGCGAAGTGGACCAGAGGGCCCGCCAACTTCGCGAAGCTATTGCATCAAGTTGGCGTACCTCATCCCGTGCTCGCGGCGTGGTCAGTGACGATGCTCGAGCTGTTCGGCGGTCTCGCGCTCTTCGTGGGGGCGTTCGTCGCCCTCGTGAGCATCCCGCTCATTCTGTCGATGATCGGGGCCATGCTCACCGTCCAACTGCGCTACGGCTTCAGCTCCATCAACACCATTGGCCTGACGCCAGAGGGCCCCGTGTTCGGGCCGCCAGGCTATGAGATCAATCTCCTGTATATCGCGGGTTTGCTCGCCCTGGCGTTAGGCGGCCCGGACGCGCTGTCCTTGGATCGGTGGCGCGCAGAGCGCCATGGCAGGTCGGCCGCCCGCGGGTAAGTTATCCCGCATGCCGACCGTCCATCTGGGTGCCGTCGATTACGCCATTATAGGCGTGTACTTCGTTTTCGTCCTAGGCGTGGGCTGGGGCTTACGCCGACAGACGAAAACGAGCAGCGACTTCTTTCTCTCGGGTCGCTCCCTCCCTGCCTGGGTTACCGGCATCGCGTTCATCTCGGCCAACCTCGGTGCCCAGGAAGTGATCGGGATGGGCGCCTCGGGCGCGAAGTACGGTATCGCGACGAGCCATTTTTACTGGATCGGCGCGATTCCGGCGATGGTCTTCGTCGGGCTGTTCATGATGCCGTTCTATTACGGCTCCCGCGCGAGATCCGTCCCGGAATATCTGCGGCTGAGATTCGACGAAAAGACTCGCGGCTTGAACGCGATCACCTTCGCCGTGATGACCATCTTCTCATCCGGCATCAGCCTCTACGCCATGGGGAAGCTGTTCAACCTGCTGCTCGGGTGGAGCTTCTCCTTCAGCATCTGGGTCTCGGCGATCGTCGTGCTCGGCTACATCGTGCTGGGCGGCCTCACGAGCGCGATCTACAACGAAGTCATGCAGTTCGTGCTGATCGTGTTCGGATTCCTGCCGCTGGCGATCATCGGCTATCTCGCCGCCGGCGGGTGGCACGGCCTCTCGACGCGGCTCGCGGCGTTGTCGGTTTCCCACGGACTCCCAGCCGGGGCATTCTCGCACGCGTGGAAGTACATGGGGAATGCGGCCGAGAATCCCATAGGCGTCGAATGGTTCGGCCTCGCGATGGGACTTGGTTTCGTGCTGTCATTTGGCTACTGGACAACGGACTTCCTCGTCGTCCAACGCGCGCTCGCCGCAGAGTCGATGACCGCGGCCCGACGCACACCGCTCATAGCGGCGGTGCCCAAGATGCTGTTCCCGTTTCTCGTGATCCTTCCGGGAATGATCGCCGCGAGTCTCGCGATCATCCCGACGAAATCGATCGACGCCGCTGGTCACGCCGTGCTCGACTACGATTTGGCCACGCCCATGATGCTCGTAAAGTTCTTCCCAACTGGCATGCTCGGTCTCGGCCTCACGGCGTTGCTCGCCTCGTTCATGTCCGGCATGGCCGGGAACGTCACGGCGTTCAACACGGTCGGCACGTACGATATCTACCAGGCCTATATACGGAAGGGGGAGAGCGACGCGCACTATCTCCGGTTCGGCCGGTTGCTCACCGTGGCCGGCATCGGCCTGTCCGTGATCGCCGCGTACGTCGCGGCTTCGTTCAACAACATCATGGACTTGCTGCAGCTCGTGTTCGCGTTCGTCAACGCGCCACTGTTCGCGACATTCTTCCTCGGCATGTTCTGGAAGCGCTCGACGGGACACGGTGCGTTCACCGGCCTCTTATCGGGCACGCTCGCTGCCGCCATTCACCACGGCATGACCCTGCCAGTCGGCGCGACACCTGGCATCAAAGGCGGGTACTTCGGTGTGCACCACATCTACGCGAGTGAGCTCGGGCAGACGTTCTGGACGGCCATCTGGGCGTGGACGACATGCTTTGTGGTGACGATCGTGGTCAGTCTGCTCACGAAGCCGCGGCCGGAGGAGGAGCTCAAGGGTCTCGTGTACTCGATGACACCGAGGGTCACCGAAGACCACGTGCCGTTCATCCAGCGGCCGCTGACGCTCGCCGTGATCGTGCTCGTTTTCGCCTTTGTGCTGAATATCATCTTCTTTTGACGGCAGCCGAATTATTCCGTCAGCAGTTCCGCTCTGAGCCCCGGGTGGTGGCCTCGGCACCGGGGCGTGTGAACCTGATTGGCGAGCACACGGATTACAATGGTGGCGACGTGCTCCCGATTGCGATCGCCCAACGCACCACGGTGGCAATCGCACCGGCGAACGAGAGTGTGGCTGTTTCCGCGCAGCAACCCTTGCTCGGCCGGTTCTCGGTGGCGCATCTCGCGCCCGAGCGGCGCTGGTGGGATTACGTTGGCGGCGTAGCTGCCGCGTTCCAGGACTCTGGCTACGAGATCACGGACTTCCAGATCGCGGTCGTCAGTGATGTGCCGGTCGGCGCTGGCCTCAGCTCGTCGGCCGCGCTCGAAACCGCGACTGCGTTCGCCCTGGCGCGATTGTTCGGCCACGACATCCCACCCCAACGACTCGCCCTGCTCGGCACCCGCGCCGAGCGAGAGTTCGTCGGTGTGGCCTCAGGGATCATGGACCAGCAGGCCTCGGCGCTGGGCGCCGCGCACCAGGCGGTGCACATCCGCTGCGACACCGGCGCATACGAGCACGTGCCGTTCGACGACGCCGTTCTCATCTTCGACACGGGCGTTCGCCGTGCGCTGGCCGACTCGGCGTTCAACGACCGCCGCGCCGAGTGCCAGGCTGCACTCACGCACCTCCGCTCACTCCGTCCGTCGCTGCCAAGCCTCGCCGCGGCCGACCTCGATCTCTTGCGCGAAGCCCACTTACCCCCACCTCTCGATCGCCGCGCCCGCCACGTCGTGACCGAGATGGCCCGCGTCCGCGCGGTCGTCGACGCCCTGCGCGTAGGCAGCACACTCCCAGGCGAAGCGCTGTTCGCCTCGCACGAGTCACTCCGTGTCGACTACGAGTGCTCCTCGCCCGAGCTCGACGCATTCGTCGCCCGCGCCCGCCAGACCGATGGGATCACGGGTGCTCGCCTCACCGGCGCCGGCTGGGGCGGCTGCGCGATCGCCGTCGGCAACCCGCGCGCGCTCGCCACGCTCGATGACGGGTGGATCACACACGCCGCTGCCGGCGCGCGGATCGAGCACAGCCACGTGTAATTCTCTCTCACTCACGACGGTGGTGGATGACCACACCACTCGTTGCGCTCCGTCTCGACAAACACGACGGGTCCGTTGCTTCTCGGAACTAATGCGATGGCCATGGGGTGCTCGTAGACGTCGTTGTGACACCCGGGGCTGACTCCGATTCTCGATCGGACGAGTACGTAAAGCGAATCGGCGCGTGCGACAGCGCCTAAGATCGCAATGTCAGGTCCGACTAGTGACCGACTGTTTCCCGCAACGATGACCATAACGCGATCAAAGTCGACCGGTGGCGCCACTCTCCGGTTTGAGCTGACCCGCGCGCGACTCCAAAATGCTTCCCACTGTGGCTGATCGCGTATTACTTGCCGCACTCGCTCCGTGGCGAATCCTGAGACATCCAAGAACAGGACGCGGAGCATCTGATCGTCGCCACTCAGCGGGCGGACCGAAACCGATGTGCCCGGTGGCAGTGAATCGAACGAAGGGCGCTGCGCGGCCGCCGGGCGACCCGACAAAAGAAAACCCATCAGTGGGATTGCCCACGCGCTTACCAGTCGAGCGTCGCACGGTAGCCGTATAACGCAAGCAGCGCTGCCGTGCGTGAGCGTCTCCAATCTCGTCACCATTGGCGACCTCGGTATGGTCGGTTGCTATCCAAGCGGCTGTCATCGTTCTACCCCGACTACGTGTGTCAGGCGAGGTCTGGGGCCGTCATCTAAAGAGACGCGTGACCGCGTGACGCTTCACATCGTGTCGCCTTCGCACCCGTGTGACGCCACGAGCGGGCATCGGATAACCTCTGTAAACTCGCACTGATGCGCCTTGTACGCCGTGTCAGTTCCGCCTAGTTTCGCCGCGCCCCAAAGCGTGTGCGCCAGCTCCGCGAGCTTACACAGGCTGGTGGGCCAACCTCCTTTGGTCTGCAGAGGCATAGTCAATGACACGCGAACTGATCGTGCGTCGAGTGATACCCGTACTGGCGCTAGTCATCGCGACGGTCTTTGCGTGTCGCGAAGCCACGCAGCCGATGGCGCCGCACGCTGGTGCAGGCAAACTGGCTGCGCGATCGCGTCACGGGATACCAATTCCGTACACGATTCAGTGTCACGGTCGTCGCAGCAAGCGCACGTTCTCGTGCGCACAGGCCGTGCCGAAACTCGCGGGGCGCGAAAAATTCATGCCGCGTGTGACGACCCGCGGGGCAGCGGCGACGCGCGCTCGGGGTGTAGTCTCAAAAGATGTGGTCATTGGCGGCAGCCAAGGTCAATACATCACGCTCACGACATCCAATTACGCGTTCGATACGATCTCGAACATTTTTTCTCTCGACGCGGCGGTGCAGAACGATCTGGGTGAACCGCTCGGGACGCCCGATGGGTCAACGGTCACGGGCATCAAAGTGTTCGTGTCGGCACTGTACGTAACGGCAGGTTCCGGCGCGATTTACATTGCCAACCCCGACGGCACGGGCACGTTTACCGCTACCAATCAGCCGTACTGGTTGTACAACCAGATGCTCGCTCCGCAGCAAGTCTCGAATAGTAGAAACTGGCAGATCTATCTCGCGCCGGCAGTCGACAATTTCTTCATATCTATCGAGACATACGCCGGGTTTCCGGCGGAGTTTACCATTCCAGCAGCGGCGCCCGACACCACGGTCGACAGCATCTATGCTAGCTCGAACGTCACGAACTCGGATCCGAACTACGCTGGCCCGCACCTGTTCAATGCGGTGACTGTGGATTTTGCGAGGGACACGTCGATCGGTGATCGTGCGCTGGCCGTCGCCGCCATTGGCGGTACCGTGGTTGGCGGTTGGGATTACATCAACAATGACGGATTCTATGTGATCCGCATACCCGGCGACAGCACAGGCGCCGGATTGGCTGCCGCGATCTCGACCCTGGAATCGCTCCCGCAAGTCGCCACTGCATCACCCGAGTTTATCCTCGATTCCAACGCGCTCGAATACCGCCGGCCACGAGACCATTTCCAGCCGTCAGATTGGCACTGGAATCCTGACAACCCTGGCGTGGATACCACATGGGCATTCTCGCGCGTGGAAGCCCCACTCGCCTGGGGGTGCGACACAGGGAGCACGACGACTCAGGTCGCAGTAGTCGACAACAATTTCCCGCAGGTCACGGACATCGATACGAACGCAGTTGGCACTGCGTGGACTCCGTTCGCTTCGGTGAAAAGTAACCATGGTGTGGCGATGACCTCTATTATCGGGGCTCAGGGTAACAATGGCATCGGCATGGCTGGTATGATGTGGCGAGCACGCCTGCGCCTTTACGAGGTGGGCGTTACGATCGGTGACGAATGGACGCCCGAACGGGCAATTTCTGAGATTGCTCGAGCCGCGGAGGATGGGGCGCGTGTCATCAACATATCCCAAAATGCCGGCTTCGGCATACTCTACGCCTTCGGCACGAAAGCCGATTCAACGAATGGACGTGAAGTGGCCGCCATCGCGAGCGTCATTGCGGAGTTGGACACTGCCATGTTGCGGGCCGATTCCATTGCGCCCCAGAATCCGGTGTACGTCGTTAGTGCCGGTAACGAATCTGTCGGCAACGACAGGACCAACCCGTGGTGGAACGTCTTTCCCACGCTTGCGACTCTATTCTCAGGACGTGGGCTCGTCGCCGAGTGGACCAATTCGCAAGACAACCGTGGGGACGGGGCCAATTCTGGTCAGTATGTCAACATTGCGGCGCCTGGCGACAGCGTGATGAAACTGAACATCGACGGCACTGTTGGGCTCGTAAGTGGAAGCTCGCCCTCGGCGGCGCTGGTCACCGGCACGGTCGGCCTTCTCTTCGCCTTCGATTCCAGTATGAGCTCGACCAGCGCGGTAAGCTACATCATCCAAGGCGCTATCAATGGCGGCAGGCACACGAACGATGCTACGCCGGTGCCGATACTCAACGCGTACGAGTCACTCAAGCTCGTTGCTGCGCAATCTGGCGCACCACTGTGCGGTAACCGTCTCTGGTCGAGCGGGGGGTTCATCTACGCTCAGCGCGGCAACGGCGCAACCGAAGCCATCGCGTCGACGGGCGGCGCGCCTGCCTGGAATGTCATCGCAATGCACGGCGGACACCGTATCGAGTTCACAACCGTGCACGGACGGTACAGCGCTGTGTACCGGGATGGATCGTGGCAGTCGCCGATTCAAGTACAAGATTCCATCACCGCAGCAACAGAAGCGCCATCATACGGTGGTGGTCCAGGCGTAGTTCCCCAGAACGGAAACCAGTCAGCAGCTGACTCCCTACTAGGGGGGGCAGGGTGGTCAGTGTGGGGTGTCAATCACGACGGCGACAGCGCGGTCACGGCCGTAGTGCATCAGAACTGGGGATCCTACCCGACGGGCATCGACACCGTATTCGTGATTAAAGGTAGGACACCTGTAGTGTTCAACGATTCCTCGGGGCCACTCGATACGGTCGGAACGATCGCATATCCGTCGGCGCAATACGTTATCTACCCTCAGTGCACCCTCTATCAGGATGACGACGTTACGTGCATTGGCAATGCTGGGGGGTTGAACCGGATCGATTTCATACAGATCGCCTACGCACCCCGAGGTGATCGCGTTTTGGTCGCGATCAGCCAGGATACCATCCATTTTCAGACGTTGGCCACGCAGTTTTCGTGTGGCACTGGCGAGTTCATTTGCCAATCATGGCAGTCCGATGTGGTGCCGGATTCGACCACGGTGTACCAACTCAGCCTGCCGAGCCAGCCGAACCAAGCCCCAACGTTAATGACGACGTTGAGAGGCACCGACGTCTGGTGGCTGGGTCAATCCGAAGCGGACTCTACGATCGTGGCCGGCGTGGGGCCGCGTGACTATCGGATATTCGCCTATAACACTGGATCGGGGCAAGCTGATTTTGGCACCGGATGCACCGTCGATTTTCGGCCCGGGAACTTCGGTGTCGCACTCCTCTCGGAACCCACCAGCGATGCGTGCGTCACTGACTGGTTGGGTGAAGGACCGGTTGCCCAATTCGGCTCGGGTTCTATTTCTCCGAACCGAGTCTCGAAGAAGCGCAAGGTATCCATAACCAACAGGCCTCCGATTATTCGCATCGTGCGGCGCAAGGAGGGAAAGAAGCCGATCAGCACTCAGTAACCAGTGACTGACAGGCGACCCTGACCTCATTCGCGTCGTCGCCGCCCAGTCGCGCGCGCTGTCACCTACTGCGACCGGCCGAGCAGGGCATTGGCCTCTTCGTAGCCGCTCGGCAACCCGACGTCGAGGAACTGGCCGTCGATCACGCGGCCTTGGAGCGCGCCATGCGCGAGGAGCCATTGCATCAGCGGGACATCGTCGAGCTCGGCCCCCGCGGGAATCGTCCGCTCTACGACATCGATTGCCGCGAGCGCCTCGGGAAGAAATACAAATCTGCCGACCGCCGTGTAGGCCGATGTCGCGCTTGTCGCTCCCTTATCGGAGATACGAGAGATGCGATATGCGCCGCCGTCGCGCACGCCATCGAGCGCCGCCGTAGCGCCCTTGCGCGCTGCCTGGCGGGCCCCGATCTCGATGATCGCGACGATGTTCGTCTTCGCTGCCCGATAGCCATCGACAACTTGCGCCAGCGCTGGGCGGGCGCCGACGAAAATATTGTCCGGGAGGGCGACGGCCAGTGGTTGGTCGGCGGCGAAGTCGCGGCCGTGGCGGATAGCGTCGGCGAGACCGCGAGGTTCGCGTTGGATGACAGTCTGGACGCCCGGCAGCCGCGCGAGATGCTCGACCAGGGCGTCTTTCCCAGGCGCCGAGACGACGAGGATTTCGTCAAAGCCACTCTCGGCGCATTCCTGGAGTACCCAGTCGATCGCGGGCCTGCCGGCGACCGGTACCATCTCCTTGGGTCCGTCGCCAGCGATAGCCCGCATGCGCGTGCCGCGTCCTCCGCAGGGGATCAATGCTCTCACGGCGCGTCGAGGAATGCCGTGACCGTTGGCACAATGATAGGCGTGAAGACTGTCATGTGAGTCGCCCCGGGGACGATCTCGAGGCGGCCATCGCGGAGCAAGCCGAGAAATTCTTGGCCGTGGCCAGCGCGCTCGCCATCGGCGCTGCCGAATAGGACTAGCGTGGGAGCACGGATGTCTTTCACGGCTACTGTCCAGTCATAGTCGACCTGGAGCAATTCGGCGATCTTCGCATAAAGAGGGGGAGCGTTCTCGGGGATACTTTGACCCATCTGCTCCATTCTGGCGAGTGTTTCGTCCGACCAGCCACGTCGCTTGTATGGCCGCGAAACGATGACGAGCTTGTTCACGATGCCGGGATGTCGGCTGGCGACATGCAACGCCACGCCGCCGCCGAGCGAGTAACCCATGATGTCGGCCCGGTCGACGTTGAGGTCGCTGAGCAGATCTGCGATGTCGTCCGCCATGGTCTCCGCCCGAATTGGCCGATCGGAATCGGGCGTGCGCCCGTGACCTTGCAAGTCGACGGCAATCACGCGCCGGGTCGCCGCGAGCGCCGGCAACAGGTCGCCGAGCGTGGCGGTGCTGCCGAACGCGCCAGGAATGAGCACGAGCGGAAATCCAGTCCCATGGATTTCGTGGTAGAGTCTCATATTATCAGCCATGCCTCTCGCATTGTGTCTCCTCCTCGCCCTGCACGATAGCGCCGCGGTCGCGCGCCGCGTCGACAGTCTCATGGTCCGGATGACGATCGAGCAAAAGCTCGAGCTCATCGGCGGCGTCGACGACATGTTCATTCGGTCGATCCCATCCGTGGGATGGCCGCGTCTCAAGATGTCCGACGGTCCGATGGGCGTACGAACTTGGGGGCCGACGGCCGGTTACGCCATAGGCATTGGTCTCGCGGCGTCGTGGGATCCCGACCTCGCACAAGTGGTCGGTGCGCACATCGGCCGCGACGCGAGAGCACGAGGCGTGCACATTCTGCTCGGCCCGGGTGTCAACATGTATCGCGCGCCGATGAACGGGCGCAACTTCGAGTACATGGGCGAAGACCCGTATCTGGCCGCCCGGACGGCGGTCGGCTACGTGCGCGGCGTGCAGTCGCAGGGTGTCGTGGCGACGATCAAGCACTACGCCGCGAACAACGAAGAGTACGATCGCCACAACGTGTCGTCGGATGTGAGCGAGCAGGCACTGCGCGAGATCTATCTGCCCACGTTCGAGGCCGCGGTGCGTGAGGCGCACGTCGGCGCGATCATGGACTCGTACAATTTCCTGAATGGCGTGCACGCGACGCAGAACGCCTGGCTCAATGACAGCGTCGCCAAACGCGACTGGGGGTTCGACGGCGTCATCATGTCCGACTGGGACGCGACGTATGATGGCGTAGAGGCGGCGAATGGCGGGTTGGATCTGGAGATGCCATGGGGGCATTTCATGAACCCCCAGACGTTGGCGGCCGCGATTCAGGATGGCCGCGTATCGGTGGCGACGATCGACGACAAGGTTCGCCGCATTCTGCGCCTCGCCATTCGGTTCGGGTTTCTCGATCGTGAGCAGCGCGATACCAATGCGCCACTGTTCAGCCCCGACGATCGTGCGATCGCTCTTCGAAGTGCTCTCGAGGGAATGGTTCTGCTCAAGAACGACGGACATCTGCTGCCGTTCGACCCCAAGCGGGTGCACACGATCGCGGTGATCGGGCCGGACGCGTGGCCGGCGCGGCCGAGCGCGGGCGGAAGCGCGCAGATCGAGGCGTTCGCGCCGGTGAGCATTCTGGAAGGGATCACGAGTGCGTTTCCGGCGAAGGTCCTGTACGCGCGCGGGATTCCGACGGATACGGATATCGTGGGCACCACCGGGATGCGGCTCCATCAGGAGATCTTCGACAACGATGCGTTCACCGGGGCGCCGATCGACACGACGACCATCGACGGACTGCCACCCGACGGCATGACGCCTCTGCCGCGCGCCGCGCGCGGCGTGCGATGGACGGGGACGTACACGTCCGAGATGGGCGGGCCGCATCTCATCATCGTTCGGGTTTACGACGGCTACCAGCTCACCGTCAACGACACGGCCGTCGTCACGCAGCAGGCCGCCGAGGGGGCATCGATGAAATGGGCGGTCGTGAATTTGGGTGCTGGTCAGCCTACGCGCGTGCAGCTCTCGGTCGTGCCGCGGTCGCAGTCTCCGCGGGTGATCCTGGGAGTTCGCGCGATGCAGAGCCTGGTGAGCCCGGAGGCTATCCGCATAGCCAAGGCCGCTGACGTTGTGGTCGTCTCCGTCGGATTCGATCCGTCGAACGAGGCCGAGGGGTCAGATCGGACGTTCTCACTCCCCTGGGGACAGGAGATGCTGATCAACGCCATCGCCGCGGTAAATCCCCGCACCGTGGTCACGGTCACCTCCGGCGGCGCGGTCGGGACCGACGGCTGGCTCTCGCACGTGCCCGCGCTGTTGCAGACCTGGTATCCAGGGCAGGAAGGGGGGACTGCCGTGGCCAAGGTCTTGGCCGGCTCGGCAAATCCCGAGGGACATTTGCCGATCAGCTTCGAGAAGCGGTGGGAGGATAATCCCACGCACGACAGCTATTACGCCACGAATGGTCACGTGACATACAGCGAAGGGGTCTTTCTCGGCTATCGCTATTACACCGGGTCCTCCACCAAACCGCTATTCCCATTTGGCTACGGGCTCTCGTATACGACATTCTCGTTCAGCCATCTATCGGTCAGCCCCCAGCACGTCGTGTCGTTTGATGTGACCAACACGGGTTCACGCGGTGGGGCCGAGGTCGCCCAGGTGTATGTCGGCGACCCATCCGCGCGCATCAAGCGGCCGACGAGGGAGCTCAAGGGCTTCAAGAAGGTTCGCCTTGCGCCCGGCGAGACGAAGCATGTGACCGTCCAACTCGACGCGCGGGCGTTCTCGTACTGGGACCACGGCTGGCGGATCGACCCGGGCCAGTTCGTGATCTATGTCGGCGACTCGTCAGAGCACACGCCGCTCAGCGTGACTTTGGACGTTGGATCTGCCCCGGGATCCGCCGCCCACGGGCCGAGTCACCAATGAGCGTCGCGAGGCGCGAGCGGCGCGTTTCTTCGCGCTTCGCGGTGATGACCCACCAGATGGCCAGCGTGCGATACGACGGCGCCTCGGCCTCGAAGTAGGCCCACGCTTTCTTGTTGCCGCGAAACTCGCGCTCGGCCTCCGGGTCGAGCTTGGCTGACTTCCGGTTCTCGTACGAGTAGATCCCGGTCTTCTCCGGTGCCCGCCGCTCGAACGCCGCGAGCCCCGCGGGCCGCACGCGATCTTGCGCGATCAACTCGGCGATGCGCTTGACGTTGACCGCGCTCCAGTTGCTACGCGCTTTCCGTGGCGTGAACCGGATCGTGTAGCACAGCTCGTCGACCCGCTGGCGCTTCCCGTCGATCCAACCGAACGACAGCGCTTCGTCGACCGACTCGGGCCACGTGATGCTCGGTTTCCCCGAGTCCTTCTTGTAGAACCCGACCAGGAGCTCGGTCTCGTGCTCGTGGTGCGCGTCGAACCACGCGCGAAACGCCTCGGGTGTCGCGAAGAACTTCGGTCGGCTCACGGCAGCCGTCTCGGCGCGTCTCCCTTGGTGAACAGCACGCTTCCGTGCTCGGTCATCACGATATTCACCTGATCGTCGAAAACGTCGAACAACAAGGTGTCGGTCAGCGTCATTCCGCTCGCGCCATGCGGGGCAGGGGCGCGGAGGCAGAGCCAAACTACATCGCCCTCGCGCCGCGAGCCACACCAGGTGCTGGGCACGGGCTGTCCGGCCTCGTCCCTGAACCGAATGGCCGACGTGGCATACTCGCTGACGTCCATCCGCTGATGCTTGGTCAGCGCTTGGTCGACATCCGCGGTGAACGCCCGAACCATCGCCGTAACCTGAGCCGTCTTCTGATCATACGTGACGTTCGTCAACGTTGTATGAATCGGATGCGTCAGACACCAGACGGCAAGGCAGGCGATCACCATGGCTTGCGTTCTACCGCCCATCCAGCCGCGACAATCGCGACAACGGTCGAAACGGCGACCACGCGGAATCGAAGCGGCATCAGTCGATCCACGCCGACGAGCACGACCGCGACGGCTGACAGCACGACGATCTGCCCGAGCTCAATGCCGACATTGAACCCGAACAGGGGAATGGCGACGTGGTCGACGAAGAGGCTGCGCAGATAATTCGCGAACCCGGCGCCGTGCACGAGCCCGAACACGCCGGCGAACACGGGCCGATATCTCCCACCGTCCCGGACGATGAGATTCTCGACCGCGGTCAGCATGATCGTCACGGGGATCAGAAATTCGATCCAGGACGACGGGAGGGTGAGCGCGCCGGTGACGGCCAGGGCGAGCGTGATCGAGTGTCCGACCGTGAACGCCGAGACGACCCACAATGCTCGGCGCCAATCACTGGGTCGATAGATCGCGGCCAACGCCAACAAGAACAGAATATGATCCGCGGCGCTCGGGTCCACGATGTGCCGGAATCCGAGTTGCACGAACGTGAGCCAATCACTCATGGTGCAGCGCCCTCGCGATCGTGCTCGCATGAAAGACGAGCTGGGGGTCCTTGGTCCCCTGACTCAGGGCGATCGTCATCGCGCGCTGCGCCTCGGCGTACCGGCCACTGTGGTACAGCGCCCAGGCGAGTACGTCGTATCCGTAGATATCTCGGCGGGTGTGGAGCTCGATGCGCGCCTTGCGCAGCACTTCAGGAACCCG
>DATMLM010000090.1:0-129684 GCA_035570055.1 Gemmatimonadaceae bacterium
TCGAGGCCGGTAGCATCGTGCAGCCCGCGCCACCCGGGAATCCCGTTCACCTCGAGCGCGTAGGTCTTTCCATCGTTTCCGGGCAGCAGATCCACTCCAGCATACACGGCCCCGACCGCGCGCGCGGCCGTCAGCGCCATGTCGGTCTGCGCCGTTGTCAGGGTCAATGACCGCGCCGCTCCACCGCGCGATACGTTCGTTCGCCACGTTGGCGACGAGCGCTCGATGGCCCCGAACACGCGATCGCCGATGACGAACGCGCGAATGTCGCGCCCGTCGTGGTCGATGTAGCGCTGCAAATAAAAAATGCCGCGGATCTGCTCGATTGCCCGCAACACGCGCCACGCCGTGTCCTCGTCGGTGACCCGAACGAGGCCGAGTCCCATGGAGCCAAAGAGCGGCTTGACGATGCAATCGCGAAGATGGCGAAATGCCGCCATCGCATCGTCGATGCGTTCGCAGACGATCGTCTCAGGCGTGGTCAGGCCGGCCTGTTGGAGCAGAGCCGACGTATAGAACTTGTCGACGGTCCGCTCGATCGCTCGGGGCGAGTTGATAACACGCGCGCCGATGTCCTCCAGCCAATGCAAGGCGTCGACGCGGTAGATGATCTGCTCCAATGAGCCGTTGGGGATGATCCGCGCGAGGACGATGTCGCCGCGATGCACGGATGGCGAGACAGCGCAGGGCCCAAGGCGGCTGACGATGCCTTCCCACGGAGCGATACGCGGGACAGCGCCCCGGGCACGAATGGCGTGGCAGAGCTGGTCGGTGTGCCAGCCCTGCCGCGAGGCGAGAATCGTGACCGTGGTAACTAGGGAGTCTCCTCGCCGGTCAGCGCCGTGAATCCGCCGCTCGCGAATATCGGGATGTCATCCGCGACGGCCTTGAACCCCGGCGTCGACATCCCCTTTTTGAGCGCGTCGGTCGACGCGAATGTCAATTCGGCTTTGCGATAAAAGGCGCTGTTCGGCGCGAACTTGACGAGCACGCCATTGGTAAACCCGATTTCCTTGGCGTGCTTCGCGAGCAGTGGCAGATGGGTTGCCGCATAGTATTTCTCGAACGCCGCGGGATCCTTCGGCGCATTGTACAGCACAACGAGATGGGCCGCACTCATAGCGATGTGATCTCCAGGAGAGAAGTACGCAGCACGTCGGGATTGAGGAGCCCGCCGTGGAAAGTCCGCCCCGTCTTCGCGCTCGTCAACCAGACCTCGGCGGGACTGAACAAGAGCGGATCGATCTTGTAGAAATCGCCCTTATAGGCGTTGAACGTATCGACGAATGGCTTGCCATAGTCGGGCGACGCCGAGGCCGGCAGCTTCGCGGCCAACGGCTCCAGCTCCGCGTCCGCCGCGTCGATCAGGAATCGCGCCTGGCCGCCATACAGAATGCAGTCGTTCGTGCGTCCGATCGCCTTGATATCCGACGTGGCCAGCGGTGGAACGGGGGCGGAACCTGAGGCGGAGATCACGCGCGTCACGTCGAAGCCGAGCGCGTCGAGCTTGTGGAGGCCGGTCTCCATGACGCGAGCGACGACCTGCACGGCGCCCGCGATGCTCGCCGTCGGGGCGACCACGAACGTGAGCTGCGCCGGCTTCACGTGGGCCCGCTCGGCGACCCACGCAGCGACCGCATCGGTCGGGTGTGCCCTCGTCTCGAGCACCAGCACGCCGTCGGACGCCGTCTCTTCGTACTTCAACTTGGCGAACAAGTCTTTTTCGACGCGGGCGTGAGCGCGCAGTGGGCCGGAGCCCATCGCGAAGAACTTGTCGACCTGAATCGCCCAGCCGGCGTACTGCGACGCCATGCACGATATCGCGGGATGGTCAGTCCAGACCTCGACGCCCATGTAGTCGTCGGGTCCAACGCGCACGGTCTCATAACTGATATGCCCAAGCCCGCCCATGCAGATCTCGGCCATCGCGAGACCGGCGGCGAACCCGCCACGCACGTCGATGCCGAGGTCGATGATGCGCGCTCCACCGGGGAGCGTGGTCGACGCGATCCGCAGCTCGTCGGACCGCGTCTCGACGTCATCGGCGATCGCCAATGCGTTGGCGTTCAGTCTCAGGTCGTCCACTCGAGAATCTCTCCTTTGCCAACGTCGGCTACATCGCCCGTCCAGCGCTTGTAGCGCCCGGAGGCGAACCGGCCATCGATCGTGAATCCGCGCATGCGTTGCAGATAGCGCAGGAGTACCGGCACATAGGGCGGCCGGTAGGTGCAGGCGTACCGATACGTCGCGGGGACCTCCACGCCGCCGAGCGCGATCACGGATCCGCGCTTGGACCAGAGGCCGGCGCCCGTGCCGAGCCGGCCCGCGACCAGCATCGTGCCGGCGATCATCGCATGGGCGGCGTTCGCGCCGGCATTTCCGCCGACGATCACGAGTCCCCGACGCACGCGCGTCGCGGCCCCGCTCCCGACGTTGCCGCGCACGATGATCTCTCCCCCAGTCATCCCCCGCGAGGCGCCGGGCAACGGCGCGCCGAGTCGATCGCCTGCCGATCCACGGATCCGCAGCAAGCCACCGGACATTGCCACACCGGCGCCATCGCCGACGCTGCCGGTCACATCGATCGTGCCGCCGCTCATCGCATGCCCGACACCTCGGCCTGCCTCACCTTCGATCGTCAGCATGCCGGCACTCATGCCAGTCCCCAGTCCATCGACCCGCCGCAAGTCCCCGGTGATTCTCACATCGGGACCCGGCTCGCCTTTCACGTCAAAGAGCTCGCCCACGCTCACGCGCCGACGACCCACCCAACACGTCGAATTCGTCGCCATGGCCGAGGCGTCAATACGCTCGGTGATCCCGGGGCGCAGCGTCAGCACGAGGGTCATGCGACGATCTTCCGCAGGTAGAAATGATGGGGCCCGAGCTTCCCGCCATAATTCCCGGCGGTGATTTTCTTGACGCCGCTGATGCACGCCGCCGGTATGCCCGCCCGCATCGCGCGGCTGATGCTGTCGAAGTCCAGTCCGTCGAGGACGATCTCCATGACGCCGTTCACTCCTTCGGGCAGATCGGTCGTCGTGATCTCCCGCAGGGTCGGCGCGAACGCATCGTTCGTCGACGCGAGCAAGCTCTTGTAGCGCCTCGACCCGACTTTGCTGCCGCTGCGTACGATGCCGCCGGGGAACGGCAGGATGACGCCCGGCAGCCCCGTCATCGCGGCCACCGCCGCCTCGGCCGCCTGCAGCGCGTTCTCGGCCGTCTCGGCCAGCATGAGAAAGTTGCCGCCTCCCACCGCAGAGACCTTGCCGAACGTCTCCTGTATCAGCGCTTCGCCTTCCATGACTGGCACGCGCCAGTAGCGGATCCCGCCGATCAACTTGCTCGCCTGGAATCCGTCGCCGAAGATGCGGAGTGCCTTGCCCACTGGCATCCGATCAGTGGAGGTCGGGATCCCATCGAAGACCGCCGTCGTCGGGCACGTGAGCACGGTCTGGCCCAGGCGTTCGATCAGCCGCTGCTGGAGGCCCGCCGAGTCGGGCGTGAACACCAGAACGCTGATGCCGGGGCGGCCGTCCGGGGTGTCATCCGGCGAAACCTCGTGCTCGATGCCCGCTTCGACTTTGCACCCAATGACCGACGTCGCGAAGCCCGTCATCACGGTCGCCGCTACGCGCGCCCATCGCGGCGTCGCGGCCGTGATGATCACCCGCGCGCCGCGCATCGTGAACGCCTCGGCGAACGTGTCTTCGATCTCGACGCCGTTGATCGTGAGCGTGTCCGCGGTCATAGCGCCTTAGCGGTCATGGCGTTCCCGCGGTCATGCGTGTCCGCGATCATAGCGTCACCGCGTAGTTGTCGAATTCGATGGACACGTTCTCTTGGAAGTACTTCCTGATATCGCTCTCAACCGCGCGATCATACCCGGGCGTGATATGCAGGCGTTGCCCCGAAGGGGCACGTCGTAATTGCCCCTCTTCGACAACCAGCGCGCCGGCCTTTACGACGTATCGCGGTGTCGCAAACATCTCCGCCGCGTTGGCCGATCGGGCATACACCGTGATGTCGGCATCAGCGCCCGGGCCAAGGTGCCCCTTGTTGCGTAGTCCGAGCAGCCGCGCGGGTCCGGCCCGCGTGATAATCGCGATTTCGCTCAGCGTATACTCGCGCGCGAGACCATCAGCGAGAGCACTGCCAGCGAGATGCTTCTGATTGATCTTCTTGAGCCGATCATCGCGATAGGTCCGATCCATGAGCAACCGGATGAGCTCCGGATAACTCATGAACGAGCCGCCGTTCGGATGGTCGGTAGAGAGAACCAGGCGCCAGGGGTCGGGTGATAAGAGAAAGAGCTCGAGCCCGACAACCCATTGCAGCGCAGCAACCGCGGCGGTGTCCCGATACGTGTACGGAACGATGCCGCACCCAGTCTCGAGCTCGATGTCGACGTTCACCCACTTCCGCCCAGTCGACATATGCAGCAAGTACTCGACGGCACCGTCCGCGGTCAGTGTGCACGCGGGTCCGAACATGACCTGCCCAACGTCCCCACTGACCTCGGGATGCGCCGCGAAGTACTCGGCGATCCGCTTCGCCGCCGACGCCCAGGGTTTCGCATAGCTCTGAAACTGCAGGTGCGTGAAATGCGCCCGCCGGCCGCCTACGGCCCGCATGCTCTCCAGCGTGATCTCGATATTGCCGGGCAACCCGAGATTGTTGCAGTGGATGTGCACGGGATGTGGGAGCCCGAGCGCATTTCCCGCGTCGGTCAACGTCTCGAGAATGGCGCGGGGAGTCACGTTCGCCGCGCCGATGGGATCGTCGAGCGACTTGATCTCGCGCACATTTTGCTTCCACAACTCGACGCCGCCGGGATTGACTATCTTGATCGAATACGCTTTCGTCGCACCCAGGAGCCAGCCGACATACTCGCGCGCCCGGTCGCGTTCGCCCGCGGCAATCTGCCGCAGCAGATATTCGTCGTTGCCGAGCAACGCGAAAAATCCGCCGTCGACGATCGGCGTGTCGTCGAACTGCGCATGCGTCGACCGGGCGCTGATCGGCGCGACCGCGGCGTCGAACACCGTCGTGTAGCCGAGCCCCGCATAGCGGTATCCGGTCGTGAACGTGCTCGGCACCGTACCGCCGGAACCAGAACGCGGGATCACGCCATCGTCGAGTCGCGGCGCCGGTACAGGATCCAGCGCGTGCTCCTCGGGCAGCAACATGCGCGCGAGGTTGACGCTCGCCGCGGCGACGTGCGCGTGGATGTCGATGCCACCGGGCATGACCACCATCCCGCGTGCGTCGATCTTGGGCGCATCCGCCGGCACATCCGCCACGATCTGTCCGTCGCGCACGCAGATATCGCGCACGTCGCCGTCGACGCCGTTCGCGGGGTCGTAGACGGTGCCCCCGGCGATCCGTAGGCTCGTCACGGCTGGGTCACCAACGCGGTCAACTCGCGCACCGTGGCCGCCGTTTCAGGAACCACACCGACCAGCGCAGGTCGCAATGGCAGCGGAAGCTCGTCGGTCCGCACCGCCGTCCCGCCGTCGTGAATGCCCGCGATGCCGGTATCGATGGCGACCGCCGCCGCGAGGAGATTCTCACTCGCGCGGGGGCCGATAATGACCGTCGGTATGTTGGTCAGTCGCAGCGACTCGGGCACGCTGGCGCTCGATCCCACGATCAGCGCCGCGTCGAACTCGGGTGGGTCGTACGGGCAGTACCGCGGCGCCCCCCTCGCGAAATCTATCGCCTTGGGATACCCGGTTTGCCACGTGAGCACCGAGTCGGCGCCCACGCGATTGCCACCGCCGCGCAGTATCATCAATGCCGCGCGCGTCGGCCCGTTGAGCGCCTCGGTCAGCGCCAGGAGTGCCTCGATGTACTCCGGCCGTTGCTCGCCATCGACGACGATGGCGACGTACTTCCCCTTCACCAGTCGCTCGGCCAAAGGAGTCATACCGTGCCCGAGAATCGCGGCGCGTGTCAGCGCGGCGGCCTCGACGCTCAAGTCGACGGAGATGAACTGCACGCCGGCACGATCGGGGAGATAGCGCGAGCGCAATCGCGGGTACGCGTGATCGGGATCGACGCCCCAGAACACGACGATATCGGCCCGGTACCGGAGCTCGCCGAACGTCGCGCTGCAACGGCCGCGCTCTTGGATGGGGAGGATGAGCTCTGATGGCGTCACGGTATCGAGCATTGCGCCGAGTACGTCAGCCAGCGCGCATGCCTCGCGCTGCGCGGATATCGAGAGCTCGGCCGCCAGGTACACCAGCGGTCGCTTAGCCGTTGTCAGCACTCGCGCTGCCTCGGCCAACGCGGTAGGGACGGTGACCCCGGCACCGCCGATGCGCGCCAGCGTCGGGACCGTGCCGTCGCCGAACCAGCGAACGCCGAGGTCACAGGCGTTCACGGCCTCGAGGATACGGCCGTCGCGGACCGTGACGGCGATGTCATCGCAGGCCAACCCGCAGCCGAGGCACGTGGTCGTCATGCGGCCCGTTCCCTCAGCGCGGCCTCGCATGCGGCCACGGTTCGCGCCTCGGCGAACACCGTGCAGATCGGGCGGCCGGCTGCTATGCGCGACCCTGGCAGCGGGATATCGCGCACCGAGCTATCCGCGAGCCAGGATGTCGTATCGCCGATGACCGTATCGGTGCGCGCATACACGATCGTTTTGCCGACCGTAGTCCGACGCGGTTCCGGCGCGAAGCTCGGCAGCTTTCCGGCGCATGCCTCGGCGTGCACGCGCGCGATCGAGATTCCGTACAAACGCTCGGCCAGCTCCATCGCCGCGGTGAAGCGCGGATTGACCTCGATCGGGACCGGTCGGCCGCGGCTCATCACGAAATCGACGCCGTTGACGCCAACGAGTCCGAACTCGCGCGTGACGGTCTCGGCGATCGTGACAGCCTCGTCGATCGGCGGCACGAGGATATTGCCGACGTATCGGAAATCACGCGCGACGAGTTGGCGCGTGAATGCCAGCGGGCATACCGAACGACCATCGGCCGCGAATACTATGGAACCCGGCATACCCGGCACTCGCTCCTGCAGCACGCTGCTCCGAGGGATGCGCGTCCCCGGTCGCCACTCGGTGATGGCGTGCCCCCCGCCGGAGCGGCGTGGCTTTAGCAACCAACGCCCGCTCCTTGGCGCCGATGCACGCACCGCCGGTGCACCCGACAGCGCGCGTGCAAGCACAAAGGGATCACGAACGCGCTCCACCACCTCCGGCGAATTGCCCCAGAGTGTGCGTCCCCGTGCCAGCTCGGTGATGGCGCCTGGGTGATTCTCGAAGTTGGACGTGTACGCGCACGCAGTCGCGCGGATACCGCGAGCGCGAAGCGCCGCGGCATTGGCCGAGTAGGGGCCGCCGAGCGCATGAAAAGCCGAGACGGCGCGAAGGTCGAGATCCCCGAATGCGTCGACGGCCGCCACGGTATACCCGGCTGCCGCGGCCGACTCCGCGAAGGCTCGCACGCTGACGCCAGCAAGAAGCAGGGTCGTCATGCGACGAGCCCGAGACGTCGCCGCGCGGCGTCGGGTGGAATAACGGTGAGATAGTCGAGCACCGAGCCGCGCGCGTCGCGCAGGCCGAGCGTGTCGACGATGGAGCGAGCGCTGCCGCCGGCGAGCCCGTTGGCGATGAGCGCCGCGCCTTGCGCCGCATGCTTCGCGACGGACGCGAAGCCTTCGAGCACGCGCACGGGCCGGCCGACCCGTGCCGTGAACGCCTCTAGGTACTCATGCGCGAACCGGCCTGACAGCGCGATCTCAGCCGGCCCCGGCACCGACACCATGAGTGCGGCTATCGCTTTGAGCCCGCTCTCGACGTACGCCACGTCATTGTCGGTTCCGCCCTGAAACAACATGGCCTTGGTGACGCGCTCCGCGAGATACGCGACCTCGCCGTCCCAGGCGCCCGCGGCCCGTCGTCCAATCGGTCCGGACGATCCCCCAACCCCGTCGACAATACGCCCTCGGTCGACAGCGACGGCCGCGGTAAATGCTCCACCGAGCTCCAACAGAATCAATGACACGTCGCCGGGCGCGCAGCGCCGGCGGCGCCGTTGTTCGTCAATGGCGAGGGCGACCGCACACACTTTGTCGGCGGTTCCCATATCGACGCGATTGTGCTTTCGATAGGCTGGGACCGAAGGCAGATGCACGACGCCCGGTGTGAAAACGACCGGGAGTCGCGATGAGGCGAGCGCGCGGATGAGAGACGAGAGGCCGCCGAGTCCGCCAGTGTCACCGGACTCCGTGAGGACGGCCAAGCGCACGTCGTCCTCTGTCAGCTCGAGTCCCGGCACGAGCGGGAGACCGTAGCCGGATGGCCCGACGATGAGATCGACGGGCGCCACCTCGTAGAGCATAGTCAGAAACGCGGCCGGGTCGGCGAGCGCGGTGGCGGTCTCGACCGCGCGGTCGAGGAAGACGGTGTCGCCGGCCAGGCCGCACACGTCGATGCTGACCGTCCCCGGGTCGATCCCAATGACCCGGGGCGCGTCGCTATCCAATCGACTGTGCGAGGTCATAGATCGCCTCGGCGTCGAGAACGGCATCACTCGTCTCGAACAACCGCGCGATACAGCGCTTGTGGATCTTGGTCTTGAGGCCGCCGACGCCGATCGCGCCGAATACGGTCGCGCCGTCGCGAACTTTGCCATCGTCGTTCGTTTCGACGCCTTCGATGCCCAGGGGCGGCACGGCGTTCAAATCGACAGCGACCTGGAGTCCGCGGTTTGCCCACGCCGCGCGCGGGACCATCTGCACGCCGGCCGGCCCGCAGTTGAGCAGGATCTGCGCGCCCTCGAGTATGGCCGCGGCCTGACTCGGCTCGGACATCTGCGTGCACGAGACTTTGCCACCGAAGCGCGCGATGATGTTGCGCGTCGCCCGCTCGCCATCGGGTCCGCGCCGCGATGTGATGAGCACGTCGGCGCCGGCTTTGGCGAGGAGGCCGGCCGAGCGAGTGCCGACGGGGCCGGTGCCGGCGGTGACGACGGCGCGTTTGCCGCGAACGTCGCCGACGGTGTTGACGATCTTGCGGACGGCCGCGACGGCGGTCGTGTTCGAACCGTTCGAGTCGAGCATCAGCGACACGCGGAACGGGCCGAACAAGGTTTCTTGCGCGGCAACGAGAATGGCCTCGCCGACGTTGATATCGGCGCCGCCAACGAATACGGCCGAGTTCACGAGGTCTTTGGGGCCTCGTGTGAAGATCAGGCCATAAATCAGATCACGCGCATCGGGTGGCGTGATGCTGCCGTAGCTCATGATCTCGTCCGCGCCGCCGTCGTAGGCTACGACACGGTCGAAGACGCTCGGCAGCCGATTGCTGTCGAGCTGCAGAAGCAGTTTTCGCATGGGGATGACTCGCTCGAAACGGGATGCCGGCTAGGAGCCCGGGCAGAGCCGAGCTCCTAGCACCTATCGCTGCGGCGAGCCAGTTACTTCCCTGCCGAGTCTGCTCCGCCCGCGAACGGGTGCTTCGCGGTCCGCGCGCCGCTGATGACGGCGTCGACCGACGGTTGATGCTTGAGCGCGCGTTCGATCGATTCCTTCGTCGCGCGGTAGTTGTAATCGAAGATCTTCTTGTCATCGGCGGCATCCCAGTGGATGAACACACCGACAGTTATGCAGTAGTCGTCCACCTTGTTCCGTGGGATGACGCCGCTCGAGACGGAGTCGACGACGGCGCGGGCCACGGCGGCCTGCGCGGGGCCGAACATCTGCACGGCCTGCTTCGCGCCCTTGATCGTGACCTTGTTGTAGAGGATCGTGTCCGGCTTCGCGGGCAAGTTCGGCGTGACGACGGCGAGCAATGTCGTGAAGCCATCCTTGTTGTTCGTCAGCGCTTCGGCGAACGCGTGTCCCACAGGGCCTTCCTTGGAACCGATCATCAGGTCGATATGGGCTACTTCGTTGCCGTCGCCTACCAGCGACTCACCGAGAAAGAAATCCGCAGCCATGTGACCTCCGAACCAGGTTTTGTGGGAGCGGCGCGCCGGCGATCCGTCACGCAGTCCGTATCCCGCGGCTAGGGGGATAGCGGTAGCTCGAAGAGGACCAAGAGAATGTCCAAAGGGCGCTTATAGGTCAAGGGGGTCGGCCCTGTATCGTCGCCGTTACATCATCTGGCCGGAGGGGAGCCCGTCGATTTCATTTGGTTATGCGAATTCCTATTGCAACCTTCACCCTCGGCAACGGCCTCCGCGTCACCCTCTCCGAGGACCACACCGCGCCGATCGTCGCCGTGAACCTGTGGTACCACGTCGGATCCGCAAACGAACGCTCAGGCCGCACGGGTTTCGCCCACCTGTTCGAGCACATGCTCTTCCAGGGTTCTGAGAACGTCGGCTCGAACGAGCATTTCGAGCTCATCCAAAGGGCAGGCGGCACGCTCAACGGGTCGACATGGCTCGACCGTACGAACTATTACGAGACGGTCCCCTCCCACCAATTCGCCTTGGCACTCTGGCTGGAATCGGATCGGATGGGACGCCTCCTCCCGGCGATGACGCAACAAAAGCTCGACACCCAGCGCGATGTCGTAAAGAATGAGCGCCGCTGGTCGGTCGATAACCAGCCGTATGGCACGTGGTGGGAGCGCATTCCAGCGCTGGCATTCCCGTCGACGCACCCGTTCCACCATTCATTGATCGGCTCAATGGAGGACCTGACGGCGGCGAGCCTCGATGACGTGCGTCAGTTCTTCGCGACGTACTACACGCCGGACAACGCCGTGCTCACGATTGCCGGCGACTTCGACCCGGCCGAGGCCAAAGCACTCATCGAACGCTATTTCGGTCCCATCCCGCGTGGCCGCGGCAAGCCGCCGCTTCCGGACCTCTCGCTGCCCGCACGGTTCGACCGTCCACCGCGCGAGATCGTGCCGGACGACGTGCGCGTGCCCCGCGTGTATATCACCTTCCGGTCGCCGACGTACGGCAGCGACGGATACTATGTGGCCAGCGTCGCGGCGGCTGTGCTCGGCCTCAAGAAAGGAAGCCGGCTCCATCGCTCGCTCGTGCGCGATCGCCAGCTCGCGTCAGAGGCGACCGCGTTCACGTTCGATCTCGCCAAGGGCACGGATCTCCTCATCGTCGACGTCACCGCTCGCCCAGGCACGGGCGCCGAGGACCTCGAGCGCGCGGTCGTCGAGGAGATCGATCGATTTATGGCCGAGGGTCCGTCCGAAGCAGAGATCGAGCGAGCAGTTGCATTGATCGAGACGGATTTCGTGTCATCGTTGCAATCCGCTGGCGACCGCGCGGACAAGCTCTCGATGTTCGCGACGTACCTCGGTGATCCCGAGCGGATCAACACGCACGTCGATCGCTTCCGCGCCGTAACGGCGGCAGACGTTGCGCGCTTCGCGCGCGAACGCCTTGGCGCCGAGCATCGCGCGACGTTGGTCTACGTGCCGCGGGCTCCGGAGAGCGCTGACGTCGAGGCGCGTGATCTCGCGACGGCGGACGTATGACGGCGGCCCCTCCTCGTCCATCGGCCACGGCCCCGAGGTCGTATCGATTTCCGAGATTCGAACGGCGCACGCTGTCCAATGGCATCGGACTCGTCGTTGCCCCGGTCAACAAGCTGCCGGTTGCCAGCATTATCGCGGTGATCGACGCCGGTGCGGCGCTGGATCCAGCTGGCAAAGAGGGGTTGGCGCTGCTCACAGCGCGCGCGCTGGTCGAGGGCGCCGCGGGCCTCACGGAGCGCGCCGAGCGACTCGGTACTGAGCTCGACGCCGATGCCGATTGGGACACGGCGCTGCTCAACCTCACCGTGCTCTCGGAGCGCGTCGACGAAGCGCTCGAGCTCGTCGGCGAGATCCTCACCAAGCCCGCATTTCCCGATCGCGAGATCGAGCGGCTCAAAGGCGAGCGGTTGGCCGAGATCCTCCAGCTGCGCGCGGAACCGCGTGGGCTCGGCGACGAGATGCTCGAGCGCTTCGTGTATGCGCCGGACGCTCGCTACTCGCATCCGGAAGGCGGCTCCGAAGCCTCTGTCGCTGGTCTGCGCCGAGATGACGTCAGCACGTTCTACAGCGCCTACTACGCGCCGCGCCGGGTCACATTGATCGTGGTCGGCGATGTGACGGCAGGCGATGTCGAGACCATGGCCGAGGCTGCACTTGGTGGATGGTCATCGACGAGCGGTGCGCCGCAGGCGTCTGCGCCCGACAAAGTCGCACGCCAGACGAGAGCCGTGCATATCGTCACAAAGGGCGAGGCACCGCAGTCTGAGCTCAGAGTCGGTCAGGTAGGCGTGCCGCGATCGCATCCAGATTATTTCGCGATCACGATCATGAACGCGGTGCTCGGAGGCCTGTTCTCGTCGAGGATCAACCTCAATCTCCGCGAGAAGCACGGCTACACCTATGGCGCTCACTCGGCCTTCGACTGGCGGCGCGCCTCGGGCCCGTTCTCGGTGTCGTCAGCGGTACAAAGCGATGTCACGGACAAGGCGCTGGCCGAGGTATTCCGCGAGATCGACCGCATAAGAACGGAGCCCGTGAGTGACGACGAACGTACGCTCGCTACGAGCTACCTGGATGGCGTATTCCCGATCAAGTACGAGACCGCTTCGCAGATCGCGACCGCCCTCGCCAATCTCGTGATCTACGATTACCCGGCGGATTTCTACGATGCATATCGCCCGAACGTGCGAGCGGTTACTGCCGGCCAGATACTGGAAGCCGCGCGAGCGCACCTCGATCCGTCGCGCATGCAGGTCGTCGTGGTCGGCGAGCCCGACGCGATCGCCGGCCCGCTCGAGCGACTCGGTGTCGGCCCCGTGGCGATCTACGACGACAACGGACGTCCCCTTTGACCGTAGAACCAGGGCAGGTTGCCTCGCGCCGCGTGTACTCCGGACGCGTGATCGATCTCGACATTGATACGGTTCGCTTCCCCGACGGCTCGGTCGGGGAGCTCGAGGTCATCCGGCACTCGGGCGCGAGCGCCGTTGTGCCGTTCGTGAGCGAGCCGACGGGTGACGATCCCCAGATCATCCTGATCCGGCAATACCGATACGCCACCAACGGTTACGTCTACGAAGTCCCCGCCGGGCGGCTCGAGCCCGGCGAAGCCCCCGAGGCCTGCGCAATTCGCGAGCTCGAGGAGGAAACCGGATGCCGGGCTGAGCGTGTCGAACGTCTAACCACGATCTACACCACGCCTGGGTTCACCGACGAGCGGATCCACCTGTTCGCCGCATTCGGACTCACCGCCGGGAAGGTCCATCGTGACGCGGACGAGTTCCTGGAGGTGAAAACCATGCTGCTCTCGGAAGCGCTGGCGATGATCTCGCGTGGCGAGATCGTGGATGGCAAGACGATTGTCGCGCTTTTGTTCGTAGCCGGGTTCCGGTTGGGGACATAGTTGTCGCTCAGAGTAGACAGTTTCCCTTGATTGGGACGTTGTCGGCCGGGCGGCCAAAATCGTAACTCTCTGTCAGGAATACTTTTGGGTTAGGGCGTCTCCTAACCGGTGACGGGCATACCCCGTGCACGGGTCGAGTGACGGAGAGGACCGGAGGTTGTATGGCAGCCGAGGTGGCGTTCAAGCGGATCGTCGCCCCCAAGTGGAGCACCATGGAGGACTCGGCCGTCGTCGGCGCGTTTCTAGCCGGCGATGAGCGGGCGTTCCAGGTGCTGGTCGAGCGGTACCAGACACGACTATTGAACTTCGTATACCGCACGATTGGGGATCGGGAGAAGGCCGAGGATCTCGTGCAGGAAGTCTTCATCCGAGTCTACCGGCATCTGCACCGGTTCGACCGGTCGAAGAAGTTCTCCACGTGGGTGTACACGATCGCGTCCAATCTCGCCAAAAACGAGTTGCGGAACCGTTCGCGGAATCCTCTCGTGCTCTTCCAGACCATCCGTCGGAACTGGGAGGACGAAGACCGTCCCCTCCAGTTCGAGGATCCGGCCTCTCGGCCCGACGACCTGTACCGCAAGCGGCATCTGCGCGAGCTGGTCGAGGCTTCCGTCGCGCGTCTTCCCGAGCATCATCGCCAGGTGTTCATCCTACGCGAGCTCGAGGGCAAATCGTACGAGGAGATCGCCGAGATAACGGCGTGCAACCTGGGCACCGTCAAGTCCCGGCTCAACCGTGCCCGGACTTCGTTCGCCGAGATCATCGCGCCGGCTTTGCGATAGGTTCCGGGGGCTGTTCGGGCCCCTGGGAACCCGGATCGGACCCGGGGGGTACGCAGCGCTACCATGGACTGCGGCCGTTTCCGCGATAATCACGCAGCGTTCATTGACAACGCGCTAGACGACGTCACACTCTCGGCGATGCGCTCGCATCGCGCCGAGTGCGCCGACTGCGCGGATCACGACGCGACGATCCGCCGTGCGCTGCTGCTGTTCCGCAACCTGCCAACGATCGAGCCGTCGGCCGAATTTGGTCGGAGGCTCAATGCGCGTCTGCGCGCGACGGAGCGCAGTCTCTCGTGGTCGCACGCCGGCACGCGAGGACCCAGCTGGACCTCGTTCGCGTGGGCCGCGTCAGGGGTGCTCGCCGCCGGGTATATCCTCGTGGCCAATTTCGGCAGGGTCGCCGACATGCGCCATCAAGAGCTCGCGCTCGCGCCGGTTGTCGTCACCGCCCCGGTGCCCTCGGCGACCATCGACAGCGCGCCGGTCGGTCCGATGCGGATCTCGCCGATGGCCAGCCCCGCGATCGTCGCGTCGGTGTCGATGGGCATGCCGGTCTGGCCCGCCGCGCTCCTCGCGGCGCAAGCGCCGATGCACTTCGCCGTGACGGAGTTCCAAGTCGTCAGCCTCAGACGATAGCGACTGGGCTACGGCCAGCGAGATCGCCGCCTACGAGTACTGCGGGCGCGCGTTCTGGCTGGACATCACCTCCGAGGCGCCCGAAGACTCGGAGCGTTTCGACGCCGGCATCCGCGCGCACCAGTCTCACGCCGCGCGCATCGTCAATGCTCGCCAATTCGCCGTGCTCGCCCTGGCCGCGGCCGCCGTGCTGGCCATTGCCGCCGCTTTCGTCGCATGGTCGTCGCGCTAACGCTCGCGGCCGCACTCTTAGGGCTCGTGTCCCTGGCCCTCTTCGTGGCCGTCGGAGACCTTGGCCGCAGCGCCTCGATGGAGCCGCTGCTCGTCGACGAGACACGCCGGCTGCGCGGGCGGCCGGACTATCTGCTGCATCACCGCAGGGGTCTCATCCCCGTCGAGCTCAAACCCCTTCGGACCTCACGGAGCTTGTACGAGTCAGACCGGCTCCAGGTCGCCACGTATCTCATGCTGGTGCGCTCGGCGCACCCGGATACGAACGTGCCGTACGGGGTCGTGCGCTACAAGGACAGCACGTTCCGTGTCTATCTCACCGAGGAGCTCGAGGCGCGGTGTCTGGCGGTCGCCGACGAGGTCCGCGCCGCGAAGCGAGCGACCGTGGTCCATCGCACGCACAATGTGCCCGCGAAGTGCCGCGCGTGCGCCCACCGGACGGCGTGCGGCGAGGCGTTGGTGTAGTTTAGGGGCGGGATGAACGAACGCGCCCTCCGCACGGCGATCTCGAAGCGCACGTTTGAGCCGGCGTACTATCTCTTCGGCGACGACGACTTTCGGAAGGATGACGCGCTCGCCGCGCTCATCGCGTCGGCTGTCGACCCCGCGCTGCGGGATTTCAACGTCGAGGTTCGACGGAGCGCGGAGCTGGACGCCGAGACGCTGGAGACGGTGTTGGGCACTCCGCCGCTCATGTCGGACCGCCGCGTGGTCGCGTTGCGCGACGCCCCGTCGCTCAGGAAGGAGCCGAAGGCTGTCCTCGAGCGCTATCTCGCGCACCCGGCGTCCGACACGGTGCTGGTGATGCTGGTGCCTGCCGGGGGCAAGCCCGACAAGGCGCTGTCCGATCGGGCCGTCAGCGTCGAGATCGCACCTCTCTCGGGCGATCGCCTCGACGACTGGATCACCAAACGCTCGGCCGTCACGATCACGCCCGAGGCCTCGGCGCTGCTGCAGGACGCGATCGGGAATGATCTCGCGCAGATGTCCGGGGAGTTGGACAAGCTCGCCAGCTACGTCCGCGGGATGGGCGGTGAAGCGGTCATCGATGAAGCGGCGGTTGGCGCCGTCGTCGGTGTGACGCGCGAGGAGACGCTGGGGAGGCTCCTCGATTACGTGGCCGCTCGGGATGCCGCCGGGGCGATCGCGGTGCTGCCGCATGTCCTGGCGCAGCCCAAGACCAGCGCGGTCACGATCATCATGGCGTTGACGACGCAGACGCTTGCGTTAGCCTATGCGGTGGCCTCCGGGAAGCGCTCCGCCGGGGACTTCTTTGCGCTGCTCAAGGACACCGGAGCGTTTCCCGGGCGCGCGTGGGGCGAGGCGGTGAATGCGTGGGTACGCGCCGTCCCTGCCTGGAATCTCGCCGCGCTCGAGGGGGGCATCACGAGATTGTTGGCGGCGGACGTTGCGCTCAAGGAGTCACGGGTGTCCGATGACGAGCAGGTGCTCGTCTCGCTCATCCTCGATCTGTGCGCGTCATGAGACTGTCTTTCGTACTGATTCTCCTCGTTAGCGCGATCGCCCGGGCCCAGGATTCGGCCGCCGCCGCGGCCGCGGCCCCGGTCGTGCCCGAACCCGCGGATACTCTGCTTCGGCGAGCCGAGCAGATGGTCTACGAGGGGCATGCTGCCGGCGGCCGGGCGATCATCGACTCGGTGCTCGTGGCGACAGCGCCGGGTACGCCGCAGTACGCCGAGGTCTTGTTCACGAAGGCCGTGGTGGCTCCGACCGCCTTCGAGGCCGAGCGCGATTTTCAGCGCGTGATCGTCGAATATCCATCGTCGCCGCGCGCTGACGATGCCCTGTTGAGAATCGCGCAGGAGGAGATTGCGCGCGGGGACAAGGAAGCGGCGCGGCAGCATCTCACGCGGCTCGACCGCGATCGGTCGCCGACGTCGACTTGGCCGCGGGCAAACCTCTCGGTCGCGAGAGCGTGGTTCGAGGTCGACGATCCCACCCACGCGTGCGCCGCGCTCGCGGCTGCGCATAGCACGACGCCATCGTCTGAGGTCGAGCTCATCCACCAGCTCGATTATGCGTCTCAGCCCTGCGCGGGCTTGCCAGTCGTCGCGACAAAGGCAGCGCCACCTCCGGTGGCGACCGTACCAGCGCCAGCGCCAGCGCCAGCTCCGTCACCGCCACCTCAGACGCCGGCTCCGACGCCCGCCGTGTCAACGCCAGCCCCGACGCCCGCGGCTGCATCCACGCCGGCGGGTAAGTACACGGTGCAGGTCGCCGCCTACGACACGCGCGGCGCAGCCGAGGCGCTGGCGTCAAAACTCCGCGAACGCGGCTACGAGTCCCGAGTGTGGGGCACGGCGGCCCCGTTCCGCGTGCGCATTGGCCACTACGCCACGCGCGCAGCGGCGGAGCGTGAGCTCACAGCGCTCCAGGCCAAGCAGATGTCAGGTTTCGTCGCGGCGAGCGAACCCGCTAACTAGCGGTTCGCTCGCCTTTCCACGCGGCGTACGTCCAGATCACCCCGCTGACGACCACAGCGAAAGGGATGATCAAGACTGCGTGCGCCAGTGAGTCGCGATCCGAGATCCACCCGATGAGCTTCGGCGAGATCGCGTCGCCCAAGAGGTGGATCGCGAAGATCGAGAGTGCCATGGCTGCGGCCCTCAACGCTGGCGCGACCTCCGACACGATCGCGGCATTGATTGGCCCGGTCGACGCAAACAACAAGAGCTCAGCCGCGAAGACCGTCATCCAGAACGTCGGCTGACTCGGGGTCACGAGCGCCCACCATGTGAGTGGGACTGCCGCCAGCATCGTGACGCCGGACAGCCATAGGTTGGCTTGGCGGGTCCGCTTTGCGAGGGCGTCGGCGATCCACCCACCGGCGAACGTCCCGAATAGTCCGGTGACGGCCACCACGATGCCGAGCTTCTTCGTCGCGTCGGCCTCCGACATGTGGTGCACGCGCACGAGGAACGATGGCATCCAGATCGAGATGCCGCCGAGCGCGAACGTGTACGCGATGTACCCGAGTACGGTGCGGACGTAGGGTGGATTCTTGAGCAGCGGGAAGTACGAACGATATCCAGTTGGCGTCGGCGTCCCGTTGTCCTCGCGCGGTGGATCCTTGAGGAACAACGCGGTGAGCGCGAGCACGAGTCCTGGCGCGCCCGCGACGAAGAACGCCGCGCGCCAGTTGTACATCGCATCGATCTGGCCGCCGATCACGTAGCCGAGGGCCGCGCCGACGGGAATGGCCATGTAGAAGACCGCGAAGATGCGCCCACGCATACGCTCGGGAAACACGTCTGCGAGCACGGCGGGCGCGATCGTGCCGTACGCGGCTTCGCCGATGCCGACAGTTGCTCGCGCGGCGCGCAGTTGACCGTAGTTGGCCGCCAGTCCGCCGAGTGCGGTAGCGATGCTCCAGATCGCGACCCCGAGGCCGATGACGCGGGTGCGTGAGCCCTTCGCGGCCCGGGCACCGAACACGGGCGCGGAGAACAGGTAGACCACAAGGAACACCGAGGCCAGGGAGCCGATTTGCGCGTCGCTCAAGGCGAGCGAGTGCTTGATGCTCTCTTGAACGGCCGGTACCACGTACCGGTCCATGTAGTTCAGCAGGTTCATCGCCGTAAACACGACGAGGACGGTCCACGCCTGAGGACGCGGCTTATCGAGAGGCATGGGCGGCGAAGTTACTTGCCCATTAGCTCCCAGTCAAATAATATTTAGCCGTGGCTAAATTAGAAGGTGAGGTCCAATGGCGGCATTCCCGCCCCACGCCGAGTCTGGCCGAGTCGTACCGGACGATCTCGGTCGAGGGTGGCTGGTGGCGCAAGCTGCTGGCCTTTGCCGGCCCGGGCTACCTGGTAGCCGTCGGCTACATGGACCCCGGCAACTGGGCTACGGACCTCGCTGGCGGGTCCCGGTTCGGCTACGCGCTCTTGAGCGTGATCCTCGTCTCCAATCTCCTGGCGGTCCTGCTACAGGGCCTGGCGTCGAAGCTGGGCATCGTCACGGGCCGCGACCTGGCGCAGGCGTGCCGGGATGCCTACTCGCGTCCGACGTCGATCGCGCTCTGGCTGGGCGCCGAGGTCGCGATCGCGGCGTGTGATCTGGCCGAGGTGATCGGATCGGCGATCGCCTTACAGTTGTTGTTTCACATTCCACTGATCCTTGGCGTCATTCTCACGTCGCTCGACGTGCTGATCGTGCTCTACTTGCAGCACAGCGGATTCCGGCGACTCGAGGCGGTCGTCGTCGTGCTCATCGCGACGATCGGCCTGTGCTTCTTGTTCGAGCTCGTCCTCGCCCGCCCGGATCTCGGCGCGGTCGCGCGCGGGTTCGTGCCGCAGGCGTCGGTCGTGACGAATCCGGCGGAGCTCTACATCGCGATCTCGATCCTCGGCGCGACGGTCATGCCGCACAACTTGTATCTGCACTCGTCGATCGTGCAGACGCGGAGCTACGAGGAGACGCCGAGCGGGAAGCGCGAGGCCATTCGGTTCGCGTTCTTGGACTCGACGATCGCGCTCACGTTCGCGCTCTTTATCAACGCGGCGATCCTGATCGTGGCGGCCGCGATTTTTCACACGACTGGACACACCGAAGTCGCCGAGATCGAGGATGCGTACAAGCTGCTGACGCCGCTGTTGGGCGTTGGTGGCGCCAGCCTCGTGTTCGCGCTGGCGCTCCTCGCCTCGGGGCAGAACTCGACGTTGACGGGGACGCTCGCCGGGCAGATCGTGATGGAGGGTTTTCTCGACGTCAGGCTCCGGCCCTGGTTACGGCGGCTCATCACGCGTGGGCTGGCGATCGTGCCGGCCGTCATCGTGACCGCGGTCTATGGCCAGCATGGGACGGCGAGCTTGCTCGTGTTGAGTCAGGTCGTGCTCAGTCTCCAGCTCTCGTTCGCGGTTGTGCCCCTGGTGCAATTCACGTCGAGCCGGGCGATGATGGGGGAGTTCGTCAACCGGCGATGGCTGATCGTGCTCGCGTGGGTCGCTACGATTCTCATCGCGGGCTTGAACGTGTGGCTGCTGGTCCTTTCGTTCAAATGACCGCGTACACAGAGTCCGTCGAGAACTGCCTCAAGGCGGTCTACGAGCTCGAGCGCTCGGGGCACGAGAGCGTCTCGACGACCGATCTCGCCAACCGCCTCGGGATCGCGCCACCGTCGGTGACGGGCATGATGCGCCGGCTCGCCGACTCGGGTCTCATTAACTATGAGCCATACCATGGCGCTCGATTGACCAACGAAGGGCAGCGGGTTGCGCTGCGTACTTTGAGGCGCCATCGCATTATCGAGACGTACCTGGCCCGCGCGTTGGGCCTGTCCTGGGACCTCGTGCACGAGGAGGCCGAGCGTTTGGAGCACGCGGCGTCGGATGCATTGATCGATCGGATGGCGACGGTGCTCGGGCATCCGACGGTGGATCCGCACGGCGCGCCGATTCCGACGGCCGAGGGCGCGATCGATGAGCGCATGCTGACGTCGCTCACCGAGCTCGATGTCGGCGATCGGGCGCGCATCGTCTCCGTGTACGACGAGGATCCCGATCGTCTGCGCTACCTGGGCCAACTCGGGCTCGTGCCCGGCGTCATCGTGACGCTCGTGAGCCGCCAGCCTTACGGTGGGCCGCTCTCGCTTCGACTCGGCGATGCGGTCCGCGATATCGGGCCCGCGCTCGGCGCTTGTGTGTTCGCGGAGCGGCTCGGATGAGCGAGACGCCACTCATGCAGCAGTATCGGGAGATCAAGGCGCGGCATCAGGACGCGATCTTGTTCTTTCGCATGGGCGATTTCTTCGAGATGTTCTACGAGGACGCGGAGGTGGGCTCTCGCGTCCTCGGCCTCACGTTGACGTCGCGCAACAACGGTGCGGCCTCCGCCGTGCCGCTCGCCGGAGTTCCCGCCAAGGCCGTCGGCGAGTACGTCAAGCGACTCGTGCGCAAAGGCTTTCGTGTGGCGATCTGCGAGCAGGTCGAAGATCCCAAGTACGCGAAGGGTCCTGTGCGGCGCGAGGTCATCGAGACGGTAACGCCCGGCGCGGCGCTCGCCGATGATCTCCTCGATGGGGCTCGCAATAATTTCCTGTGCGCGCTCCATGGTACTGGCTCCGGCACTGGTCTCGCGGCAGTTGATGTCTCGACAGGAGAATTCCGTCTAGCCACTGCACCCGCGTCCGACGCCGCGGCTCTCCTCGCTCGCTACGCTCCACGTGAGATCCTGATTGCGCGCGGCGCCGCGGTCGGCGTACCGATCGATGGCGTGCTCGTCACCGAGCGGGAGCCATGGGAGTTCGACACGACGAGTGGCGGCGAGGCGTTAGCCAGGCGCTTTGGTGTACAGTCGCTCGAGGGATTCGGGGTGCAGTCGTCCGACGCGGCCGCCGTGGCGGCAGCGGGTGCGTTGCTAGAGTACCTGCGCGAGCTGCAGCCGGGCGGCCTCCCACACTTGGCGCGACCAGTCATCGAGCGCCCGGGTGGCTCGGTGCCCCTCGACGAAATGACGCGCCGGAATCTCGAGCTCGTCGAGTCGTTGCGCGGGGAGGCTGCGGGCACGTTGCTCGACGTCCTCGACCGGACGTCGACGCCGATGGGTGCGCGACTCCTGCGCCAGTGGATTCTGGCGCCTCTTTCGGATCGCGGCGCGATCAACGCGCGGCTCGATCGCGTCGAGGCGTTGGCGAACGATGCGTTGGCGCGCGCGGCATTGCGTGACGCACTCGATGGCGTGCGTGACATCGAGCGCCTCGCCGGCAAGGTTGCCGCCAGCCGCGCCACGCCTCGCGAGCTGCGTTCGCTCGGCGATTCGCTCGCTCGCCTTCCCGATGTCAGCGCCGCGGCGGCGCGCGTCGGTCTGGCCGAGCCCTGGGACACCTGCGACGATCTCGCCACGGCGATCACGACCGGGCTCGTGGAGCGCCCGCCGATCGCGATCGGCGATGAGCCGACGATCGCGACGGGCATCGATGCCGGTGTTGACGAGTTGCGTGTGCTCCGCGACGGAGGCAAGGACGCGATCGCCGAGATCCAGGCGGCCGAGCGTCAGCGCACGGGGATCGCGTCGCTCAAGGTCGGCTACAATCGGGTGTTCGGATACTTCATCGAAGTCACGAACGCCAACAAGGACGCGGTGCCGGCCGATTATCAGCGTCGCCAGACGCTGACGGGTGCAGAGCGCTATGTGACGCCGGCGCTCAAGGAGTACGAGGAGCGGGTGCTGACGGCGGCCGAGCGGTTGGAGGCGCGCGAGCGAGAGTTATTCGAGGCGTTGCGCTCTGCAACCGGCAGCGGGATCGCCCGCCTCCAGCATGTTGCCCGGCGAGTGGCCGAGCTCGACGTTGTGGCGACGTTCGCGGAGGTGGCGGAGCGCGAGCGGTTTGTTCGGCCGGTGGTGACGGACGACCTGGAGATCGACATCGTCGGCGGCCGGCATCCGGTCGTCGAGCGGATGATGCCGCGCGAGCAGTTCATCCCGAACGATGTTCGGCTCAGTACGGCCGAGCGGGTGATCATTCTCACCGGGCCGAACATGGCGGGTAAGTCGACGATCCTGCGCCAGGTCGGTCTCATCGTGTTGTTGGCCCAGGCCGGCAGCTTCGTGCCAGCCGCGCGCGCGACGATCGGCATCGTCGACCGGCTCTTCACGCGCGTCGGCGCGAGCGATAATCTCGTGCGAGGGCAGTCGACGTTTATGGTCGAGATGGCGGAGACGAGCGCCATTTTGCACACGGCCACCGCGCGCAGCCTCGTGTTGCTCGACGAGATCGGGCGCGGGACGTCGACGTACGACGGTGTCTCCATCGCGTGGTCCGTCACCGAGCATCTGCACACTCGCGTAGGCTGCAAGACTATTTTCGCCACGCACTACCACGAGCTGACGCAGCTCGCCGACGAGCTCCCAGCGCTCCGCAACTACAACGTCGCCGTCCGCGAAGTCGGCGATCGTATTTTGTTCTTGCACCGGATGCAACCGGGCGGCGCCGACCGCTCCTACGGGATCGAAGTCGGCCGCCTCGCCGGCCTCCCTGACGCCGTCATCACTCGCGCGCGCGAAGTGTTGCGGCGGCTCGAGAGCGAACAACTCGTCGCCTCTCGCCCTATCGAGCAGCTCGCGCTCTTCGCTCCCGAGCCCCACGCTGCCATCAAACGCTTAGCGGCGCTCAATCCTGACGATATGACGCCGTTGCAAGCGCTCACATTGTTGGCTGAGCTCAAAGGGCTCGTTTAAAATCTCACCGCCGAGATTTACTCGCTAGCGCGCAAAGCGCGGCGTTGTGTATATTGTCGGCCCGCTGACCCAGCGTGTGTAGCCGAGTGCGAGACCCGTGTCGCCGCATCCAGTGCGGACCACCAAACACAGCCCGTTGCTCGGGTGGTGGAACTGGTAGACACGGCCGATTCGCAACCGGTTGACCTTCGCGGGTCGTGCGGGTTCGAATCCCGCCCCGAGCACGCTGGTTGGCACGTGCGCTTTCGCACGTTGACTACTCAGTAGCCGATTCCTAAATTGCTTTTCGGTTGCGAATCGGCTGTGTCTACCAGAGTTGTAGACAAGAAACCCCGGGGTAGTGCAAGCCCCGGGGTTTTCTTTTGCCCTACACGCTGGTGGGCACGTGTGCTTTCGCACGTTGACGATAAAGAGACCGACTCCCTATAGTCAGGTGTCTACCAGTTCCACCATGCGAGAAGAGCCCCTGGGGTGGTATCCCCCAGGGGCTTCTTCTTTTTTTCCGTCACATCGTTGTCGCCGGCTGATCCGGCATCAGGAATCGAAATTCCTGCCGCACCCACTGCCGCACGAGCCTCCCGCCGAGCTCCGCGGGCACGAAGCGCATGTGAGGGAGAGCCGTGCGCAGTGATTGCTCGAAGGCCGGGTGCGAGGAGTGGATCACGCGAAGGCTGGTGCTGTCGGCGCCACCGGTCGTGTCGACGACGAATTCGACGGTGAGCGACCCTTCGATGTGATTCTCCATGAGATACGACGGATACTCCGGCGCCGCACTCGTAGGATCCCGTTGCACCTCTCGGTCGACCTCGGCGTCGACGTAGACCTTGCCGCTCGGCAGCGCGTCGATGTCGGGAAGGTCGACCGTGGGAGCCGCGTCGCCCTTACGCCCAAGACCGATGCCCTGGCGGTTGTCGCCGGCGACCTCGAGCCCGGTGCCTTTAGTGAGCTTTGACCGGTCCCCAGACCCGTCAGCGTTACTCGGCGCCCATTGGACGCCAGCGGTATCGAGCGACTTCCCTGTAGGAACCGTCGGCACGAGATAAGTGACGAGGCGCTCCTCGTCAGTCTTCTTATCCGCCACTTTCGGCCAATACGCGGCACCGGACGCGATAAAGAAGACGACAGCGGAAGCCGCTAATCCCACCGTCACCGACGGTACCGAACACAGACTCGTACTCTGTGGTGCCACGAGGTGGCGCAGCATACCCACACCCCCACCGGCCTAACAAATCCCTGAGACTACTATGTGTATTTGCCCGGTCTTACGCTAGTCTCGAACCCGTTCCACGGCCCATGTAGTCGGGACGACTTGCTCTTAGAAGGGGACGAGTTGCCCTACTACAGTGGTCACTTATCATGCCCAGTCAAGATGGACTCGAACAATTCTAGCGCGCGCGGGTCACCGGACTGCCCCAACCAGAACATGGCCTTACGGCGAAGCTCAGGGTCGTGATTATTTTTGGCCACATCGATCAAAATCGGTACACCTTCCTCGCGCGGCCGCTGCGAGAGCGCGAAGATGGCCGACTCGCGCACCTCGCGATTTACGCCGTTATCGGTCACCAGTGAATCGAGTGCCCCGGTGGCGTTCGCCGCGGCCTGACCGAGCCAAAAAACCGCATTCTTTCGCGTCTCCGTCGGCTTCGCGTCGTCCCGCGCGATCGAGATCAAACGTGGCCAGATTCGGACCTCAACCGCGCTATCGGCAAGAGTTGCCGGAAAAATCGCGTCGTGGCCCACATGAGTCGATTTCCGCTCGGCGAGTCCGAGGAAGTAATCGGCCGCCGCGCTCGCCGATACCGCGCCGAGGTCGGTGATGGTGACGGCGCGCGGACGCCAACGGCCGCCGACATGGACGTGGATACGCGTGATCTCGTGCGCGCTCGTCCAGAGCACGACGCGCACGGGGCCGTCGTCGCAGTCGTCGTCGTACTCGACGTCGGTATCGTCGTCGCCCGAGACGTAGCGATGGTGTCCGGCGCACAGGCCCGGCCGGGCCGCGAAGGTCATCCGCACTTCGCCGTCGGGCGCGGCCGCAATGCGCGAGGCGAGGTCGGGCTGCTGCTGGGTCAACGCCCAGACGAGTATCAAGGCGATCATTTGTTGATCAACTCCTGAAGGACCTGCACGGCACGCGGATCGTGGGATTGCCCGAGCCAGAACACCGCCTTCTTGCGCATCTCGGGATCCTTGTCGGTCTTGGCGATCGAGATCAGCTCATCGACCGCCGAGCGCTCGTGGCGTTGCGAGTACGCAAAGATCAGGGACTCCTTGAGCTCGCGATCCTGCATCCGGCCATAGAGACCAGTGAGCTGGTCGAGCGACGAGCTCCCCTGGCCCAGCCAGAAGATCGCCTTCTTCCGCAGCTCGACGTCCTGCGTCGTATCCGTGGCGACGCCCACCAGCCAGTCGGCCTCGTCCCCATCGTGATGCTGGGCGATCGAGAAGATGATCTTCTCTTTGAGATCCATGCTCTTCTCTTTGTGGAACATGTTCTTGAGAAACGTCTCGTCGTCGGGATTTGAGCTCTGGCCGAGCCAGAACACGGCCTTCTCCCGCAAGTCTTCGTTCTGGGAGTCGTCGCTCGCGAACTGGCGCAAGATCGGCGATCCGTGATCGTGTTGCTGCGTGAGCGCGAACAAGGCCTTCTCGCGAATCTCCTCGTCGTCCGAATGCAGCAGCAGGCTGTCGAGCATCCCGACGGCACGGGGATCATGGACCTGCGACAGCCAGAAGACGGCTTGCTCGCGGACCTCTTGGTCCGGATCGGTGCGCGCGGTCGCGAGCAGGATATCGGCGCCGTCCGACTGGGCTTTTTGCGATACCAGAAAGACCGCCTTGCGACGCAGCACGACCGAGCAGGGATCCCGGCGCGCCAGCACCTGCTTGAGGATCGGCATCGCCTTGTCGGGTTCGACTTGGAGCAGGGCGTCGAGCGCGGCGATCTGGATATTGTTGTCGTCGTCCTCGGTCGGGCACTTGGTCGACTCGGTCGTGGGCTCCTTCGAGTCAGCCTTGTACATCAGGCGCCGCTTACACGATGCATCCCCCTTCTGCACCAGCTGACGGCAGACCTGCGCGGTCAGCGCTTCGGCATCCTTGGAGAGCGACGTCGTGGACGCCGTGAGGATGCCATAGGCCTGACGCAGGTCATCGATGCTGCCCATGCGCGACCGTGAAAACGCTTCGTAATAGGCCGCCGTCGAGGCGTATGTCGACGTCGGATACCGCGACGTGATCTCATGGAACAACGCGGCCGCGCGGGCGTAGCGTTGCTCGGCCATCGCGGCGCGGGCCGCGGTGTACAGCGAGTCGGCGGGGTCGTCCGGATAGGCGCCCACCGCGATCACGTTCGACTCGGCCAGCTGCAGCTGCGCGCGCGCGGGCTCGGCGGCGAGCAGGGCGAGAGAGATTGCAAGGAAGAGTTTCATAGACCCACCTGGTTCTGATTCGTCGGAATCGCTGCCTTGATCCGCGGCAGCACTTGAGCGTCATCGAGCGTGTGGGCGATCGCCGCCCGATCACTCGCCGCGGCGTCCGGCGAGAGCGCGGCGATCTGCACCAGCACGAGCTCGAGATCTTCCAGCAACTGTCGCCGATGCGGATCGGCGCCCGCCGGCGAGTCCAGCAGCAGTCGTGTGTTCGACAACAGGTCGCGGGCCCACGACGCGAGGTGCGCGTCGGCCTTTGCATCGGCCTTCGTGCCCGTTGCACTACCCGTTGCCTGGCGGGTGTTGGCGTCGAACGCCGTGAGCAGCGCCTGCACTTCCAGAAGCTGCTGCGTCGTCGCGATCGCGTAGGCCTCGGGCACAGCCGTTGGAGTCGCCGAATTCGTCAGGTTCGTCGAGCTCGTCGATCTCGTCGAGTTCGTCGCTGTCGAAGTGCCTGTCGAACGCGAGACGGTCACGCGCCCGATCCCGATGCCAACGGCGAGCACGATGACGGCCGCGGCCGCGAGCGGAGCGAAGCGACGCGAGATTTGTAGTATTCGCGGCCGACCACGCCGCTGCCCCGCGACGATCGCCGCCCACATCGCCTCACGCGGCACGATCATCGGCGGCTGATTGTAATCTCGCGCCAAATCACGCAGCGCGTCGTTCCACTTCTCGTCAGCCACGTCGTCGTTCTCGCGATTCCCATGGTCGTTCATGCGATCCACTCCCCGGCAAAATCCGCCAACGCAGTGCGCAACTTGGCCCGCGCCCGCGACAATTGTGCTTTCGATGTCCCCGACTCTATGCCCAGCACGACCCCGATCTCCTCGTGCGTATACCCTTCGACGTCGTGCATCACGAACACCGTCCGATACCCTTCCGGCAGCGCGTCAATCGCCCGCGCCAACCGCTCCTTGAGATCCGGCTCACTCCCAACCCGCACCGCGCCGAGCGTGGCCTCGTCGACCGCGGTCGTCTCCCGCTCTCTGAGCCGCCTGACCGAGCGAAGCCCATTGAGCGCCACCGACACACCGATCGAATGCAGCCACGTCGACAGCGACGACCGCCGCTTGAACGACCCGAGCGAAGCGAACGCTTTGATGAACGTGTCCTGCGTGAAATCCCGAGCGAGGTCGGCGTCACCGGCGAACCGATAGGCGAGCCGGTAGACTCGGTCGACGTGCGCGTCGTACAGCGCGCGCTGCGCCGCCGGATCTCCCGCCAACACGCGATCGATCAACGCGTCGTCGTTCAAGCGTCCTCTCGTGCCATGGCGACACTCTGACACGCCAATGTCACAAAGGGTTGCGCGCTCCAGCCCGGCTCGCATCTTGTGCGCATGTTTCCTGCCCGTCGCGGACTCATTCTAGCGGCGCTCGCCGTATCACCGGGCCCCGCTAACCCCGGCTCCACGATCTCGCGGTTCTGGTATGTCGGCGGCATCGATGGCTCGGTCGCACTGGCATATGCCGCCGACTCGGTTTGGGTGTTCGCCTCGAGTCCGCAAGGTCCCTTTGCGTTCCACGCCTCCACGGCCGCAATGGGCGCGTGGGCGGACAGCGCACCGGGCAAAACGGTGCGGTTCGCATACGACGATCGCAGTGCAGATCGGGACATCGTAGTGGAGCTTACGCGATTCGGCCCGGATTCAGCGCCCCTCCATCAATGCGTGGTGAGGCTCGGCGGCTGGATGGCGGGCGTCACGTTTTCGGTCGATAGCGCGCAGCGTCTCTTCTCGTTGCTGCACGGCAAGCCCCTGGTGGCGAGCCCCGTGCCCGCGAGCACCGAGGAGACGTTCTTCGATTTTCAGGTGGAGAAGCAAGCGCGGCTGGCCGCGGGCAGCGGACTCCCGGTATATCCGGAGCCCCTCCGGGTCGCCGATGTCGAGGGGGAGGCGCTCGCCCAATTCGTCGTGGACACCATGGGCCTCGCCCAGCTGTCGACGTTCAGGATTCTCAAAAGCACGGACCCGTGGTTTACGAGCGCCGTCTACGGTCTCCTGCCCCGCCTGCGATTCACGCCCGCCGAAATCAAAGGTCACAAAGTCCGCGAGCTCGTTCAGCAGCCCTACGCCTTCAACTTGCGCCGCAGGTGAGCCTATGATGCACGCCGCGTTACTCGCGATGGCCTTGGTGCTCCAAGAGCAGCACGCCGCAATCGTTCACGGCGACACCGGAACCGTCGAAGTCACCCTCCACAACGACTCGGCCTCGGTCCGACTCTCGACACCCGGCCGCGCCTTTGAGCTCGACCTCGACTCGCTAACCCTGGCCGCCTGGGCCGACACGGCCGCCGTACTCCGCGGACCGCGGAAGGGTGCGAAGGAGCTGGAGTATCCGGCGGCCCGACTCGCAACGTCCTTGGTCTCGATGGCAATCATTCGCTTGTCGACCGACTCGACATCGTCCTACGCGTTCGCAGCCACCAGTTATGGCGGGTTCGCCGGACGCGTGACGCTGCCCCACGACAGCGCCCGGCGGCTATTCGCCGTCATGCGTGCGCCCCCGCTCGCCGAGTCGCAGAACCGGGTCTTTCTCGTCACCGAGGTGAATCAACGAGCGCATCTCATGGGCTCCTTTCCCTCGGCGTACGCGCTCGATGTCCCAAGCGGTGAAAATCCCTCACTCTATCGACCGGCCGTGTTCCAGTTCGTGGTCGACACGACTGGCCACGTCGAGTTGCAGACGTTCCGCGTCATCTCCACGCCCGACCAGAGCGCGGCCGACGCCGTCGCCGAAAGCCTGCGCGAGTCGGTGTACTATCCAGCCGAGCGCGAGGGGCGCAAAGTGCGGCAGCTCGTGGAGATGAAGGTCTTTATGGTCAGGCGCTAATGAGACGGCTCGTCGTTCTCGCGTCCCTGGCGCTCGCCGCGCGACTCGCTCACGCGCAGGGTTCTCACGGCGTGCAAGTCGTCGGTACCGGCGGACGTGTGAATGTCATCGTCATGAACGACAGTGCCGCACTGGCGATGCTCATGCCCTACGGCTCGACCTACGTCGTTCGGTCCGACTCGGTGACCATGGCGACGTTGGCGGACAACGCCGAGCTGCTGACCGACTCGACGCACGGCGCCCGACTCGCATACGTGGATGCGAAGATCGGGCAGCTGCAGGGGGTCACGTTCCTACGCCTATCGGCGGACTCGAGCTCCCCATACCGCGTGATCGCCGAGGATGGCGAGCGAACCGAGAACCTTACCCTGTCTGGTGAAACGGCCCGCATCGTGTTCGGCGCGATGCGCGGCGAGGCGCAGCGGCGCGACGACTCGAACGGGGTACACGTTATCCACGATGTGTCCGGGCTGCACTTCCAAGTCCGACACCCACCGCGCGAGCTCCCGGGCACGCCGGTGCGCGCACATTCCTTCGTCGGTCCGACAATCCACGGCAACGGCGAGGTGACCCTGAGCTTCCTCGTTGACACGACCGGCCGCGTTGACCCCAAGTCGATTCAAGCGGTCGGCGGCCCCGTGACAGACTTGACCAGGGCCGCAGCCGATAACCTCCTGCACACGCGCTTCGATCCCGCGCAGGTGGAGGGCCATCGCATCGCTGAGCGCATTCAGAAGAAGTTCGAGTTTACGCTCACTTCCCAATAGCGCCCGCGGTTTGGTTGGTCTTGAGCTGCCGATCAAAGAACTCGGCCGTCGCCCGACCCAGCGCGACCCAGCTGCCGTAGAGCAGGAGATCGTGCGTCTCGTCGGGGAATACCATCGACTCGACGTGCACGTGTCGTGCACGCAGGTCCTCGGCTAGTTGGACGGTCTGCGAGAACACGACATTCCGATCGTCGTCGCCTTGCACCAAGAGCACCGGCGAACGCCAGTGATCGACGTCGGCCATGGGCGACGACGAGAACGCGATCGCCCGGGCGCTCTGATCCTTTGCGATGTCCCAGCCCGGCACGAGCGGCTCGAACTCGAGATTCCAGTCGTGCACGCCGGCGTAGTCGACGCCGGCCGCGAAGAGATCCGAGCTGCGGGCGAGCGCCATCGCCGTGAGATATCCACCGTATGAGCCGCCCCATACGCCGATTTTCTTCGGATCGACGTCGGCCCGGCCGCGCAGATAGAGGCCGGCGCCCTGCACGTCGTTGTACTCGCTCGCGCCCGTGGCGCCATAGTTGAGCGCCTCTCGAAACTCCATCCCATACCCGATGCCGCTCCGATAATTCACGGAGAGCACGATGTAGCCGCGGCTCGCGAGATACTGGTTGATCGAGTAGGCGTTGTGATAGAAGTCCATATAGTGGAACCCGAGCAGCATCTGCCGGCGGGAGCCACCGTGGAAGAACACGATCGCCGGATGCCGCTCGCCCGCCGCACCGCTCGGCATGAACAACTGCCCGTGGAGCTGCAAGCCGTCGGCCGCGGGAAACGTCACCTCCGTCGGCGTCACCAGCGCGCGCTCGGCTGGGAACGCAGCCGGAATCGCGACGACATCGTGGAGCGCTGCCGCGCCACCCCAGATCGCCGGCCGCGCTGGCGTGCGAGCACCGGAGCGCAGCAATGCGACTCCGCCCGAGACGTCGACGGGCGACCACTCGATGCCGTCGCCATGCGTGACAGCGGTTATCGCGCCGCGAGCAGGATCGAGACGCCACACGTGACGGCGTGGCGAGTCATCCTGGTTGCTGGCCAGCAGGATCGCAGTGCGGTCCGTGGTCAGCGTCGCGTTCTCGACCTCGAAGGCCCCGGGAGTGAGTAATTTTGCCTCGGCGCCGACGGTGTAGAGATGCTGCCACCCGTCCCGCTCCCAGGGGAAGACGATAGTCCCCGACGCAGTCCAAAAGAGCTGGTCTCGCGCGTCGAGCCGATGGAATACGCTCCCCACGCCCTCGGCCGCCGTCCACACCGCGTGACCTTCGGCGGTCGTGGCGTCAGCAACCCAGATCGCCCAAGGCCGCCCAGTGCGTCGAGCACGAAAGACTTCAGTCCGCGTGACTGCCGGCAGTCGTAGAAACGCCACCGACCGGCTGTCCGGCGACCACACCGGGTCCTGATCCCGGTCCAGGCCCGGCGCCAGATATCGAAGCGTGCGTGCGTGCGTGTCGTACACACCGATGAACGCGTGATCGCCCCGCACGCTCACGAACGCCAGGCGCGTCCCGTCCGGCGCCCACCGGAGCTCGCTCAACTCTCCACGCGTATGCAGCAGCTGCGTCGCCGTATCACTGCCGCTCATCCAGATCTGATTCTTATGGATAAACGCGATACCGCCTGGCCCAGCCTCGGGCCCACTGCCGGCGCCGAGCTTACGCGGCGCGCCGCCGCTCAGCGTCGCGACCCAGATGTCCTGCTCGACACCCGCCGGCACGAATGTCGGATTCGGCAGTTCGCCAGCGCGATTCGGATCGCCGCCGCGCGCATAGACGACACCGCTGCCGTCCGACAGCCAGCGGAGGCCGGTGATCTCCTGGCCATCGTCACCGGTATACGGCGTGACCCGTCGCGCCGTCCACGCCGGCGCCTCGGCCACCCAGACGTTTCGTGATCCGGCGCTGTCGAAAACCCAAGCGACGGCCTTGGCCGATGGCGATGCCACGAGCTCGGTCGGGAATGGTGCACCCAGCAGGCCCTCGAGAGTCGGGGCCTGCGCGCCGAGCATGCCCGGCGCGAGCAGCAGTAGGACGAAGCGACGCATACTTTCAAATTATGTTGCCCATTCTGTTCGCGCTCGCCGTCGACTCGACCCTGGCTCTGCAGGTGCACCAGCGCGTCGATCGGGTGCCGGGGGCCGTGGTCGCGGTGTACTACCGGCGGTTGTCAGATGGCGACTCGCTGGCGATCAATGCCGATACCGTGTACCACGCGGCGAGTACGATGAAGGTCCCGGTCATGATCGCGCTCTTCAACGCGATCGACGCCGGTCGCCTGACGCTCGATCAGCCGGTGCTCGTGACGAACCAGTTCACGAGTCTCGCCGACGGCTCGCCGTTCTCAGCCGACTCGGCCGACGACTCCGACAGCACCCTGTATCACGAGATCGGGCAACGCGTGCCGCTCTCCCGGCTCATGGATCTCATGATCCAAAAGTCGAGCAACCTCGCGACCAACACGGTCATCGAGCTCGTCGGCGCCACGCGCGTCGACTCGACGGCGCACGCGCTCGGCGTCACACGCATGCGCGTGTTGCGCGGCGTCGAAGACGGGAAGGCCTTCAAGCTCGGGCTCAACAACGTGACAACCGCCCGTGATCTGGGCATTCTCATGCGAGCGATCGCCGAGAATCGCGCGGCCTCGCCAAAGAGCTGCGAGGCGATGCGTCAAATTCTCCTGGGCCAGGAATTCGACACGGAGATCCCGGCCGGCCTCCCGCCGGGCACACGCGTCGCGCACAAGACGGGGTGGATCACCGGCGTCCTGCACGACGGCGCCATCGTGTATCCCAACGGCGGGAAGCCCTACGTGCTGGTCGTGCTCACCCGTGGCATCCCGGACGTAAAAGTCGCGCAGTCGCTGATCGCCGATATCTCGCGACTAGTGTACGCCCGCGCGCTCGTAGACCACGTTGCCGCCGACGACCGTCATTAAGATTTTCGCGTCACGAATCTCGGCCGGCGGAATCTTGAACAGATCGCGATCGATCAGTACAAAGTCGCCGAGTTTTCCGACCGAGAGGGTACCGAGCTCCGTATCGGCGAACATCGCGTACGCCGCCCCGCGCGTGTATGCCTGGAGCGCCTCGTCGACGGTGATTTTCTGCTCGGGGATCCACCCATCCGGGTGCGCGTCATCCAAGGTCCGTCTCGTTACGGCGGCGTAAATCCCTTCGATGGGAGTCGGTGGCGCCACATCCCAATCACTGCCGAACGCCAATCGCGCGTGTGTATCGAGCAGCGTACGAAATGGATAGGTCGTTTTCGCGCGCTCATGTCCGATAATTTTCTCGGCCCATCGCCCGTCATCGATCGCGTGATACGGCTGTGCGCTGGCGATCACGCCGAGCTGCCCGAATCGCGGTATGTCCTCTGGTGTGAGGTGCTGCGCGTGCTCGATGCGAAACCGGCGATCGCGCGGACCGTTCTCTTTTTCGATGCGCTCGTAGATGTCCAACATCGAGCGATTGGCTTTGGTGCCGATGGCGTGCACCATCACCTGCAGGCCCGCTTGGTCCGCGGCCTTGGCCCAGGTGTACAGTAACTCTGGTGGCGTGACTTGGAGTCCCGTGTCCTTCGGCGCGTCAGTGAACGGCGTCAGCATCCACGCCGTGTGCGACCCGAGCGATCCATCGGCGAACCCTTTGAGTCCGCCCCAGTGCACCCATGCGTCGCCGCGGCCGAGTGCCGCGACGGTGTCGCGGAGCTTGGCCCAGTCGCGGAGAGGAACGACCGCGTAGAATCGCGTCTTGAGCCGCCCCGCGGCGCGCGCGCGGCGGAACGTCTCGAAGTCGTCCCACGAGTATCCCATGTTCGTGACCGCGGTCACCCCGCGCTCCGCGAGATATGCCGTGGCGGTATCGAGCGCGCGGTCGTACTGCGCCGTCGTCATGCCGGGCATCGCGCGGTCGACGAGACCCATCGCGTTGTCCTTCAAGATCCCGGTCGGCTCCCCATTCGCATCGTGCACGATCTCGCCGCCGTCGACGTGACTCGTTCGCGTGACGTGCGCCGCCGTCAGCGCGACCGTATTCGCGAGACCCATGTGTCCGTCGACGCGCTGGATCCACACCGGGTTGTTCGGCGTCACTGAGTCGATCCACTGGCGGGTCGGGAGGTCGCCGCCCCAGTGTGTGTGGTCCCACCGGCCGCCGAGTATCCACGTGCCGGCCGGTTGGTTGCGCGCGTAGGCGGCGAGCTCCGATGCGAACTGCTGGCGCGACATGGCGTCGTGCAGCTGCACGGACCGAAGCTGGAATCCCGCATCCACCGCGTGGACATGCGCATCGATCAGGCCGGGCACGAGCAGCGCACCCTTTGCATCGATCGTGCGCGTGCCGTCGCCCTTCCATTTCGCGGCCTCGGCGCTCGTTCCGACCGCCACGAGCCGGTCGCCACGCACAGCGATGGCCTGGGCCCATGGGCGGGCCGGGTCGCCCGTCCAGACGCGGGCGTTGACGACGATCAGCGTGGCGCGGGTCTGAGGCTGCGGGGGGTTCATGGTGGGAGTGCCGAGGGCGGCAGCGAGTACGATCGCAAGAGGGTATCGCATGACGGCCCAAGGTAACCACTCCGCGCTTCGCCCGCTGTGGGGTAGATTATCGGCGCCATGCGCTTACGCCCCTGGGCATTTGTCGCCGCGCTCGCCATGACGGCGTGCGTCACCAAGGATGACGCCAAGAAGGCGATCGACGCCCTCTCCGAGTCCAAGGTGCCGCTGCCTGACCAACTTCCGGTCATGCAGAACACGAAGGTCCCGTTCCACTACCCGGACGCCCTCGTCGCGTCGGGCGTCCGGGACAGCGTCGTGCTCCGGATTTTTATCGACTCGCTGGGCGGCGTGCGGCCGGAGTCGACCCGGCTCGAGCAGAAGTCGCACTATCCGTTGCTGGACACGGCGGCGCTCGCCGGCGCGAAAGACCTGGTGTTCGCGCCGGCCCGCCGGCAGGGTCACCCGATGGCGGTGTCGATCAAGCTGCCGGTGCAGTTCAACCCGCCGCCACCGCTGCCGACCGTGTCAACGGTGCCCAAGCCGTGAACGAGCGCAATCGTACGCCGTACGAGTCGGTTCTCGATACGATCGGCTGGACGCCGCTGATCCGGCTCAACCGGCTGACGCGCGGGATCAAGACGCCGGTCTATGGCAAGGCCGAGTTTTTCAATCCTGGCGGGTCGGTCAAGGATCGCATCGGGCTGCCGATCATCGAGCGGGCGGAGCGCGAGGGGCGGCTCAAGCCCGGCGGGACGATCGTCGAGGGCACGAGCGGCAATACGGGCGTCGGGCTCGCGATCGCGGCGGCGGTCAAAGGCTACAAGTGCATCTTCACGATGCCCGACAAGATGTCGCAGGAGAAAGTGCGGCTGCTCAAGGCGTTCGGGGCCGAGGTCATCGTGACGCCCACGGCGGTGCCGCCGGATCATCCGGACAACTACATCGTGATGGCGAAGCGGATCGCGGCCGAGACGCCGAACGCGATGTTGGCGAATCAGTTCTATAACGACGCGAACCCCGACGCGCATTTCGCGACGACCGGGCCCGAGCTGTGGGAGCAGACCGGCGGCAAGATCACCCATTTCGTCGCCTCGGCCGGCACTGGCGGGACGATCACGGGTGTCGGCCGCTACCTGAAATCCAAGAACCCCAATATCAAGATCATCTCCGGCGATCCGGCCGGCTCTATCCTGGCGAGCTCCTGGCACCAGGTGAAAGACGGAGTGAAAGAAAAAATCGAAGGCGCCCCGTACAAGGTCGAAGGCATCGGACAGGATAAGATTCCCGGCACGCTGGACCTCGGAATCGTCGACGAGTACCACACGGTCTCCGATCGCGACAGCTTCGCCATGGCGCGCCGGCTCACGCGGGAAGAGGGACTGTTCGTTGGCGGCTCGTCCGGCCTCATCGCCCATGTCGCGGTGTCATTGGCGCGGCGCATCGATGATCCGAACGCGCTCGTCGTGACGTTCCTGTGTGACACCGGCGAGCGCTATCTGTCCAAGCTGTACAATGACGAATGGATGCGCGAGAACCAGATGCTGGACGCCGACCGAACGACGCTGGGAGCGTTGCTCGATCGAAAGGGCGGTGGGAAGACGCCGTCAGTGGTCCACGTCGCGCCGGGTACGGGCGTGCGGCAGGCACTGGGCCTCATGACGCTGCACGACGTCTCGCAGCTCCCAGTGATGGATGGCCCGAGCAACGTCGGCTCGGTCAGCGAGTGGGCGCTGACGGGCAAGGGCCTGTCAGACCCGAAGGTGCTGGACCGGCTGGTCGGCGACGTCATGGATGGGCCGTTCCCCGAAGTCGACGTGCGCCAGAGTACCGACTCTGTCGCCAAGCTGTTGTCCAAGTCGAGCCCGGCCGTGCTCGTGCGCGGCGCCGCGGGCATCGAGGGCATTGTCACGCGGTCTGACCTTCTTCACTTCATGATGGCCCGCTAGATGGACATTGTGATGTTGCTCGGCGGCTCCTCGTCCGAGCGTGACGTGTCGTTGGCGTCCGGCTTCCGCGTGACCGACGCTCTCCGCGCGCGCGGCCACGTGGTGCGGGTGATCGACCCCGCCTCTCAAATGAGCGAGGCCGAGCTGCGCCAGGCGGCGAAGGTGAAGCGGGCGCCGCCGACTTTGGAAAGCCTGGGTGCGAGCAACTTCGTTCGGTTGGGTGGGCTCAAGACCGACGTCGTGTTCCTCGGACTGCACGGCGGCCAGGGCGAAGATGGAACGATCCAGGCCGTGCTCGACGCGTTTGGGTTGCCGTACACGGGCAGCGGGCATCTCGGCAGCGCGATCGCGATGGACAAGGAGTTGTCAAAGATCCTGTTCCGCGCGGCCGGTGTCTCGACGGCCGACTGGGTGATGGCGCCAGCGGATCCGAGCGCGCTCGGATACCCGGTTATCGTCAAACCGTCGAAAGAAGGTTCGACGGTTGGCCTCAGCATCGTGCGAGAGCGGGGCCAGCTCGATGCGGCCGTGGCCGAGGCGTCGCGTTACGACCGCGAGGTGATCATCGAACGCTACATCCCGGGTCGCGAGCTCACGGTCGCGGTGCTCGGCGGCGTCGCGCTGCCGATCGGTGAGATCTTCCCGAAGCACGAGATCTACGACTACGAATGTAAGTACACCGTCGGGATGGCCCGCGAGGAATTTCCCGCGCAGTTGCCACCGGACGTGACGGCGCACGTGCAAGATCAGGCGGTCAAGGCATTTCGCGCACTCAAGCTCAGCGGCTGCGCGAGGATCGACTTCCGGCTCGACCCGCAAAACGTGCCCTACTGTCTCGAGGCGAACACGTTGCCCGGGATGACCGGAACGAGTCTCGTGCCGCAGGCTGCCGAAGCGGCGGGCATCTCGTTTGAGGAGTTGTGTGACCGCATTGCGCATTTGGCGCGCGGCAGGTGACGGGGCCATTGTACGATTCGTCGGCCCTCTGGGTATAATTACAATCGCGCGATGCCTTCCACCTCCCCCTCCTCCTTCTCGCTGACCGACGAGTCCGATGCCCCCCGGGTGACCCCCGCGGTCCAGTGGCTGATCGGCATCAACGTCGTGGTCTTCTTCCTGGAGCTGACGATCAGCCCCCAGGGGATCATCAACACGTTGGGGTTCCGCGCGCAGTACCTCACGACGGCGTGGTGGACGGTCGTCACGTACATGTTCGTGCACAAGGGGTTCCTGCACCTCTTGTTCAACATGGCCGTGCTGTTCTTCTTCGGCCCCCGGGTCGAGCGGGCGTGGGGCGCGGCGCCGTTCGTGCGCTACTATCTGCTGTGCGGGCTCGGTGGATGGCTCGCGCACCTGATGTTGTCCAACCAGACGACGCTCATCGGCGCCTCGGCCGCCATCTACGGCGTCATGCTCGCGTACGCCGTGCGCTGGCCGGACGACGAGGTGTACGTGTTCTTCGCCGTGCCGGTGAAGATCAAGTGGCTGGTCGCGATCCTCGTGGTCTCGAGCCTCGTGCTCGGGCTCACGCAGGGCGGCGACAGTAGCGGCGTCGCGCAGTTCGCGCACCTGGGCGGGTTTGTCGCGGGCTGGCTCTATCTCCACAGCCCATCCAGCGGGAGCATTCGCCGGCTGCGCCAGCGGGTCTCACAGGTGCCCGATGTGCCGGACGAAACGCCGCGCGCCATTCCTCGCACCGGCCCGGCTCCGCGCGCGCGCGAGCGCAATGACATCGACGAGATCGTGGCGCGCAGCAAGGCCGCGGTGGTCAAGCGCCCGCCTGCGCCACCGCCTCAAGCGGCCCGCGCCTTGTCGCGGAAGAGCAAGACCGAGGAGCTCGACATCGTCCTCGATAAGATCAATCGGCAGGGCATGGAGAGCCTGACGGCCGACGAGCGTCGCTTGCTCGACGAGGCCTCGCGCCGGCTTCGGGACAGCTAGAGCGCCTACCGCATTGCCACAGGCCGAGCTGCTCGAGACCTTCCCGAACCCATATCCCGGGCGGGATTACGAGATCCGGATGACGTGCCCGGAGTTCACGTCGCTCTGTCCCCTCGGCGGTATCGAAAGCGACGCGCGCGAGCTCGATCTCCTCAAAGGCGGCGCGCCGGACTTCGGCACGATGCTCATCACCTATCGGCCCGATGCCCTCTGCGTCGAGCTCAAGAGCCTCAAGCTCTATCTGTGGAGCTATCGGAACGACGGGATTTTTTACGAGCGGGCGGTGAATCGTATACTCGACGATCTCGCCGGTTGCGTGCATCCCGTCTGGATGGAGGTCGTCGGCGACTTCAACATCCGCGGCGGGATCAAGTCCGTGATCACGGCGCGCGTTGGCGCGCGAGGGCCACGAAGCGCGTAAGGTTGTCGACGCGGTCGGCCACGCGCTCGACCAGCACCGTCAGCCCATAGCGCTCGGCCGCGGCCGGGCCCGCGATCACCGCCAACGTTCGATCCCCACTGGCGACCAGGTCCCGCGCAGCGCCCGCAGTATCCCAAGCCTCTTCTGTTACCCTGCCTTTGAGAAACTGGTGGCATTGCCCCAGGGCGGCTGGATGACTGGCCACGCGTTTGATGTCGGCCAACGCCACACCAGGCAGCGCGAGTAACATCGGCTGGATGACCACCGTAGTCTCATCAACAATGACCAAAGGATGCACGTCGAGGGCATCAAGGCTCGCCTGTATGGGACCTACGATGGCGTTGTGCACGGGCAGCACGCCATAGTCAACGTCTTCGTGCGCGACAGCGCACGCAACGTCGATGAACGTGCGATGAGGCACGGGGAGCGCGGTGTCCCCCCAGAGTTGACGCAAGGCTTGCTCGCTGAACGCCCCGAGCTCCCCTTGGAACGCGACCCGAATCACACCGTCGCGACCTCCTCGGCCACGCGCCCAGCGGCCTCGGCGAACGCAACGAGTTTCTGCATCATGGCGTCGAACGCACTGATGGTGAGACTCTGCTCGCCGTCCGAGCGCGCCGATTCCGGCTCAGGGTGCACCTCGACGATGAGCCCGTCCGCCCCCGCGGCGACGGCCGCGTACGCCAGCGGCGCGACGAGCGATGCGCGCCCGCCAGCGTGGCTCGGATCGACGATGACGGGCAGGTGCGTCTCGGCCTTGAGCACGGGCACCGCCGCGATGTCGAGCGTGTTGCGCGTCGCGGTCTCGTACGTGCGAATCCCCCGCTCGCACAGAATCACGCGATGATTCCCCTGTGCCAGCACGTACTCGGCCGCCATGAGCAGCTCCTGGATAGTGGCCGAAAGCCCGCGCTTGAGCAGGACCGGCCGATTGGTGCGGCCGACTTCGGAGAGCAACGAAAAGTTTTGCATGTTGCGCGCGCCGACCTGAAGACAATCGGCGACCTCGGCGACCGACTCGACTTGCCGCGGATCCATGACTTCCGTCACGATCGGCAGCCCCGTCTCGGCCCGTGCCTCGGCCAACATTTCGAGCGCCGGCAGACCGAGTCCCTGGAACGCGTACGGCGACGTACGCGGCTTGAACGCACCGCCACGCAGCGCCTGCGCGCCGGACGCCCGCACGCCGCGCGCGGTGTCGACGATCATGTCGAGCCCTTCGACGGAGCACGGACCGGCGATGATCGCGAGTGCCTGACCCCCGATGTGACACGGCGTGCGCGTTGTCTCGGCGCCGAGCGTCACGGTGGTGGACGACGCGAATCCTCGCGCCGCGAGCTTGTACGGTCGGAGCACCGGCGTCACGGACTCGACGCCGGCGAGTGCCAAGAGTGGCACGTTGGCGAGTGCCGATTCATCGCCGACGCAGCCGATGATCACGCGCTCGACCCCTCGCGAGAGGTGTGTGCGGAGGCCGAGTGACTCGACGCGTCCTCGAATGTGAGCGATCTCGGCATCGGTGATTCCAGCGCGGGTGACGATCAGCATGACAAGGGGGTCCGGTGGGGGCAAAGAAAAAGCCCCCGTCAGTGTGACGAGGGCCGGGTGTGCCGCGACGGTACTATGCGTCTACGCGCGCGACTCCGGGCCCCCACTGGTAAACCAGTAGCGGCGGTCGGTGACGTAATACGAGACGCGGCGGGAAGTCATTGCAATCAGTATAGCACAGTTACATGGCCATGGAAAGATTGCCACACGACACGATGGTACCCATATCGGTGGCCGACTTGTGAATGTTCACGTAGTACGCGCCGTTGTCCGGAATCGCGAATGGCAGCGTGACGTCGACTTTCCCATTGCCATCTTTGCCGATCTTGATCGGCGTATACGCACCAGCCTGCCCGACGACGGCACCGTTATCACCGCACTTGCCCGAATGCACGTGCCACGGATATGTCACGCCGGCTTCGCCGCCAGTGATTGTCACAGTAGCGTGAGTACTCGACGCACTGGAGCCCGGCTCGACGGAGACGGAGCCCGCCACGGACGTCCCGCCCTGCGGCATGAGCTTCCCGCCCCATTTCATAGGCGCGGCGATAGCAACTGAGCTCAACGCAATAAGAGCAGCGATGCGAATCACTGTGGTGTTCCTCGAAGTAGGGGTTTTGAGACCGGGGAAGTTACGCCGTAGCCCCGGCCGTGGCGAGCGGCAACTCGAGCTGCGAGGGATCGCCCCACGACTCATCGAGTAACAGTTGGCAGGTCTGGTGCCGGAACTGCCAGAGAGCGATAGGTGCCCGAAGGCTATCCGGCGGCAGGCCGGCCAGGCTCAGCGCTTCCTCCCGCACGCGCTGCGGCAGCGCGGTCGAGCCTGGCCCATTCGTAATAGCCCACACGTGCGCCAGATCGCGCGCCGCAATGGCGTCCGCGAGCGCATCGAGCAGGCGAAGCATATGCTACGCCGTCTTTCGCGATTTCGAGCGCGTACCCTTCTTGGCCTTCTTCGGCTCCTCTTCCTGCTCCTCAGCCTTGGCCTCGCGCGCGGCCTCCTCCCCCTCCTCGGCCGCCTCGGCGTCGCCGCCAGCCCGCTTGCGGCCTTGCTCCAGGCTCTCTCTCAGCCGCGCCATGAGATCGAGCACCGGCGTGCCTTCCGGCTCCGCGGTTTCCTCGGTCGAGATCTCCTTCCCCTTCAGCTTGTCGTCGATGAGCCGCATGATGTACGCGCGATAGTCGTCGGTGTACTTCGACGCATCGAACGTCGTCGAGTACTGCGCGACCAGTTGCTCGGCCATCGAGAGCTCTTGCGGCTTGACTTCTTTCGCGCTCGGGAACGTGAACTCGGTCGCCGGGACGAGCTCATTGCCGAACCGCATCACTTCGAGGACGATCGCGTCGCCGATCACTTTGATCGCGGCCAGTGACTCGCGCTGGCGCAGCGCGAATTTGCCGATGCCGACCATCTTGGTATTGCGAATCGTCTCGCGCAGGAGTGCGTAGGCTCGCTCGCCACCTTTCTGTGGAACGCAGAAATACGGCGTCTCGAAGAAGCGGGGGTCGATCTCGCTTTCCTGGACGAAATCGATGATATCGAGGGCTTTGGAGCTGCCGGGCTGGGCGGCCTTGAGCTCTTCGTCCGTGATCACCACGAACTTGCCTTTCGTGTACTCGTACCCCTTCACGATCTCCGAGTACGGAACGGCTTTGTCCTCGAGATTGCAGATCCGGTCCATGTGGATCGGCGACAGGTCTTTCTCGTGCAGCTGGCGGAAGCTGATCCCGTCATTGTCCCGGACGGCTGTGCGCAGCTCGATGGGAATGTTCACCAAACCGAAGCTGATAGCGCCCTTCCAGATAGCGGCCATGGCAAAAAAATAACACCGGACCCGGACCCTCGGCCCGGCACAGCCCAGGCACGCGAATCCCCCGGAAACTGGAATCCCCCGGACACGTGAATCTCCCTTATACGGGCTAAGGCGTACAAGGCGACGAAGCCGTGAAGCGGCGAGGAGTCAGCCGGACACGTGAATCTCCCTTATACGGGCTAAGGCGTACAAGGCGACGAAGCCGCGAAGCGGCGAGGAGTCAGCCCTTGTGGATGTCCACAATTCATGTGCAAACTCGTGTGAGTGCTGAACCCTGCCTACACCTTCGCCCATTTCGTGATCGGAAAATCGAACGACCTGGCCGCAGCGAGCGCTACGGCCGTGGCCGCGCGCCCGGGCCGGGCGTACAACCCGCTGTTTATCTACGGCGAAACCGGCCTCGGCAAGACGCACCTCATGCAGGCGGTCGCGCACGAGGTGCTGTCCCGGCACCCGGAGACCCGGCTCGTGTACGTATCAGCCGAGCAGTTCACGAACGACCTGGTGAGCTCGATGCAGCAGGCGGATATGTCCCCATTCCGCGCGCGATATCACACTGCTGATCTATTGCTGATCGACGACGTGCACATTCTCGCTGGCCGTCGCGCGGCGCAGGATGCATTTGCCGAAACGTTCGCCGTGCTGCATACCGCCGGCCGCCAGATCATGATGACGAGCGACCGCGCCCCGCAGTCGTCGGGCCTCGACAGCGAGCTCGTAGGCCGTTTTCGAGGGGGAAAAATCGCCGACGTCTCTCGCCCGGACGTCGAGCATCGTCACGCGATCCTGCGCGAGAAAATCAAACTCGACACGCATGGCCCCGCGGTGCCGGAGGATGTGATCGCATTCATCGCCGATCACGTCACGCAGAACGTGCGCGCGATGGAGGGCGCGCTGACGCGTCTCATTGCGTACGCCGCCCTCAAATCGCGTCCCATGAGTCTCGATCTCGCGCGTGAGGCCCTGCCCTTGAAGGCGGCGGCCGCGCCGAGCGCGGACGCGGAATTGGTGGCTCGCCGGGTCGCGGCTGAGTGGGGTGTTACACCAGAGGCGCTGGCCTCGAAGCGCCGGACGAAAGAGATCGTCGAGCCACGCCAGGTCGCCATGCACCTCTGTCGTGAGATTCTCGGCATGACGCTATCCGACATCGGGGCCGTATTCGGCGGACGCGACCACTCGACGGTGATTCACGGGCTCGAGAGAGTGCACGCGGAAATGGGGTTCAACCCGGCATTTTCTGCCCGTGTTCGGAGGCTCGAAGAGGGGCTCCGATAGCAGGAACATACGTCTTCGCAAGTGCCTTCGGATGGCGTGCGTGTGACCAATCGGCCGTGCTCAACGTGACACAACGCCGCCCTTTGTTACGATTGTGGCATCCCCAACCTGCCTGTGGATATCCACATGCCGGTCACCACGCTAATCACGGTTGTGATGTGAGTTAGGTCGTGCGCCAAACGTTCTCCACATAGGGTTATCCACGTTATCTACATGCGGCTCAATGACTTAGACTGTCACGGGCCGTTGCGTTCGGCGCCTGGACATCGTATACCTCTCGCACTCGCGCAACGTGCGCGAAATGACACACCGGGACGAGGGGTACTGGGGATGAATCTTGTTGCGTGCGACGCGCCGGTCGGGGAGCTCGATTCAGCCCCTCACACGGCACTGCGACAGGACACGTCGACCGAGCATTGGGATGGTTTTTGGGCCGACGACGACCGGTACTACGCGCGTTGCACGACAGCGGCTGGGGTGGCTTGGTATCGTCTGGACGACGGCATCGAAGCGAGCGTAGCGAGCCCGGCCTTTCTGCCCTCCGCCCCCATTCTTCCCGTACCCCATAAGGGTATTCGCCGGCCGATCGTGTTCCGCGTCGGCCAGGGCTGCATCGTCGGGTTTCGGCATGCAGTGAAGCGACCGGCTCTGATGTTGGCGAGCCGAGCGCGATCGTCTGACATCTCGGCGTAACCCGACATGAGTTACGCCGTCGCGTCCGGGGCCGATTGGGCCCCGGTGGAAGTCTCTTTTTCTTTACTGCGCGAGCCCGGGCAGCGCGAGTTGTTCCGTGCGCCGTTGGGCGAGCATGACGGCCGCGCCGTGCAGCCAGGACAGTGCGACGTCGACCGTCGCATTGCCCGACGCTGCCGCGCGGGCGACAGTGAAGTGCAGGTTCAATTGCCGCAGAATGTCGCCGGGCTCGGATCGCATGAGGTACGTGATCAGCGCGGCGGCGGCGTCGGCGATGTGGTAGAGCGTGAAGAGTCGGAAGCGAACGGCCGCGGCTTCGTCGGCGCCAAGTGCGGCGAGCAGTGCGGTCTCTCCGGCCTCGCGCTCTTCACGAATGGCGCCGAGTCGACTCACGGCACGGCGGTACGCGGTGGCGCGCGCGGGAGCGAGCAAGTCGATCCACACGTGCGCCAATCGATCGGTGAGCACCGTCGCCCAGTCGGCGTCGGGATCCGCTTTGAGCGGCGCGAGTGGGTCGCCGGCGCGGAGCCAGTCGCCCAAGTCAGCGCGGCGATCACCGACCGTCGCGAGCGAGGCGACGTGCAGGAGTCCTATGAGTCCTGCTTCGCCGCGTCCGCGGAGTGGCAACACCCGGTGGAGCTGGAACGCACGGGCCGCGACCGCAACAAGCGCGGGACGGAGCGTCTCGGCATTCGGCGGACTGGAGAGCGGCGTGCCGTTGCCACTGAACGCACGCACGTACGGATCGAGCCAGTCGAGCGCGGCGACATCGTACGCGGTAGCGAGAACGCTGACCGCGGGGATGTCTTCATCGTTCGGATTGGCGGGGCCGTGCTTCGCGGACCAGAAGCGCTGCGCAGCCGCGAGCGCGCGAGCGCGTTCGTGGGCATCTATGGCGGTGACCGCCCAATGCCCATCGAGTGCGCTGACAACGCCCGGCGGACCGGGATTGCCGTGCGGCGTCTCGGCCTTGGTCGGCGAAATCGGCGTCATTCAATCTCCGCAGCGTGGAGCACAGGCGCCCTGAACCACCGTGTATCACAATACTGCGTGTGCAACAAACGCGAAAGGAGCGGCCGTGTATAAGGTTACAGCCATTGGTCACGGCTCAGTAGCGAATTTCGCGGATCTCTGTACTTTTACGCTCCCATTTTCCGATGGGATTTGAGCCCCAAACCGGCGCGGCGCGCCGTCTTCGCCTGCTGTGCTCGACGTCCCGAGACACAGATCTCCGTTTCATCCTCAGCGCACTACTCGAGGACGTACCTATGCCATCTTTCCCGCGCGAGCTGCTTCTGCCGTCTCAAGAGGCGGAGGGCCCGTGCGACCTAACTAGTAGTCTTACCCCATCCGCTGGCGGACTCGGCGGTGACATTACCTCGTTGGCCGGTGGCCTCACGGACAGCGAGTCTGCTGGCGCCTTATTGGCGTTATCCGAGCACGCGACCGTGCTCAGGCTGATCTGGGAAGCACATGCCCGCGGCGCGATTGCGTTGCCGCCGACCTTGGCTCGCCGAGTGGTGCAAGCTCGGCGGTCTATCCCGAAATACCTGAGCGTGAGCTCGGCGGGAGCGTTCGCGCAGGTCGCGCACACGCCAACAGCGCAGCGCGACGCTATATAGTCGTAGCTCCCAAAGACTCGGCGCCCCGTGGATAGCGGGGCGCTTTTTTTGTTGCGTCGTGAGAATTCAGACGTATACTGTGACTGATGCGTTACACGACGTGACCTGAATGTGACTGGGGGCGGGCTATGAAAGCGAACGCGAGCATGGTTGCGGGGCTGTTTTCCCTATGTGGCCTCGGCCTGGGCTGTGCTGGTCACCATGCGCCCCCCGGCGCCTCTGCCGATGCCGCGTTCGCTGTGGTCGAGATTCGACCCCAGCCCAGACAGACCCTCAGAGACCAGATCATCCAGGAAGCATCGGTAGCCGAGTCTCACGGGCTGACGCCTTTCGTCGAGCTTACGTCGGAGTTCAGCCGGCGGTGCTTTCTCGTCAATCACAGCTTCGACGATGCCCGGATGCGGCAAGCGCTCACCGGTACCTACATCATCAGGATTGACATCGATCGCTGGGTTGGCCGCTTCGGAGAGACTGGGCTCGACCGGTTGCCGATGGCATTGCCTGGCTTTGTTCAGCTCTTCGAGGGCGGGCGCGGTATGGGGCCGTACATCGATGCCCGCTCCTGGATCGCGGACGCTCCCTCGGCCGTCGCCCCCTCCCTCGGCGCCTTCGTCCACTCCTTCGTGGCCGCTAACTAGGGCTTCGCGACCTCGGCCAGATCCTGTCGAGGAGGCGTGGGCGCCGCGAACTGGCTGGGATAATAGAAGACGAACGCGTGCCGGTCGCATTGGATGATCGCGAACGCATCCCCGCGATCGAGGAGCTTCCGTGCATCCTCACGGCTCGGCTGACATGAGTACGCGTCTGCCCCGCCCGCATAGCACTGATCGGCGCGATCGCTATAGCACGTAGCCGGCGGATGCGTATGCACCTCTGGCACGCCCGCCGGGCAGGCGAAGGTCGCACCGTTCGGCGTCGCCTCGCTCGTCTCGACGGGCTTGATCTCGAGCACCCGAAAGACGGTATCGGCATCGCGTCCGTCGGGCTTCTGCACGGCGGCCGAGTCGTTGGAGGGGGAGGCATGGACGCGGGCATTGCGCGAGGTCGCCGTCCACCACTGGGTGACGCAGTACGCGCGCTCGACCTGCGTCGGATTGTCCGTCCACTCCGCGGCGAGCGCATTGCGCGCGGCGTCCATGACGACGCCATACCGCATGACCTGCGCGCCGGCCGACGAGGTCAGGCTGACACTGAGCAACGCGCTGGCGCTGAGCCACACGGCGAGGCGGGCCGCATCTCGCATGCGGTCGATCGCCTCTCGGATTCCGTGTGCCGCGCCAGTGACTCGCATTGCTGGACTCGCTCCTCTCGCATTACTTGGTCGACGAGGTCTTTTCCTCTTGCGTCACGCCTCGTGTGCGACCACATGTTGACTCGCACTGTGCTCATCGCATTGTCACTATCACATCATCGACTCACTTACTCATCGAATGCGCGCGTCTCGTGATCTCGCTCACCTTCTCGCCGTGATGCGCCCGGAACTCGACCCGCGCGAATTTGTTTTTGCGACGGGGTCCTTGGACACCCTCGCCGAGCTCTCCCGATCTGGCACGGCGCTTGTCGCGACGTTCATGGAATCCGAGGGCGTGAGCCTGATCCTCGAGCGCACGGCCGCTCTCCGCGCCGGCCTGGCGTACGTATACCCGTGCCGCCTCATCACGCTGACGGTCCATTCGTCGCTCGACGCGATCGGATTTGTGTCGGCCATCACATCGGCGCTCGCCGCCGCCGGCATCAGCGTCAATCCCGTCTCGGCGTATCACCATGATCACCTGCTCGTGCCGACCGATCGCGCGGCCGACGCGATGGCGGTTCTGGAGGGACTCAGCACTTCGCACTAGATTGTTGCCCGTTTCTACTGGGCGATCGATGCGATTTCTGCTGGTCCTATTCGCGGTCGCGAGCGTGGCGCAGGCGCAGACTCCGGCGCCACTCGCCGTGTTGGACCCGATGCTCGATCTGTCGGCCGTTCCTCCGCGACCGCCGCTCGCCGCGCTGGCGACGCTCGACTCGAACGACGCCCACCAGTACTACGACGTAGGGATGGCATCGGTCGACACCAACCAGTCGCTCGCGGCCGCGGCATTTTTCTGGGCCAGTCGCCTCGACCCCTCGTGGGCCGAGCCCTACTTCGCCCGCTGGTACGTGCTGCGGCGCGCGGAGCCGCGGGCGACCAGTGACTCCGTGCGGAACCTCGTCGATTCGCTGCGCGATGTGGCGCTCATGCGCGATCCGTTCGTCGACGAGCAAATCAGCTTGCAGGGGCGTTCGGACCGCCGCATTTCCAACTGGTACTTCGCGTTCTCCGGACGGCGGTACGACCTCGCGTCGCAGGAGTTGGCGAAGTTGATCCCCAAGTATCCCAACGTGCTGGACGTGTACGTCTATCGCGCCAAGGCCACGTACTACCTCCACCAGTATGACACCGCGGCCGCGATTCTGCAGTCGGCGATCGATCGGATCACGTTGTGGGATACGACACGACTCCAGCGCCGCTATCTCGCCCGGACGATCTTCACCTACGCCATGGGCCTGGCGTACCAGCAGGGACACCGGGATTCGGCGGCGCGGTCGGCGTTTCAGCTCACGCTCACCGAGAACCTCGGGTTCTACATGGCGCACGTGCACCTGGCGAGCGAGGCGCTCAGTGCGGGCGATACGGCGACGGCGATCGCCGAAGCGCAGCTTGCCGCCGAGATTCGGCCGGACGATCCAGTCGTGCAGCTGTTCTTGGGTAAGACGCTGCTCTCCGCGCATCGCCCGGCCGAAGCCATCGAGCATTTGCGCGCGGCCACGGTCGCCGATCCCTACTTCGCGTTGCCATACTATTACATAGGACAGGCGAGCGGGCTCGCGCACGACACGTCGGCGTCGCTCATGGCGTACCGTGCTTTTCTCGCGCACGCCAGTCGTGCGGACAATTTGCGCCGGAGCGCCGAAGAGGCCCTCGCTACCCTCGGTGGACCGGTGAAGTAACGCAAACGTAATGCGCCCGAGACCGGGTTGTCGCTACATTGTCTCGCCTTCCAATCGGAGAGCCGATGCGACGAATCGTGTTGTGTCTCGCGGTAGGATGCGGCAGCGTTGCCAGTGCGCAAAAAACGCCACCCGCGCCGGTCAAGCTTCCCGACATGTACGATCTATCGCTCGTGCCCGCGCGGCCGGCGATCGTCACGGGGTCGACGAGCAACGCGATGCCGTTCGTCAAGGATCCGAAGACCGGCAAGTACGTGCGCGCCACGCCGACCGCGGCGCCTGTCGATTCGACGCAGCCGGACACGAACGACGCCAGAACGTACTACGATGCCGGTGTCGCGTCCGTCGACGGCAACCCCGTTGGTGCGGCCGCGGCGTTCTACTGGGCCAGCCGCCTCAATCCGTCATGGGCCGAGCCGTATTTCGGGCGCTGGTTCGTATTGACCCAGGCGGCGGCGCAGACGGCGGTGCTCAAGAAGAACGACGACAAGAAGAACAAAGATCTGGTGCTCGTGCCGGACAGCACGTTGAAGCGCTTGGACTCGCTCGTGATTCTGGCGGACATCCACGATCCATTCTTCGACGAGAAGCTCGCGCTCGAGGCGGCCAGCGGCAATCTGCACGGCACGGTCGCACTGGCCAATACGCTCCGGAACAAGGCGATCAACGACTACAACCGCGACCAGCTGTCGGAAGGCGAGCCGCCGTTCATGGGCTTCTATAACGCGTATAAGATCTCGCACTCGTGGTATACGGCGTACGTCGATCGCCACTTCGATAGCGCATCGGCCGACCTGGCGAAGTTGATCAAGAAGAACCCGGACGCGATCCAGCTCTACACGTATCGCGCGAAGGCCCAGTACTATCTCAAGCAGTTCGACAGCGCGACGGCGACCTTGAGCGCCGCGATCGCGCAGATCGAGAAGCGCGATACGACGAAGCTGCTCCCGGTGTACATCTCGCGCGAGATGCTGACCTATTCGATCGCGATGGCGCACGCCCAAGCGCACCACGACTCGGCCGCGAAGGCGAACTTCCAGCTCGTGGTGACGCAGAACTTGGGCTTCCACATGGCGCACGTGCATCTCGCCAGCCAGGCGCTCACCGCGCACGATACGGCGACCGCGATCACTGAAGCGCAGATCGCGGCCCAGATCCGGCCGGACGATCCCGTGGTGCAGCTCTTCCTCGGCTACGCGCTCATCAACGCGGGGCACGTGAGCGACGGTATCGAGCATCTACGGCAGGCGACGACGGTCGACCCGTACTATTCGATCCCATACTACTATTTGGGCCAGGCGCTCGAGCAAGCGGGCAATGACACCGCGGCCGTCTCCGCGTACCGCGGGTATCTCGCGCACGCCGCCCGCGGCGAGCGTCTGCGGAAGAGCGCCGAGGACGCGATCGGCATGCTGACGATGTCCAAATCACCGACGGCGACGCACTGATGCGCTCCTCGAGTCTCGTTCTCGCGCTCGCGTGGGCGCCGTGTGCGCTCGCGCAGCAGGACACGACGAAGCACGCCGTCCGCCAGTGGACGACGTACGAGGACCTGCAGCTCTTTAGTCAGGTCCTCTCGGAGCTCAAGCTCAACCATCCGGATTCGCTCGACACGCACACGCTGGTGATGTCGGCGATCGAGGGCATGGTGCACGCCGCCGATCCGCACTCGTTCGTGATTCCGGCGGTGCGGTTGAACGCGGCCAAAGAAGCTGACTACCGCGCCGGCAAGCTCGTGCCGGTTCCGGTCGAGTTTGTCGAGGTGCGGGGCGCCTATGTCGTCGCCGGCGCGGCAGCGGGATCGGAAGCGGAGCGCCTCGACATTTTGCCGGGCGATCGTCTCGTGGCGATCGATAGCGCGCCTGTTCGGGCCGAGAGCGTCGTCGAGCTCGAGGTGATGCTGTCAGGCGCCCCGAAGACGACCGCGCTGCTGACGCTGGAGCGCCGGCGGCTCGATGGGTCGACCGTGCGCCTCGATCGCCGCCTCACGCGCCATTCGCCGGACGAGGAGTCGGCGGTGCCGGCGGTGTTCATGCTCGATCCGAAGACCGGGTACATCCGGATCACGACTTTCTTGAGTGATCGCGCCGCCGACGATCTCCACACCGCGCTCGGCACGTTGGACCACCAAGGGATGCAGCGCCTCGTCCTCGATCTCCGGGACAACGGCGGCGGCAGCATCAAGCAAGCGGCGCACGTCGCCGGTGAGTTCTTGCCCAAGGGCATGCTCATCTACACGTCCGAAGGCCGCAAAAAGGATATCATCGACACGGGCCGCGTATCGCGCTCGTTCTTCGCGACCCGCGCGAAATATCCGCTCGTCGTGATGATCGACGGTGGCACCGCGAGCGCCTCGGAGCTCGTCGCGGGCGCGCTCCAGGATCACGATCGGGCGTTGATCATTGGGCGTCCGAGTTTCGGCAAGGCATTGCTCATGATCCCGCTGGCGATGAGCGACGGCTCGTCGCTCATGATGGTCGTCGGCCACGTCCGCACGCCGTGTGGCCGGATCGTGCAGCGCAGCTATCGTGGTCTCGCCCTGCGCGACTACTACGAGGGCGCGTGGTCATCGCGCGACACGACGGGGCGCCCTGGATGCAAGACCGACGCGGGCCGGACGGTCTATGGCGGCGGGGGGATCGTGCCCGACGTGCTGCTGCCGACGCACCTCGGCGCACCGCCCTGGTTCGAGCGCATTGAGGAGGATCGGCTGGTGTTGCAATGGATCGGCGGGTATCTCGACGCGCACGGCGCGCAGTACACGACGCTCGATGCGTTCGCGGCCGCGCCGACGATCCCGCCCGAGGCGATCGCCGACTTCCGCACGTTCGTGGCGTCGCACGGGGATTCGGCGGCGACGGGTGATGCGGCCGATCGTTTGCTGGGCCGGGGGTTGGCGCTCGCCGTGGCGTACGGGAAATGGGGCGAGCCCGGGTACTATCATGTGGCGGCCGTCCTGGATCCCGATGTGACGACGGCGTCGCACGCGTTCGATCGCGCGAGTGAGCTTCTGGGATCCGCTAGATGATGTCGCGACGGGTCGTGATCGGCGTGCTCTGTGGGGTCGCCGCCTGTACCGGTGACACGACGGCTCCGGGTCATTCGACGGGGATCACGTTCCTCTCCGGGAATTTGCAGTCGGACACGATCGGCGCCCTTCTTCCGAAGGCTCTCGTGATCCGGGTCGCGGTGACTCCGGTCACGGCCAATGGACAACCTCAGGTGATCGAGCTCGAGTCTCCCGATTACGATCTGGCGCTACTCGGTTCGAGCCAGCCCTACTATACGCCTCTCCTCGATGACACGACTACGTCGGGTCAGATCAGCGTGCAGGTCCTGTTGGGCGGCAGGGTCGGCAAGGCCAAGCTCATCGTGCGGGCGCGCACGGCCGGGTTCGTCGACACGGCGACCTTCACGATCAAGCACGGCGCGGTGACGAGCGTCGTGATGTCGCCGACGGATACACTCGTACCGGTGCAGGGGAAGATCACGCTGAGCAGTCAGTTGTTCGATCGCGATGCGAACCTCGTGACTGATACGGCGGTGACCTATCGCGTCACGCTCGGTCCCGCGACGCTCTCGGGTTCGACGGCGACGATGACGGCCGCGGGTGTCGCGGAAGTGCAGGCACAGTTGGGCACCGTCAACGCCACGGCGGTCATCTTCGGGACGCCGAGTGGCACGATCGCGGCGTCGCTGGACGATGGCACGGGGATCGTGACGTTTCATCTCGACGGATCGGGCATGACCAAGATTCCGGCGCCGCATCCGGGGACGGTCCGTTGGGCCCCGAACGGCCAGAGTCTGGTATTCGACCAGACGACGAACGGCGGCGCGACCGAGGGGCCCCCACTCCTCCAGAGCGTCGATTTGAGCGGCCATGTCACGGTGCTCGACAACTCGACCGGCACCGCGACGTCCGATATGTGGCCCTCGTATTCGCGCGATGGACAGTGGATCTATTATGCGAAGGACTGGTACGCGCCACTGTGGCGGGTGCATCCGGATGGGACCAGCGACTCCAGCATCACGATGACGACCCGCGTCCTGTTCCCGAGTGTGTCGCCCGATGGCCAGCACATCGCGTATGTCGATCCGAACAGCGGCTACCGCGATGTGCTCGTGCTCGATCTGGCGAACGGGACGATAACTGATCTCGGGCAAGGCAGTGGGGTCGCGCCGCAGTGGTCGCCACTGGGGGATCTCATCGCGGTGTGCACGTACGACTACAATATCTACGTCATGAAGAGTGATGGCTCCTCGCCGTTCTACATTGATGGCGCGTGGGCGTTCCAGTACGATTGGTCGCCCGATGAGCAATGGCTCATCGCGCGCAGCTCCGATAAGTACCTGTATCTCATCAACGTCGGGACCCAGTTGTCGATTCGTCTCCCGTTCACTGGCGCGTTCGGTTCGCCCACCTGGCATTGACCGTGAGCGCCGCGTCGCACGAACCGCTCGATGAGTGGCTGCGTCGGGACCTGATCGAGGAGTTCGGCCCGGAGAAGGAGCCCGTGCCATGGGCGGCCGACAAGGTGTCGCGGATCATGAAGCGCTTGTCCGCGGTCCGGACCGCCGGTAGCCCGCGGCTCGAGGCCGAGATCTTGTGGGTGCGCGAGGTGACGGCGTTTACGCTGCCGGGGCACTATGTCTACATCTCGCGCCGGCTCCTCGAGCGCTGCGCGAGCGACGAGCCGGTCGCGTTCGCGTTGGCGCACGAGGTCGCGCATCACGATCTCGGGCATTTGCACGGGCTCGACTCGTGGGCGGCCGCGATGCCGCGAGAGCTCCCATCATTCGCGCACGGGCGTGCGGCGCTCATGATGGCCATCTTTTTCATCGAGCGGCGCGTGCACGGCCCCGAGCACGAGTCGGCCGCGGACGCCCGGGCGCTCGAGATGTGCACGGCGGCAGGGTACAACGGCGAGCACTGCCTGCAGTTGTTCGATGTGCTGGAGTCGGACGCACTCGATAAGGGCGATCTCGATGGCGTCTACGGCCTCGAGGATGCACTCGATCCCGCGAGCCATGGCGCCATCGGATGGCTGACCGAGGCGCGCGAGTGGGCGTTCGAGCGGCTACGCGGGTATGTGCCGATTCGCGAGCGGAAAGCGCGACTGCGCCAGCCGCTCAGGCGATGAGATTCTGGCGGTCGCCGGTCGGGTGGGCGTTCGCGGCCTTGTACCTGGTGGCCTTCGTCCTCGAGTACGTGGACTATCTACACCGCCGCGGGACGTGGTTCGCGGATCTCGGGCTCGACCTCCTGGCGATGCCGTATGTCCTCGTGGGGCGGGTCTTGACGATGAGCGCGACGTTCGAGTTGCACGGGTTCCAGCCGTGGGGCCTGGTACCGGCGGCGCTCTTCTGCGCCCTGCTGGCGTATGTGCTCGGCGCCGGCCTTCAGTACGCGTTTGTCAGCTTGCGCCGAGCAACGCGGAAGTAACGTTTGCTACACGCACAGCTTTGTGCAATCGACGACGCCATAAGCGAGTGTGAGACCCAGCGGGCGACAGGGCTAGGAAAGTGTCATCGTCCCGTCGAACGTACGTCCAGCCTATGTCGCCCGGGTTGTCTCATTGATTGTCGCTGCCTTGATCGGTGCTGCCGCCGATCGTACGAATTTCGCCGGTACGCTCCGGCGGGAGATCACCGCACGATTCTGCGCGGATAGCGACGAGCTGCACTCGCTCGTCGCGACCGGTGTGGTCGATGCGATCGTGGCTGATCTCGACACGGTGCGCCATTCGAGTCTGTGGCCAAGTGTTCGGGCGATCGTCGACTGGCATCCGACGATTCCTCTCGTGCTCTGGCTTTCGCTCAACGGCGACGACATGCGCTCGCTCGTGGCGATCGCCGGCGAGATCGCGCTCGACGCGGTGATCATTCGCGAGCTCGATGATTGCTCGGCGATCATCGCCGGCGCGATCCGGTCGGCGTGCGAGGGCAGTGCGACGCAGAGCGTGGTGCGGGGGATCGAGCGCCTCGCGCCCCAGTCGGTCCGCTCGCTGCTCATCGTTGGTGCGCGGCACGCCGAGCGGCCGTTGACGGTGCATGCGTGGGCGGCGAGGGCGGGGGTATCGCAGCGGACGCTGTTGGTGCGCATGCGAGACGCCGGGCTTCCTCCGGTGCATCAGTTGATCCGCTGGTTTCGGCTGCTCCATGTCGCGGCGCGGCTCGATATGCCAAAGGCCACCGTGGAGCGGGTCGTTGAGACGATGCGTTTCACATCGAGTGCGACACTGAGACATCTGCTGAAGCGGGTGACGGGTCTCTCGCCGGGTCAGCTGCGCGACGCCGGGGGTTTCCAGTATTTGCTGGGCGTTGTCGAGCCGATGCTGTCACCAAAGCAGGAGCCGGGGGAGGACGTCAGCATCCCGCGCGTGGCGTCGTAGAGTCATCGCACTGTGAGGGTGAATCTTTCGCCGCTCGGCAACACCTGTGTTACGAGAGACACACCCGAGGTGTGGGATGTCACCAGTCCGCTTCGCCGCCACGCGGCTCGCGCCCGTGCAAGGGGTCGTCCTCGAGCTCATAGGGAGCCAGCATCTCCTGGTCAATACGAATAGCGGATCGCGCTGCGTTCTCAACGCGATGGGCAGGCGGATCTGGGCGATGCTGGCTGGTCGCCCGACATTCCCTGCGCTTGTCGGCGGCTTGAGCGGCTCTCACGATCAGAAGCGGGGTGAATTCGCGCGCGACGCCGGGCGCCTGCTGCTCGCGTGGCAGAAAGCCGGGCTGATTACCTGGACGAGCTAGTGACGCGACCGCGGTCACAGTAGCGACGTCCGGGTGAGCATGCCGACGGTCGGGGCGCTCGTCCGTGATTTTGCGACGCAGGACGCAGTGGCGCGGCAACTGGCGCGCGTCGCTGACGTGCAGTTCGTCAATAGCGCGGCGGCGTTGGTCCAGGTTGGCGTCGAGGGCGGCGTCGGCGCGGTGATCACCGAGTTGAGCGACGAGGCTGGCCGCTCGGTTGCGCCGATGGTCGTGGAGCTCACGGCGCGAGCGCCTTCGTTGCCGATCGTGCTCTACGATGTGCTGAACCGTCCAGCCATCGATCGGCTGCAGGAGATCCTCGTTCCGGGTCTCCGCACCGAGTTCGTGTTGCGCGACGTCGAGCCACTCGGCACGACCGTGCGCCGAGCGCTGGCGGGCGCGTTGCCGCCGACGGTCGCGCCGATTCTGATCGAGCGCTTCGTGCCGCTCGCTCCGCTCTCGCTGCACGTGTTCATTGCGGTGGCCGCGCTCAAGGCGCCCTCGGGACGAAGTCTCGAGCATCTCGCGCAGTGGAGTGGCGTCGCGCGTCGCACGCTGGCCCGCCGGCTCGCGGCGGCCAGTTGGCAACCGCCGAGTGTGGTGTTGCAAACGTTTCGGGCGCTCGACGCCGTGTGGTTGATGACGGTCTGTGGCCGATCGGCGCGTCGCGTGCGGGAGCTTCGTGACTTAGGCGGCCCGAGCTCGGTTGGGCGGTTGTTACGCCGCTATTTGGGGCTCGCGCCGCTCGAGCTGCGCGATGCCGGCGGGTTTGCGGCCGCGCTCGATATCGCACAGCATGCCATTATTGGCAATGATGTGAACTCGCGTCGTCACCATTCGCTACGCGAGCCGTCACGCGTCGATCACGGGTGACTCCGTCGCGCGCATCTGTCCCAAATGCGCAACTCTGTCCATCTCCGCCGATCCCGTTCGGGCGCTCAACGTTGATAGACTGCACATGTGTCATCGATTGCGAGGGCGTCGTCGTTCGTGTTCGAGTCGTCGGAGCGGCCGTCGGTTAGCGACGTGCCGATCGCCGTCGCGGCGTTGATTCGGGGCGCATCGGAGCGTGTGCGGTTCGCGAGCGCGTTGCCGCGCACCATTACCGTCGAATTCGCCGACACGGCGTCCGAGATCATCGAGCAGATCACGAACGGTCGGGTGGACGCGGTCATCGTGGGCCTCCACAACGAACGCGGCGAGAGCCTCGCGGCAGCCGCGCAATCGATCCGGCGTCGCTTCCCGTTCGTGACGGTCTTGTTCCATCTCTCGCTGGTCGGCGCGGATGTGCGCGAGGCGTTGGCGTTGGCGTGCAGCGTCCCGCCGAACGCGGTGATCATTCGTGGGATCGACGATCTCGCGCTCACGATCACGCAGGCGGTGATCGGTACGCGGGAGACCGGGGCGGCCAGCCAGATCGTGGCGATGATCAGTCGTGTCGCGGCGCCCGGGCTCAAGGATGCGCTGTCGTTCATGGCCCGTCACGCCACCCGCTCGCTGCACGTCGCCGACGTAGCACACTACGCCGGTGTGTCGCGCCGAACGCTGTTCAATCGCTTCCGGCAGGCCGGCCTGCCGACGGTCGCGCGCTGCATCCATTGGTTGCGGCTCCTGCATGCGGCCGCCCGACTCGACGCGCCCAACGTGACCGTCGAGCACGTCGCCGATCAGCTGGGGTTTCCGTCGAGCTCGACGCTCCGCCATCTCTTGAAGCGTCTCACGACCATGACGGCGAGCGACATTCGGGCCGCGGGCGGGTTCTCGTATTTGCTGCGGCGGGCCGAGTTGGTGTTCAGGGGCGGGTCATGCGCGAGCGCTGAGAGCCGAGCGAGCCCGTTCGGCCACGACGGCCCCGAGGATGACGACGCCGCTCACGACGCGCTGCATGGCCGGGTCGACATCGGCGAGATTGAGCGCATTGTTGAGCGCGCCGATGCACACCGCGCCGATGAGCGTGCCGAGTACGCCGCCGCGCCCGCCCGTGAGCGCCGTGCCGCCGATCACGACCGCGGCGATTACGTCGAGCTCGTACTGTAGGCCAGCGTTAGGCACGCCGGCGCCGAGCCGCGACGCCATGACGGCGCCGGCGAGTCCGACGAGGGCGCCGTTGGCGAGGTAGACCCAGGCAGTCACGGCACGCGTCGGCACGCCGGCTAGCCAGGCCGCTTGCTCGTTGCCGCCGACGGCGTAGACCCAGCGACCCCATGTCGTGCGGGTGAGGACGAACCAGCCGATCGCGACGATGAGCAGCATGACGAGGATCGGGATCGGGCATCCCGCGAGTTTGGCCTGGCCGAGCCAGCCGAACGCGGTCGGCAGGTCGCCGATCGATCGGCCGCCACTGAAGAGGAATGCGAGACCGCGGCAGATCGTGAGGAGGGCCAGCGTTACGAGGAACGATGGGATTCTTAACGATGCGACCGATGTGGCGGTCACGGCACCGGTGGCGACGCCGACCAGGATCGCCGCGGCGATAGCGACGAGCGTCGCCGCGAGGCCGCCCATCGTCGGTTCGAGGGCTCGCGCCGCCAGGGCAGCCACGACGCCAGAGAGTGCGACGACTGAGCCGACGGACAGGTCGATGCCGCCGGTGAGGATAATCGCGGTCATCCCGACGGACATGATGCCGACGATGGCGACCGAGAGAGCGACGTTGACGAGATTGGCGAGCGAAAAAAACGTCGACAGCACGTCTAGCCGATCAGGGCGTCGTCGAGTCCACGACCGTCATTGGCACGGCGATGACCGAGTCGTACGGCTGCTTCGCGAAGTAGGCCGCGATCGCATCGATGGTCTCGGAGCCGATGAGCTTCGGCTGCTGCGCAACGTCGGCTTTGAGCGGTGTGTGCCCCTTGATCGCGCGGACGGCCTCGCTGGTCGCGTCGTAGCCGACAATGGTGAAATTCGCGCCGGTTTTCCCGTGGGATGTCGCGGAAGACAGGGCGCCGAGCGCGCTCTCGTCGTTGATGGCGAAGATGCCATCGAGTGTGGGGTGGGCCTGCAGCAGGTCATCGGCGGCCTTGAGCGCACGGTCGCGGACGCCGCCGCCGTTCAGCACACTCACGAGTTGCATATGGGGATGCGACTTGGTGAGGGTTTCGCCGAAGCCTTGCGCGCGATCGGCGCCGGATTGCACTTCGGGCTGTCCGATGACGGCAACGGTGCCAGTGTCATGCAGCGCCTTCGCCATGAACTCGGCCGCGAGCCGTCCGCCTTCATAGCTGTTCGACGCCACGTGGGAGATCACGTGCGCGCCGAGTGCGCGAATGTCGGACGTGAACACGGGAATGCCGGCGGCTTGCGCGCGGGCGATCGCGGGTCCGATGCCGCGTGAGTCGACGGGGCAGGCGATAATCGCGTCGACGCGCTGCACGATGAAGTTGTCGATCTCGGACTGTTGCTTGGCGAGATCGAAGTCGCCGGAGGTGATAAGCAGCGTGTAGCCGTGACGTTGGGCCGCGTCACGGAGACCGGCCTCGAGCTGGCGGTAGAACTCGTGCTCGGTGGTAAGGAGCGTGACGCCGATGCGCTTCCCGTTGCCGGCAGGGTTGGCAGGCTGGCACGCGCTGAGCGCCAGGATCATGAGCGCGATGCGTCGCATGTCAGGTGGTCTCCAGCAATGAGACATCGGATATCGCCCCGCCACGAATGGCGACGGTCTTGATCTCCCACGGGCCGAGGGAGACGGGATGCGACCATCGGAAGCGCTCACTCGCCAGAGTCGCGCGGGTCGCCTGACCGCTGGTCTCTTGGAGTCGCACGATGAGCCGGTCGTCGTCCTCGGCGCGCTTGATGGCGGTCGTCACGACGTTGGCTGGTGAGACGCTCAAGAACGACGCCTCCCACGGCGCCTTCCCGGGGTGCCGCGAGTCGACAACATACTCGGCCGGCGTCTGGAGCTCTCGTGCGCGCCGATCGAGCGTCAGCGTCTTGTAGTCGCCGATGCCGCGGACGAGCCAGAACGTGCGCTCTTGGCGGCCTTGGTCGAGCCAGGCGTTAGTGTCATTCGCCGGCACGGTTGCTGGACGATGTCGGGCGTATGGGGCCGAGCGGATCAGAATGGTGCGGAACAGAGTGCCGGTCGAAGTCGTGAGCACGTCGTAGCTGTATGTCTGGGCGTTGCAGACGCCGAGTGAGACGATCTGCCCGTCGACTTTGCCTTGAATGGCGACGTAGTCGTGCGCTGGCTCTTCGGTGCCGGTTGATGTGCGTGTAATGGTCGCTCCGGGCACCTGGGCGAAAACCTGCCCCTCGGTGATCGCCGTCGGGATCTCGAGCTTGAGGATTTGCTCGTGCTCGTGCCACTCGATAACAAACTTGAGCTCGATCGCATCGAGGCCGGTGCGCTCGATGATGTCCATGTTGACGGTCGACGTCCGCCACGTGGCGATCTGGCGGGTGACTTTGACGAGCGGTCCGTCTTCGACGACGACGGTGTCGGTCCATGTGGGCCGGCCAATGACGGTCCGAAAGCTCGTGACGTCGTGCGCCCACGTGTCGCTGCGATCGTCGATGACGACGAGGCCGATGGGTTCGGTGAGCAACTGTGGCCCGTGTGTTCCGACTGTCAGCGAGGGAATGCCGAAGTCGCGATCGGCGATCGTCATGCCGCTCGGCGTGGCCGTCGGCGTAGGCGCATCGCCGTGCGCGAGCACGAAGACGCGATACCCGCACGCGGGTAGATCGACTCGTGCGGACAGCCTTGGCAGAAACTGCGTCATGCTGTCGGCGGGACGCCACTGAATGGCCGTCTTCGTGCCGTCGTGGGCCGCGAGGTGCGTGATCGGCGCCGACCCGGAGGGGTTGTTATCCGTATGAAACTCGAGGGTGGCAGTTCTCGCCCAAGGCAGCGGGTTGAACACGAACACGCACCCTTCTTCGACCGTCGAGGTGTCGACGACGCGCGCGAGGGTTTGCAGTGCCTCGATGCGGGCGGTACTTGCGACCTCGCACGCATAGCCAAGTGCGTCGCGATGGTCCTGATAGTCTGAGTAGAGAGCCGTGCCGGCCATGAGGTCGTGGAACTGGCAGAAGCAGACCTTCCACCAGGACTCCGCGAAGTCAGCGGCCGGGTACGGGTGCTGCTCGGCCAACTGCGCGAGAGCAGCCAGAGTCTCGGCTCGCACGAGCCATTGCTCGGCGCGGCGGTTGAGCGCCTTGACGTCGCCGGCGGCGGAGTAGCAACCGCGCGCGTGGTGCTGGAGCTCGGTGCGCACAACAGGAAGCTGCGCAGCCGCGGGTGATTGCTCGACGGCGGTGAAGAACTCGTGGAGGGTGCTGAATCTGATCTCGGGCAGCGACGGATTCGACTTGAGCGCGAGGATCGCTTTGATATTCTCCTTGGTCGGCCCACCGCCGTGATCACCGACGCCGAACCAGAACATGGCGTGGTCCAGCCCCGGCTGGAAGTAATCGTCGACGCCTTCGACGACTTGCTGCTTCCGTCCGTCGTATCGCCGAGTGATGTCTTTGGGGTCGCCGTCGTAGTCGTTGTAGATGCGTCCGGTCAGCACCCGCGACCCATCGGGCGACTCCCACCAGAACACGAGCGGGATCCCGGGCATTTCGTGCTGCTGCGGTCGCATGAAGCAGTAGTAGCGGAGCCCGGCCTTATTGAGGAGCTGCGGCAATCCGGCGGCGTGTCCGAACGAGTCGGGATTGGCCCCGACGGTCGCGGTCACGCCGACATGGTCCCGAAAGTAACGTTGCCCATAGAGCGCATGCCGAACGAAGCTCTCGGTCGCTGGCAGATTGCAGTCCGGCTCGACGATCCAGCCGTTGATCGGCTCCATCCGCCGCTCGGCGATGCGCTGCTTGACGATCGCGAACAGCCGGGGATCAGATCGCTCGATCCACCGGTAATGGGCCGCCGACGAGTGGACGTATTTGAACTCGGGTGTCTCGGTCATGCGATCGGTCGCGCTTTCGAGCGTGTTGGACACTTCATTCGAGCCGTCTCGCCACGGCCACAGCCAGGCCGCGTCGATGTGGGCGTACCCAATGAGGTGCAGGACTTTCGAGTTCCCAGGCTTCCGCGGGGCCGCTGGCACTGCGAGCAGCGCAGCCCACGCAGGGTGGGCGAGTGCCAGCCAGGGTGACATGCCGGCGACGGCGGCGCCGGCGAGGAAGTCGCGACGGGCCATAGGCAGGAAGCTCATGTGTCGACAAGTGTAGTCACACCACCCCTCTTGTCAACCATTCGATGTTCCCCCTTATTGGGGCATGCCGCCAGCGCTGAGCGATCGCGAGCTCGACATCATGCGCGCCGTATGGGACCATGGTGCCGCGACCGTAGCGGAAGTGCAACGCGCTCTGCGCGCACGCCGCGTGCGACTGGCCCGGACGACGGTCGCGACGTTGCTTGATCGCCTCGAAACGAAGGGGGCGGTGCGACAGATAGAGGGAACACGGCGCCCGGTGCGTCGCTACGAGGCGGTAACCGCCCGCGAAGCCGCGGGCACCAGCGCGCTGGCCCGGCTCGTCGAGACGGTCTTCGGTGGAATGCCGGGGCTCGCGATGACGCACCTCGCCGGCGACGCGCGTCTCACTGGCGAGGAGTTGTACGCTTTGCGGCGGTTGCTCGACGAACGACTGGCGGCGCGACGAGGCACCGGACGTCGCAAGACGAGAGGTTCGTGAGCCTACTCGCCTGGGCATGGTACGCCGCTGCCACCGGGGCCCTCGTGGTGCTAGCGGCCGAGGCGGTCGACCGCGCCGCCCGGCTCGCGCGCTGGCAGACGCGGTGGGTGTGGGTGGCCGCGATCATCGCGACGGTCGGAGTGCTCGCGTACGCGCCGTATCACCCGAGTGCACACGCGGCCGCCATTCCAAGTGCTGATCGGGCGCGTCAACTGAACGCGTGGTTCGTTCTCCTCTGGTGCGGCGTCTCGTTCGCGTTGATCGCACGACTCGTCCATGCGTTCATCCTGGCGCGTTTTCGGGTCGTAGGTTTTTCGGCGCGGGACCTCGATGGCGTCGATGTGCAAGTGAGCGACGCGATCGGTCCCGCGCTTGTGGGACTCTTTCGCCCACGGATCGTGGTGCCGTGGTGGTTCCTCGCGCTCCCGAAACCCGATCGCGCGCTCGTGATGCTCCATGAGCGCGAGCACCGGCGGGCCGGTGATCAACTGGTGGGTGCGCTCGGCGAGCTGGCGGTCGCGCTGGTGCCCTGGCACGTCGCTCTCTGGTACGCTGTTCGGCGACTGCGATGCGCGGTGGAGCTCGATTGTGACTCGCGAGTCTTGCGCCGACAGTCCGATGTCGAACGATACGGCCGTCTCTTGTTGCGGTGCGCTCAATCGGGTGGACTGGCGGGAACCCTTACGACCTGGCTCCGCGGACCGGCCGGAACGCTCGAGTTGCGGATACGCGCCATGACGGCTCCTCTGCCATCGCGCCGCCTTCGCTCAGCGTGTCTCTACGCGGCGACGGTTTGTGCCGCGCTCACGGGTATCAGCACGCTCCATAGGCCGGCGCCACTCCTACTTGGCTCGCCCACGGTTTCCACGGCTTCAAAGGCTCCGCTCGGATCGTCGGTCGAGGTCGACCCCGCGGTTCGCGTCGTCGACATCGATCGCGCTGGTGTTGTGACGCAGATGAGTGGTGAGCCGCTCGATGCGCGCGCCGCGGTGGCGTTAGCCAACGTTCGCGGCCCCGCGACGGTTCGATTCATTCCCGACCCGGATCGCCCGTCGCAACTGGTCGCGATTGTCCGGTATCAGCGACGCTAGCGTGGTCGATACTCCCACAATCATCGGGATCGACGTTGGCGGGACCAAGACGGCGATCGTCGAGGGGACGACGGGCGGCGAGATTCTGCAGCGTGCGACGATGCCGACGAATGGCATGCGTCCATTCGCCGAGACATTTCCAACGTTAGCGGAGCACGTCGAGCGCACGATTTCGGCGTCACTGGCATTGGGACGTCGGCCGATTTCGATCAGCGTAGCAGTAGCGGGCCCACTCGACGCGGGCGTTGGCCGTCTGCTCGACCCTCCCAATTTGCCTGGCTGGCACGATGTCGCGCTCACGCGAACACTGGAGCGCCGATTTCCGGCGTTGCCGGTGTTCGTGGAGCACGACGCGAAAGCGGGTGCGCTGGCCGAGTTTCGTTTCGGCGCGGGCGCGTCGCGACCGGGACTCAGGGACATGATCTTCTTGACGTTCGGCACGGGCAACGGCGCGGGCATCATTGCCTGTGGCCAACTCCTGCGCGGCGCGAACGAGATGGCGGGCGAGGTGTGGGCGATGCCAGTCGCGCCCGATGACAGCGCGCGATTGAAGACCACGGAGGATGGCTGGGAGAGTGTCTCCTCGGGCCGCGGTCTCCTCTCGATCGCCCGACGGTTATACCCGGCTCGCTGGAACTCCGCGAGTCGCATCAGCGATGTCGTCGATGCCGCGCTCGCCGGCGATGCGGACGCACTCGAGGTAGTCAACGAATCCGCACTGTGGCTGGGAGCTGGTTTAGCGGTGCTCGTGAGTGTCCTCAACCCGCAGCTGATTGTGATTGGCTCCTTGGCGAGCGTACTCGGCGACCGCCTGCTTGCACCGGCGCGCGCCGTGTTGGCTCGCCACGCTTTGCCGCGCGCGGTCGCGGCGTGCGAGATCGTGCCGGGTCTCCTTGGGGCGCGATTAGGTGATGTGCAATCCCTGATGGCGGCGATCGTCGCACTCGGTCCGCTGTGAGCAATCCAAGCAGCGGGTACGCCCGTCGCTTGGGCTTATTTGATGCCGCGATGGTCACCGCCGGCGGGATCATCGGCGGTGGAATCTTCCTCAACCCGTCCGTCGTCGCCCAGCGCGTGCCGACCGCGTCGCTCATTGTCTTCGTCTGGGTCCTGGGCGGCGCCATCGCTGCGACGGGCGCGTTCTGCTTCGCCGAGCTCGGCGGTCGCCGACCTGAGGCGGGCGGGGGCTATGTCTATCTAAAGGAAGCATTCGGCCCGCTGCCCGCCTTCCTATATGGTTGGACCTTCCTGGTGGTCATCAACACCGGTGGAATGGCCGCGGTCGCCGTGACGTTCGCCCACTACACGGCCGATCTCATTCACCTGCCGGTCAGCACCGAGCGTCCAATCGCGATCGGCGCGGTGCTCTTGCTGACGGCGATCAACGTTCGTGGTGTCCGCGCGGGTGCGTCGACGCAGAACGTCTTCACGATCCTGAAGCTTGTCGCGCTGGCGGCGGTTATTGTCGCCGGCATCGCCATTGGGTTGGGCTACCACGGCGCAGGTCCCGCTCCCGCAACCGCCGGCGCTCCCGTCGTGACCGGTGACTTGGTACGCATCATCGGGGTGGCGTTAGTGCCGATATTGTTCGCTTACGGCGGGTGGGCGCACGCGAACAACGTCGGCGGCGAAGTGAAGGACCCCGAGCGGACGCTGCCTCGCGCGATGCTCGTGGGTATGGCGATCGTGGTCGTGGTCTACTTACTGGCCAACGTCGCGTATCTCGCGGCACTCGGTCGCGATGGGCTGGCCGTAAGCCGTGCGCCCGCGACGGACACGTTGCGCCGCGCGGTGGGGCCACTCGGCGGCACGCTCGTCGGGCTCGGCATTGCGTTCTCGACGTTCGGGTTCGTGAACATCACGATCCTCTCGGCGCCGCGCATCTTGCAGACGATGGCGGCGGACGGACTTTTCTTTCGTCGTGCTGCGGCGTTGCACCCGCGGTATCATACGCCCGCGGTTGCACTCTGGTGGCAGGCGGCATGGGGTGTAGTGCTGACCGCGACCGGCAGCTATGGCGCGCTGTTGGACTACGTGGTGTTCGGAGACTGGCTGTTCTTTGCGTCTATCGTAGCGACGTTGTTCGTCTATCGCCGGCGCGAACGCGAGAGCGGTGCAGCTGCTACGGGATTTCGAGTACCAGGGTATCCAGTCGTGCCGCTGGTGTTCATCCTAGCGGCGGTGTATGTCATGGTGAGCAGTATCCGGTCGGGGCCGCGAAATGCGCTGATTGGCGCAGGGCTCATCGCGCTCGGAGTTCCGGTGTTCTTGCTGTGGCGACGAGCCTCAGTCGATAGACGCGCCTAACGCCTCCGTACCGGCAGGGCGAGTCCCAGATTCCCGGCTGATGGTATAGTGGCGACGTAACAGCTGACCGCCACGTGCGCTCCCGGACATGGTTCGGCGCACGCAGACATGGTGAGCGCCGACGCATTGGATAGGATTGGGCTGGCGCATGCCCATCCGCGATGCACTGGCCGAGCTCCGGACACTTGTCTGGCGATATCGTGGCGCGCTCACCGCTGGCCTTGCGCTGATGCTCGCCAACCGACTGGCGGCTTTCGCACTGCCCGCGCTATCCAAGGTCGTCGTAGACCAGGTCATTGCACACCGCCGGCTCGAGCTGCTGGCGCCAGTCGCCGCGGCTGGCGTTGCCGCAGTACTGCTCGAGGCAGCGACCGCGTTCGCATCGAGCCGTGTGCTGGGAATCGCCGGCCATCGGGTAGTGAATGACCTCAGGACGAACCTTTTTGCACGGGTGTTGGATTTCCCGTTGTCGTTTTTCGACAATACGAGCACAGGCTCGCTTGTATCCCGGATCATGGCCGATACCGTCCAGGTCGAGAACTTGATCGGCTCAGGCCTCGTGCAGTTCATCGGCGCGATCACGACGGCGGTGCTCGGATTCGCATTGCTGTTGAAGCTCGACTGGCTTCTCACTGTTGTTGTGACGATGATCTTGCTTCTCTCCGCGGCCTGGGGTACGCGCGCGTTCTCTGGGTTGTATGCCACGTTCAATGAGCACGGTGAGGCTCATGCGCTGGCAACCGCACGACTGACAGAGACACTTGGTGGAATCGCGGTTGTTAAGGCCTACGCTGCCGAGCGACACGAGTCGCTCGCGTTCACAGCACGCATCGAGCAGCTATTCGACTGGGCGAAACGCGGAATCACCGGCGTGGCACGGCTCGATGCGGGAACGAATGTCATCAACGGCTCTCTCACCCTCCTCCTGGTCGTCGTCGGCGGGTGGCTGGTTCTGTATGGGCAGATGACGGTCGGCGATCTGTTGGTTTTTATCATGCTTGTCGCGCTCCTCGCGATGCCGTTCCAACAGATCGCGGTGATGGGCAGCTCCGTCGGCAAGTCACTGGCCGCGCTCGGCCGTGTCCGAGAGCTGCGGATGCGTCCTGGCGAAGACGCCGATGACGCTCAGCGGTCGCCGCTCGAGCACGTGGTCGGCAACGTGACATTCGAGGGCGTGTGCTACGCGTATGCCCCCGGCGAGCTCGTTCTACGATATGTCGACTTCGAGGCAACCGTCGGGTCGACGGTGGCGCTGGTCGGGTCGAGCGGATCCGGTAAGAGCACGCTCTGCCGGCTGCTCATGGCGTTCGACCGCCCGTCACTGGGTCGCATCCTGATCGATGGGCGAGACCTGTCGAGGGTTCGGCTTCGCGACTATCGGTCGCGGCTTGGCGTGGTGCTTCAGGACAACTTCCTCTTTGATGGGACAATACGCGACAACATCATGTTTGCCGCGCGAGCCGCCACCGATGCCGAGGTGTGCACGGCGAGTCGCCTGGCGCACTGCGATGAGTTCGTGTCGCGATTTCCCGCCGGTTATGACACCATTGTCGGCGAGCGAGGCGTCAAGCTCTCCGGTGGTCAACGCCAGCGGATCGCGATTGCTCGGGCGATTCTGGCGAATCCCCGGATCCTGATCCTCGACGAGGCGACCTCGAATCTGGACTCCGAGAGCGAGTCGCTGATCCGAGACGGGCTCGCGGCGCTTCGAGCGGGCCGCACAACATTTGTCATTGCGCATCGACTATCCACCATCGAGAGCGCGGACCAGATCCTGGTGCTCGACGGGGGGCGTATCGTCGAGCGCGGCACGCATTCAGTGCTCATGGCGCTGAGCGGACGATACCGGAGGCTGCACGATACGCAATACGCCAAGGCCAACGCTCGCACAGCGAGCGGGAGGCGCGGGTGAGCGGATCTCATGAGCTCGCCCGGCGCTCGTCGGACTGGTCACGGTCAGTCACGGTACTCACGCGCTGCACGCAGAAACACCCGCTGGCGTCGACAGGCATGGCGGGCCCGCGGCCGATTTCTAGCTTGATCACCACTCCATGGGGGCACCGCAATGTTGTTCGATCGATATCGTCGCGACACACCGAACGGCCCCGAGACCATTGCTCGACTGCAGGGCCGCCGATTTCGGCACGCGCCACATGTCGTCTGGACGAGTCTCCGTGGTGAGACCGTCGTCTTCGACATCGAGCGTGGCAAGTACGAGTCGTTGAATGAGGTGGCGACGAGCGTGTGGGAGCAGATCACCGAAGGGGCAACCTTTGAATCGATTCTGCAGGCGTTACAGGAAGAATACGAGCTGCCCGGGGACAGCGCGGTCGATCAGATGACCACTGACATTGCGGCGTTGATCGCCAGGCTGGAAAAGGCGCGTGTGATAATCGTCGAACCGGTCACAGTGGCGGCCCGCTCATGACGGAACCGTACGCGCCGGCCTTCGTGATTGCGTACACGGAACGGGCGACCAAGGATCCAGCGAACCCTTTGTCGTGGTACGCACAAGCCGAAGTGTATCGGCAAAAGGGTGATCTCGACGCGTGGCGTCACGCCGTCGAAACAGCGGTGACCATGCCGCACGATTCACCCGAGCAGCGGTGGTATCGGGCATGGGCGCAGTTGGCGCTCGGTGATTGGGCGGGTTGGGCGGACTATGAGTCTCGTCTACTCTACGCGAACGATCGTTCACCGGTCACGACGATGGACGATTGGGTGCGCTGGACGCATCGATCGTGGGACGGCAGAGAAGACCTCGCCGACAAGACGATACTCGTTCTGTCCGAGCAGGGCATGGGAGACAACATTCAGATGCTACGGTTCATTGCGCCGCTCGCCGACCGTGCAAAGGGCGTTGTCGTGAAGGTGTACCCTCGCCTCGTGCCGTTCGTGAAGTGCAATGTCGACGATCGGGTGACGGTCCTGATCCATGGTGTGGACAAGCCGTTCGCGTTCGATCGGTACACGAGCATGATGTCGTTGCCGCACCTTATTGGAGGACTGCCGCCGTTCGTCCCCCTGCGACCGCCGGGTCGTCGATCGCGACTGCCAGCGAGAACACGGTCGATCCGTGCTGGACTCTGCTGGGCTGGCAATCCCGAATACGGGAACGATGCGAACCGTTCGATGCCCGCGGCGTATCTGGCGCCGCTATTGGATCGTGGTGACATCGAATGGTACAGCCTTCAGGTCGGCGAGCGCGCCATCGACGCCGATCGCTATCCGTCGCTCATGAGGCCGTGGCCGCCGCTCGTGAACTTCGGCGAGACGGCGGATCTCATCGCTGAACTCGATGTGATTGTCTCGGTCGATACCGCAGTAGCTCATGTCGCGGGCTGTCTCGGCGTTCCAACCTATCTGCTGCTCCCGCTCTGCTCCGACTCTCGCTGGGGCGTCGGGGATCGCTCACCGTGGTATCCGCCAATACAACTCGTGCGACAGTTGGCGGCTGGTGACTGGGAGGGAGTCGTGCGCCGCCTTCAACATGCTCTCGATCAGATCATCGAGGCGCCCGTTAGCATGACCACGGACCACGATGCGGGCTCCGAACAGCGCGTCCTGAGCGCGACGCACTAATCGACCATGCCAAGAATGCCGGACGTGCATTGGATGGGCATTGGGTCGCACTCCACGTCAGGAAACGTGCCTTCCGTGGCCCGTTGTCTCGTCGCCATCGCCATTATCAAGGCCCGTGTGCTCGTGTTCGGGCTCGGGCCCACGCTGCGGTGGATTCGGAGGCGTGAGACACGGACGATACCCACCACGCTGGCTCCGAACACATTTCTCTCCGCCTGCGAGTATGCGGTCGCACTAGCGGCGGCCTTGTATCCGGGCCGCGCGCGTTGCCTCGAACGCTCGCTGACGTTGTTCGATTTCGCGCGCCGCGCCGGCATACCGGTGACTTACCATCACGGCGTTCAACCGCTTCCGTTCGCTGCTCATGCGTGGGTCGAGTACGAAGGCCGCGTGATCAACGATGCGGACGAGCACGTGATCACATTCCGCCGATTGCCTCAGGTGTGCCCGTGAAATTCTTCGCCTGTGTTCTGGATACTGCCGGCCGCGGCATTAGCGACGAGGTGCGCCGTCGGGTGCAGTCCATGCCAATCAATCGCCTGTTACCCTATCGCTGGGACACATTCCCTGGCGCGGCGGTGCTCACGGGTTGGGATGAATTCGGCGGGGAGATCTCGATCGAACGCTACAGAGATTGGCTCATCGTGGGCCTCGCCCGCCTGGATAACCGTCCGGAACTGGAACGAAAGGTTCGAGCCGATGGCTCATGGAGTGATGACGAGAGTGATCTCGCGTTGGTCGTGCGTCTGATTGCCCACGCGGGAACCGCCGCCATTCCTTCGCTCCTGGGCGAGTTTGGATTCATCGCCTGGCACGCCACAACGCGTTCCGCGATCGGTGCGTCCGATGCCTTCGATCTCGCCCCTCTGTATTACACGCAGCACGGTGGGCTCACGCTCGTCGGCTCTCGCGCCGAACCGTTGAGCATGACGGATCGCTACGACATCGCGTATCTCGGCGACATGCTCACCGTCGATTCTGCCACGCAGAACCGCACGGTCTACGCCGGCGTGGCACACGCAAGCGCGGGATCGACACTGACGGTGCGCGATGGACGCGTCGCCACGGATCTATATTGGTCACCGGTACATGTGGCGACGGCGGCCGCCGAGAAAATCTCCGAAGCCGACGCGATCGAGATTTGCCGTGACTTGCTGACGACATCGATCCGATTGCGCCTCGACCCACGCGGTGGCACGTGGTCACAACTGTCGGGCGGCATCGACTCGTCCTCGGTCGTGAGTGTCGCGCAGTGGCTGGTCGAGCAGGGGAAGATCGCTCAGGGACTCGACGGGACACTGACGTTCGTGATCGGCTCCCAGACAGGCTCGGACGAACGGTCATTTTCAGACCCTATTGTCAAGCGTTGGGGGATACGGAATGAGGTCGTCGTCGATGCGCCCATGTGGTACGACGGCACCGATGAGACAGTGCTGCCCCTTCCAGATCAACCGCTGCTGACCATCATCCATGCTCCGATCGATTGTCGGTTTCGGACAATTCTGCGCGAGGCGCGAGCACGCGTGCTATTGACCGGCTGGGGCAGCGACCAGCTCTTCACCGGCAGCATGATTTATCTCGCGGATCGCCTCGTTCGGGGTCAGGTGTCACCGGTGTTTGGAGAGTTGGCGCATCGCGCCGCGCTCGGACGGTTGTCATTTTGGAAGCTCGCGTACGAGCACGCCGTGAAGCCGTTCGTACCCGCCTCCCTGAGAAGGCTCGGGCAGGATCGGTTCTCACCGATCCCGAGCTGGTTGCGGACGGACACACTCGCACGAGAAGACATCGCGCGCAAGCCGGACTACGTCTCGGACGGTCCAATCGGGCACAAGTACAGGCATTGGCATGCGTCGGGGGTAGTTGAAACCCAACGAGGAGACGAGACGCGAGCCCTCGCCGAAGTCGTCAGTCTTCGACACCCGTTCTTGTATCGCCCGCTCGTTGAGTTTGCGCTGCGCCTGCCCCCGGAGTTGTGCTCTCGCCCACGCGCCCACAAGTGGGTTCTTCGCGAGGCCATGAAGGGCATCTTGCCGGATGTCGTCCGCACACGCGTTGGCAAAGGAGGAGGGGGAGATAGCTTCGCGCGCATGTTCATCCATCAGCAGGCCCTCCTCAAGCAACTGGCGCGCAATCCCCTCATGGCGGAGTTGGGCTTGGTCGATGCGCGTCGACTCGAGGAGGCAGTCGAGGGTGCCTCGAATCCGCTTGCTCGCCAGGAATCGATTCAGGCAGACATTATAAAAACGCTGGCCATCGAAGCGTGGCTGCAAGTGCGATCTGGCCGTTGGCCGCGCGGCTTTGCAATGTCTCAAGCACCGGCTGTTCCGCGTCAGGACACCTATCAGTTGACCGCCACCCAACGGAGACCTGTATGAAGAAGACCTATGTCACACCGATCGTCACGGCGAGTGACGTCGTGCGGGCAACGGAGTGTGGCTTGCTCCACACGACCCGCGAAAATTCCACCCAGTGGTACTACCCTCCAGACTGCCCCGGAGGAAGGACATAGCGAGCACCATAACCGACTGTCATCTGCAACTCTCGTGATCACTACAGTGCGATCTGGCCTCTGGCCGCACGGATGTACGATGTCTCACCCATCTGCCTTTTCCCAACGGAGATCAGTATGAAAAAGACGTATTCCACACCACTCGTCACGGCTAGTGACGTCGTGCGCGCAACAGAGACGGGCGTTCATCACACCACCACTGAGAACAAGACCTTCTCGCTGAGCAGCATGTAAACGCAGTGCGCAGCGAGGCGATCTGGCCGGTGCCCGCAGAGCATGTGCAATGCCTCACGCACCAGCTATTTCCACATCACGGCACGTATCAGTCAACCGTCACTCAACGGAGATCTATATGAAGAAGACCTATTCCACGCCCCTCGTTACGGCTAGTGACGTCGTGCGCGCAACGGAGACGGGCATCCATCGGACGACCACCGAGAACAAGACGTTCTCGCTGAGCCTCACCTGATTGTAGCACGTAGCCAATAGTACTCCTGCGACTACCGGCCAGATCGCAGCATCATGCTCGGCGGTTCCCACACCGGGGAGCCGCCGATGATCGTTCGCTGGCGTATGGCCACTCTACGGGGGTGAACATGAAGAAGACATATACCACACCGCGCGTGATCGCGAGTGACGTCGTGCGGTCAACGGACCTAGGGCTAATCTTCGAATTCGTAGAATTTTTCACATTTTACCGTACCCTCTGTTGTTGAAGAAACCGTATGTCACCCCGCTCGTCACCTCGAGTGACGTCGTGCGCGCAACGGAGATGGGTCCGTTGACCGCGACGACGGATTATCGTACGCTCTTTGGCGTCAGGGAAATAGCCTAAGGGCGCGACCGAGCGCGGTACCGGACGTGTGGGGTACATCCGTCGCCAGTCGCGGGATAGTCAATTTCTGGCGGAGGGTGCGGCTGTCTCATCGCCTCCGGCGCGTGCTGAGCCTTGCTTGACGGCGAAGTGTTCATCGAACCAACTGAAGATCCGGTGCCACATGTCGCGGACATTCGCCGGAGATCGTTCGATGACGTGTCCTTCCCCCCAATATCGAACGAATGTGACGGGCTTGCCCATCCGGTACAATGCCGAAAAGAACTCGTCGCCTTGTTCTATGCCCACGAAATCCATATCCCCCTGGATAATCATGACCGGCGTTTGGACGCGATCCGCGAAGTAATACGGGCTGTTGCGCAGATAGCGCCACAGATTGCTCCAGGGGCTCGTCCCCATTCTCAATTGCCCGGCCTCGAACAAGCCACGGATGTGTTGCATCTCGTAGCCGAAATCTGAGTAGCGAGCCCCAGGATCGATATCACCGTACAGGGACGGGAGATTGTCAAAGCCGGCCAGCACGACCGCAGCGCGAAAGCGGTGCGTATACGTGATCACGCTGTAGGTACTGTAGCCACCAAAGCTTTGCCCCATGATGCCCACACGTGCCGGATCGGCGACCCCGATACGCGTCGCCTCATCAATGGCCGCGAGGACCCCCTTCGGGATGTCGATCATCGGATCGCCCGCTTCGCCTTCGGGAGACACGGGAACACTCGGAATCAGCAGCGCATACCCGTGTGCTGGGATCAGGCTCAGGTTCAATCCCGACACAGACTGCTTGTCGAAAATATCGGACACCACCGTGTCTTGGACCATCACCCCGCCATATACGAATGCGACAAGCGGATAGCGTCGACCCGGTATGTATTCAATCGGTAGAAGAATCAGCGCCTTGAGTGAGTCTCCATCGGCTCCAACGTAGTTGATGAGCATCCGCTTGGCGTCAGCGATCTCTCGGAGTTTTTGATTGAGCGCGATTTTTCTATCAAACCGAGTCGTTTCTCCGTCTCCGACCCACAGAGTCGTGCCCGTTCGCTCGGCGGCGGTAAAAACAGTGAGATGGTGGGCTGGATCAGCAGCGACGAGATTCGCTTCCGGTGTGGGTCGTGGAACGAGACGCGGCGTCGCGTGGGTGTTCAAGGCTATCGCGTAAAAGTCGCCGTTTGCGGCCTGCGCGAAGAGCTCGTCACTCGGGCGCTCGCTCGTGGTGCGACTTGGCCAGGACCAGTCCAACCCACTGAACGGCGAGCTGTCTGACGACGCGCGAACGGGCGCCTCTCGCGCTCGGCCACCGTTGATCGATATGAGACGCCCGCCGGCAAGACCCAGCATCTCACCCGTGTCCGACGTCGCCTGGAGCTCAGACGGCACATCGGCCAGGCCGGATGTGATGTTCGTTCCGTTCTTGGTACTCGCGTCCCCCTGCGCATCGATCCTCCACCAGTCATATCGACTCGTGTCAATACCTGGCGCCGCGAACACGGTCCTCTGAGCGAGGGCCAGTACCGTCCGACTCCCGATCCATGCTGTAGCGGATACCGCGAGATCGCGGTCGGTCAGCCGGCGAGCCGTGCCATTTTCGGCTGATATCAAATACGCGGTAGTCCCATACGCCTCGCTCGAGTCATCCTTGGCCACAACCGCGAGCATGCTACCGTCGGGCGACCAGTTATGCGGCTCCCCTCCGTCTTCAGGAATCCGCGGGTCCCGTATCGCGTCGATCCATTCAACAGGGGTGATCGAGTCCAGACGAGCAATTGCCAGCCGAGTTCGCCGCACGGTGGCAAAGAAGTGGTTCACGTATCGGAGCCGGCGGCCCTCAGACGGTGAGATGCGTCCCGCGTCGACGATGAGAGCCGCGTGCCGCTTCATCGGATCCAGGATGATCTGCCAGAAATATCCTTCGGCGACGACTCGACTCTCGCCAGTTCGGACGTCAATGCGTAGTAATTGGCCCTGTGGCCGCTCCTTCATAGGTGTATCGCGTCCGCTTTCCAGCACGCTGACGGCCGGTTCAGTACCGGCCTCCGTCTTCGCCCACCCCTCCTGCGCGGCACGTTCGGTATTGCGGATCGATCCCCAGAGCGAACTGGGATACGCGCCACGCTGCCAAAAAGCTCCGAGTACAGTGACGCTGTCGAGCCACAGAATCGGTGTGCCAGGCCTCGATCGGTCGAACACTGCATGCGTGTCCACATCGCGATCGATCAATGGCCGAAGCGACGCGTCGCGCATCATCCAGATGTAAGGCGCCACCCTACCGTCGGCCGTACGCGCGAGAACGGCGAGGCGGATCCCATCCGGCGACCAAATCGGGTTCGACCACTGCGTTCTCCTCTCCGCGCTGCCCGTCAAGTTCCGCGGCGTCCCGCCGTGCCGTGGCACGAGCCAGACGTCGGCGTCCCTATCGTCCGGAGGGCCACCGGACCGCTTGATCACCACCGCCAGCCATTCCCCATTCGGCGACGGGACGACACTGTTGATCGACTGAAGCGAAATGACATCGTCGACAGTCATCGGCCGCGGCGTCTGCCCACGAGCCAACATCGGCAACGCTTGGAGCGCGCACATCCCCGACACGCGGCGGAATGCCAGTGTGGCAGCCCACAGTGACCGCGATCTCATGTTAGTAGTGGAACCGCACGCCTATCGTCGAAATGCGTCCAACCCGAGCGTTGCCGTTGTTTCCCTCGTAGGCCTGGCTATCCCCGAGGTTGTCAATGGAGATGAACGCCGACGCCCAGGGACTGAGTGCCTGAGTCACGCTCACGTTTTCCTTGACGAGGCTGGGATACTGTATCAGGAACGAGCGGGTGCTGAACTGACCGTTCGCCAGGGCATTGAGAAAGCCCGCATTACAATGCGTGTTGTCTCCCGAAAAATAGTACGCGAAACACGTATACATCTTCAGTTCGTCGTAGTCGGTCCACGGGCCGACGTAGGTCAATCCAGCTGCGATGGTCGTGCCGCGAAACAGCCGCGCCGAGAGAGTAGCCCCGCCATTGTGCCTCGGCACATCGAGCGTTTGGTCGCCTACGTGCAAGTCACCCGTGTATCCTGCCGCGAGTTTCTCGACGCGGCTGCGTGAATATCCGTACATCACGCGCAGTGAGAATCGGCCGACACCAGCTCTCGCTTCGAGCTCAACGCCTGTATTCTTCACGGTCCCGACCGTTTGTGTCTGAAACGTTGGCTGCGAGTCCGGCAGCTGCACTTGCTCGTTCAAATTTTCCGCGGTTTGATCGTAGTACGTCGCGCTGAAAGAGCCGAAGTGGCCGAAGAGGAGATCGAAGCCTCCGTCTCCTCCATATTGACGTTCCGGAACGAGGTGCGGATTGGCGAGCTGGATGCTGCCGCCCGACGCGTAGTATTCCTTTGCTCCCGCGTACGGCGGTAAGATCGCACTTCCCCACGATGACCGCACCTTGATGGTCGAGAATCCGAGTGAGTGCGAGTAGGCGATGCCGAGGCGAGGAGATATCGGTGCGCCGATGCTGTCACCAAAATCCGAATCCCAGTCCGCGCGCAAGCCTGCCGTCAGAAACAACGACTCAAAAATATCAACCTGCGCTTGCGCGAAGACACCGGTATTGTGCGAAGGGTACCGATTGTCGCTGAACGGCTGCGATGGATCGGTCGCGAGCTGGCCGAACACATTCAGCACACCAGTACTGCTCGTCGCGATATTGGACTCCGCCCAGTAGTCCGTTCCGACAATAAGCGTTCCGCTGACTGCCGATCCCAAATGCTCGGTCCATGACGAAGTGTATTTCAGGGAGACTCTGTTGCGATTCGTATACGAGTACGACAACTCCGTGTCTGCCGGACTCGTGAGGCGTGGCTTCCGTTGCACCTCGCTCCAGTTATTCTCATCGTAGCCGATGGAAAACGTGTTACGCCACGACGGTATGGGCTGTACCCCCAATGACGCACCGACCGTGGCATTGGTGTACTCATCGGTGGTGTATGGCGGCACGGCAAATGCGCCCGACGGGGGTTCCGTCGTCTTGAGTTCCGGATTGAACGTGCTCGGGGCGTCGACGATGTGGTAGCGAGCGGATAAATCGAGCACGGTGATGCCGCGCCCATAATGGAATCCACCGTACACACTGGGTGTCGATTGCGCGGAGTAGGCGCCAAACGGAAGCCAATTATTGGTTTGTGTGTATCCGCCGCCGACCGTGTAGCTGGCGTCCTGCGTCCCGCCTCGGACATCGCCTGAATAGTTCTGCCTGAATACCCCTCGAAATCCTGCGTATGGCGTCTGCACATCAGCCGCCGCCACCTGAGCATCGACAGACGGTCCGCCGTGAGTTGCGTCGCCGTGTTTCGTGAAAATCTGGATCACACCGTCGATTGCTCCCGAGCCATAAATGGCGGCCGCCTCCGGCCCGCGAATCACCTCGATATGATCGATGCTCGAGGGGTCCACCGGGCTCGCAGAGTTCTGGGCCACTTCGATTCCATCAATGAACGTTTTCACCTGTGTGCCACCCACATTTAAGTCGGTCGCACCACGCACCGTCAGATACGTCGAATTGGGGTTTTGGAAGAGATCGAAGCCCACGGCGGTTGGTACGGATTGTCGAAACAGCTCATTCACGGTACGCGGTTGTTGTTGCGCAATCTCACTATCGCTTATAACCGTGATCGGCGTGGGGATGGATTTCACCTCAGTCGGCACGAGCGCGCCCGTGACAACAACTTGATTGAGCTGATTTGCGGACTGATCCAACGCGAAGTCGACAGTGGTCACTTGACCGGTTATCACCGTCACCGATCGTTGCGCGACGACATATCCCACTCTTCGGGCCGTAACGGTATGCGTGCCAGTTGCGACGCGCGCGATACGAAACGATCCACTGTCGTTCGCGGTCGCCGAGTGAAAGGTACCTTCCACCGACACCGTGGCGTATGGAAGTGCTTGGTGAGTTTTGCTATCGGTGATGCGGCCGACAATGGTACCGGTTGTCGAATCAGGCGCTGGTTTCCGCACCTGACGAGCGACAATCGACGCCAGGCCATACGGTGCGATCTCGACGTCCACATCCGCGTCCAGCAAGATCTGCGTGAGAGCCGCCGCAACGGTGATATCGTTCGCATCGAGCGAAACCGCTGCACCCGATGGGAGGATCGCCGGCTTGAACGCAAAGCGAAGCGCGGTTTGCGCCTCGATCACCTTCAGCGCTTCCGGAATAGTCGCGTTATGCAAGTGAAGCGCGACGTGCTCTCGCAGCACAGCAACGCTTCGAGCCTCGGCCCGCTCGATGTGAGTGCCGATGATGGCATAGAAGGCCGGCTCACGCGATGCGAGTTGCAGCGGCTTCTCCGTCTGCGCACCGGCGCTGGCACAGAACACTCCCGGGACAATTAGGATTCCACACATCAAGTGACGCTTCACGCCAACCTCCATCGAAACGAGTGACGAGTCCATGTCATTCGTGGGCACCCTCACGAGACGTTTTGGGAGCGAGGGTCACCGACTGTCCGTTGCGAGCAACGCGTGCGTCGAGGGCACGGGCGATGACATCGAGTGCGACGTCCACTGGGACATCGGTAAGTGTGACCGTCAGCCGATCGTCAGCGAGCTTCGCGCTACTGAGATGCACGTCGATGTCATACCACCGATCGATCTGGGGTACGACATCCGCCATGCGGGCGTTCGTGAACGTCAAACGCCCTTGAGCCCAGGCCAGATAGCTGTCTACCGTCACGCCTCGCGTGACTCGGGCGGCACCGGCGGATTCAATGACCCCGAGGGTGCCGCGCTCCAGAATGACGGGTTGGGCGGAGCCACTAAGCGAGACCGATCCGTCCGCCACCGCGACGAGCACCGTCTTGTCCCCGGTGTAAGCGCGCATGTCGAACTGCGTGCCAATATCCCGAACGCTTATGCCATTCGGCGCGATCACACGGAACGGTCGCATGGGATCATGCGTGACGCTGAAGACGGCCTCGCCGCTGAGATAGACCTGGCGGCCCGCAGCGGCGACGCGCAGCTCCGTCTCCGGCGCGAGCGTCACGCGTGTGCCGTCGCGTAACTCGACCGTCGCGCGCTCGCCGCGCGCCGTGGAGTACACAGCGCGGATCGCCGGCGCCTCGGCCACTTGGCGGGGCGTCCGTCGGAACTCACGCCACGACGCGTAGGACGCGCCCGCGACGAGCAAGATCATCGCGGCCCAACGGGTGAGTCGGGTTACGCCATCGGCGCGTTGCGGATCCGAGGGGATTAGTGTGAGCGGCGCTTGTCGACGACTGGGTCGCGCCGAATCGGCGCCGAGCTGCGCGGCAAGTGCGCGCCACGCGGCGTTTCCGTCCGCGGTGGCATCAGGGGCGTCGGACGATACACGGTGTGATGATCTGAGTACGGCAACGATCGCCATCAATGTGCGACTCGCCTGGATGCGTCTTCGCATCATCTCACGCTCTTCCGGTGTTCCTTCACCGGCGACATACCGATCGAGCGCGACCCAGTCGATTTCGTCGTCCGCCATTAGGCGGTCGCTCCGAGCGTCATGGCGGAGAGGACACGGCGACACAGGAAGGCCCCACACTCGTACTGCACGTGTGGCGCTAAGGCCCCGATCGCTGTTGCATCCGCGTAGCAGTCTTGTGGCGGGATGGCGAAGCTTGGACCGTTGCGGTCTTAGCGTGGACGCTAAGTCGCATCACCCTTGACACTGCGCTGCTTATTCGTAACAGTGGGCGTTACGATGGCCGCTCCACGTTCGCTCGTCGGCAAGACACAGTCGGAACAAGAGCAAGTCGCCCGCATCCGTGCAGGCGACGTGCAGGCGTTCGAGTCGCTCTTTAAATCTCACTATCCCGACCTCCGCAACTTCGTCGACACATACGTCGATCGCGCCACGAGCGACGAGGTACTCCAGGAGCTCTTTCTCGCGCTGTGGCGGCGGCGGGAAGCATGGGCTCCGGCCGGTGGCGTCCGAGCGTATCTGTTCGCTGCCGCACGCAATCAGGCGCTCAACGCGATTCGGCAACGGAAAAGCGCTTCGCGTGTCGTGGAAGAATGTGCCGCCGATGGATCCATCCCCGGTGCGAACCAATCGGATCGGAATCCAGCGCAGCAGCTCTCGACGAACGAGATCGAATCAGCCTGTCGCGAAGCGATCCACAATCTGCCAGAGTCAAATCGTCTGGTGATGATGCTCCGCTGGGACTATGGAATGAGCCACGCCGAGATCGCGTTCGTTCTCGGCACGTCCATCAAAGGAGTAGAGGCGGAACTGGGCCGCGGCCTCAAGACCCTCGGCACTCGCCTCAGCTGGATTCGCGCGTAGTCGCCGCAATCCGCCAGGTGGGTCCTAAGCCCGCCCGCAGACGCACTTTGCGCCCACTATAGGAACGCATAGCTTCGGCTGTCCGTTTGTTTACCTCTCGGCCGGAGGTCGCATGCGTCCCCGCGTTGCCCTGCTCCTCGCAGTTGTTACTGCGGTCCTAGCAGCATGCACGAGCGCAACCGCACCCGTTCATCAGGATTGTGGTGGTGGCGGAGGAATGACGTCAGGTAGTACCTGCAGCTAAGCGATCGCTTTCCGACACTCCGACCGGCGGCCGTTTTGCCACGCCACTACGGCCGCCGGCGTCCGGTCAATCAGCAGTCGTAAGTCGGGTGGCGCGGTTGGCGGTGTCTCGAGGACCGGCGCTTTCGACTCCAGTGACGTGAGCGACGCCGAGACATCGTCGTCGAGCTCCGTGATGCGATAACGGCGCACGACGTATTGTGCCTTCGTGAGCTCGCGCCGGGCCAACAACGGCTGATCGAAACGGAGCCACCCCCAGGCCGCGAAGAGGTGGTAGTGCGCGAGCTGGCGAACCGGCAGTCGGACGCGGGACAAGCTCCGACGGTATCCATCGAACAGTTGCTCATTGTCATCGAGCGCGGCGATGCGCATAAGGTTCACCGTCGCACCCCACCGCTGCACCTGCTCGACCGAATCTCGCTCGAGAATCACCAGGACATCGCGGGCGATATCGTGATAGCCGAATTTCAGCACCGCTAACGCGATATCGGCGAGCACCCGGTCCGCCCCCGCATCCGTGCCGTATTCGCGCAGCGCCTGGAAGTAGAGCGACAGCGCGCGGACGTCGTCGCCGCGATGGAAGGCGGTGACGCCACGATCGTGCGTTGCACGTGCCCGTACATCCGGCAGCTCCGCGAATGTCGCGTCGGCGATCACGTCGTCCAGGATGCACTCGGCGGCCATATAGTTGCCCCGGATCCGGTCGATACTCGCTTCAGAGATCCGCAAGCAGAGATCGGATCGAAAGTCACCCCGAGCCGAGGCGAACGAACGGCCGGCCTGAAATATCTCTATCGCCCTGTCTTGCCGCCCGCGCGCCAGCAAGCATTGACCGAGTCGGTCGTAGGCCTGCGGCACGATCTGCTGCTCCGCGGTCGTGCGCGCGTGGCGAATGATCGTTCGGCATGCGTCGCTCGCGAGCGCCCATTCAGCCGTGAGCCAGAGTGACTCACCATATGCGCGGGTGCGGTCCAGCACGCAGGAGCCTTCGTTGTCCTTTCGCCCGCTTGCCTCGCCGAGCAACGCCTCGCCGAGCGACCGAAGCGCGCGGCGCTCCGGGGCGTCGACATCCATCATATTGATCGCCCGCTCCAGGGCGCGCAGACCGGCGTCGGGGAGGGGGTCTTCAGTCGCCCATGCGTCGATCAACCGCATCGCGACCAGCCCGGCCAGGGTACACCGCCACCCCGAGCTCTGCTCGCTCGGTGCATCCGCGAGGGCCCGGAAATACGCCATATGCGGAAGACCGGGCCGGTAACTCACGCGCGCCCCGCGGCCTTAGCGGCACTGGGACAGTATTGGGACAGTTTCACAGCCTTGTGAGTGGAAAACACGCGCCCATTTTAGGGTGGCGCTGTCTCTGCTGCAAGACGTGACAAACTGAACAGTGTAGACCGCCCTTCCTTGCCCTAATACGTCGGTTTGCCCACCTTACTGAATTGTGATGTCGGTTGCGACCAGCTCGGCCTGCGTCCTGATCGTCGATGACGATGATGCAGTGCGTTCAATGCTCGCTGCGTGCCTACGCGCAGCCGGCTTCGACGTCGTTGCGGCCGCCGATGGTGAGGCGGGCGTGGCTGAGGCCATCCGCGCGAGACCCGACGTCATGCTCGTCGATCTCGTCCTGCCCAACAAGCACGGTTTAGATGTCATCGCCGAGCTGCGCGCGCGCGGTGTCCGCGAGCACATCATCGCGATCTCGGGCATCGAGCCCGATCGATTCGCCGTGGCCGCCATCGAGTCCGGCGCCGACGCGTGGCTCACCAAGCCAATGGACATTCACGTCCTCGAGGCCCACGTCCGCAGTGGTCTGCGCCGCGCGCGCGAGTACGCGTCGACGACGCCAGTCACGACCGGCGATCTGACCTACGACCCGGTCACCGGCGCGGCACTACGCGGTGCTCGCCGGTTCAGCCTATCGCTGATCGAACGCACCATCACCGCACTCGGCATCCGCCACGCCGGCCGCGTGCTCAGCGTCGATGCCCTCTGGCGCGCCGCCTGGCCGCAACGCGCGGACGATGCGCCGCTCCACGCGCGCGAGATCCACTCGGTCGAAGTCGCGATGTCGCGCCTCGCGGCGAAACTCAACGGGCCGGACGAGCCGCCCTTCGTCGTCACCGTCGCCGACGCTCGGCGCCGACGACTCGGCTACGTCTTTCAAACGCCACCCTGAAATCCTTGCGCGGTTATGCTAATGGCGTTATAGTATCCACAGATTACAGCCAGTGTATGCGATCGCAGAATAATCGAGGATTTAAATAAAAAGTCAATTAACGCGAAAATGCCGAGAAATGAGTTTGATGCGCCCGATACGGACCGGATCCAGGATCTCGACCGCACCGTCGTTACCCGTTGGGGCGGCGATCCGATATTGCTCATTCGAGGATTCGTGCCGGTCGTCGCCGTGTTCCTGATGTACGCGGCCGATCTCGAGCCTCGAGGGCTCAGCGGCATCGAGCAGATGTTCGTGCTTCAGCTGATGCTGCACAAATGGACCGCAAACGCCCCGTATCCGTCCTATGATCGCATCGCGCACCGACTGAAAGTCTCTACGATCTACGCCCGCAAGATCGCGAAGGGCCTAGAGGAGCGCGGCTTCTTGGTGAGGCGTCGGAGGCCGGTTCAAACCACGGAGTTCGATCTGCAGCCACTATTTGATCGGCTGGCGGGGCACGTGCGATTGAAGGAAAGACAAAGAGGAAACTCCTCCGGTGATCCACCCGGAGGAGTTTCTCTGAGCTGAGAGTCGGCTACTGACGGCAACGGCCCGGGATACTCGCGCCGCAAGCACGAACCATCAAATCCGTCCGTCAGGAAAAGGTGGGGCGTCCAAACCCCCACCCGCCGATTCTAGCCAACTCGTCCACCTAGGTCCAGTCACCAGCCCGACTGGTCGCCTCGGGACCCTATGCGCATGTTATTGAGTGCTGCGACTCATCACGCTCGGCGGCCTCGCGCTCTATCGCGACGGAACCGCCCTCGCCGGTAGCGCGACGCAACGGCTTCGTCTCGCGCTGCTGGCGCGAGTCGCGAGCGCTGGGTCGCGCGGTGTAAGGCGAGACGCGCTGATCTCGCTCCTGTGGCCCGACAGCGACGCGGATCGTGGCCGACATTCATTGGAGCAAGCGCTGCATGCGGCGCGTCGGGCGCTGTCGGTCGATGCATTGTTCACGGGCACAGCGGTCGTCTGTCTCAATCCTGACGTGGTCAACTCAGACGTTGCCGACTTCGACGCGGCCGTCGGTCGTGGCGCCGCCGACCGCGCCGTCGAACTGTACGCCGGCGCGTTCCTCGATGGCTTTCATCTGCCGAATGCCCCGGAGTTCGAGCAATGGGCGGCCAGCGAGGCCGCGCGCTGTGCCCGGCAATACGCCGCGGTCCTCGAGACGTTGGCGCGCGCGGCCGCCGATAGAGCGGATCACGTGACGGCCGTGCACTGGTGGCGGCGCTTGAGTGTTGCTGAGCCGCTGAGTGCGCGCGTGGCGGTGGCTGTCATCGAGGCTCTCGTCGCCAGCGGCGATCGCAGCGGAGCGCTGCAACACGCGTCGGTGCACGCCTCACTCGTGCGCGCCGAGCTGGACTCGCCAGCCGATCCCGAGATCATGGGATGGATCGCTCGACTCAAGTCGGGCGCCTCGCCCACTGGGCCGCGAGCCTCGCCGCTGTCCGTGACCACACCGGGTCAAAAAGCCGGGTCGGATGCGGAGCAGCGCCTACGATCGCGACTCGGCGCCTCGCTCGCCGAACGATACACGCTCGCCACGCGGACGGATGCATCCAAGACCGTGATCACCTTCGCGGCCGTCGACCGCCACACGAGCGGTCCAGTGCACGTCCACGTCGTCCGCCCATGGATCTCGGCCATGGTCGACGTCCAGCACGCGGCGCGCTTGCTGGCGTCGGTCGGCGCGGTCGACGACCCGTGCGTGGTGCCGGTCTTGAGTGTCGGCATCGCCGATGAGGATCTCCTCTACTTCGTCGGCCCGCCGCGGTCCGATCCCTCGCTCCGCGACCGCCTCGCGCGAGAGGGAGCGCTGCCGGTCTCCGATGCGATCCGGATCGCGGTCGACGTGTGCACGGCGCTCGCCTGCGCCGAAGATCACCGCGTACGCCACGGCGACCTTCGACCGCGACACATCGCGTTGGGCGCTCGGCGCGCGGCGGTCTCGTCGTTCGGCCTCGTCGACGCACTCCGATGGACGCCCGAATCCAGTCCCGTCACCACCGCGGTCACGCTGGGCGCGCCGGCCTACTTGAGCCCCGATGTGCTCGCCGGCCAATCAGAGGCGGACGCGCGCAGCGACGTGTACGCCGTCGGGTGCATCGTGTTCGAGATGCTGACCGGCGCGCCGCCGTTCGCGGCCGGCGGAACCCAAGCGTTGGTCGCTCGCAAGTTGACCGGAGCCGCGCCGCACGTGCGGGATGTTCGCCCGAGCGTTCCGGACGCGGTCGACCGATTACTCACGACGTGTCTGGCACCGTTGGCCGCCGATCGCTACCAAACGGCCGCCGCCCTGCGCGCAGCCGTAACCGCCCTTTAGTCTTGCGGCCGGCTCCACGCGCGAAATGCCGCCTGTGCGCGCAGCGACTCGAAATCCATGTCGGCGTGAAAATCCGGATCCATCGGCTGCCCCTGCGCAGCCGCCTCGGTCAACAACGGCATCGCGCCTTCGGCGTCGCCCAGCACGGCCGCGATCTTGGCGCGCCAGAACGTCGCTCTCCCATATCCATACGGCTGACGCGCGCGCGCCAGCATCGCGGAGACCTGCTCAGACTGAGCGCGGTTGCCCGCGCGCGCGGCGATCGCGCCACGATATCCGAGATACTCGACGTTGTTGGGATGTGCCGTAGCCAGGAGCGCGAACAACGAATCGGCCGTCGCCCACTGGCCCGCCACATAGAGGATGCGCGCGCGGCCTGCCTGCGCCCACTCGTGCTCCGCCTCCGACTCGGGCAACTCACGATACCATTGGATCGCCCGTTGGACGACCGCGCGTGATGCGCTGCTGTACCCGTGCGCGCGGAGCTCGCTCGCTGCCGTGTACCACGCGAGGTCGGGCGTCGTCTTCACGTCGCCCGGCATGGCCATGGCCGCGTCGAGCGTGCGCTGTACGTCGTCGAGCCGCCCAACCGCCGCCAACGCGCGGATGCGCACCACCTCGCTCCGGAGACCGGGTGCGAAGCGTCGGGCGTCGTCAGCGATGGCGAGCTCGCGGGCATGATCGCCCAGCCGGTGATACGCGTCGGCCTGATTCCACCAAAAATCGAACACGCCGCTCAACTCGTTCCGCTCCGGCCGAATATCCTCCAGTGCGGCGATCGCATCACGCGGACGGTTAATCGCCAGCGCATCCTGCGCCACCTTCATGCGCGTGAGCTCCGATGATGGATCGGCCGCCGCGGCCGCACGGATCGCGCGATAGCGACTGCCCAAGTCGCCGCGGATCGCGGCAAGCAGCTCGTCGGTCCAGGCGCGCTCGTACGGCGTGATCTCTCCGCGATAGCGACCGACCGCTCGGGCCAGCGAATCGGCCGCGGCAGGGCGCCGCAATGCATACCACCCGTACGCCTCCATGAACACCGGAGTGATGAACCCGGAGTCGGCCACTGCCGCGGCGTGCCAGTGCGGTATCGCCCCGACGAAGTCGGCATGCGCCCACCGTTCGTTCCCAGCCATGAACTCGCGATACGCGGTGAACGTCGGCGGCTGTTCGCTGGCGGTCGGGTCGATCACGTGGAGGCGCGGATCAACCGAGCGCGCGAGGGCGCCGGCGATGCGATCCGCCAGCTCTCGGATGCCGCTCAGCGGATCAGCGGTCGGTGACGCGACCAGTTCTACGCGCTGCAGCACACGACCGGATCTGGCATCGGTGACGGCGGTCCTGAACCACAGCGAGTCGCGTTGCCGGTAGTACGCGCCGGACACGACGATCGTCGCTCCCGTCGCCTCGGCCCATGCCTGCTCGAGATGCCCGTCGCGCGGCAGACGTGGGAGGACGGCGGTCCGCGTATCCACGACGTCAATGATCCGCGTTTGAGCGATCCCATTCGTCGCCCAGTCCGCGGCCATCGCGCCAACCAAGTCCAGCGCCGAGTCGCCGGTCGCGTTGACGAATGGGACGACGATGGCACGAGGAGGAAGTGTTGCGCGCCGCTGAGCGATGGCAACGACGACAACGGCCACGACGAACGCCAGGATCGCCGCCATTGCGCTGCGTCGCCACGTCCAACGCGAGCGCGGCACGACGGGCGCCCCAGGAGTGGCACTCAATATCCGCAGCAACTCGTCCGCCGACTGGGGCCGATCCGCCGGGCTCTTCTCCAGACACCGCATCACGAGACTGGCAAGCGCCGGCGGCACGCTCGCTCGGCGCCGCTCGACCGGGACCGGCTGCTCGAGCGCGTGCGCCGCGAGCAACTCCCGCGCGGGACGTCCGGCGAACGGTGGCGCGCCGGTCAGGAGCTCGTACGCGACGACTCCGACCGCGTACAGGTCGGCCCGATGGTCGGTCGCCGGATCGCCCGCGGCCAACTCCGGCGCCATGTAGGCGGCGGTTCCGAAGACCGTGCCTCCCGTCGCCGCACCGGTCGCATCCTCCGTAGCAACGTGAGAGCCGGCCAGCGCTTTGCCGATGCCGAAATCGACGACGAGCGCGCCCCCATCGGCGAGCAGCACGTTACCGGGCTTGATGTCGCGATGGACCACACCTGACCGGTGGGCGTACGCCAGCGCCTCAACGACGTCCCGCAGGACGTATACGGCCTCGGCGATCGGGAGCTCGCCGCTCTTGAGTCGTTCGCGCAGCGACTGGCCGGGGACGAACGGCATCGTGTAGTAGAGCAGCCCGTCCGACTCGCCGGCGGTCAGGACCGGCACGATGTGCGGATGCTGCAGCTGCGCCGCGATCTGTATCTCGCGACGAAAGCGATCCGCATCGAGATCGATCGCCAGCTCCGGCGGGAGCAGCTTGACGACGACACGCCGGCCGAGCGCCAGGTCGTCGGCGAGAAAGAGGCGGCTCATGCCGCCGCCCATGAGCTCCGGTCCGACGGTGTAGGCAGCGCCGAGCATCGCCTGCACTCGGTCCCGTAAGTCGGTATCGCTTCGAGGGCTGCCAGCGCGCACGCGACCTCCAATGGGGCGACTCCAAGCATACGCCACGGGGTCACTTGAGCAAGAGATGAGCGTTGGCTGAGCGGCACGGGGCACTGTGCGCGTGTCGCTCAATCAATCGCCACACCTCTCTGGGAGGCCTCATGATTCTGCTCATTAGATCCCGCGTCGCGCTAACGAGCGTCGCCGTCGCGGTCCTTTTCACAGATGTCCCCCCGCTTCGCGGCCAGGGGCCATCGGGTGAGATCGGAAGTCGGCTGCGGGTCTCGGTGGCCGATCAGCCCGAGCTCGTCGGCACGGTCCTCGGGCGGCGTGACAGCATCTTGTACCTGGGTCGCGCGTCGAATGCCAACGGCGTGCCGGATACGATTGGCATCGAGCAGGCGGCGATACGCAGGGTCGAAGTCAGCCACGGCACCCGCGGCCACGTCCTCACCGGGATGCTGATCGGCGGCGCCGCCGGCACTGGCCTCGGCGCGGCGGTCGCTTGCAACAATTGCTTTGGCGGGCCCGTGGCCGGCGCTATACTCGGCGGAGGAAGCGGCCTCCTTATCGGGGGTGTGATCGGGGCCCTGACTCGCAGCGAGCGCTGGGTGTCCATCGCGCCGAACGATGTGGGAAGGTCCACAACCGAACGCAGTGCGCAAACGGTGCTACGCGTCACGGTGGTCGATCAGCCGGAACCGCTCGTCGGTACCTCACTCGGATCACGCGACACCAAGCTGTACCTGATACGGGAGTCACCCCGTCACGGCGCGCCGGACACGATTGCTATTGATCAGTCGACGATCCAGCACGTCGAGGTTCGCGACGGCACCAACGGGCACGCCCTCGCCGGAATGCTGATTGGCGGTGCCGCTGGCGCTGGCCTCGGTGCGGCAGCCGACCGCGTTCCTTCGGCCGGTGTGCTCATCGGTGGGGGCGGTGGTCTCCTCATCGGCGGTGTGGTCGGAGCCCTCATCCGGACTGACCGCTGGACGCCTATCACACCAACGGTCGCGTGGCAGTCCACACCGGGACGAGGCGCGCGCATGTTGTCGCTCGGAGTTCACATCTCATGGTGACCCCACGTTTTCAGGAGGGTGTCCACGTGTACAAGCGGAGCGTTGTCCCCGCGATTCTGACGGTCAGCGCACTCGTGATCGGCTGCTCGTCCTCGCCAACAGCGCCGGTCGTACCGCGGCCAACCGTGTTGGCCAACTCCATTGTTTTCTATAGCACTCGGCAACCCGCCGGACTATACGCGATGCACGCCGACGGATCGGGTCAAGTTCTCCTCACCACAGATTCCGACGCCAGCAATGGCGTGCGCGTGTCGCCGGACGGCAAGCATCTTCTGCTCACCATCGACTCCACGGTCTCCAATACCGGCGGCCCTCCAATCGGGCTCTTGAACGTCGCCGTGATGAACCTCGACGGGTCGGGGCTCACCCAGTTAACTCAGAGCGCAGCGGGGTTTCCCAACCCCACAGGTTTCATCAACGCTGAGGCGGATGCGTCGGGTGGCGTCGGCGCGGCGTGGTCTCCCGACGGCAAGAAAATCGTCTTTACCGCCGCGCGCGACGGCTATCAGCCGAGCCTCTTCACGATGAATGCCGACGGATCGGGGCAGACGCGTCTCACCGCCAATCCGGCGCCCGATTCGGTGAACCCGTCGTGGGATATGGAGCCGGCATGGTCGCCCGACGGCCAGACCATTGTGTTCTATCGCTTGGTAGAAACGCGCCAAGCGGGGATGGTGCTACAATCGCTCATGACGATTCATCCAGACGGGTCCAGTCTCACGGCCATACCCGGAATGGGTGAGCAGTCCGCCTTTCCGGCACCATCCTGGTCGCCCGACAGTCGCCACTTGGCCTTCGATGGGGCCGTGAATGGGGTACTCGGTCTCGTCGTCAGCAATCCCGACGGCTCGGCCGCGAGGATTCTCGTGTCCGGCCCGAACGGGCACTCGGCGTCGTGGAGCCCGGACGGCAAGAGCATCGCGTACGAAGACCTCTGCTATTACGGATGCCCCAACAGTGGGGATGTGGTTAACGACACACAGATCTTCAGCATCGCTGCGAATGGCGGAAGCGCACGCCAGCAATTGACGACCATCGACGCGAACTCTCAGCCGGTGTACAGCCCGTTGCCATGAGCGGCCTCGCAGAAGCCACGCCGTTTCCCGTCGTGATCGCTGGGGAACTCGCGCGATGAACGGTCACACGAGGTCTCACTATGCCACGACAGTTAAAATGACAATCGCGCTCGCGTGGCTTGAGGAACTCCAAGCAGGTCAGTACGTTACGCAACCTTTCGGCCAGGTAGCTCAGTTGGTAGAGCAGCGGACTGAAAACGCGAACTGGTGAACGGTCGCGAAGTCCACGTAGCTGCCAACTTGTTCGCCAGGGTCCAGTTAGCAGAAGGGGCGATTTCTCACAGAGTACGCGAGAGATCGCCCTTTCTCGTTGGGTGTGCCCACAGAATTGCCCACAGTCCCTTGGCTCCAACGCGAAGATTTGCCTCGACGCAGCAAGCCGTCGCCAGACCCGCGCGGGTGATCCTTCGCCACCGGCGACCTCTGTAATCCCTTAACGCCCGGGATCCGTAATCCGCCTAAGCCCCGACCAAATGATGCTCTTCGCCTCGGTAACCAGCACGGAATAGTCGCAATTGGTACTCGCTGCGGCTCGCTTGGCGGCGTCCCTCACTTCCGTCCGCGTGTCGGCGACGCAGTAATATTCCGCCGTTGGTAGCTTATATGTGTCCCCGTTGCGTCCGACAACGGTCCTAGAAAACCCGGCGGCCTCCATGGCTGTGTGTAAGGCTTCGTAGTCTTGATCCACTGCGCCATGGAGCTCGACACGAGTTACAAATTGGGCCACTCGGCACCTTCAGAATTTGAGACTCGTCAAGCTGCGGCCAGATGTCGCATAGACAAGGGCAATATCGTGACATCAGAGGATCAGATCGTGTCACTCGATGTCGAACTTCCTCAAAGAGCCAATGGGATCTGCGGAGCCGCGTCTTGCAGAAACGCAGGCTTGACCGATTCGCCCGCCATTAGTCGCCGAATCTGTTCAAGATCGCGCAAGAATTGTGATTGAGGAACTGAGAGATATCGCCAGCAACTCAAGCACCGCACGGCGGGTTTGGCGTGCTCGGACGAACGCTCCAAGAACTGAGATGCTCGTGCGACATCTCCAACGACCCACGCCGCTACGGCGAGACACTGGTAGTAGTTCGCGTCGCCGTCGATCTTGGACCTCGCTTCTAGATTCAACACGCCGGCGAACAGCTCTGGGTTCGGCTCACCGATCGCTCCCCAGGTGGCCATCGCATAGTTGAATGCGCCTGCGATTGCCTTTCGTCCGTAGGTTCCGTACTCCTCCTCCAGGAGAGCCATCGCGGTTCTGAAATCTCCTAGGCCAATGAGGCACAATGGCAGGGTATTGCCTCGGATACGCTCCTGGTTTGCTAACCCGCCCTGCGCAAGTAAGGATTCGAACAGTCCGCGTGCCTCGGTGAGCTCTTCTCGCGACCTGTTTAGATTAGTAGCCAACCACTCAACATGCTCCGGTGCAAGCGATTGCACTGCTGGTTTCCGAGACAGGCCAACGACGGCATGAGGAGAGCCGTTCCGGATCAATTCAAGTGCAGGGGATAGGTCATTTATCGTCGCATCAGTTCGCTCGAAGACGGCCAACGCGGCTTCAACCGCACCGTCTCTGTCACCAATCATATTTCTCGCCCTGGCGAGCGCCGCGAAAACGGACGCTGTCTCCAAGCCCGAGTCTAGCGAACGCTGAAAAAGGGCGAGGGCTTCAGCTGCTTGGTTTCGGGAGAGCCGCACTTTCCCTATCTGACATAGTACATCACCGTCATCGTGGTGTGCCCGCTCAATCGACTGCAGACGAGCTTCTAGGATTTCGGGCGCTACGATCACGCGCTGACGTTGCACATCGTCTAGGAAGGCTATGGCGCCTTTCGTGTCTTGCGGATTCTCAGCTCGAATTCTCCGTGCCAGCTGTTGGTACTGTTTGGCTAGTCGGCTGCGCGGTCGAGCATCGACAAAGAGCGTTTGCGTCAGCAAGGAGAGACTGTCATAGTGATGAATCACTAACGGTCGCTCAGTCATTTTCAGGTCCCGCCGGAACGCTCGAAGTTGCCGCGCAATAATCGCGTCCTCATCATCAAGGTCCGGGACGTTTGACGCCACGAAATGGAGCTTGATGTCCCTTCGTAGAGGAGGCTCTGCCTCTGCGCGGATGTCAGCAACCACGGTCTGCAATCCGCGAAGGTTTTGAGCATTGGGCAAGAAGAGCAGCACTACGGCATCTGGCAGTTGCCTAGTGCATATCCCCGCCACGTCTGTATGTCCGGTTCTGGAATCAATGAGTACGTAGTCGAACTTTAAGATCGACTCCCATTGCTTCTTAAGATCCTCGAAAAGGAGGTAGCCATCCTCGTGACTATACAAGGACTCCCAGTCAATGCCGCAGAGCCTTTCAGAATAACTCGCATCGGGGCGCCCAGCGGGCATAACCCATATTTCCCCGGCCTCTTGGGACTGTACATTCGCTCGATAGATATACTCCGCAGCATCCGGGGTTAAATCGCTTTGCAGATATGCGAGAACGTATTCGACAACCCCCGGTCTGTCGGTTGGTGTTCCAGGACTCGCAAGAATGTCGAGCCCAGGAGCCTCGAGATCGAAGTCCACTACTAACACCTTAAGGCCGCTGTGTGCCAATAAAGCCGCGATATTCGAGAGCGCCATCGTCCGTCCGACGCCGCCCTTAAATGAGTAGAAAGTCGTTGTGTACACTAAGGGTCTACCTGGCCGAGCGATCGATTCGGAGCAACCAAAACTTGGAGCGCTTCCGTACAGCGTCAGGATCGGTTAGTCCTCGGTAGCGCCGTTGGAGTGAGTGGTGCGCCGTTTTTTCCCCTGGAAGTGCCTCGCCCGGCTTTTCGCCGACGATAGAGCGTAAGCGATGGAACGTGGCAATGTCCTTGATCAGCCGCAGATAACGATCGTACGCGATAGTCTGAATCATCGAGCCACACTCCCATCGTGCGAGGCTTGCCTCTCCAAGGCCTGTGATCCTCGCAAAGTCGCTTCGGGGCAAACGGTGAAGTAACCGGAGCGCGCGAATCTGCGCCGGAGTCAGGCGTCCTAGGTGGCGACAGATAGCTTCATGTCTAATGACGTCAGCCTCATGATCCGTGTACTCCGTTCCACAGGATCGGCATACACGAACTGGAATAAACGCGTCTAAGGCGACCGGATTCTCTTCGCCGTAATCGAACGTCTCAACGTGATTGGCAGTGTCGATGTGCGTCCCGCCACAGCTGGGGCAGGGCGCAGGCGGGCGTGAACCCGACCTAATCGGGTCGTTCTCTTCTTGATCGGCTTCCATGGCCCAATCAGCAGGGTCAAATCGATTCATTAGCGAGTGCCATAGCAGTAGTGGAAGCTCCGACCATGGACGTCTCCATTCGGAGTGAGCTGAAGCTTTACGTACACGGACCGACCGGTCACTCCCAAGGGGATGCGCATGATGTACGCAGCTGCCCCGGGAGGATGGTCAAGTACGACGCATTGGATTGGGTGTCCCTCCTCCAACCAGACGGCCACGTGATGCCAGGCCGATATCGCGTCGAACGGAAGGTCGGTCTCAGGGTTGGTAACTTTGCCCGGCGTCCACTCAGTTGGTGCAGTTCTGGAGAACGCGCTGCTGCGCCGATTCTTGTTCCGGCAGGCCGATGCCAGTTTAGCCCTGGTTGCTGGCTCATTGTTTGGCGCAGGTTCGCGGGCGGTCATTCGGCCCACCTTGCGGCCGCCGCCTCGTCGCCCCGAATACTCTCACATGATACGACCAAACGCAAGATTTGTTTCATCGCGAGTTTGTGAGAGCACGGGCCGATCAATTGATACAAATTAAGAGACTCACGACCCGAACGACAGGGTGTTTGCATCGCTGCACAGGCGCCAAGCGGGAGCACGGTAGTTGGCGTTGGAGACCGTGAGCGCTGCCAACGTGTCGATTGGCAAGCATAAAATGGTCATTGGCAGAACGCATTGAGATTGATATGAGGTTTATTACGATTATCAACTGACAGCGTGGCCCAGCGTCGGGACTGCCGAATAAATCGCCAATTTGGCGTTCGTTCAAGTACCGGTATTGATTGGATTTCCCCAAAGCGATCGAGTCACCCCGTCGGTCGTGGACAACTGGCAGTTGTCAGACTGTCATAGCATTAGGCTGTTGCATAATCCCACTAATGACGATTTAGGCTAATCGTAATTCACATCACAACAGAGTGTTGATGGTAAATAGGGTTATTAACGCTCATTATTGGGTCGTGTCATGGATCTGTCTTGCAGTGGGCGCCGGGACGGGCGTATATTGTCAGGGTCCAATAGTACAGGGATGATGCCCATGGCTGACGCCGCAGGGTTGGAGCGAGGGGTCAAGAATCCGTCGGACACGCTACAAGAGGCCGAAACGATGCTTCAGCACGTTCGAGAGCAGGTCGGTTTCGGTCCCGCGAGTCGCGAAGTGCTTGCTGAAGCTCTCGGCTATCGAGGGATTAGTGGCACTTCGGGTCGCAAGGTGGCTGCGCTCTCCCACTATGGTCTCCTCGAGCGCGCCGGCAGCGGTTATCGAATCAGCGACCTCGGAAAGCAGCTCTTGATGCCGAAGGAGCCGTCGGAACGCGGTCGCGCGCTCGCGGTCGCGGCTCGGACGCCCGCGCTTTATCAACGACTATGGGCGCGATACCAGGGAGGTCCCCTACCTGCTTTGTTACCGAACCTTCTAGTGCGCGAGCATGGCGTCAACCAGCGCTCAGCGGACGAGGTAGCGAAGATCTTCCGCGAGACGATGCAGTTCGCGGGGCTGCTTCGGAACGGCATCATGCAGGACGACGCCCCAGATGGACACGAGACTGCATCTGAGCCTAGCGCGCGGTCTCAGACGCAGCCTGTCGCGACTTGGCCCGATTTGCAGCCGCGGGCTGGTTTCGTCGAGGAAGAACGTCTTGTGGCTCAGTCAGCGACTGACGATCGGCAGCAAGCGGATTCGAGGAGGACACAGCGATACACGGTTGCCCTCGATAAGGCAGGCCGCCTAGCGGTGATCGATCTGCCACTCCCGCTGCTCCATCGCGACTTGCAGAAGATTCTCGCGTGGGTCGACTACATGAATACTGTGGTTGAGGACGGGGACACGAGTGAGCCGGCCGGGGACGCCGGGTAGTCGAGCGGCCGTAGTGGGCTGGGCGAGGCTACGAGGCGACGTAGCGGGCCGGATAACGTCCAACGCGAGAGGAGGGCGGGAACAGGGCTACCGAGTTAGACGTTCGTGAGAACCGCAGCGGAGTCCAACACCACTGACGGCTGTTGCGTCCATCCCGGGAAAAGCCGAGCGTCCAACACTCAGCCTGCCCTGTCCCCGTACCCCAACCTAGCTCGAAGGACGCTGTCGTCCAAAGGTCTGCGTCCTTCTTCGAGTCCTCAACGTCTGTTACTCGGCTTTCGTCCCACCCGCCGGTCCAGTTAACAGAAGGGGCGATTTCTCACGGAGTACGCGAGAGATCGCTCCTTCTCGTTGGGCGTGCCCACAGAACTGCAAACAGTCCCGCAACTGAACAATGCCGGAGTCGGTCGAGCACGACACGTACCATCGTCGTGGTCGACCGGCACCGGCACTCCAACGCCGAAGGCGTTGCCTCGGCAAGAGGGCGTGGCGGTTACTTCTACGCTCTCTCGCGATTTCGCGTCGCCAGCGCACGGAGCGCATCACTTACCGACTGCGATGTCGGAAATATCTCGGCTACATCTACATCACGATCGAGCACGATGATGTTCGTGTCCCGGGCGTAGCGCGCGGCGTACTTCCCACGAACGCCACTGGTGAAGTCGTACTCGTCTCGCACTACGCGGCTCGCGGGACGGATTGCGAGGTGATGATGATCGCATCCCTTCCTTCAAGGCCGAGCGATGTAGTCTCAAGCTTCACCTCGCCATGCTCGACGTGACCCACCGCGTCGTTAATAGCCCGCACTAGCGGCTCCGTCGGACGAAGAATCGCGATTTGGGACAGCGCGAGCAGCACGTCGTTGCCTGGCCCGCGTTTAAGCTCCTGGACCAATACATCCAGGGTCTCTCGGTCGCTTGAACTAAACCACGGGGCAGCAACGACAAGATCCCACATGCCCGGAAACTCCGGACGCTCAACAAGCGCAAACAACGTGAATGGCCCGTGCTCGCGAGCCAACTTTACCTCGAAGTCACGAAGGATCTGGACCACTGTCGGATAACTCATAGCGCGCCCAGTAGTGTTATGGTGGCACTGATCATATCAGTAGCGTCCGTCGCACTGGCGGTTCCGATCTGCTTGTAACGTGACTCTGGACGCCATCCCTCGACGACGCTCCACTCTGCGAGGTGGTTGGTTCTGACTTGTTTCTCCAGCCCTGAGAGCTTTAGCAGAATCCCCAGATCGTGAGTCCGAAAGGACATCAAGCTGTTGAATTCCCCGCGCGTCTCTGGAAAACTCGCCCAGTTGAGGGTCTTGCAGATACGCGCCTTGAGTGCGATCTCAACGGCATAGCCACACAGGTAGAGAGCACCATCAAATCGGTTCGCAACTGCGAGCACCTCGGCATCGGCAAGCCGAGCCCGTGCTATCTGATCAAGATCGCTTACGACGAGCATAGCTGCTAGTCTATTCCCGGAGAGTGTCGGACCTCCTCCCCACTCGGCTGCGGATAGGGAGGCCCGGAGTGGATGCCAAGCCTATCCATGGTCCCTCTGTGAGTCAACGAACGGATCTCCTCGGTATGTCGCGTCAGGGCCGTAAGCCCGCGTCGTCGCGTCTTGGCCTGACGATGCCGTGTGCTCGATCAGGAATCCACTCCAACCAGGTATCTCGCGCCGTCTAGCACCAAATGACCGAGGTGACGCCGGTCGCGCCGGAGCTGGACGGCGCGTCTGTCTCTCGTTCCGGACGCGGGGAGAATACCTCATCCACCGGGTGTCCAAGAAACTGTGCGATGCGTTCCCTTAGGGCTGCGCTGCCTTCTCGTCCCTCCTTATGCCCTTCCGGGCCAGCCAAGACGAGCATGAGGTGGTTGTACGACACGCCGAGTCTGCGAGCGGCGTTGCTCATGGTGAGTCGTTGGAGCGTTGCGACGGCCCGGAATGCGGCCTTGCGTTCGAGCGGGGTCATGGTCATGGCGGTCTCGCTGCTATCGGAAACGGGTACACCGGATCTTGTATACCCGGTGCGGGGCTATATAGCAGATACGGGGCTATATTGTCAATGCTGCGCTACAGCGAAGATTCCCCCGGGGGACGCACTCTCTACCCGGGGGCTTCGCGTGGTGCGTTGGCGTATCAGGGAGTTGCTTGCCGAGCGGGAGATGTCGCTCTATGAATTCGCTCGCGCGATTGGCTACGCGAAAGTCGGGTCCGTCTACCGACGGTTCCCGGTGAATGGGGAGTTTCGCGGGGATGTGAATGCCAAGCTGCTCGATCGGATGTGCACCGTGTTGGGTGTCGGTGTTGGCGACATCCTGGAGCACGTTCCAGATACGCCGACGCCTCGCGGTCGAAAGCGATAGCCTCAGCGCCCCAATCCCTCCTCTCGGCCTAGCAGGACGTGGCGGGCGCCACGCGCCACGCGCAGCGCGAAGTCGTACTGAGGCTGAGTGACTTGTCCGGCAAAGCGATTCAGATCCCCGTGACCGAAATCCCGGACCGTGTGGCGCAGCTCGCGCACAAGCTCGCCCCGCGTCGGACGAGCGTCCCGCATCGTGCCGAGCTTGTCGAGGTGTTGCTCGGCATTCCGGATCCGGTCGCCAAGTTCCGCCCTTACGCCGGAGTAGTCGCGCAGTCCTTCGACTGCGGGCCCGCGGTGGCCTTCAATCTGGACGCGCAGCTGGTCGGTCGCCGCGCGCGCCGCGTAAGCCTGCGCGGCCGCGTCGCCGGCGTGCCCTCGCGCCGTGTCGTACTCGGTCCTGGTCACGAGTCCGAAGACTGCCTTATGCTCAGTCGGGCGCAGCGTCCCGAAGGCTTCGGGATGGTGCTCCATCCTTCGAGCAGCGCGCTCGAATCCCTCCGTCTTCGCGATCTGATCGAAATGCTCCCGAGCGTCCTCGGGTCGGGCGTACACCTTAGTGAGCGTCTGGTCGAACTGGTCGCTTTTGTACCTCGCTCGTTCGGCCGCGCTCTCTAACTGATCAAAGTGCGCTCGGTCGCTCGCCAGGTTCTCCTGGGCCCGTTCTATCGCGCGCTCGATCGCCTTGAGCCGCGACAGGTCCCGCACGAGCTCCGCCGCCTCGCGCGCTAGGTCCGGGCCGTGCGCCTGGTGGAGGGGGCTCGGCGCCCGGTCCCCAGCACCGACAGTCGGCTCCCGCACCGTCCCGCCATGGGTAGGCTGACGCGTGCTCGGCGCCTCGTGGTCGGGGCCGCGGCTCCGGTGTGCTTCGTCGTAGGACCCGAGTCGCTGCTCGAGCTTCCCGAAGGACAGCTCGCGATGCACGCGCGAGGCCTTCACTTCGGTCTGGCCATCCGTGAACACGAGCCCCTGGCCCTTCCGCTCCACCTCGAATCCGTACTCGGCGAGTTTGCTTTCGAGCTGCTCCCACGATTGTGCAGCTCGTAGCTCCGGCGCGTGCGCCTTGATCCGGTCGAGCAGCGGCTCGGTTCCCGTGCGCTTGGCTTCCCTGTACTCACCGGACGTCACATGCGACTCACGCGAGTGACCGTCGCGTTCGTGGAAGCTGCTCCGGACTTCGTGGAGGCCGAGCGCGCGCTCCTGCTCGCGCATGACGCGCTGCATGGCGGGATAGTCCTGCCACCGGTCCCAGGCCCGCGTGGTCTCCGGATCGATCCGGTTGACCATGATGTGGAAATGGGCATGTGGGCGGTCGTTGTGCGCGACGATCAGCGCCTGGTGGTTGCCAAGCCCGAGCTCGTCCAAGAGCCGGTCGGCGACGCGCTCCATCTGCTGCTGGGTCACGACGTCGCCGGGGTGGAACGAGACGGCGATGTGATAGACCGGCTTCTCGACCCGCACGTTCTCCGCCGCGGTTGCTTCCATGACTCGACCGGCCAGGTCCGGGTCGTCGACTGGCAGGTTCCGTGTGCTCGTCCACTCGACGCGGTCGACGCCGTTTTTCGGCTCGGTGAGATAATCGGCCAGGGCGCCGAAGCTCTTGCCGCTGCTGCACACGGCGATCACGCGCTGCTCCCCTTCCCCGCGAGTTGTCCGATAAGAGCGCGCAGTTCCGCCAGGACGGCGTTCAGTCTCGCCTCGGTGGGAAAGCGATCGGTTGCATTCGCCTCGTGCGCGAGCTGGTTGACATTGTTCCCGATGCGCCCGAGGTGGTACAGCACGCTGTCGATCTCGTGGTTGTGTCGGGCATGCGGCACGGACCCAAGCGTCGTCTCACGGACGTAGCGGGCCATGGTGCGCTGACAGGACCGGGCGCGGAACCGCACGAGCTCGAACTCGAACGGCGTGAATCGGACGAGCATGGCTTTGGTGCGACGGTCGTGCGAGTCTGGCGTAGTTCCCCCTTGAGCGCCAAAGGCGCGAATGGGGCGAGCGTGGAGCGTATCGCGAAGCGATATCGCTTCACTTGCTCCCCTGCTGAAGAACGAGATGCCTTTCGCCCTCCTAAGGAGTGAGAGTCGCGAGCACGCGTGTCGGTCCCTGCGCTTTGCGCGTCGGACATCTCATCGCGAAGCTCGCTGGGACCAACACGACCTCCCGTGACTCTCACTCTTGTAGGGCTGCATCGGCATCCACGTCGAGCCAAGGCTCGACTCGATCGCTCGTCACCAACGGAGTTCGGCGAGACACCGTCAATGTCCCCTATTGAGACAATCGTGAAACAAAGAGGGACATCGGCGGGGTGATCGCGAACACCGTAACCAGAGGCGGAATCGACGAACACTTAACGAGAGAGGCCGGACCATGAGAGACAAGGCGGGAGAACGACAAGCAGGACACCGGGGAGATGACGGTGCTCCGACAGCGCTCGGTACACTGCTGCGGGCGCGGGAGGTAGCGCAGATCCTCGACGTGAAACACAAGCGCGTCTATGCGCTCGTCGGCAACATCGCGGTGCGGTACGGGCCGCGCACGCTGCGGTGGCGGCCGGCGGATCTTCACCAGTGGATCGAGGCCCGGCGAGGGAGGGAGACAACGTGAGTGTGTATCGAAGACCAGAAACCAAGCACTACGCGATAGAGCTGCGATGGCGGGGGTATCCGCGCATTCGACTCTCGGCGTGTACCGCATCCAAGACACGAGCGCGCCAAATCGAGGCGACACTGGTCCGCCTGCGGGATGCGGGAAGGCGCGATCTCATCGAGCTGCTCGTCGCCGGCAAGCTGAATCTTCGGGACGTGCACAATCGGTATTTGCGGGACCCGGCATCGATCGAACAGGTCATGACGCGCCAGGAAACGCCAGCGCTCGGACCGCTCGTCGATCAGTGGGTCGAGTGGTTGCGCGACCCAGCGACGATCTCCCCACGTACGCGTAGATCGTACGCACCCAGGAGCGTCGACCGATACGTCGAAGGGTGGGCGGAGTTGTTTAAGGTCCTGTCGCAAGGCCGCGAGACGCCGCTCGGTGAGCTCACGCGCGGCGCCATGTTGGAGTACCGCACCGCGCGGCGGCGAGCGGGGTGCAGCGGGTCGACGCTCAACCGCGATCTGTCCGGCGTGCAGAGCTTCCTTCGCTGGGCTGAGGACGAAGCGGGATTCGCTGTCCCGCACTTCCGGATGCCGAAAGAGCGGGAGCCAGAAGGACGCGAGCGATGGCTCGACGCCGGCGAGGTGGCGGCGCTCGAGACAGCGACGGGCCCCGACTGGTGGCCGCTCTTCGCGTCGTTGATCTACACGGGTCTCCGAATCGGCGAAGCGCTGGGACTCGAATGGGCTGACGTGAGACTGTCAGAGCGTCGAATCCGCGTTCACGAGAAGGGCGGCCGGCGCCTCAAGACGGCTTCGAGTCAGCGCGACGTACCGATCGCGGCGCCGCTGGCGGCCGTGCTCGAACAGCATCGGACGCGCGTCAGGAGCGGACCAGCGGACGCGGTCTTTCCTTCGCCGTATGGCGACTACTGGCGGGCGCTCCATCGCTTCCAGCGATGTGTGCGTGGTGCCAAGATCGCGCCCGCGACAATACATGACCTGCGGCACACATTCGGTGTGCATTGCGCACAGGCGGGCGTGCCGCTGCCGCGGCTGCAAAAGCTCATGGGGCACGCCAGTCCGGTGATGACGATGCGATACATGAAGCACGCCCCTGAGTCCTATTTCGCGGAAGACGCAGCAAGGCTCGCTGCGAGTCTGCAAGGTGCGACAAGACCTCAGGAGTCGCCGGCGTCGACGGGGCAGGGTAGTCCGTCGCTCCGGCTGGCCTAACGTGAGTACCACCCACAGTTTTACCCACAGTGAGCGTCAAAGACGCGCGGAGTCGCGCTCGCGTGGCTTGAGGAACTCTAAGCGGGGCACTACGTTACACACTCTTGCGGCCAGGTAGCTCAGTTGGTAGAGCAGCGGACTGAAAATCCGCGTGTCGGGGGTTCGATTCCCTCCCTGGCCATGCCTGGTACATAACGACTTAGCTCAACGGTGCCTTTTGCACCGTGTACCTCGATGGCGGGTGATTTGGCGGGTGGCAACTGCCGCCACCGCGTCGCAGCACGTTTGGGTGGGCGAGACTGAACCGGACCGGTTCGTTTCACTCGCTCGTTTCTTTGACCGTTGCCTGTTAAAGCGCGGCCGACGAGCTGCGCGACCTCACCCTTCGCACGGCGCATTTCGTAACGGCGAGTCATTGCCGGATCCGAATGGCGAAGAGCTGCCTGCACCTTTGCTGTCGGTGCGCCTGCATCCGAGGCGACTTGTGCGAAGACGTGGCGGAGGTCGTGGATACGAAGCCCGGCGTACCGGGTCGCGGGACGTTCCTTGGTCTTGCCGTTGCGGAGTTTCACCGTACGCATCACTTGCACGCCGTCATGCATGACGGGCTCGTAGCGGCCGAAACCCAACTGAACGCACGCGCGCCACCAGTAGATGTGTATCCACCGGGACTGGAGCGGCGATGGGATCCCCGCCTCTATCCAGGGCCACAGCTCGCGCGCGACATAAACGGTGTCTGCACTGTCAGCGGTTTTCGTGCCCGGGACCGCGATCGCGCACGTGGCAGGGTTCAGGTTGGTTTTCGAGCACAGTAAGTACTCTTTAGACCGCATTCCCGTCGCCGCGAGCGTGACGATACACGGCCTGGCGTGCGGGGGAATGGCTTCGATTATCGACCAAAATCCCTCCACGGTGAGCTCTGGTGTCCGGCCTCGACCTTCTTTGGCGGTCGGAATGAGCTTCATTACCTCCCGTCGGAAGGGATGTTGCACATCGCCGAGCAAGATTGTTAAGAAGCGGGACACGGCGCGCCGTAGATGATTCCAGTCCGCGGCACTCTTGCCGGTGCGCTGCCATGTTGCTCGCAGTTGTGTCCAGGGAGCCGCGGTGAGCTCCAGTACCCGAGCTTTCGATCCCAGCTTCTTTCGAAGCGGCTTGTCAGGGGTCGTTTGCAGCAGCCGCAAGGACGTCCGATAGCGTCGCCTGGTGTCTTCGCACCCGCCCATCGATGGCAGCACTTCCTCGATCGACGTCCAGAGGTTGGCGCGCAGTTTCAGGTTGCCAAGTATCTCCGCGCCCTTGAGACGACCTGCACGATCGGCCTCGACGAGCTCCTCGATGGTCGTCGCTCCGTTCTTGACAGCGAGTAGAACGTCGAGCTGCGCGTCGTCGAGCAACTTCCGCAAGACGACCTTTCGCCTCTCGAACTGCTGCCGGTTCTTCGTATTGAGTGAGATGTTGAGGCGACCCACGGGTTCCGGGAGGGCCCAATCGATTCGATATCGCTTTGTATCTGCTACTAGTTCATTCGTGCTCATTGACTGATCCTCTGATGTTCCAGAAAAGCGCGGATGTCGCTGTCGTACCATGCAGACTTCTGGCCGATCTTGATGCGAGTTTCTTTGGGTAGGTGCTCGCGGATCCAGCGTATCTTGCGTTCGATGCCGGGGAGGCCCTGAAAGAACTCCCTCGGAATTTCGAAGTCGTACCAGAGCCGGCCGCGATCCGGCGGTGGCAACGGCGCACCGCTGTGCTGGGTGACCCTAGCGCGAGCGGGGTTCCTCACAGGACCCTCCCGACCATCTCGATCTGCGATGAGCGGTCGTTGGTTCCGGGCGCTTCGGCGTCGCGCTTCTTCGTGCCGACAATATAGCTTGTCGTCATCTTCTGAGCGATATCACTACCGCTCCGATGTAGCGCGAGATGGTCCCATCCTCGATCGCGCCACTCCCGGTGCAACCGGACTATCGCGCTCTTTAGGGCCCTGCGAACCGTGTTCTCGGATAGTGAAAGCGCAGCCTCGATCTCTCGCATCGATAGGCCCTCCAATCTTCTCATGCGCAAAACGTCTTGCTGGCGCGGCGGCATGTGCTTGAGAATCTCCACGACCGCGGCGCTCAGTTCGCGTTCTTCGATGGCATACTCGCCGTCGTTGTCGACTAAGAGGTCCACAGTATTCATGATTGCGTGATCGCGCGCCGCACGCCGATCCTCATTCCGATATCTGTTGAGCGCCCGGTTTTCCATTGCGCGTAGGAGATACCGGAATACGCTGGTGTGGACGGACCAAGTGCGGCGAATAAGCCAAATGTGGGCGAACAGATCCTGCGCGAGATCCTTCGCGTCCTGCGCTGTGAGGTTGCAATAACGCGCGCCGAAGGCGACGAGCGGGCGCCAGTAGCGGTTGTAGATCTGCGTGAACGTCGCAACTGCGGCGTTCTCGTCGTCGCCCGCGAGCGCGATGGCCCATCGGCCGGCCTGGGCATTATCGCTCTCGTCCGTGGATAGCGGTAGCGGCTTTCCATTGTTGCGGACCTCGTCGTGGCCGCTATCCTGCGAATGACGGTCTCCCTTCGTCATCACTGTTCCCTCTCCCGGCCCGCCCGGGGCACGTGGCAGAAGCACTGGCTGGCGATCGCGTAAATGGGGACAATCGCGTCACGCGTTGCGGATTTCGCGCGTGACGGTGTCGCGCGCATCGTCCTCTGTAGCGACCAAAGCCATTGGCCAAGCGGCGATGATGCACGCACGAAAACGATGATGCGTCGGCCCCTATACATCATGACTCCGATCACCGCTTCACGGATCAATCGTGCACGGTAACGCCTCCGTTATGTGAGAGCCGTCCGCGAGGCACTCGGTCCTAATCGGTGTGCAAGGGAGGCATCTCTGACGATCGACGGCGAGGTGCTGGCGAGGTGACAGGACGTAGCGAGTTGTGAAGGCATACCACGCGCGACGCGGGGTCCCCCTATAACTGAGACACGGGGCGCGCACGTCGGTCCGGCGCGCGCATCGTGGCGAGGATATCACGCCCGAGTTTCTGAACGGCCGATTGCGGATTTCGCCGGTCGGCGGGGTTTGGTGAGTAGACACACATCACAACCCACACCGCACGGTCATGTCCAGCGATCAGAACGGCGGCCCGCTCCGCGCGGCCGCTCAGTCAGCCACTGCCGATAACTCGACATCCGCCGAAGACGGGTACACGGCCATGATGCGGCGACATCTCGGTCCCGAAATCATGGCGCTGCTCGCCGACGATGACGTGCGCGAGCTGTCGTGGAATCCGCAGGACGCGGCGCTGCGTGTGGATCGCGGTGGCGGCGGCCGCGTGGCGCTCGACATCCGGCTCGACGCGCGACGCGTCGAGATGTTCCTCAATGTCGTCGCGGCGCGGGAGAACATCGCGCTCGGCCGCGAAACGCCGTCCGTGCAAGCATCACTGCCGCATAGCGACTTCCAGGGCGCGCGACTCCAAGGACTTGTACCGCCGATTACGATCGGCCCGACCTTCGTCATTCGCCGGCCGGCTGGGCGCGTCTTTGGGCTTGCGGACTGGTTGGCACGCGGCGCTGTGACGGACGATATCGCGCTTGCATTAGCGGGCATTGCCAGGCGACGAGAGAACGTGCTCGTCATCGGGTCGACAGGGTCGGGCAAGACAACGCTTGCCAACACGCTGTTGCTCGAAATCGCCACTGCGAACCCGACTGACCGCATCGTCATTCTCGAGGATACCACCGAGATTCGGTGCACGTCCGCTGATCACCTCGCGCTCCGGACCGCGGACGGCTACGACCTCGCGCAGCTCGTCAAGTGGACGCTGCGGCTCTCGCCCGATCGGATTGTCGTTGGCGAAGTCCGCGACGGAGCCGCGCTCTATCTGATGGACGCCTGGGCCACGGGCCACAGCGGCGGCGTGGCCACGCTCCATGCGACGGACGCATTGGGCGCGCTGCATCGTCTCGATCGACTCGCCCAGCGTGAGAACGTACCCCCGCAACCCGAGTTGGTCGCCGAAGCGATCGACTGGATCATCACGATGGCGCACCGACAGGTCGTCGGCCTCGCCCGCGTTCGAGGATTGGACGCGGAGCGGCGCTACATCGTGGAACCGTTCGACAAACGGGAGATGCCGTAAATGCGCTTGTTCTCGTCATTCGCTCGTATCTCGTGGTCGTCACAGCGGATTCTATCGTTGCTCGCGATCGGTGTCGGGCTCGTCCTCATAGCGAGTCCCGCATGGGCAGGAACCGGCGGCAACGACATGCCGTGGAACACGCCGTTCCAAGCACTGCTGGATAATCTCACAGGCACGACCGCTCGCGTCCTTGCCGGGATCATGCTGCTGATTGGCGGCGTGGTGTGGGGATTTACCCGACACGAGGAAGGGGCGAAGCGCATCGGACAGGCAATTTTCGGCATCGCGTTGATGTTTGGGGCCGTGCAGATCGTAGCCGCTCTCCAGTTCGCTGGCGCCGTCGTATGACACTCCCGACCGCAATATCGGGCGGCAGCAAGAACGATCTGCGCGGCCCCGCCACTCGTAGCGCGCGACACGCGATTCATGCCTCATTGTGTCGACCGATTCTGTTCATGGGCGCCGAGCCCGGCGTCGTCATCATTGAGGCGGCGGTGGTGCTCGCACTCCTATTCGTCGCCGGCGTGCATGTCGCGACCGTTGCCGTCGCTGTCTTCTATGTGACCGTCGTTCACGGCACGGTTAGCCGGATGACCGCGTCAGACCCACAGATCAGCGCGGTGTATGTGCGGAGTCTCTTCGCACGCGATTTCTACCCGGCGCACGGTTATCTGCGGGCTGGGCCGCCGGCGATCCATCCGTCACTCCCGCGGGTGCGCTGACGTGCATATCGCACTGTGGCTCGTACTCGGTGCAGGAGTTGGGCTGGCGGCCGCCGCGTTCTCGACGCTCGTGCGCGAGCATCGAGCGCCGGACCACGGAGCGCACCGGCGAGGCACCGCTCCTTGAGCAGCTACGCCTGGGGTTGCACCTGGGCACCGCCCGCCGGCGCGAGCGTGGCGACCCAGCTCCGCTATGTCGGCGCCGACACGAGTTTCGGGGGCGGAGTCGAGGTCGCGTACCCGGACTCTTCGAAGGAATACTATTCTTCCGCGTTCGAATGGATCCTCAGGAGGATCAGTCGGCAGAACGATACGGTGTTCTACGGTTATGACAGCGACGATCGTGTCACTGCGATCTCCGACCCGTATCGCACCGACCCCGGCGGATCACCATACAACAACCATACATATTGGCATCTGGCGTACGGGGCCTTCGGCCTCGATTCGATCGTCGAGCCCGACTCCCTGGGCAAACATGGCAAAGGGCGTATCACCCTCGTGCGAAACGACGCGAACGCCTACCTGCGGTCATGGACGGATCCCGACGGCGACTCCACGACGTTCGGCTATGACACCCAAGGCCGACTCGATTCGATCACCGACCGCAACGGGCATCTGACACGTTACGTCTACAACTCGAGTACCTGGAAGATCGACTCGGTCATCTCGTCGCCGATTCCGATCGACAGCAACTCGACTGGATCGCCGGTCACGGCGTCGTTGCGCTCATTCTACTCGCCGCCGCAGACCCTCGTGCTACCCACGGGGCGCACGAGCGCGACGAGTCCGGCGCCGACCATTCGGACCGACTCGTTGTGGGGCCACGTCGTAGACAATGCGGGACATACCACGCAGCTGCAAGTCGACCCGTGGGGCCAGATCATCAAGTACAAGTATCCGAATGGATACACCTATGGCTATGTGCGAGATGGGAATGGCTTCCCACTCAGCTACAGCGACACCGCCGGGGTACAGAACACCTACACGTACAGTGGTCCGTTCCTGACTTCGACCACTCCAGCGGGACAGAATACGACCTACTACGGCTACGGCCTGTTTGCGCAGCTCGATACGGTCTATGGCGTTGGCCAGCCGACCCAAAAACTGTTTATCGACACCGCCACATGGAAGCGCGGTCACGTGGACTCCGTCCAGGTAGTCGGCACGACGATCATGCGGTACTACGCGCAGCACTCGGCGGTTGCTCCCGGACGCGACAGCATGTCAGTGGACGCAAACGGAGATACCACGACGTTCGGTTACGACGCTACGACTGGCAACCGCAATCATGTGGCCGATACACTGAGCGGCCGTTACACGACTACGACGTTCGACAGTCATGGACGCGTGGCGAGTGTGTTCGTCGGTGGCCTGGGTGGGTCCGCGACGACGACCATGACGTACGACATCATGAACCGTCTCAAGACTGTTGTGAATGCGAAAGGAACGACGACCTACGGGTACGATCACCTGTACCAGGATTCCATCACCGATCCGAACAATCGCTTATATACCACGGCTTACAATGCGGTGGGTTGGGCCACAAGCCAGACCGATCCAACCAGCCGAACGCTGTCCACGACATACAATGGGCTTGGGCTCCCAGCCGTCGTCACAAACCGACGTGGCCAGCCGACGACGTACACCTACGACAACTTGGGCAGGCTGCTGTCCGAGACGCGTCCACACGCGTTCACTGGTGACGCAGATACGACAATCACCTTCTCGTATTCGTTCTTTTCGGACACAGTGGTCGCGCAGACCCCGGTAGTGGCAGATACCACCTTCTATTCTCGATCATCCGGATGGGCCGATTCATCGATCACGGGTCTCAACGGCAAGAAGTTCAAGCGGTACTACCATCATGACGCAATGGGCCGAGTCGATTCGCTGTCGATCACGACCACCGCATCGAATGGAATCGATCCATTCACGCGGCATTACTACTACAACGCGACCTACGGATATCTCGACAGCCTCAAGCTGCGGACGCAGAAGATCACGTTCGCTTACAATGCCATCTATCAGGACACCAACATCACGTACCCGACGAGTGCGGCCCGACATGATGCGTACACGAGCACAGGCACGATATTGACGAGCGCCTGGACGGGGCTCGGTGTCACGATGTCCAGGGGATATGGCTACGACTCGACCGGACGCATCGTCGAGGAGGATTTCGACGGTAACGCGTACGGCGATACGACAAATCTGTTCACCTACGATCCGATCGGCGAATTGGTGCAGCGGCGGATCGGGACGTGGGCGGACACGGTCACGTGTATCATCAAGAAGGGCGGGCAAGGATGCATCTATGGTGATTCGGCCAGTGTCAGCGTTCTCCAACAGGACAGCACGCTCTGGGACGCGGCCGGCAATCTAGACTCGGTGAAGGTCGGCTCGGCTGACACTGCCGGCACAGTGCTGCCCGGCAACCGGATCAGCACATGGACGGGACTCACATTCGGGAGCGATTCCGATGGTAACCGCGATAGTACGAATAACGGGTCGACCACGACTAAGTACGTGTGGAGCTCGGACGGCCTGCTGCGCCAGGTGATCAGCGGTAGCACAACGCGGACCTATGACTATGATGAGAACGGCCAGCTCGTGCGCAGGAGCGAGAACGGTACGCCGGATCAGTACTACCTGTGGGACCAGGGGCAGCTGATAGCCATTCTGAATAGCGCAGCGAATAACCGCATCGCCGAATTTGCGTACTTGGGTACGGACCGACCCATCGCGCGCATCACGGGCAACAACGGATCGGACACCGTCCACTACTATGCGCAGGACGCCGTTGGGAACGTGTTTAGCCAATGGAATGGGGGCACGGCGGCCGTTGAGCAGAAGTTGGCGTATGATCCATGGGGCGCCGCGACCATAAGTACGACGACAGCTGACACGACGCAGCTGCAGTGGAAGGGGTTGCTCTACGAGGGCGGCGTGACATCGCTCTACTACATGCGGGCGCGCTGGTACGATCCGGTGACGCGGCGGTTTATCTCAGCCGATCCGCTCGGGCTCACGGCGGGGATCAACCAGTACGCGTTCGCGGGTGGGGATCCGATCAATGGCTCGGATCCGAGCGGGATGGATGCGTGCGATGGTGGAGACGATGAGGGTGATTACACTGAGTGCAGCCCAGGTGGTGGCGACACTGGACCGGGCGGTCCCGCATTCACGTGTGATGCAGGTAGCACGGGCGGCGCGGCATGCTTGGCGGCAGCGCAGCAATTTGTCGCGGACCTGGCACTCGATCCCAGCCTGACGGAGAACTTGGACTTCGATAGCGACGCGTCGGCCGGATCTGTAACATGTGTGGGGACTGCCCGTATCCTTGGGGGAAATCCACGTACCATAGGGAGAAATGGCGCTTTTGGGACGCCAGTCGCAGCCGATGGCGCTGCCGTCATACCAGAACAGTGGGGAGGAAACAAAGGTGCGTTGCGCCCTTATCTGAGTCAAATTTCTGGTAGCTGGTTTCTTGGAGGGTTCAACGGCATAACCGATGTTATCGGAAGTAACACGGTGCAGGGTGTACGTGACATGCTTATGGACAGATACCCAAATACACTAATTATTGAAGTGCCAGGCGGACACGATCAGGGAGTGACGGGAATCACGCTAACCGTTCCGAGCGCGCTGGGCTGTCCGGAGGGAACGGGGCAGACGACATGACAGATCGCGTTATGGGGATGACTTGGATAGTCTCGATAATCGCAACGCTCTCGGTGGCTCGATCGGTATCGATGGTTTGGCCAGAGGTGTTGCCGGTGCATAGAACGTTCGCGTTCGTGCATCCCGGACAAAATGGTGCAGACACGCCGGCATCGCTTTTTGTCATATCTGTGGATGGCGATACGGCATACAAGATGGACTGCCACAATGGCAACTACGACGACGACAGCGAAATCAACTTCTCGGGCGATTTTCAATGCGCACTTTTCGCGCTGCAGCGTGGCGTTAAAGCTAGTGCAAATCTGCTCGCGGACAGTTCGCGGGATCAGCAAACGAGCGACTGGCTTTTTAATCGCGGCAGGATACTGGCCATCCAGTTATGGGGACAATGCGGTACCTATGCAGAGTATGGACTCGTACGGCACTTTCGCGTCAGAGGCATGCGCGTCACACTGGAGTTTGGCAATCTTCGATGGTCGACTGTCGGGCCAGATAAGAGCCAGCTTGACCAGTTCACTGTGGACCTATCAGTGGTGGCGGATTCCTCAGCAAATTCCGAAACTGCACAAGTTGTAGAGGTTTCTCGGCCACCGCGCGGTTGTGGATGGTGAGAACCTGGGCATACTCGGTCGCGGCTCGGTCACTCAGTACGTGCCCGACGACAACCACGGGGAGTCGGGATGAGGATCGGCGTCAGCCGATGGTAGCAGCGCAAGCAGGGCGGCGATGACCTCGGCGTGGTCCTCCAGTTCGTCGGCCCGGAGGCCGAGCTCCGCGATCGCGGCTTCGAGCCGGTACGCGGTTTTCGCGTCAACGGCAATCATGGTGGCGCGCGCGAGGGCGCGAACGCAGGCAATCGCGCGGGTTGTGTGGGGCAGTCGCTCGCGGGGCGACACCCGGCGGAGAATCGGTATGGCAAGCGCGGCCTCACGTACGTAACGGGATCGGGCGAGGCCGGTCGCCGCCGCCCACAGGCTGATCGTCTCGTATTCCGAAGCGGTGAACGGGACATGCAGGAAGCGGCGCGGGGGTTTGTGGCTCGGACCGCGGCCGCGTCGGCTGTCGCCGCCGGCGGGCTGTTCGGGAAGCATTTTGCTGGCATCCTCATGCTTGAGGAGAAAACAAAGATCGGATGCCGGCATGCTTATGACGGGGCGTCAGTCGATCGTCATTTCAACGTCAGCTATCCAACGGCGCGAAAATCCCGCCGTTGTGAATTGGACGCGCCGGGTCGGCAGTGTCCAGGGCAGGAGGTGTGATTCAGCAGGCAAGACAGGTCGTTTACCGTCGAGGTCTACGGGTAGACGGTCTATGGGCGAGGTGGCGAACGGTAGCCCAGCGCTCGTCGACCGCGGCGCGAAATGATGGGTGCTCGACTCGCGCGATCCAGCGCTGCATGTCCGCGTCTGAGATCGAGCCGCGGATCGCCAGCTCGGGCAAGTGACTGAAGCGGCGGCCGCGGCGCGCTGACACGTACAGGGTGTCGAAGAGTGCCTTGGCCGGCGTCGCCAGCTCGAAGCGGCCGTAGGCATCGCCGGCCGCGTAGCCGTCGACGAGCTCCGGCTGGATCTGGTGGAACTCGAAGTCGCCGAGGGGCGTGTGCACCGTCTCGTGTTGCTCGGCGACGGCGACCTGGATCGCCGGGGGGATCTGGGACAGGATCCCGTGCAGGTGCAGGGCTGACAGGAACGACACGTACCCGGCTGACGGCTGTCCTTCCTGCGACGAAGATCGCGCGAGCAGGAAGGGTACCACGGCGTACGGCGAAAAGTCCGGGTGACGGGTATCGGCCCACAGTCCGCGCACGAGTCGGGTGACCAGACCTTGTTCCTGAAGGCGAGCCAGACCACGAGACGCCGTATTCGGTGACACGTCCGCGGCGGCCGCGGCGGTGGCGGTCGTGAAGATCGGCGCCCGCGGGGTAACGTCGCGCAAGACGATCGGGCCGACCTGGGTCATGGGCGTGTCCCTCGCGACTCTCCGTTTGACTTGGGCTGTTGCTCCAGTCGCTCGATAAAGCTCGCGACGCGCACTTGCATGGCGTCCCACTGTGCACCGTGGTGGGCGCGGGCGTCAGAGCGGAGGAACGCGCCGACCTGGTCCTCGAACTGATCGTGCGATATGTCGAGGGCTCGTGTGGCAGCCTCCCGAAGGACCTGGTTGGACAGATGACCACGCAGCAGGGCGAGGTCGACGGGCGGCTGCCGCGCGTCGAGCTCCTCGCTGAGCAGGACATTCAGATCGAACACGTCGCGCGCCTGGACCTCGCTGCGCAGCGCGAGCGCCGCGATCTTCTGCCATACGGCCGGCGTGCGACCGTAGTGGCCGACTCGAGGGTACGTCGTCCCGACGGCAATGTACGAATCAACCACCTCGGGCAGCGGGCGGGCGAGGGTCGCCCAAGTCGCGGGTGCTTCGCCGCGATACGAGACCTCGATCTTCGTCGGATAGCGCACGCCGCCGGCGATGAGGCCGAGCTTGTAGCGCAGGACCGTGTCGGTGTCCTTGGCCGGCCGTTCCGGCAAGTCCACGTCGCGGATGCCGAGCGCGAGCAGCTCGCGGCGCAGCGTTGGTGCGTGCAGGGCCTTCCGAAGGAGCGCCTTGAGCCGCTGGCGGAGCCGCGGGTCCGCATCGAGGTCCATGTCCTCCGAATACCGCTCGCTCCCGTAGAAGAAGCGGAGGTTGACGCCGCCCTTGACCCGCAAGGCGAGGCCCTCGCCTGGCGCTACGGACTGCAGCACCAGGCAGTGGAACGCCTCGCGAATCTGGATCGGGCCGAGCGGCATGGGAATCAATATACTGCCGAACTAGCCAAAATAGCTAGTTGGGCAGTATAATGGTTTACAGCCACTGCTCCTCCAAAAAGCTCGTATAGCGGTCATGGCCGATAATGACGTGGTCGTACATGGGGATGTCGAGCTGACGGCCGGCCGTGGCCAGCCGCTGCGTCAGTGCGCGGTCTTCGGGTGAGGGCGACGGGTCCCCGCTGGTGTGGTTGTGGACGAGCACAAACGCGGCGGCGCCTTCGACGATGGCGGCCTGATATAGCTCTCGGGTCGTGACGCCCGTCGTGAGGCCCGCGCTGCACGAATCTTTGCGATTCAGCGTGAACGTTCGCGTAATGCCGTGCTGGGTGTCGAGCACGACCAGAAGAAACTCGGTGACGGTCAGCGCGCGCATCCGTGGGGCTTCGCGGAGGACGATGTCCATCGGACTTATGACGCGTGGCCGTTCCTCGCTTGCCTCATCCAGCCAGCGGCGCGCAAGCTCGATCGCGGCCCGCAACTTCGCGACTCGAGTAGGACCCACGCCGGGAACCGCCACGAGCGTCGACACGTCGATATCTCGCAATCGGCGAATGGACCCACCGGTCACTGCGACCACATCGCGACTGACGTCCAGGGAACTCCGGCGTCCGGCGGCGCCCATGACGAGGCAGAGCAGCTCCTGTGTCGTGAGTGCTTCCGCGCCATGATTGACGAGGCGGGTGCGTGGCCGTTCGCTGTAGGGAAGATCCCGAATCGTCAGCCTAGGCTGCGGTGCTGCAGCTGCGTGCTTGCGGCGGCGCGGTCGGCTAGTCGACAGCTTGTCTGGTGAGATGATGCCGGCGAGTGCCGATGGGATGATCTCGCCGATCTGGACCGGCCCGTCGCTGAGCGCGGGCCGGGTGTTGTCTAACGGTTGGGCGGTCATGAGTCGGCTGGCTCCGGTGCGGCGGGATTGCGCGGCGTGTAGGCGCGTGCGCGGCGATCGGAGCCAGCGCAGATCGGGCAGAGGCGAGGGGTGTTCTTGCACCGGTGGACGCTGCGCTCGAACGTGCGCGAAGCGCGCTTCCAGGTGAACGCGACGTCGAAACCGACGCCGGCGGCCGCGACGGCGGCGAGGAGGCGCGAGCCGTGACCGGCGCGGTGTTCGGCTATGCGCTGCGCGATGTCCTTCGTATAGCCGACGTAGTGCCTGGCGTGGTAGTACGGTTGCTTGAAGTGCACGAGGTAGACGAGACCGGACCCACGCCGGCGCCGAGTGATGCGCCGGCGCCGGGTGGTGCGTATGGCGACCATGGTCAGGCCTCCACGATCTGGAGGGTGGCCTGGGCGCGTGCGATCTCTGCTTCGGCGAGGAACTGGTCGAACTCTTCGCGGCACGCGCGATCGGCGTCGCCGAAAATGGCGTAGTAGATGCCGTGGACGTGGAAAGCGCCTTCGGCGGCGAGGATGTCAGCCTCGACGTCGGCGACGAGGCTATCAGTGGTGTTCATGCGACCTCCGGTGTTGTGCGGACGGTCGCGCCTCGCTAGACTCCCTGGCGCGCAACCGTTCGCGGTTGTGTGGGGCGGGGTAGCCGGCCGACTTCTCAGGGCCGCCGGCTATCCCGTTTTCTTATCTGGTGCTGTGGAGCGTGGCGCGCTCGGCGGCGTAGCTATCGCACTCGTCGTCGAACGCCTGGGCGCACGAGAGGTCCTCCTCGTCGTGGTAGAGGCGGCTGTTGATCTGGCGCGCGTGCTGAGTCGACAGGATGGCGTAGCCGCACCAGCCGCATATGGGGCAGAGCTTCACGTAGCGGCAGAGCAGCGACGCCTCGGCGACGGCGCGTTCGGCGAGCACATGGCGTGCGAGCGCTGCGTCGATGGTGGACGTGAAGGGGACGCCGTCGACGACCCGCGTCCCTTCCTTGGCGATGATGGCAAGCTCGACGAACTGAACGGCGCGTGCTGTGGATGACGTCATGCGACCTCCCGATGGTGGTCCCGGAGGTGCGCGCCGTTAGGATGCACGCGCCCCTCCGGGGGACTTGGGCGAGTCAGTCCGCGAACCTTGGTGGGGGAGCGGGCTGGCTCGTTTTGCGAGTGGGAATATTAACTACAGTACTGAGATAAGCCGTTATCGTTATGCGGCTTATGTAATCGTTGGCGCGCACGTACTGGGACTGAGACAGTGATGACGGTCGCGAGGTGGGGATGACGTCGTGTGTGGAGCCGAGCGTGCGAGAGGGCGGCGCGATCGTGCGGGGTGATCGCGAGTCGACACGCCGTTGCTGCCGGCGGCCAGGCGAACAGCGGCGCGCGTGGCCAGCGGTCGCGAAGCGATGCAGTCCGTAAACCGAGCCGTCGGTGCAAGCCCGCTCCGCCCCGTTAGGGGCGGTTATGCTCGGTTTTGCACCAACGTCCGCGCACGAGAGCGCCGTGCGGTGCCGTTCACGTAGACGCGCAGTGGTAGCGGGCGCTCTCGTGCGTGTGCGATGCGGCCCGGACGTGCGACATCAAACAGCTATGCAGTCCGATGCAGTACATCGCCGAAGCGAGCCGAAGGCGTCGCCCGAGGCGATGTCGCGGAGCGTGCCCACACGGGAGCGGACGCGAAGCGGGCGCGGAGTGTGGGCATGGGTGGCGCTCAGTGAGCGGTTCGTGGGGCGCGCGTCACGGGAGGGCGCTGCTCGGGCTTGTGCTCAGCTGGCGGGCATGCAGTCGGCGGGCGATACGCTGAGGTCCGATTCAGTAGTGTGCGCGTGCACCCAGCGATGGGCGTGTCCGCGGGCGGTGTCTAGCTGGCATGGGCATGCCGAGGAAGCCGGCGGTCGAGATCACGCCGGACGGTCGCGTGTATCTCATCGACAATCGGAACAATAAATGGCGCGTGTATGACATCTGCTTTGGTCCGCCGTACGCGGCGCCCCATCACTTCAAGGCTTTTCTGCCGCCGCACGCTGAAGCGAACAATCGGTACTTCGTTACGCCGGGAGGGAAGTACCGCTCATATCGGTTCTCGCGTGAATCGGTGCGCGATATCGACGCGGAGACGTTGAACGCCCAGCTGCGAGAGTCAGGGTTTCCAGAGACGACGCGGTTCGACGGGGCGACGCATTACACGCCGAACGCACCATGAGCGTGTCTGAGCCCGACGATGGCGGGTCGCGCTTGAACGGCGGCGCGAAGCACAGCACCGAGGCGGCCAGGTCGCTCGTGTGGTGCGGAGGGTGCGGTACGTCCTTCGACCCCGCATCGCTGGACGAGGTGCTCTTTCACGCGAGTGATCATCGATCCCCAGCGCCCCGAACGGGGATCAGGGGCGTCGAGGTCAGGCGAGACTAGCGAGAGCGGGCGTCGGGAGTTGGTGTCAGAGCAGTGTGTCGGATTTGCCTCTTGATGCCTTGCCACGTAGCAACATGACATTTGTCGAGCCTATGCTCGTGAAGCCGGTATCGCGGCTGCCCGAGGGCTCGAACTGGCAGTACGAGATCAAATGGGATGGCTATCGCGCTCTCGCCATTAGGGCCGGCGACAAGGTGGCGTTGGTCTCACGACGCAACAACTCATTCGTCAACCGATTTCCGCCGATCGCGGCCGACCTACGTACGCTGGAGAATGGCTCGATCCTCGACGGGGAAATCGTTGCATTCGATGCCCAAGGCGCGCCGTCGTTCAGTTTGCTGCAGCAACGTACAGAAAACGCTCGTGCTCTGGTTTACCTCGTGTTCGATGTCCTTGCGTTCCGAGGGCGGGACGTCCGTCAGCTCGCACTGGTAGATCGGCGGGGCTTGCTCGATGAAGTCCTAGCGAGCGACCAGAACTCTGTGCGCCGCGCACCCATTGTCGATGCGGCGCCGAAGGACCTGATACGTGCGGTGAAGGCACAGGGGTTGGAGGGTATTGTCGCCAAGCGACTCGATAGTCGCTACGCGTCGGGGAGTCGAAGCGGCGCATGGGTCAAATTCAGGGTGAACAAAGGCCGGGCGCTCGTCATTGGCGGTTATCGGATCGGCAACGGCACCTTCGACAACCTTGCCGTCGGATATTACGATGACCGCGATCGATTCATGTTCGTCGCGAGGATCCAGGGCGGTTTTGCGCCGGATGTGAAGCACCAGATCTTCGCGCGCTTGCGGAGGCTCGAAATCGAGTCCTGTCCGTTCGTCAATCTCCCACAGCCAAAGGCGGTCAGGTGGGGCGAGGCTTTGACGCAGAGGCGATGCGGAACTATCGATGGGTAATACCGGACCTCGTCGCGCAGGTGGAGTTCACCGAGTGGACATCCGCCGGCCATCTCCGGCATGCACGTTTTGCGGGTCTGCGTGACGACAAGGAACCCAAGGATGTTCGCAAGCAGAGCTAACGGCTGCGCTGCAAATGACGCTGGTGTTGGTGCATTGGAGTAAGGATTCCAGCGAGTGACGGCCGACAGCTAGTCACTCGACGGTGCCATGGCGCATCCAGTGTGCGGTCTGGAGCGCGCTAGGAAAGGTCACTGACCGCCATGCGCCGACTCCTTCGGCCGTGTTGCACGATCGTTGGAGCGTCGAACTAAGTAACAATCGCGGCTTCAATCTCCGGTCGTTGTTGACCTCCTCGTGCGCGGAATTTCGAACTAATGCTCGATGGCTGAATGGCGTGGCACGCTGAGGAATGGCGGTGGCACGCTGAGGAACGTTGCGTTTCACCCAAGAGTCATTAGCGTGATGCGCGCTGGGCCTCTTTACGAAACCAGGCTGGCGATTCGGCGCATTGAGCCGTCGCCCCTGGATCCCGACGATATTGTCGCGGAGGGATGCATGGCACGTCTGGAAGAACTGCTCATCGGTGCATCTTTGCAGATGCGTGAGGTCCGACGGCTCGTGGCTCGATTTGGTCCCACGCCATTGCCAGTTCTCGTGACTGGGGCAACAGGCGTCGGCAAAGGTCTAGTGGCTCAGGCGCTCCACGAGTCCAGTCGACGAACGGGCGAGTTTGTTCCCGCGAATGTGGCCGCGCTCGGTGATGGGCTCGTGGAGAGCGAACTATTTGGTCACGTGCGAGGCGCCTTTACAAGTGCAACGGGATCTCGGCGTGGCCTCGCCAAACAAGCGCATGGCGGGACACTGTTTCTGGATGAAATCCATCGCCTGTCTCCCGTCGCCCAACCGAAGCTTCTTCGAGCTGTCGAGACCAAGATGATCAGGCCCGTCGGGTCGGATTCAGAAGCTCGCGCCGACTTCCGCGTGATCGCGGCCGCGAACGAAGATTTGAGGACGCTGGTCGATGCGGGTCGTTTCCAAGCGGACCTACTCGCACGACTGTCGCGGCTCGTCATACACGTGCCACCCCTTGGTGAGCACCGTGAAGATATTCCGTTGCTGGCGGAGCGGTTCGTGCGTGCGCTCGAGGGATTCGCGACGGCGCGCTTCACGCAAAGCGGCTTCGATGCGCTTATGGAACACGATTGGCCATGGAACGTGCGAGAATTGCAAGTCGTAGTCGAACGCGCCTGTGTGCTGGCCGAGCATCCTATTATCGATCGAGCTGCTATTCAGAGCGCGATGCGTGCTGGCCTTCGCCACGAGAGAACTGGCGAGTCACTGTCCACATCTCCCTACGATTGTCGAGAATGCCTTACGGAGCGGGAGCACTTACTCCGATCGACGCTCAAGAACGCTGGTGGCAAAGTGAGGCTCGCGGCCGCTCAACTGGGCGTCAGCCGGATGACGCTGTACCGTTGGATGACCGAACTCGGCATCGCTACGCCAGAGCGGCGTAGGCGGCGAAGCGCTCGCGAGGCGAATTCACGGATCAGTGAGTGAGCGCAGCGCAAGTCACGGTTAGTCACATCAGTCACGCTTATGAAAGTGACCAAGCGTGACTACGAGGTGGTGTCCAGGCGCGACAGGTAGTCGGTGCAATGAGTTAGTGGGTCACCGCAGTTGGCTCTGCGCGTGCATAGTGGCGAGAGATGTTATGGCCGAGGTGGAGTGACCTTGGCATGGGCGCGACTTCTCTCCTCTGGAGCACGCGATGCTTTCGATTATGCGAGACCCACTGGAACATCTTGTCACCTGCGTTCGTGCCGGCCTCGCGATGCCGTCGGCGGGTAGCTGGCGCAGACTGACGCTCTTCTCCGCCGTCGTTGCGGTAGCCCTGAGTTTCAGCGCGGTGAATCATCCTGCGGTTGCCCAGCAGCTCTGCGACTCCTGTTCAGCCCCGGCGATCATCATTACACCACCACTCATTGTTGTCGACACGGCGTTGACGATCACCGAAACCATCAGCGCCTGTGATTGGAGTTTCCAAAACAGTAGCTCCTCGGGCTATGACACGGTCACCTTCAATGGGACCGTCGTGTCGCATACCCCATTCACCTCCTATGTGTCCAGCGGGTGCTCCGGCGGGATACCGTACGGGTATCAGAACAATCCGAGCGGCGTGCCGTTCACATTGGTGGCCGGGTCGAATGTGCTCAGGGTGGCCGCGTGTGGAAACGATCTCCCGACCAAGTGTTCCATAATAACAGACACCATCGTCCATCCGCCGATTGGGGTAACGCCGAAGAACACTCCAGTGTCGGTAAGTCCGAACGTGACGGGCGCTACACAAGTATTCTACGTACATAACTACATGACCGGCACGATGACGGACACGCTCACGGTGACATGCACGGGCAGCGGCATCTCCAGCTGTCATGCGCGGACGACCGTCGCGGTGACTGCCGGGACTCCAGACACCGTGGTGGTGACGTATAACTCGAGTACGCCAACCACGACGGGCACCATTCAACTCAAAGCCAAGAGCGGTAACTACGTCGACTCGGGATCGGTGAACGTTACCGTGTCGTACGCAACGGTGCTCACGCTCAGTACCGCATTCAACAATCAGGACGATCAGGACATGAGTCGCTGCGCTGCCAACTGCTTCGCCGTAGTCGAGGCGCTGAGCACGGTGCCGTATGTGTCGCGCGACACGCCACGGAATGTGACTCTCGTATATCACGGTGATCGGGTTGCGGTGCGTCCTTTTTTGTATGCTGACGTCGCGCTCGACACGAGCTTGTATACGCTCACTTCTATAGAGTTCTCCGCGTCATATCAGGTGAATGGCAACTGGCTCAACTTGACGTTCCTCAACGGCCGGCAAAGTCTGTACTACGTTCCTGCGTCCTGGACCGACAATGTGAAGGGTGTTCTCCGAATGACGGGCCAAGTCGACATGAGCGCCGTAGCCAACACCGCGTGGGCGGCGGCGCCCCTAAAGATCTCCGTGACTGCGACGTTCAGCGATGGCCACCAAGAGACGCATGTCGACTCATCGCTAACACTGTCCGTTGTGAGCGAGCGCAAGTCGCCAATTGCATACGGATGGTCGATCGCCGGCCTTCCACACATATATGGCCGTTCGGATAACACCGCCAGCGAGGTTGTCATTCGAGAGGGTGATGGATCGACAACGATGTACATCGACAACAACAACTGTGTGCCGAATTGCATTTGGATGCCGACTGGCCCCGGCGTGTTCAGCCGAATCGACTGTCAATGTGGAGGGGATTCCTTAGTTTTCGTTCGGAGCTGGCCAGATTCGACGCGGGAGTATTTCTACGGATCGGGAGTGAAAAGCGGCAACATCGCCATACGCATCGACCGATTCAACGACACCACGGTGTTCGGCTACGACTCCCAGGGGCGGTTAACTTCGATCTCGGATCCGTACCGCACGGCGCCCGCCGGAGGGCACGCCGTGATCACACTCAACTACAACTCGACCTACGGGCTCAAGTCGATCGTAGAGCCTGGGCCCACTGGAGCACCGAGCGGCGGACGGACGACGACCATCACGATCGGTGCCGACTCGACTCTGCAGGCTTGGGCAGATCCCGATAGCGTACCGACATCGTTCACCTATGATACCAAGAAGCGCCTCAGTACCATGACGGATCGTGGACGGCATGTCACCACTTTCTCCTACGATACGCTGACATGGAAGCTGCTGGCGATCACGGCACCGTCGGTACAGATCGACACGGGGGCGAATAGAGATACGGTATCGCTGCCCTTGGTCACCAGATTCCAACCTTGGCAATGGGAGGGAGATCGATCCGACTCGGGGACGATAACGAATCCCATATATCCTCTGGGTACTACCGCCGTCTATGGTGGCGTGTTCACAGCCACGCACGATACGACGATCAATAGCTGGACGTACATCGCGCCGGACCGGTGGGGTCAACCTACCAAGTATCTTGATCCCAACGCGCTTGTCACCACGTACGGTCGCGACGCCAATGGGTTCGACACATTAACGACGTATCCGACCGGAATGACCGATCATTACGCCTACAGCGGCCCGTTTCTCATGTCGAGCCAGCCCGCTGGTCAGAGTAATCCTATCGACTTCGCCTATGGAACGTTCGGCATCCCGACCACGATATCAGGTACGGGAATACCAACCGTCTACGAATATTTCACGGTAGCGGGGCGTGGTCGCATAGACTCCACTCGCGTGGGTACGAACAATCCAGTCACGGCCTATACGTACGATAACCTCTATCGAAACACCAAGGTCGTGGATCCACTGGGGCACACCACGGTCGTGGGGTACGCTGTGGCCAGCGGGAACCTGGATAGCGTGCAGGCAATGCCGAGCCAGCGATTCAAAAAAACGGTCTTCGACGGCTTCGGGCGAGACTCTATTGATATCGTGAGTGGCTTTCATCTGCTGCAAACCGACACGACATACTATGACAAACTGAACCGAGTTGTTGGCGTAAAGGATGGAGTGCATTCGGGTACGATGAGCTATCACTACGATTCACTTTACTTGCGCAGCGTGACGGACTTGAAGGGGCAAACCTATCAGACAACGTACAATGCGGTGGGTTGGCCAGTGACGCAGACGGACCCCGCCAATCGCACAACGGTCACCACGTACAACAGACAGGGGTTGCCGGCGACGGTCACGAACCGACGGAGCCAGCTGACGCAATACTATTATGACAATGTCGGGCGCCCGTTAGCGGTCCATCGACCGTCAAATCGGACCGGCGAGGCGGATATCGCGGACTCGATCAAGTATTCCTCGTTAGGGGATATGATCACCAACTACAACGCGGTCACAAAGAATGTCACATACATCTCGGACGCGAATGGTTGGGTCGACTCCACAATCACGACGTTCGTGCCGCACAGCATGTGGTGGAAGCGCTATTACCACCACAACGCGCTTGGTCAGGTCGATTCGATCGCGTCCACGACCAATGGGACCGCCCCACTCCACACGCGACATTTCTATTGGGATGCGCAAAGCGCGTTGCTGGACAGTTTGTCCGTTACTGGAGGAACCGCGTCGGCCACTCACCTTGGCTACAGCCCGGAGTTCATACACGACACGACGAATTACCCCGCGATCACTCGGATCGACAGCGTTGATGATATCCACGGACTCCTGTCCTCGAGCTATTCGTCACAGGCGAGCGCCACGTTCAACCGGAACTACGCCTACGACTCGGCTGGCCGCATCGCGGAAGTCGATTTCCCCGACTCGACGAGCGAGCTGTACAACTACAACGCGTTAGGTCAACTGGTCGCGCGAGCGATCGGCAAGTGGACGGATACCATTCCGTGCTGGAAGATCAAGGGGGAGGAAGGCTATCCCTGCGGGAATATGTCGAAATTCTCGACGACGCAGAGCTATAGCTTCGGGTTTGATCTCGCTGCGAACCTCGACACGATCAATGACATCACCCATGGCATCAAGACGCTGGGTGTATTCGGCGTCGGCAATACCGATAGCCTGTGGAACAGCGTGTCCATCACGCACGACAACGATGGCGACCGCTCGGCGAACGGCAGCGCTGCCTCGTATGTCTGGGGCGCCGACGGACGGTTGCTCCAGGTAGTTGTTGGGAGCAACACGATCAACTACGACTACGATGTGTCGGGACAGCTTACTCGACGCCAGCTCAATGGAGTCGACGATCGGTACTACCTCTGGGACAATGGCCAGCTCGTCGGGATTCTCAACCATGCGGCTCAAACAGACTCGATCGAATACGCGTATTTCCCGGGGACCGATCAGCCGTTCTTCCAATTGAACCCTGCGGCCAATACGTACTTCGATCAAGATGCCATGGGCAACGTCATAGGAACGCACTGCTGCAACGAACCCACGCAATCGTTGCGCTATGATCCGTGGGGCAATCTGCAATCGGTAACCACGGTCTTTGGCGATACGACACTCCTCCGTTGGAAAGGGCTCCTTTGGGAGAGTGGTCCACAGCTGTATTACATGCGGGCGCGGTGGTATGACCCGGCAACGCGGCGGTTTGTGTCGCCCGATCCGCTGGATCTCGGCGCTGGGATCAATCAGTATGCATTTGCTGGCGGCGATCCGATCAACGGTGCCGATCCAACAGGACTGCTCCCATGCTTGCTGCTGTGGGCACCCAACGACCTGGATTGTAGTGGCGATGGCGATGGCGGTGGCAATCTCGGTGTCGGCGGGCCGCCGGCCGTGGAGGTAACCCCGAGTCCTTCGGACCCTGGGTCAGACAACCCGAATGTTGATCCGACCGCTCCCGACAACAGCTCTTCGCCGGGTAACGGCAACTGGGGCGGCGGCGGTGGCGGTAGCGGTGGCGGTAAACCGCCCAAGAACAAGGTTTGCTCGGGCCCCGGTTTCGCGAATGCAAGAAATTTCGTCGCCAATTACCAGGAATGGGCTTCGTGGGCGGCGAGCTCCCTGAACACCAATACCGCGAATATCCTGGGTCTCTCCGGATTCGAGTCGGGTTGGGGGACAGGCGGGCTTGTTACCGCGAACAATAACTACTTCGGCTTGTCGGCTGGGCCAGCTTTTGCGTCTGGTGCAACGGGAACGTACTCAAACGCTCAGGGGCAGATGTTCGAGACGTACCCGAGTTATTTAGTTGCAGCCCTAGCCTTTTCGAACTCATATTTCGGCAGACGGGTGCGGGGGACTCAGACCGCGGTTTCATTCGCCCAGGCGTTGAACGCGGGCGGCGCCTACAATAGCGAGAATTTATCTGCCCCTTACAACTCCACGTTGGTTGGCGCCATCAACATCGCAAGTGGAGCAATGAAATGTCCGTGAACCGATTCCAGGGATGCCTGTGGCTCGCCACGATTCTAGCTGTTCCCTGCGCCGCGCACTCCCAGGCGTCATGCTCGCCTAGCATGATCACACGTGACGAGGCGAAGCAGCTGCTCGAAGCAACCCCCGACGTGGTGGCGGCGCGCCGATTGGGAGGGAAGATCTCCCTCGTCGATTGGTCTCCGGATAGCGCCTCCTATCGTACCCAGAACTTCTACTTCTATCAGATATTCTCTACCAAGAGCTTGCCGACGACTCCCCTCGGCAACGGTATGTTCGGCTATTACGGTGTGAACAAAACGGCCGGGCAGGTGGTGGAACTCAACTCGCCGAATCCCTCGGTCGAGGGCCCCGAGCTCAAATCGCTTCAAGCGCAGCTTCGAACCAAGCATTGCGTTGGCCAGGATCTGGTAAAGACATCTAGCCTTACCCTCGAAAGGTGAACGAGTCGTCGGCGTCGCCAGACGTCTGCCGATAAGGCCAACTGCGAATCCGTGCGGCGTCGGCGTTTCACCCGGCGCCGCTCTCTTTCTCGTCTGTTCAGTTCCGATCGCGCGACTTGGGTGTGGCGGGAATCGGGCTCGGAGAGACGATTCTGAGTCGCCGTGCGCGTCGCGCTCACGGGGCGACTCCGCTCAGCCTCGCGGATGAGTCGTGAGAGAGGTGTCCCTAGACCTTGCGCGACGCGAGCGATGATATCGAGTCGACTGCTCACGGCACCGCGCTCCACGTTACGCACGGTGTTCGCGCTGACACGGCACCGCGTGCCCAGCTCCCGCCACGAGAACTTCATCGCGCGCCGTCGACGGGCCACGGCCGCTCCGAATGCGACGATCAACGGATCCACTGTCGTCGGCTTGGGCCGTCGTCGAGAGGGTTCATGACACGAGGTGCGAAAAAATGACCCAATAGGGCGTCACCGAATGGCGTACGCCCGAGCTCTTCTTCACCTGAGTAATAAGACGCAGGAGGAGCGCGATCTACGTACGGGGCCAATTCGCCTCAATGCACCTGCATCGATCGCAAGGAGCTCATTGTCAGGGGGTCATGGCGAGGCGGGCACATCGACAGACTCGCCAGGGATCACGGTACGCGGTGATTGCGTCGCTGCCCCAGGCCAGACTCTGACCGTGCCTTCCTCAACAGCAATGTGAACCGTGGACTCCCATGGGTTCGCGCGAACAGTGAACACCGTGCCGATCGCTCGCACGAGGACGCCGTCGGCGTGCACCTCGAACGGGCGGTCGGAGTCCGGACGTGCCTGGAAGCGCGCTTCGCCTTCGAGCGTCAAGGTGCGTGGCCTGGGGAAGAACGACGCACGATAGGTGAGACGCGCGCCTGGCTCAAGCGTGGCGCGCGATCCGTCGGGCAGGCGCACGATGCGACGCGACTCCATGGGCGCTTCATAGTGCTCATACACATGCCCAGCGATGATGGGTGCGACGCTCTTGTAAGTCGGCCAAGCGAAGATGAGTAAGCCGACCGCTCCGACCAGGATCTCGGTGCGTCTCAGCCCACGCCGAAAGCGTGAGCGTGTCCGCTTGGGTTCTTCGAGTCGGTTAGTGAGATCGGCCCAGCTGGCGTCGGCCTCCAATGCGGCGGCGCCATCGGGCACCGTCAAAGCGAGCCCTAGGAGCTGCGCCGCGAACTGCATTCGGGAATCGATACCGAGCTCGCTCTCGATCCGTGCGGCGTCCGCAGGCGAACACTCGCCTTGCAGATACTCAGCGATGCGGAGATAATCGGCGTCGTTGTCGGGGAGATCAGGTATCGTCATGATCGCGTTCCAGAGCGCCGTAAGTGGTGCCGTCGAGTACGCGACGGGCGACGTCGGCCCACTCGGTAGCAGCGAGGCCGCGGGCCAAGAGGTGAAGGGCGCGGGCGTGGTGGCGTTTGACAGTAGGGATGGCGAGGTCGAGGGCCTTGGCGATCGCGCGCGTGTTGAGCCCTTCGGTATGGTGCAAATGGTAGATATCGCGGCAGCGCGTGGGCATATCGTTCACGATGGCGTTGATCGTCGCGATGAGTTCGCTGATGATGGGGCGATGTTCGCCCGAGTTGTCGACGCTAGTCCGCGTTGTCGCGCGTAACACTTGTGGAGGACGAAACCGGCGCGCCCGTCGCACGCGGTTACGGACGGCGCCGAACAGATACGCCTCAAGTCCGCTCCGGACGTCCCACGTGTTGCGATTCCGCCAGATACTCAAGAAGATCTCCTGACCGATCTCCTTTGCGTCAGGCTTGGAACAAGCGCCGTGCCGCTGCGCGAATGCCACGAGCTGGGGGTAGTAGGTGCGATAGACGATCTCGAATGCCGTCCGATCGCCCGCACGGATGCCGGCGATCAGCTGGGCTTCGGTCTGCCGTCCGTTGTCGCCAGCCGGCCGCATATCGTACACTGCGCCGCCCCCGCCATGCTTCCAAGACGCTTCGCGTCGATTCCAAGTCCCCTTTGGCGAAGCTGGCAAAAGACAATGACAGAGGCAAGGCCGCGATGACGCGTTGATCCTCCGAGGGGTGATGGGTGTCATCCGCATTCTGGGCCGGCTTTTCTAGGTTTAGCTGTCGTTGCGGCCGTGCGCGTAGCCTTGCGAGCTTTGGGTTGACATATCAACGGTGGTTGATGTGATTTGGATCCATGGCGACGGTGGCGATGACAGATCTCAGTGGCATTACGCGGCAGTTCAGGGCGCTCTCAGACGAGAATCGCTTGCGGATCGAAGCGGTCGAGAAACGAGTAGCCGGATCGCGCCCCGGATGGCCGAATGCGCTCTACGCGATTCCGGTGGCAACGATCGCGTCGGGGTTGGCGTTTGCGGTTGTCGATTCGGGGCATCCCTGGTGGCGGGACGGGCTCGCCGAGCTCGCCTGGGGTACGGCGGCGGCGGTGATTGGGCGGCGACGGTGGAATGCACGTGCCGCGCAGACAGCGACTGTCGGCGAGGCGCCGCGTTAGTCGGCCAATGGCTGTACCGATTCTCTAGCTTGCCGAGCGATCGGGTGGCGTAGGAGTGCCCATCCGATCAGAGGCAACCCGAATGCCCGCGACGCTGACCTGAGTCACAATCCTTGGAAGCCGACGATGCCGGGTCGCGGTCGCCCTGTGAACCCAGCCCGGCGCGTTGACAACGACTTAAATGGGATGCCTTACTTCTCGTTTGTGTAAGCGGTGAGGCGACGATGACCGGAAGCAACGATCGCAAGCAGCAGATTAAGAACCCCACGAAATACGCGCTGTGGCGGGAGAGGGGCCAGGAGGCATCGCATCTGCTCGCGCCCGCTGTGCGGCCGATCTTCGCCTTCAACGAGGTAGGAATGCCAGAACGGGTCGGAAGCTGCGTTTTGTTCAGCGCAGCCGGGCTGTACTTCGCGTTCTCGGCCGCCCACGTTGCGGACTTAGGCAAGCTTACCCGGCTCCTCCTTGGAGGAAGGCTCAGACGTGTTTACCTGCCCACGAGCTGGTGGGCCACACCGATCCCTGCGGGTAAGGACCGCGAGGCGGACAAGATCGACGCGGCGATATTCACTCTGTCACCGGAGATTGTTCAGGGCCTGCCCACGTGCGAATTCTTGGAACTCGGTGACTGTAACATCGGCGGATATTGCGACGATGAGGCCACATGGCCGCATTACCTATGCATCGGATACCGTCTGAAGCAGGGGAAGTTCGACGAGGACCACACCAGAGTGGCATTCGACTTCACAACATGTCATGGGCCAGAGGTCAGCAAGAGCAAGTACTATGACTTACACCGGCCCAAAGCGACTTACCTCTGTCTCGACTTCAATCTCGCCGCCAACGTGAACGCCGTTGGCCGCATCGATACGGCGCCTAAGCTGCGAGGCATGTCTGGTGGCGCGATCGTCCGATGGCACAGTTGGGACGATAGAGTCGCACCGGGCCCGGGCCGAGATCGCCTCGAAGCTATTTTCACGGACTTCTTAAAGCACGGCGTAATCATCGGCACTCGCGTCGCGGTGTTCGTAGAGAAAATTCGTCGCGAGCATCCTGCGGTCGCCAATCAAGTTCCGCCGCTTAATATCGAGCCGGCAACGTGGGAGTACGTGACTGGCTCCGACGCGCGACGGCGTTTGCGCTAGGTGACCTTTGGCGGGAGCGACCAAGCTGTCGTGGAGGCGTTACGAATTACCGCGCAGAGCCGCTCCTCCTCGCCCCCACCCACAGTTCCACTCCGTTGCCAAAAAGTCGTGACGTCGCCTAAGCGTCATCACGTCGTCCCGCGATTCTATCTCGACCGATTCGCGCGGGACGGATATCTGTGGGTTTACGATCGCGAGCGCGACGAGTACCGACACCAGGCGCCGGTCAACACCGCCGTATACCGGCACTACTACACGTTTACCGACGCGTCAGGCCAGCGTAGCACGGAGGTCGAGAGTATGTTGGCTCGCGTCGAAGCCGGCACGAAGCCGATCCTCGACAACCTTGACGCGCACCAACTGCCGTCGCCGGAGGAGCGCGCTCTGCTCGCTAGCTTCGCCGCGTTTCAGCTAACGCGGGTGCCGGGCTTCGAGCACATGGTGACCGATGTGCTGAGTACGATTGTCAAGCAGATGATGCGCACGTCGTTCGCCGATGTCGAGCGCGCCAAAGCTTCGCTGCGCCGAACGGCGCGCTCCGACAAGCCGCCAGTCGACCCTCAGGCGATGGTCGACTTCGTTCGAGATGAGGCCTACGAGCTGAAGATCAATCGCAATGCCAGCCTGGCGCAGATGCTGTCCCTTGCGATTGAGATCGGCCCGATTTTGGCTTCGCTAAGCTGGGTATTCGTCTATACGCCAGCGAAGAAATCGTACGTGACGTCAGACAATCCTTTCACGGTGATTGCCCCTGCGGCTCCAAAGGGTGGTTCGCAATATGGCGTTGGGATCTTGACACCAGGCGCCGGGAAGTTCCTTCCCCTGGGACCGTCCGTCGCGCTGCTGATGGGCGATCCCGGTAGTGCGACCATTTCGCGTCAGGCGCGGGAGTCTCTCGTGCGCGACATCAATCTGGCGGTTACCGCAAAATGCGAACGATATGTGTTCGCGCGTGAAGAAAGGCTGTTGCGCAATCTCGTAGAGCATACGAACCTCGCCAATCGCGATCGCCCGCCGCGGACCCGCGCATTGTAGCCCGCTATGACGCTCAACGGATTCTGAATATGACCTGCCCCATGCCCCACCACGCACTCTGCACGTAGGGTCCCGCTAATCCAAGCACTGCTAGCATCGCACGCCTGGCCAATTTGTGAAGCCATACGGATCCCATCAGCGAGTCCCGGCTCCTCGCCTCTCCAGGCATTCGACCATCCCATAGCGCCTCGTGCAACAACTCGTTGCGGAGCCTTACGATTGTGTGGATAACCTTTTCATCCAGAGGGATACTGTAGTGCTCGCACAGGTGGCGCAGGCGAGTCCGATGCGGGACCTTCTTGATCAACTGGCCGCTATCTCGGGCGAGCGCGAAGATGGCATCGATCACCTGGTATTCTGCCTGAAATAACTCCCACTCGTTCTCGTAAGTCTTGGCGCGAGAATGCAGGTAAAGCACGTTGATCGCCACCAGGCGCTGGCGCTCCTGCCACCCGCACCACCGTTCGTAAGCGCGCGATATTGCGCGCCCGAGTAGTGCAGCATCGGGTACGCGATAATCAGTATCAGGCTCGAGCCAGTATCGTCCGTCTATCCACCATTCGTGAAATTGGCACCGCATGCCGAGTAGAAATCCGATGAAATGCATGACAAAGCCGGCGTCGGCGTAGCGTGCCGCCTCCGCGTTTGGCTGCGCGCGGTCTAACCGTATGGCATGCGATACCGGCAAGCCGTGCAAGTGTGCTGGACGCTCGCTGTGCGGCACCCTTCGCGGCCTCTTCCCCGTTTCGTGGTGCATCGTTCGTTGAAACGGCGGGTAGACATGACCATCAGGATGGCGCATCGCACTCAGTTGAATGGCGAGTCGCGCCACGTCGCCCAAGGGAACTATGGAACCGGCGTCGAAATCGACCCCAGACGAAAGAGGCAGGTATCCGAATTGATCGACATAGCCATTGGTCGTCACAGGTCCAAGCACGACGCGAGTTCAAGTGCGCGGATAGCGCCTGATTCTCCAGCCGTCGGTACCAAAATCCCGATATGCGCCTGAATAGCTAATCTCAAAGAAGACGATCTCGTTGAAGAGGTTTCGCACAGCGTCGATGCTATCTAACTGAGCCTGCAGTGACTTTGAACTGGCGTCCGCTCCGTGAGCTCGTGGATGCCGAACGGACGCCCAAACCTCCGCTGCGTTGTCGGCGACTACTCCTCTGCTCGCGAGGCTCTTCAATTTCTCACGCGCGGAGCGGCTGAATACACTATTCAGTAGATTCGTCAGACGTTGCGCCGCATCTGGTATGGCAACGCTCTCGTTGACTTGTTTTGTCAACCGCTGCGCCCAGTCGCGAACACACCTATCGACTTTCGAGAGAATCGCTTCACCGAGACGCTCATCTTG
>DATMLM010000091.1:0-48874 GCA_035570055.1 Gemmatimonadaceae bacterium
GCTGCCGATGTCCATCATCGGCACGTTCTCGGTGATGTACCTGCTGAATTACAGCCTCGACAACCTGTCGCTGATGGCGTTGACGCTCGCGGTCGGGTTCGTGGTCGACGATGCCATCGTCATGCTCGAGAACATCGTGCGACATCTCGAGATGGGAAAACCGCGGATGCAGGCCGCCATCGACGGCGCGTCCGAGGTCGGGTTCACGATTCTGTCCATGACGCTGAGCCTGAGCGCGGTGTTCATCCCGATCCTGTTCATGGGCGGCATCATCGGGAAACTGTTCCACGAGTTCGCGGTCACCATTGGCGTGTCGATCCTGGTCTCGGGATTCGTGTCGTTGACGCTGACGCCTATGCTCTCGAGCCGGTTCTTGCGCAGCGACCACGGACAGAAGCACGGGAAGGTGTACGAGGCATCCGAGCGCATCTACAATCGGGTGCTCGGCGGATACGAGCGAACCTTGAATTGGGTCATGGCCCACCGGCCGCACACGCTGGTGTTCTCGGCGGTCATTCTCGTGGCGACCGTGATCCTCTTTTACTATATCCCCAAGGGGCTTTTCCCGAGTGACGACACCGGACAGCTCCTGGTGACGACAGAAGCGGCCCAAGGCGTCTCGTATGACGGGCTGATTCAACACCAACAAGAAGTCGCGGCGATCGTGATGAAAGATCCCGCGGTGCGGGCCGTCACCTCGTCCGTCGGCACGACCCCGGCCGCGAACCAAGGTCAGATGACGGTCGACCTCGTGTCGATCTCGCAGCGGCACGGCCGAAGCGCCGATCAGATCGCGCGCGACCTGGCCGCGGCGGTCCAAGGCGTGGCGGGGATTCAAGCGTACGTGCAGAACCCGCCAGCGATCTCCATCGGCGGTCTCCAGTCGAAGAGCCTGTATCAGTACACGCTCCAGAGCGGCGACATCACCGGTCTCGACAACGCAGCCCGGGCGCTCGAAGCGCGCCTGCGCCAGTTGCCCGATCTCGCCGCGGTCACGAGCGATCTCCTGATCCAGAATCCCCAGGTCACGATCGACATCGATCGCGACCACTCGGGACAGCTCGGCGTGACGGCGGCCGAGATCGAGAATACGCTCTACGATTCGTTCGGCCAACGGCAGGTGTCGACGATCTACACGCCGACGAACGAGTACTGGGTCGTGCTCGAGCTCCTGCCGCAGTATCAGCAGGATATCGCGTCGCTCGGGACGTTGTACGTTCGATCGGGAACGAGCGTCGGTGGAACGTCGAACGGCGGGTACGGCGCCGCGGCCATCGCGCCCAGCTCGGGCGCGCCGCTGGTGCCGCTGTCCGCCGTCGCGCGGTTCCGGAACGACGTCGGGCCGGTGACCGTGAACCACTCCGGCCAGCTCCCATCGGTCACCATCTCGTACGATCTCGCGCCTGGCGTGTCCCTGGGGACGGCTATTAGCGAAATTCAAACAGAAGCGAAGAAGATCCTGCCGTCGAACATCGCGGCACAGTTCACCGGCACGGCGGCGGCGTTCGAGTCGACGCAATCCGGCCTGTTGCTGCTCGTGGCACTCGCCGTCTTCGTGATCTATCTGATCCTGGGCGTGCTCTATGAGAGCTTCATCCACCCGATCACGATTCTCTCCGGGCTGCCGTTCGCCGCGTTCGGCGCGCTCCTCACGCTTTTGATCTGCGGCCTGGACCTCGACGTCTACGGCATCGTCGGCGTGATCATGCTCATCGGCATCGTCAAGAAGAACGCGATCATGATGATCGACTTCGCGATCGAGGCCGAACACGCCGGCGGCGGCCACAAGACCGCCGAGCAGGCGATCATCGAGGCCTGCAGCGTGCGGTTCCGGCCGATCATGATGACGACGATGGCGGCGCTCATGGGCGCGCTGCCGATCGCGCTCGGCACCGGCGCCGGCGCGACGGTCCGGCGCCCGCTCGGTGTCGCGGTCGTCGGCGGTCTCGCGTTCTCGCAGCTCGTGACGTTGTACGTGACGCCCGTCTTCTATACGTACCTGGACGAGATCCAGCAGTGGTTCGACGCTCGCGCTAAGCGCCGGCGGGAAGCGCGCGGCGGCGCGGGGTTGGTACCGGCGCCGGCGCCAGCGGCCGGCGACTGACGATCACCACGAAGGGCCGAAGCTCGTTCCATCGTGCGTCAACTGCGTGAGCCCGAATCCGCTCGCGTGCACGAGGTAGACGTCGGTCCCTGTCGCCGCCGACCCGGAACAGGGCTGCGGCCCCCGCTCGCGCTGGAACACGAGGTATCCGCCATCCCGTGACCACGACGGGTTGATATCGTTGACGTAGACGGTCGAGTCGCCGCACATGGGGGCCGATGTGATCGCGCGCTCGCCCGATCCATCCGCGTTCGTGACGACGATGTGCATCTCGGACCCCATGGGTCCGATAGCGAACGCCAGGTGAGATCCGTCGGGCGACCAGGCGGGGTAGAGCACGCCGCTATCACCAGTCGGCACGTAGATCGGCGTGATATTCGACCCGTCCGTGTTCATGCGATAGATCGACGCTTGATACCCGTAGGACACGCCGAGGGCCGTTGAAAAGGCGAGCGTGCGGCCATCGGGCGACCACGCCACGGATGTCGCACCGAGACTGTCGGCGCCGATCTGCGTGTATCCGGTGCCATCCGCGTTCACGATCGCGATGCCGTTCCCCTCGGCCAGGTAGCCCGCCATGGCGATGCGCGTGCTGTCGGGCGACCAGGCGAGGCGGCTGCCGTCGCCGACTTGACTCGTGAGGAAACGTCGGTCCGTGCCATCGATTCGCATCGCGTAGAGACCCGCTGGGGCGTCGAGCGACACATAGGCGACCCGCTCGCCATCAGACGACAGGGCGGGCCATACGTGGTCCTGGCCACTCGGCGTCAGTTGGAGTGCGTTGCTCCCGTCGGGATCGATGCGCCAAATATCGACGTTGCCGGCCGTCGGGTTCCGATGCATGTACACGACCGGACCGTTGCGGAGCAGAGTGGCTCCCGGTGCCGTTGCATCGGAGCACGCAGCGACGAGCAGCAAGCCCACCCAGGCCCGTGAGCGCATGCGCCCCAAACTAATGGCGTGCTCAGGGAATCGCCGTCACGGTGTGCAGGAGGCCCGCGAGGAGAAGACCCGCGACAACCGCCGCTGAGATCTCGAAGAACGCACCGTGTCGGACGGCATCGGCCACCGGTGGAAGCGGCGCCGGGCCAACGACCGGGAAGATCAGATAGCACACCGCGCACGCCGCGTAGACGAGCAGCAGGCGGAATGCCACATCAGCGAGCGCCTCTCGCTGGCGGAGGAGCCAGAAGCCGAGCGGGAGCCCCTCGTGCGTCACGCGCCGCGCTAGAGCGCGGCAGCGTTTGCGTAATCAGTTCATGACGGCGCCGCGACAGGCGGGGTCGCCACCCGCTCTGTCTCGACGAACACGCTGGATACCGCCGCGTTTACCGCGGCCGAGAGCACGTGCAGCGCCCACGCGCGACGCTCGGTCGCGAGCAGCGGCTGGACGGCGGGCCGACTCAGCTCCTTGAGCCGGATCAGCATGCGCTCCGGCGGGAGTCCCTGCTGCCGTCCCGCGCGCGCGAAGCGCCTCACGGCGCGCTCAACGCGGGACAGGTTGCCCCATGGACCGGCCGCCGCACTCTGAATCGCGGCCTTGAGGGCAGCTTCATGCTCTGACATAGCGCTCATCGACGGTCGATAGTGTAAAGGACTTAACGGTCTCTGTATGCCTGACGTTTCACACCTTCGATTTTCGACAACTGATCGCTTCCCACGCCATCGCCTCTGCCGCCCGCCACAGCTCCGGGGTCACGGGCGTGTCGCCCCGCACCGCGAGCACGCGGACCTGGGACATGATGCCGACGCAGACCGTGTGGAGCAGCTCGGGCGGCAATGGCTTGAAAACACCCTGCTCGACGCCGGTGTAGAAGATGCTGACGAGCGGAGCCTTGATCGCGGCAATATCCCGGCGGGTCTCCTCGGCGATGTAGGGCGAGTCGTGAAAGGCCATCAGGAAATCCCATGCTGCGGGGTACTGCTCGCCGAACGCGACCGCCGCCTCCCAATGCGCCGCGAATACCGCACGAGGCGTCGTCGCTCGGCGAGTCGCGGCCTGAATACTGTCGGCCACTGCCCGGCACCACTTGAGCAGGAGCGCATTCAGCAGCTCGTCTTTGCTCGCGTGGTAGAGATAGAGCGTACCAGTGCCTACCCCGGCACGGCGCGCGATCTCAGGTACCGTGGTCCCATGGAAGCCCTGTTCGACGAACAACGCGAGAGCGGCGTCCTCTATAGCTTCACGTTTGTCGACCGCTGACTGAACGTCCATTCATTCTGAGCCTAACCGGGCAAGATCCCACAGTCAACCCGCGCGGGTCTCCCCTGCGGCGAGGACCTGGTCCACGATAGCGACTAAGTCGGCCAGCTCGAATGGCTTAGCGACCACGTGGCAACCCGTGCGCTCTAAAGCGTCTCGGACATCCGGCACAATATCACCCGTGAGGAACACGGCCTTCCCGGAGAGGTCCGGTTGGCGGGCCGCCATGTAAGCGTAGAGGGCGTCCCCTCGAATGTCCGGCAGCCGGTAGTCCAGTACGACGCAGTCGACGTGCGTCTGCGACATCACCTCGAGGGCAGCGTTACCCCCCGGGGCGACAATCACCCGGTGCCCGCGGCGGGTAAACAGCAACGACAGCGACCGGGCGATCGCCGGCTCGTCATCGACCACCAGCAGGTTGGCGCCGGTGCGGGTCATACAGGGAACATACGGCTAGCAACCGCCCTCGCAAGGATGCTCGCGGGCGTGCTATGGTAAAGGGGAATGACGGGTGAGAACTACGCACTTCCGACATATCGCGTGGACACGCGGCAGTCGCCTCCGGACGTGTTCGTCGACCTTGGATCGACGGACTGGAGCCGGGTGACGTGGCGGGATGTCGGCCGGCCGTACCGGGTGGAACGGTGGGCGGCCGAGAAGCGCGAGTGGGAGGCCGAACATGGCGCGACCATGCCCGTGAAAGAGTCGTGGATCCGGTTCAATCGGCACTTCCATGAGCTGTTCACGACGGACACCGTGGCCGCGATGAGTACCACTCGCGCGGAGCTGGTGCGGGCCGCGACGCATCTCGATCTCCACGGCGTGAAAGAGACGACACGCGAGTTACTCCAGCTCGCCATCTGGAACCACGTGCATCGCGTCGAGGATGCCGTGTGGGATCCGCGTGGCAAGCGGGCGCTGTTCGATGGGCTCGACGTCAAGCGGCCCGAGATCCTGTACCTCGGCGCCGCCGACGGGTACGAGGCGATGCAGCTGCTCGCGATGTATCCCGGTGGGCATGCCGTGCTCGTGGACTACGACGATTTCTGTCGCACGGATCGATTCGGGAAATTTCCGGAGGCATACCCGTTTTGGGGCAGCGGGCGCATATGGCATCGGGAACACATGGCGATCGACTTCGAGGTCGCCGATATCCGCTCACTCACGTACGGGCGCGAGTTCGACATCGTGCTGAGCGTGGGCCTCGTCGAGCACTTCCCCGACGAGTACAAGCACGAGGCGTTCGAGCTCCACCGGCGCTTCCTCAAGCCCGGCGGCGTGGCGATCATCACGACGCCGCGCGACCAGATCCGCGGCCGCGCGTTCTACACGATCATGGCCGACTACATGAACTACGGCTATCGGGAGCTGATGCGGGTGGAGCAGCTGGGACTCTACGCGCACGAGCATGGGCTGCGCGTCCGTCGCGCCGGGTACATCAAGGCCCACAACGGGCTGATTTGTCAGCCGAGCTAGCGCGCGGGGACCACCGGGACATCGCCACCCGCGAGGGCGGATTGCATCTGGGCCTGGGTGCGCTTGGCGGCGTACACGACCAACAGCACGACGGCGAGCGCGATCCCCATCATGATGAAGGGAATCCTCGCCATGTGGTGGTCGATAATCGCGTTCCCCGGATGCTTCGGATCATACCACGCCGTGACCGAGGCGCCTTGCGGATAGCGGTCGACGACAGACTGCGCCCACTTTTCGCTCGCTGACTCTGTGATGACCGAGACGCGGTTCGAGATGTACGGCGTGCCGCCGACGGTGTACCGATACGACACCGTCGGCTGGTACGTCGCGCCTTTGCTCCTCTGCACGACGCCGACACCGGACGCCACCACGGTCGCCGGCGTCGGCACCCACGTGGCGAGCGGCGCGACCTGAACGCCCATGATCAGCAGTAGAATCCCGAAGAACACGGCGCAGAACACGTAGAGGCACCCCATGTTGACCGCCCGCGCGGCCTGCGCCAACGCGGGAGAGCCCTCCACGGGCAACGCGTTCCACCCGCCGATGGCCCGCGCCGCGGCGACCGCACGCGCTTGCGAGGTGCGATCGCTCGTCGACATCGGGGTCCACGGCACCCGCCTGTTGTTCTCGCAAACGAACACCGGACGCCACGTCAGACGGTTCCCGGTGTTGTTCGACACGTTGCTCATCGTCGTGACTTCGAGCGCGACGTCCTGGATCTTCGCGAATGGCACCTCGGTCATCGACCGCCGCCAGAGCCCCCGGCGAATGATCCGCGCGACATGCGCCGCGCCATCGAGCACGATCCGGTCATCCTCGGCCTTGCAGAACATCAGGAGGCCGGCGATGACGAACCCGATGCCGACGACGTAGGCGACCCAGGGCGATCCGCTCGTGTGCGAGGCGTCGACGTGCGTCACGAGCACGAGCGCGCCGGCGCCGAGTCCCGCGAAGAGGAGCCCGAACCCGCGCATAGAGGTCGCGCTCTGGTGACAGACGACGAGCGTCGGGCTCTGCTCGAGAACTTGCATACCATGCAGACGAACCGCTACCGGACGTAGTTTCGAGCCATGCCTTTGGAGACTATCCGGTACGCCGTCGCGGCCGACGCGGGGGCGCTGGCGGCGCTCGGCGCCAAGACCTTTCGGGACACGTACGCGGCGTTCAATACCCCGGAGAACATGGCCATGCACCTGGCCAGTGCGTTTTCACCGGAGCAACAGCGCGTGGAGATCGAAGACCCGAGCGGGTTCATCCTCGTGGCGCAAGCCCCAGAGCTCATCGCCTACGCACAGGTGACACGGGAGATTGCTCCGCCCGCGGTCGGCGATGCGCGGGCACTCGAGATCAAACGATTCTATGTTGATCGCGCCTGGCACGGTCTTGGCGTCGCGCAACGGCTCATGACTGAGACCTGCACGGCCGCCGCCGAGCGCGGCGCAGCCACGATTTGGCTCGCGGTGTGGGATAAGAATCCCCGGGCCATCGCATTTTATCGCAAGGTCGGCTTTGCCGACGCCGGCAATTACCCCTTTCGACTCGGAAACGAGCTCCAAACCGACATTCTCATGGTCAAAACGCTGTGAAGCAAGCGCTCGCCATTCTCGTCCTGATCCCCGCCGCCATCGCGGCGCAGGATACGACCCATTTCGTCGTGTTTCACGGCGACCTGGGCTACGTGGCCACATCTGGCAATACGCAGGTGTCGACCATCAACTTCGCGGATCAGTTGACGCTCCGAACGAGTCCCGTCAATCGGATCGATCAGGCCTTTACCGTCGTGTACGGGCAGAACAAGAACGTCGTGCAGACCAACATCTGGACGGCCGGCATCCGCGACCAGTATTCGCTCACGAAGATCGTTGGACTGTACGCGCTGGCGGGCTTCGCGCGCAACACGTTCGCCGGCATCGACTACGACTTCCAGGAGGGCGGCGGCTTCGCGTTCACGCCGATCCTTCCCAAACGGCATTCGCTCGAGCTCGATGCCGGCTTTGCGTACACCGAGCAGAAGCTCCTGCCGGACTCGATGGATCAGCACGCCGACGCGCGTGGAGCGATCACATACAAGTTCGCTTTCGCCAAGGACGCCTACTTTCAACAGTTCGTGGAAGGACTGCCAGATCTCAAGCGCGAGGAGGATTTCCGCATCAACTCCGAAACGGATCTGGTTGCTCCCCTCTCGAAGCACTTCGCGATCAAGATCGGCTACGCCATCCACTACGCGAACCTGCCGCCGCCGGGATTTCGCACTACAGATCGCCTCTTTACATCGGATCTTCAGGTTTCTTTCTAGGGATGGCGCGCGGGTTGCGAGTCTTCTCTGCCGATGGCCGAGGAGTTTGTTCGATTCAACGAGTCGATCGTCTCGCGTGACGGCGTGGCGTATTACCCGCGTGTTTGCGGCAAGGAAGACGACATCGGCCGCTGGGAGGCGTGGCTGGAGTTCGAGCCCAACAGCGGTGGTCCCGTCCTCAGCTCGGCGCGCGAGACGGTCCAGCCCAACCGAACAGATGTGTCGTATTGGGCCGGTGGGCTCACGCGCGTTTACTTGGAAGGAGCGCTTGAGCGGGCGCTCGATCTCGCAGTTGAAAAGGATGAGCTGAAACAGAGTTGATACTCGGCTGACCGGGTGGCACCTTGTCCTGCGTGCCACTCTTTAGCCAATGAAAGTGCTCGTCCTTGGCGCCTCCGGGCGCCTCGGCCGCGCGCTCCTGACCAGAGCGCTCGCGGCCAACTGCACGGTTACCGCATACACCAGGCATCCGGCTCCACTGCTCACCGGCGATCCCGAGATTCGGATCTTCGGCGGCAGCGTGCACGATGCGCGCGCCGTCGACCGTGCGATGCACGATCAGGACGCGGTCATCTGGGCCGTCGCCAACCGGCCTACCGCGGATCGCTCGCCCGTGCCGCTGCTCTACGGGACCCGCGTCGTGATCCGCGCCATGACACATGCGGGCGCCGCGCGGCTCATCTACGTGAGCGACACGGCGCTCCATGTGCACGACGCCCAAGGGGCCGGCGGATTTTTCCGGTCCGTGCTCGGCCACGGCGCCCGGCGCGACGCACGCGAGCGCGAGGCCGCCGTGCGAGAGAGCCCGCTCGACTGGACGATCGTGCGTCCGGCACGCCTCACCGCCGGACCGCACACCGGCTCATACACCGCGGTCCTCGAAGCCCCCGTACGCGCGAGCCCGATCTCACGCATCGACGCCGCGGCGTTCATCACGTCGCAGCTCGTCGACCAGACGTTCATGCGCCAAGCGCCACACCTCGTCAGCCGGACCACCCCGGCCTCTATCGTGCCCACCCGCGCGGTGGCTGATCGGAGAGATTCCAGACTGGTCTAAATAGGCGCATCTTATGGCCCCATGAGCACCGTCCGCGTGAAGCTCTCGGCCATGATGTTTCTCCAGTATTTCGTCTGGGGCGCCTGGTTCGTGACCATGGGCACGTATCTGGGGCAAACCCTCAAGTTCTCGGGCACCCAGATCGGTACCGCATACGGCGCGACTGCACTCGCCGCGATGATCTCGCCGTTCTTCGTCGGGATGATCGCCGACCGCTTTCTCGCGACGGAGCGAGCGCTGGCACTGCTCCATCTCGCCGGCGGCCTCTTGATGTACGCCGCCTCGCGCGCCGTCACGTTCGGCGCGTTCTACCCGGTACTCGTCGCCTACGCGCTGTGCTACATGCCGACGCTGGCGCTCACCAACTCCCTGTCGTTCGACCACATGAAGGATCCGGCGCGAGAGTTCCCCGCGGTCCGGGCGCTTGGAACGATCGGCTGGATCGTCGCCGGGCTTCTCGTGGGCCGGCTGCACGTGGAGCCGACGGTCGTGCCGCTCGAGATCGCGGCTGGCGCGTCGATCGTCCTCGGACTCTACTCGTTCCTGCTGCCGCACACGCCGCCGCACGCGGCTGGAAAGGCGGTCCGCATCCGGGACGTCCTCGGGTTCGACGCGCTGAAGCTGCTGGGTGATCGGTCGTTCGCCACGTTCATCGTCGGCTCGTTTCTGCTCTGCATCCCGCTCGCGTTCTATTACGCCTTCACCAACCTCTTTCTCAACGAAATCGGACTGCCGGAGCCCGCGAGCAAAATGACCTTTGGTCAGATGTCCGAGCTCGGGTTCATGCTGCTGCTGCCGCTCCTCCTGGCCCGGCTCGGCGTCAAGCGCATCCTGCTCATCGGTATGGCCGCGTGGGCGTTGCGATACGTGTGCTTCGCATATGGCAACACCGGGTCGCTCGCATGGATGCTCTACCTCGGCATCCTGCTGCACGGCGTCTGCTATGACTTCTTTTTCGTGACCGGGCAGATTTACGTCGACCAGCGCGCTGATTTTCAGGTTCGAGCAGCCGCGCAGGGATTTCTGGCCTTCGTCACTCAGGGCGCCGGGCTGCTGATCGGCAATAGCCTGTCGGGCCGCATTGTGGACGCGTTCGCCACGCCAACGGGACATGCCTGGCCAACGATCTGGCTCATTCCCGCCGGCTTGGCGGCGCTCATTCTCGTTGTGTTCGCCGTGCTGTTCACACCCGCTCGACAATAGTCGCGACGCCCTGGCCGCCGCCGATGCATAGGGTGACGAGTCCCGTGGCGAGATCGCGCCGCTCCAGCTCATCGAGCACCGTACCGAGCAACATCGCACCGGTGGCGCCGAGTGGGTGGCCTAAGGCGATGGCGCCGCCGTTGACGTTGACGCGAGCGGGATCGAGCGCCAACTCCCGCATCGTGTGAATGGGCACAACCGCGAAGGCCTCGTTGATCTCCCACAAATCGATGTCGCCCACGGACATCCCAGCCAATGCCAGCGCCTTGCGTGACGCCGCCGTCGGCGCCGTGAGCATGATGAGCGGCTCGCTTCCGATCGTCGCCATGGCCCGGATGCGCGCACGAGCCCGGAGACCGTTCGCGGCGACATAGTCCGGCGACGCGACCAACACGGCAGCGGCGCCGTCGACGATACCGCTGGAGTTGCCGGCCGTGTGCACGTGTCGGATCGTCCCGGCCGACGGGTACTTCGCCAGCGCGATCGCATCGAGCTCGGGGTGGTCGGCGAATGCGGGCGCGAGCGCGGTCAGTCCCTCGATCGTTGACGAGGGACGGGTGTACTCGTCGACCGCGAGCGCAACAGCGCCGGTCGCTGGATCGGTCACGGGGAAGAGACTCTTCGAGAACCGGCACTCGCGCTGCGCCACCGCTGCTCTCCGCTGCGACTCGAGCGCGAATGCATCGACCTCGGCCCGCGACACGTGATACAGACTGGCGATGAGGTCCGCGCTGATCCCTTGTGGGACTTGATGGACCCGCTCGCGGAGGCGCAGGTTGCCGCCATCTTGCCCGCCGCCGTCGGCGCCGAGCGAGTAGTGCGACATGCTTTCGACGCCGCCACCGACGGCGACCGGCATCGTGCCGCTCGCCACGGCCATCGCGGCAAAGTTCACCGCCTGCAGGCCTGAACCGCAGAAGCGGTTGATCGTCGTGGCGGACACCTCGTCGGGCCAGCCTGCGGCCAGCACGGCGTTGCGCGCGATGTTCGCACCCTGCTCGCCGATTTGCGAGACGCAGCCGACGACCACATCGCCGACATCGCCAGGGGCGACGCCACTCTTTTCAGCCAAGTGGTTCAGGGTCTGCGCGAACAGCTCCTGAGGGTGGATCTCGGTCAGGGCTCCCTTACCCCGCTTGCCCTTCCCCCGCGGGGTTCGCACGGCATCGACGATAGTCGCTTGCAATTTGAAAGTCATACGGCGTAATCTAATGCATGGAATGTCCGATCGCGCGTAGTATGGCTGAGGTGGGTGACAGTTGGCGCATTTTGATTCTTCGCGATGCGCTGAACGGCCTGCGCCGGTTCGATGAATTCCAGGCAAACCTGGGCATTGCGACAAACATTCTTGCCCAGCGATTGAGCGCGCTGGTTGATGACGGGTTGCTCGAACGTCAGCGGTACCAGCAGCGGCCCCCGCGATACGAATACGTACCGACCGCAAAGGCGCGCGATCTCTGGCCGCTGTTCGTCGTGCTCATCCGGTGGGGTACGAAGTGGGTGCTCCCTGATGGCCCGACGGTGGAGCTCATCGACCGACCCACTGGCCGGCCGATCGACTACGACATCGTTGACCGCGCGACAGGTGAACGTCTGCGGCCGAAAGATCTCGCCGTCAGACCCGTGCGCTAGCCGCGTACGCCTGAACGAACTCGGCGAACCCCTCGTTGTCCTTCGCCGCGCGGGCGATGCGATCGGTCGCTTCCATGAGACGCTCGAGGCTCGCCGCGATCGAGACGCGGAGGAAGTGCTGTCCGTCCGCGCCGATGCGCCCGAATGAGTGACGGTCCATGGTGGCGACGCCGTAGCGCTCCAGGAGGAACGCCTGGAGAGCCCGCGCCGGTGTACCGAAACGCTCGGCGGTCGGCGTGGCGCGGCCCTCGTCGTCAATGAGCCCGAAGCGACGGCAGAGACCCCCGACGTTCGGGAAGAGATAAAACGCACCCTTCGGCGACTGACACTGGATCCCCGGGATACGGTTGAACGCCGCGACCACCTTGTCGCGCCGATGCTGAAACGCCGTCACCATGTTCTTCACCACCGGCGGAGAGAGCGGACTCTCGAGCGCCACGCGCCCTGCCTCTTGGATGAAGGGCGCAACGCACGACACCGTGTTGATCGTCAGCTGCTTGAAGACCTGCGCCTCGTCGACGGTCGGCAAGACAGCCCAACCGAGTCGCCAACCCGTCATCGCGAAGCCCTTCGAGTGGCCCGATGCGATGATCGTCCGCTCGGCCATTCCCTCTTCGGACGCGATGCTGTGGTGCGCGTGCCCGTCGAAGATGATGTCTTCGTAAATCTCATCGGAGTAGATACGCACCTCGGGGCCGCAGCGTCGCCTGATCAACTTCGCGAGCTGCTCGAGCTCCCCCTTGTCAAATACACCACCGGTCGGGTTCGACGGCGAGCAGAGAATGATGACCTTGGTCTTCGTGCTGATCCGCTCGGCGAGATCCTCGGTGGTAAAGATGAAATTTCGATCTTCGCGCAACGGCAGTGGCACGGCCTTGGCACCGACATACGTGACCCACGACTCGTAAATGGGAAATCCCGGGCTCGGATAAATCACTTCGTCGCCCGGATTGACGTACGCCTGCATCGTGAAGCCAATCGATGGCTTGCCGCCGGTCGTGACAATGACCTGGGCGGGATCGACCGCGATGCCGCGGGTCCGCTTGACGTGAGCGGCGATCGCGGCGCGGAGTGGCAGGATGCCTTGCGGATCGGTGTAGTGCGTTTTACCGGCGTGGATTGCCGCGCAACCCGCGTCATTGATGTGCGGTGCGCTATCGAAATCCGGCTCGCCGATGTTCAGTCGGATCACATCTATGCCGCGCGCGGCAAGCTGCGGCGTCACGCGGGCGATATCATCGCCAACGCGAAAAGCATTTTCGGTTCCCAAAGCCGCAATGCGGCTGGCGTAAAGTGTCATACTGGAAAAATACGTGGACCGGGCTCAGTCGGCGAACCGCTCCTCGGGCGCGACGCGCTCCAGGGCCAGATCGGCGGCGGGTGCCCGTTGCGCCCAGACAGGTGGCCGCACCAGACCCGCGGCGACCCGGGCCAAAAAGGCCTGCGGCGTGAGGGCGCCCAGGGACGAGGGGAGTAGTCCGGACACCGCACGGACCTCGTTGGCCAACCCGCGCGACGTCGCATATCCGAGCTTGGCGGCCACGTCCCGCACCCGGTTGTCGCCCTGCGTCAGGTAGGCGTAGGCACGCACGACGCGTGCGGCGCGAATGAGCGTCCCAGCGGACTGCCAGCCAGCACGGGCTAACGCTTCGTGCAGCGGCCGACGATGCCGCGCACCGGCCAATCGTGCGAGCGCCGGAACGCTCTCGATCGTGGCGGGCGATCGGAACAGCTCCTCGATCGCGCGCGAGACGGGCGTCGGCAAGCGCTCGAGCGCGGGGCGCAACTGGGCCAAGAGGATCTCGCCGAGCGCATCGCCGCGCAAATCTTCCAGGTAGGTGCGAAACTGCACCGGCCCGTCATCGAATCCTTTGAGCACCAGGTGCCGATGCCCGCGCAGCGCGAACTGCATCTGCGCGCGCATGGCCGCCGGCGACACCGTTGTGTAACTAACGACGTGCACCGATACGTGCTTATCGAGAACCGCTAACAGTTCGAGGAGCGCCTGACTCGCGAACTCCGGGTCGACGATCGCAATGTCGGCGGCAATGACGCGCAGCGTGTCGTCGAGCTCGTCAACCGAGTGCGTGGCGTGCAACTCGTGTCGGGGACCGAGCGCTACACGCAGCGACGCGGATAAGAATTCTCTCAGAAACGAGACGATTCTTAAACGCGTCTCATGTGCCATTTATAATGCGCCCGCGCACGCGGTCGCTACGCCCCAGCACGACATCGACCTCGGCGGGTCGATGTCGCACAGTGAAGGTCGAGATCCTTCACCCACTTGTCTGGAGCCTCGTATGATCCGTCGTCTTTCACTCGCGCTTGCTACGATTGCTGCTCTTTCCCTTGCTGCGTGTACTTCAGCTACTGCCCCAGCCGATGCCACAGCCTCTCACGTGGCCACTCACACGACCACTTCCGCGGTCCATCCCGCCTGCGGCGGCGTGCAGGCAGGCCAAGGCGGCTGCTGATCCAGTTTCCGAATGGTCGCGCGCCGGACTCATACTCCGGCGCCGGCCAGCTCGGCGCTCATGAGCTCGACCACCTCTCGTGCATGGACCGTCGCCTCTCCCAGGTCCACGGGCTCGATAACGCGGTCGACCTTCGGCGCGGTCGCCTCTGATACCAAGGCGTCACGCGCCGTCTCTGCCTCGATCAACTCCCTGTTCAACTGATGGCGCTCGGCCAGCACGATAGCCCGATCGAACGCCGCGCGGGCCTGTGGAGTCCGGCCGAATCGCTTATATCCCTCGCCGACGGTGATCTGAAAACTGACCGCGAGTCGCGGCGGGAGCGGCTCACTCACCAGGGCCTTCCGATGCCGCTCGAACACGGTCTCGGCACCCTCGAGAGTCGCCAGGTGCATCAAGTTCACCCCAGCAATCCAGCGAAGCTTGGGATCGTCACCGGCGATTTCAACCACGAGGTACGCACGCCGCGCGGTGTCGAGCAATCCAACTTCCATAAACGCGAACGCGAGATCGAGCAGAATCCGGTCGCGCTGATTCTGGTCGCGCGCTTCGCTCAGCGCGCGCCCGAGCAGCGCGAATGCGCGATCCAGGTCGCCGCGCCGCACGGCGGTGTTGCCTCGCTCGTGAAGCGCTGAAGCGAGCAGTTCGCCCAACGCGGGAACCTCGGCGAGGTACTGCTCGCAGGCGGTCACCACGGCGGCGAATTCAGCGTCGGCCTTGGGGAGGTTGCCTCGCCGGGACGCGATCACCGCAAGTCCTTGGGCAGAGGCGAGCTCCACGTAGCGGTCACTCAACTCCTGGGCTTGCTCGCGCGCCAGCGAGAACGCGGTCTCGGCCTCGGGGTAGTGGCCGAGCCACGCTTCGCACCAGCCGATGCGATGCCAGGCGTGGCACACGAGATCGCGCTCGGTCTCATACGCGAGCGAGAGGAATGTCCGATAGATGTCCGCCGACAACGCCCACTCGCGGCCGTCCGATAAGAGGGCCGCGTACGAGAGCAAGCGCGCCGACACCTGGCATCGTCGGCGCCCCCAGGACTGTGTAATCGCATCGACGATCGCGGTCAGCGCGTTGCGCGTCGGTCCGGCCGCGACCTTGTCGATCGCATCGCGCACCGCCGCGACTTCACTCGGCCGCGGGGCGAGCCATCCGCGCAACGCCTCGGCCCACTTATCGACGAGGCGAACCGTGACAAAGCCCGCCATCGTCGGCGTCCACCGCGCATCGTTCGCGCGCATGGACCCGAGCACCTCGAGAAACGCGAGGTGTTCGCCACGACTGATGGGACCCGGCGGGCTCTGCATGGGCCACAATGTTTGCTATGTTGGGGTCACGATGCAAGCCGGTTGTTATCACATTGTGAGACAACGGCCGTAATGCGACATATCGAGTGCGCGTGTTTGTAATATGAGAGCGCGCTTAATCTCCGTCTCGGAGCTTAATTCCCGCCCGATGTCGCCTTGGTCCAGATGACGACCACCGTGCACGACGTGGTCGTGACGCTCCCCACGCCCTGCACCGTTCCCGGCGTGTCCAGACGCGTTTGCGCTTGCTGCGTCTTGTTGGGCGGTTGTTGCATGCCGAAATCGCCGGGCGTCGCATCCTGTAGGATTTGGAGCGGCGCGGCGCCCGGATGATACACCTCCATCGCGATAATCGACGCTGGTTGGATATGGGCGTCGATCGAGCCCGGTGGCTCGTCACTGAACGCGGTGCCATCCAGCTCGTAGAGGACGCACCCGGTGGCCCGGTACGACTCGCCGAGCGGCTGGGTCACGACGTTCTGTCCGTTGCGCAAGGTCACCTTGAGTCCGGAAACGGTCCGGGCCAGATCTGAAAAGGTCACCGGGCTGCGCTTCTCGATGTCGCTCTCCGTCAAGTATACGCCCGCTCCCGATCGTTCACGCCCCGTGAATCCGACGCGATCCAGGGCCTTCTGACGCGACGCCCTCACGTCGACCGTCGCCAGCACCGGCGGTGCGGGAGTGAGGGTCACGCTCATCGATGCGGGCTTCGCGGTGGACAGATCGACGGGTAGATCGATGGCCTGGAACCCGACTTTCCGGAACTGCAGCGCGCGCGAACCCGACGCCAATCCACGCAACGTGAACGCGCCGCTGTCCGTCGTCAGTGTTCTCGTCAACGAATCGAAGATCACATCGACACCCATGACGGGTATGCCGTGCACGTCGACCACGCGACCCGAGACGACCGCGCCCGCGCTGTTGCCTTGGCGCGCATGGGGAAGATGCAGCGCCACTAACGCCAGCGGCCGCGTCGCCACATCGGCCGGCATGTCGCCGGTGACGAGACCACCCTGCTCGGCGCGTATAACGCCGCGGGCGCCGAGGGGCACGCCGCAGATACGGTACTCGCCATCGGCAGACACGTGCGCCTCGAGCACCGGTTTGTCGCGGATGACCGACCGCCAGGTATAGCGAACCGTCGCATTCGTCGCGGGCTCATCGCTGTCCGCGATCATGACACGTCCAATGATCGCGCCGGCGCCGTGGGCGCGCTCGTCCTCGTTGCAATAGAGAGCGATAATGCTGGGGACCGACGGCGTCGCCAACACGACGGAGGTCGCGGAGCCACTATCGAACGTGAGCTTGCCCGTCCCCACGGCGACGCCGAGAGAGTCCAACAGTGGATGGAACACGCCGAGTTGGTGCGGGCCGGGTGGAATGCTATCGATGCGGAACCGTCCGTGATCATCGACCGTTGCTTCGGCGTCAGTGCCCTCGACGACAACGAGCGCCCCGCGGAGTGGCCCACCGTGCACGCTGTCCACGACAACGCCCACCGCGGAGGCAAATTGCTGCGCCTGAGCGGTCGCGATAGCCACTATTGCGGCAAGCAGCTGAAAACGGACAAGTGCCCGCATACGAATGAGATGTATAGCAAACGGAAACCGCGAGCGCCACAGTAAAACTCGCGTTTCATACAGTCGTTTGTTATATTGGAGCCATGAAACGTAAGCGTCTCGCGCTCGGGGCTGCCTCGCTCCTCCTTGTCGCCATCGTTGCCTGGGTCATCAACTCGCGATCCACCGACCTCGTGCTCACGGGCGTCGTGACGACTGACGACGTCATCGTGAGCCCTCAGGTCGGCGGTCAAATCTCCCAACTGCTCGTCAACCAAGGCGACTCGGTCACACCCAATCAGCTGGTCGCCAAGCTCGTCCCGTCGGAGCTCGCCGCTGATCAGGCGTACTACACACACAGCGCCGCCCAGGACTCGGTGAAAGTCCAGGAGAGCGAAGCGTCGCTTCGGCTGAACCAGATGCAGACGGACGATCAGATCACCCAGGCCGAGGCGCTCCTGGCCGCCGCGGTCGCGCAGCAAGCCGAAGCATCCGCGAACCTGGCCAACGCCAAGGTCCAGCTCGATCGGTATGTCGCGCTCGCCAAAACGGGCGGCGTCGCCAAGCAAGAGCTCGACTCCCAGCAGAACGCCTACGACGTCGCTCAAGCGCGGGCCGACGCGGCGGATAAGCAGGTCGCGGCCCAGCGCGCCGCCCTCGCCATGGCGCGAGCGGCATCGGAGCAGGTCGCGATGAAGCGCAGTGAGCTCGGCGCGGCGCGGCAAGAGCGCGACGCCGCGGTCGCGCAGCAGGCGAAAGCCGACGTGCGGCTCGCGTACACCGAGGTCCGCTCGCCCATCGCCGGTATTGTCGACGTTCGGGCCGTTCGCAGCGGCGAGGTCGTCACGGCCGGGCAGCCGATCGTCACCTTGATCAATCCCGACGGACTCTGGATCCGCGGGGACGTCGAAGAGACGTACATCGATCGCGTGCGCCTCGGCGACTCGCTCGTGGTCCGGCTTCCGTCAGGAGAAGAGCGCCGGGGCGTCGTGATTTATCGCGGCGTCGACGCGGGGTTCGCGACGCAACGGGACGTCAGCCGGTCCAAGCGTGACATCAAGACGTTCGAGATTCGGGTACGCGTCGACAACAAGGATCGCCGCCTCGCCGTCGGCATGACCGCATATGTGCTTTTGCCTCCGCGGGTCACCCACACGTGAGCGCCGCCGTCGACGTCCGCTCGATCACGAAGACATTCGGCACATTCACGGCCGTTGATCACATCTCGTTCAGCGTCGAGCCGGGCGAGATCTTCGGTCTGCTCGGTCCGAACGGCGCCGGCAAGTCGACGTTGATTCGCATGATGGTCACGCTGATCCCTCCGACATCAGGCACGGCCATTATCGCGGGGGCGGATGTCACCACGTCACCAGACGATGTGCGCCGCGCGATCGGCGTCATTCCGCAGGCCCTGACCAGCGACCTCGAACTCACACCGCGCGAGAATCTCACCATCTTCGCGAAGCTCTACGGCGTGGCACGCGAGAAGCGCAAGCGCCTGATCAGCGAGCTGCTCGAGGCCGTCGAGCTCACGCAGTGGGCCGACCAACCGGTGAAGAAGTTGTCAGGCGGCATGCGCCGCCGCGTCGAGATTGCCCGGGGGCTCGTGCATGAGCCGAAAATATTTTTTCTCGACGAGCCGACGACCGGACTGGATCCGGTATCGCGCACGGGTGTGTGGGAGATGCTGCGTAAGATCAAAGCCGATCGCGATCTGACCGTCCTGTTGACGACACACTATATGGACGAGGCGGACAAACTGTGCGACCGCATCGCCATTGTGGATCATGGAAAGCTGGTCGCGCTGGACACCCCAACCAATCTCAAAGAGAGCGTCGCGGGCGCCGACACGCTGGAGATGACGTTCGCCAAGGCGCCCGCCGACTGGGAGTCACGACTGAGCCGGATCCCGGGAGTGGATCACGTGGTCACCGAGGGTCACGTCTTCCGCATTACGACGCATCACGCGCCAGAGACCACGCGCGGCGTCTTGGAAGCAGCCGACGCCAACGGCGTCACGGTGCAAACGCTGGGCGTCGCGAGCGTCACACTCGACGACGTCTTCCTCCACTTCACGGGCCGCCAACTCCGCGATGAGCTCCAATCCCCGTCGGCCGCGGACAGTCCGTTTACGCTGAGACGATAGCATGCAACGCATCTGGGCACTCGTCGAGCGCGACTTGCGGCGGTTCAGTAAGAGCCCCGCGCTCATTGTCATGTCCTGCATTATGCCGATCGTGCAGCTCGTCGTTCTGGGCTACGCCTTCGGCGGCAAGGTCAAAGGCCTCAAGCTGGGCGTCGTCGATCAAGACCGCGGCGTGCCGGCGGTCAAGCTCCACGAGCTCTCCGGCGCCGTCGCGGCCAACGCGCGCACCTTCGACGCGGTGCCCTACGACGACCAGGGCTCGGCCCTCACGGCGCTGCGCAACGGCCATCTGAGCGGTGTCCTGACGATTCCGCCCGGGTACTCCCGCCGGGTGCTCGCCAAGGATGATCCGCGGATCGCGTTGATCGAAGACAACACCGATCAGTTCGCCAGCGGTGCACTCGAGGGAAGCGTATCTGGTATGGTGCAGGCGTACGATTCCACCGCAACCGATCTGCCAGCGAGTCGCGTGCCGCCCCAGACCTCGATGGATGTCGTGGAGGTGTATCCGTACGTCCCGTACATCCAATATCTCCTCTCCGGCACCACCGTCATGGCCATCTTCGTCATGGTCATGATCGGCGGCGGGATCATCTACATCGACGACAAATCGCGCGGCCTGCACGAGGGATACCTCGTCACCCCGATCAGCAAGCTGGAGCTGATCCTCGGCTTCAACATTTCCGGCACGATCAAGGCGGTGATCGCGGGGTTCGTGCTCATCACCGTCGGGTCGCTCATCGCCGGCATTCCACACCCGTTTGATCCCTTCCGTTTGGTGAGACTCGCCGTCGTGGTCGTGATGACGTCCATGGCGCTCGTCAGCATGATGTTCATGCTGATGGCCCGCATGAGCGACCCGCTCATTCCACGGGCCATGTTCGGCCTGCTCAACACGCTCCTCTGGTTTCCCAGTGGCGCGGTGTATCCACAGCAAGCATTCCCGACGTGGATGAAAGGCATCGCCATCATCGACCCATTCACCTATGGGGTGCACGCGTTCAAGTGTCTGTTGCTCAAGAACACCGGGTTCGAGGCGATCTGGGGGGACCTCGTGTACCTCGCGATCTTCACCGTGATCACGCTGGCCATCGCCACGCGGCTCTTTCGGCGGACACTGTGAGCGACTCCAGCCCGCGCGGCCAGGAGACGCGCCAGCGGCTCCTCGACACGGCGATCCGTATGTTCGCCGAGCACGGGTTCGCGAAGGTGACCGTGCGCGACATTGCGCGCGCGGCGGGCGCGAACCTCGCCGCGGTGAACTACCACTTCGGCGACAAGTTCGGCCTCTACATGGCGGTGCTGGAGCTCGCCGTGCAGGAAATGCGGAAGCACAGCGACGTCACGATGCAAGCGCGTCCCGGCTCGACGGCCGAGGAGCGCTTGCGGCACTACATCGCCATGCACGTGCGCCTCTTGATCAGCATCGACCCGGGCTCGTGGATCTTCCGCCTCATGATTCACGAGATGGCCGAGCCGACGCCGGCCACGGAGTGGATCGTCGAGCACGGGTTCCAGCCGCGGCTGCGCTACCTGCGTGGGCTCATGGCGGAATTGCTGGGGACCGCGGACGACGATCCGCGCGTACTCCGGTGCGCGATCAGCGTCCACTCGCAGTTCTTATTTTGCCGGCCCGACAAGTTCCGCACGATCGCCTTCGGCGATACGTTGCCCCATACGGAAGCGCAGATCGACGAGATGGTCGAGCACATCACGACGTTCTCGCTCGCCGGCATCGCCGCCATCGCCGGCACTTCCGTCGCGTCCCGCCCGTCGTTTACTTCGCGATCATAACCTCGGTCGATTTCACGACGACGGTCACGTCGTCACCGGCGCGCAACCCCATCGCGTCGGCCGAGCGTCGGGTGATAACGGACGTGAGCGTGCGATCGCTGCCGATGTCGACGGTCACCTCGGCCATCAATCCGTCGAAGTCGATCGAAATGATGCGGCCCGGGATCTGATTTCTGGCGCTGAGCTTCATGACCGAAACCTACGGGGTGACGGGCCCCATCCGCACGACCTCGAAGTCGCTGCCGTGGAGCGACGTCATCGTATGCAATTCGTCGTCGCTCCATCGAGGATCGGGCGCGCCACTCACATAGAAGGCCGAGCCGTTGTCGGCCACGAACATCCCGTACTGCTGCAGCGCGCGCAGAATCACTTGGACATGCGGAGGAAACGACGCGAGCGACACGCTGGCCTTGAGTCGCACGCGCATGCCCATCGGCGGGAGCGCCGAGCTGGTGTCGCTCGACGCTTCGTGCCGCGCGGGAGCGATGTAGCCTTTGCGTGTCACCGGACAGGTGAACCGGAGCGCGTGCGTGATCGCTCCATGGATGGCGACTTCGTCGTAGCGGACGAGACCCGGCAGGATCGGGAGCCCAGCCGCATCGGCCGATGTCCAGCCGGCCGGACGCAGCGCGTCGGACGAGAGGTCGAAGATCGCGCCGGAGCCGGCAGTCCAGGAGTTCCCGCCACCCGCCGGAGTGGCATCCCACATCTCGTACAGCTTCCAGGCGTCCGCATCCAGCACGAGCACATGGCGATCACCGGTGCCGTTGGGGCCGCCTTCGACGGAGGCGTTCGGCGGCACGGGATACGGTCCGGGGTCGCTCTCGCTCGCATACTGAAAACTCACCGGAACTCGCGGTTGATTCCCATGCACGATGACATAGGGAATCCCGTTCGGGGCACCGTTGTAGACCGTGCCGAAATCCGGGTGCAGCGAGCTCGAAGCACCGCAGCTCGCGATCAGCGTCGCCGAATTGGCATCAACCGGGGCGGTCGAAATATCAGTATTCCACGCGTTGTCGGCTGGAAAAATCTGGCGTCCGCCCAGATCTCCGCTGCCGTTGCCCCATGCATAGATAGTCACGGATTGACCATTCGCTGTGACGACGGCCGACTGGCCGAAGAACTCGGGCCCGAGCGTCCACGTCGCGCTGGCGTGCCCATTCGCATCGCTGGTCGCCGGCGCGCTGATCGTGCCGGAGCCTGACGAAGGCTGCCATGTAACGGTTGTCCCGGGCGCGACATGCACGACGATCGGTGAGCCGAGGGCGGCGCCGAACGTCCCGGTCTGGCTGTCGCCGCTCACGACCGACAGGGTGGTCCCCGACGGTCCGGTCGCCGAGTGCCCCGATCCGCAAGCCACTAACGTGGCCGATGCTACCACATATAGAATGGGGGAACGCCGCATATACCAGGTCGACGAAACGTGCCCTCTACAGTCACACTTCCCACCTCGCTGTCCCTCGATGCGATCGAGACGACCCGCGAACGCATTCGCGGGATCGCCGTTCGCACGCCGTTGATCACCGTCGAGGGCCTCGCGCTCAAATTGGAGACGCTGCAACCGATCGGATCATTCAAGATCCGCGGAGCGGCGGCCGCGCTCGCCTCGGGCTCGTGGCGATCGGCATATACCGCGAGCGCCGGCAACATGGCGCAAGGCGTGGCCTGGGTCGCTCGTGCACAAGGCATTCCAGCCACGGCCATCGTGCCCGAGAGCGCGCCGGCCGCGAAGACCAGCGCCGTCGAGCGACTCGGCGGCACCGTTATCAAGGTGTCGCCCGAGCGCTGGTGGCAGGTGTTCGTCGAGCGATCGTATCCGGGACTCGACGGTCGCTTCGTTCACCCGTTCGCCGATGTCGACGTGATGACGGGCAACGCGACGATCGCGCTCGAGATTCTCGAGGACATGCCGGACGTTGACACCGTGCTCGTGCCGTTTGGCGGCGGCGGCCTCGCGTGCGGCATTGCGCTTGGCCTACGCGCCGCCGGGTCCTCGGCGCGCGTGCTCGCGTGCGAAGTCGAAACAGCCGCGCCCTACGCCGCGTCGCTGCGCGAGGACCGCGCCGCCCGCGTCGATCGGCGGCCGAGTTTTGTCGATGGCATCGGCGGGCAGGCGCTGCTCGATGACATGTGGCCGCTCGCCAAATCGCTGCTCGCGGGCACCGTCGTCAGCACGGTCGCCGAGATCGCGACAGCGGTGCGCTGGATGGTCGAGCGGGCGCACGTCGTGCCCGAGGGCGCCGGCGCGGCGTCGGTTGCCGCGGCGCGGTCGGCGAAGCGCGGCGAGCGCGTCGCGTGCGTGATCTCCGGCGGCAACATCGACCTGCCGAAGTTGGCGACCATCTTGAATGGAGGCATTCCATCCTGAGATCGCTGGCCGCGCCCGCGCCGGAGATGGTCTGGCCGCGGTGGATATTCCTGCGGGCGCTCGGTCTCATATTCGGTTCGGCCTTTTACTCGCTGGTATTTCAGATTCATGGGCTGATCGGGCCGAATGGGATCTTGCCCGCGACGTTGTATCTCGATTCTATGCGCGAGGCCGCGCCCGGCATCGTGCACCTGTGGGCCGCGCCCACGCTGCTGTGGTTCGGCACCAGTGATCTCGCGCTGAACGTCCTCGTCTGGTCGGGGCTCATCGCCTCGATGCTGCTGACCGCCAACATTTGGCCGCGGGTGACTGCCGCGGCCTGCACCATCGCGTTTCTGTCGTGCCTCGCGGCGTTGCAGGATTTCTCGGCGTACCAGTCGGATGGGATGCTGATGCAAGCCGGCGTGGCCGCCGTGTTGCTCGCTCCGCCTGGCATCCGGCCCGGACTCGCCGTCGATGCTCCGCCGCCACGGGCCGCGGTCTGGTTGCTTCGCTGGGAGTGGTTCTCGATCTATTTCGAGTCCGGCGTCGTGAAGATCCTGAGCGGTGACGTACAGTGGCGGACACTGACCGCAATGGATCACTACTATGAGAACAATCCTCTGCCTACCTGGCTCGGGTGGTACGAGCAACAGCTCCCGCACGTGATCCAAGCGGGCGTCACGCTGATGACCCTCGCCGTCGAGCTGCTCGCACCATGGGTTGTATTCGCGCCACGACTGGTTCGGCGCCACGCGGCGGTTTGTCTGACCCTGTTTCAAATTGGGATCATCACCACCGCCAACTATTGCTTTCTCAACTACCTCGTGCTCGCCCTCGGCGTCTTTCTCGTCGACGTCCCGAGTGAGTCACCGGCGACGACGAGACGCATTGGGTGGGTGAGCGTCGGCGCACTCTTGGTCACCCTGTACGCCTCGACCGTCGATTTCTTCGCGCGATCAGTGCCGGAGCCGTTCGCGCTGCCGGCGCGGCTCTTGGCACCGTTTCGCGTGGCGAACGCCTATGGCCTGTTCGCCGTCATGACGACGGCGGAGTATGAGATCGAGTTCCAAGGATCGCGGGATGACACGACGTGGGTGGCCTACCCATTTCGTTACAAGCCTCAGGATCCCCAGGCGCCGCCGGGACTCTACGCGCCGTACCAGCCGCGCTTCGACTGGAACCTCTGGTTCGCCTCGCTCGGCCCGTGGAACGAGTCGCCGTGGGTCGTGACCACGCAGGCGCGGTTAGTCATGGCCGAGCCGAGTGTGCTCGGGCTGTTCGCGCGAAATCCGTTCGCGTCGGCGCCGCCGACCGCGGTGCGCAGTGTGATCTGGCGCTACTGGTTCACGGATTTCGCCACGCGGCGTCGAACGCACCAGTGGTGGAACCGCGAGCTACTCGGGGTCTACGCCGGCGTCGTGAAGCGAGGAGTCGACGGCGCCCTTCACTTTACGCCGGCGCGGGAACACCCTTAGCGTATCGGCCCACGCGAAGGCGCTGACCCATGGGCCCAAGACGAATCCGAGGATCGCGCCCGTGGCTAGGAATCCGGCTGGCGCTTCGTGATCCACGGCGATGCATGCGCCAGCGAAGACCACGCCAGCGACCGGACCCCACAGGAAGCTCTTTCCAATCAGTGGCCAGGGACTCGCGCCCTTTCCCTTTGGAGCGAGTCCTTTCGCGGTCCACAAGAGAAGCACCGCGGTCGATGCGGCACAGGCCGCGAGGACGACCAGCCAGAAGCCGTGAATCATCTCGTTCAATTATACTCCATTTCCCATGCGCATTCTCATCCTCGGCGCCGGCGCGATCGGCGGGTACTTCGGCGGCCGGCTCCTGCAAGCCAAGCGCGACGTCACGTTTCTCGTGCGCCCTGCGCGCGCGGCGCAGCTCGCGGAGACGGGGCTCGTCATCAAGAGCCCGTTCGGCGATGTGACGCTGCCGCATCCGCCAACCACTGTGACCGGCGCGTACGACCTCGTGCTCCTCTCCTGCAAAGCGTACGATCTCGAGAGCGCGATGGAGGGAATCGCGCCGGCGGTCGGGCCGCGGACGACGATTCTGCCGCTCCTCAATGGCATGCGCCACCTGGATGCGCTGGATCAGCGCTTCGGGAAGGAGCGCGTGCTCGGCGGCCTCGCCATTGCGGCGCTCACGCTCGACGATGCCGGGCGCATCCTGCACCTCAATCAGAATCAGACGATAACGTTCGGCGAGCGCGATGGGAGCCGGTCGGCGCGGGTGCTCGCCATCGAGAGCGCGCTCGGTGGGGCGACGTTCGAGGCGAAGTTGAGCGAGCAGATTGTGCTCGAGATGTGGGAGAAGTGGGTTCTCTTGGCGACGCTCGCGGCCGAGACGTGTCTCATGCGGGCGTCGGTCGGCGACATTGTTGCCGCGGGCGGGGCGCCGTTTGCGACCGCGATGCTGGCCGAGTCGGTCGCGATCGCGACGGCGAGTGGGTATCCACCGAGGGACCCGGTACGGGAGCGCGTGCGCGGGACGATCAGCGCTGAAGGATCAACATTGACCGCCTCGATGCTGCGCGACGTTGAGCGCGGGTCGAGGACCGAGGCGGATCACATCCTTGGCGACCTCATACGGCGAGGAACAGGCGATTCGACCCTGTTGAGCCTCGCGTACCTGCATCTACGGGCATACGAGGTGCGACGCGCGCGGACTTGACAAACGCTGGTGTCTGTTGAAAATTCAGCATCACTATGCAGGCACTCAGTCGACGGGAACGTCAGGTCATGGATATCGTCCACCGCCGCGGGGAGGCTACCGTGGCGGACATTATGGCGGAGCTGCCCGATCCGCCGACCTACTCGGCCGTACGGTCCATTCTGCGAATCTTGGCGCAGAAAGAGCTCGTTCTCCATAAGGAGGATGGGCCGCGATACGTCTATCTCCCCGCTCAGCCGACCGAGCGGGCCAGGGACGCGGCGCTCGAGCATGTCGTGGATACGTACTTTGCCGGGTCGGCCGAGCAAGCCGTGACCGCGCTGCTCAGGTTGACGGATGCGGATCTGACCGATCGGGAAGTCAAGGCAATACGCGAGCGCATTCGGCGCGCGCGTGACGGCGGGAGGTAATACGTGTTGACCATCGTCTTGATCAAGATCACCCTGCTTGTCATTGTCGCATATCTCGTCGCGATCTCGCTCCGTCGAGCGTCGGCCGGGGCCCGGCATCTCGTCTGGCTCGCCACGCTTATCGGGCTCGTGATGCTTCCGGCTGCGCTCGAATGGCGACCGATTCGTGTGCCGGTGCTGCCGCCGAGCGCGAATTACGCGGCGCCTGCGGCGACCGCAACCGAGCGGACTGCGGCACACTCGCCGATCGCGGCCGAGCAAACCGCAGCGCCCGCAGCGGCGAAGTCGCCCATCCCTGCAGTGGCGGCCACGACGACAGAAGCCACGCAGTCAGAACCCGCGTCGGCACTGCCATTGACGGCCGGCTCAATGTTCGCGTCAGCGACGCGCTATTCTGCGTTGCTGATCGGCCTATGGGCGCTAGGAGTGCTGGCACTGATCGCCCGCCTTGTGCACGGGCTGCTGACCGTTCGTCGCATCGCGCACAGAGCGCCCGAAGTCGATGGCGCAGCTTGGCGCGCCGCGCTGCATGAAGTCGCGGACAGGCTCGACATGGAAGAGCTGCCGCGCTTGGTGGTATCCAACGCCGTCCGCGTACCGTTCGCGTGCGGATTCCGTCACCCGACGATCGTGCTGCCGGCCGAGGCGATGTCGTGGACGGACGAGCGCCGGCGCGTGGTACTGCTGCACGAGCTCGCGCACATCCAACGGCGCGACATGTTCGGACATCTGCTGAGCCGCTTGGCGTGCATCATGTACTGGTTCCACCCCCTCGTCTGGATGGCCGCGCGGCACCTGCGCGCCGAGAGCGAGCGTGCGTGCGATGATCTCGCGATCCGGTCGGGCGCGCGGGCGAGCGACTATGCCCAGCATCTACTCGACATCGTGACGAGCATTCGCGGACCGGTCGCGCCGGCGGTGGCGTGCACGATGGCGCGGAAGCGCGACTTCGAAGGGCGCATGCTGGCGATTCTCGATCCCGAACGTCGCCGTGGGACGCCGAGTCGGGTGCGGGCGATGGTGTTAGTCGGGACGCTCGGCGCGCTGTATGCCGTCATCGGTATCGCGGTCCTCGCGCCGCGCGCCGCGGTCGCCAGTGCGCGGCCGCTGACGCGGGCAGCGCAAGTCGCGACGATCACCGTGCCACCGGTAGTCGCCACGACGCCGAGACCAAGGCCCACACCGATTCCAATGCCGGCACCGGCGACAGCGGTTCCGGATCGTGCGATGTTGGCGCAAGACGGCGATTCGAGTGCGCGTCGTTGGACGCTCTTGATCTCGATCATGCGCTCCGATTCGAGCGCGTCGCTCCGCAAAGTCGCCGCGTGGGGACTGGAGCAGTTCCACGACGAGGACCCCGTGCGAGGCGCACTCGCCACGACGCTCCGGCACGACTCGGACGTCGAGGTCCGCGAGATGGCCGCCTGGGCGCTCGAGGGCGTGGAAGGCGACAATGTCGCGACCGCCTTGTCGGACGCCGTGCGCGAGGACCACGACCCGTCGGTCCGCGCGACCGCCGCCTGGTCGCTGGCGAGCAACTGCAAGTCGATCAGCGTCCCCTTGTTCGTCACCGCACTGCACGATGCCGACTCGAAGGTGCGCGCGAGCGCGGCCTGGGCGATCGGGCAGTGCGACCTGGAGCACGCGCCGTCAGAGCTCGGCGCGCTGCTCTCGGACCCAGAACCACGCGTGCGGAAAATGGCCACGTGGGCCCTGTTCAACATCAAGGACCCGAGCACCGAGCCGGCGATCGAGAAGGCGTTGCAGAGCGAGACCGATGGGGATCTGCGCCGCGACATGGTCCGCGCCATCGCCGCGATGGGCGAGCGCTCGCCGGAGGCCGTCGAGAGGTTGCTGGACTCGAAGGATGCCTCGACTCGCGAGCTCGCGGTCCACGCGCTGGCCGGTGACCACCTCTTCGTCTGGCCGATGCCGTGGCCGCGTCCCCGCCCAACTCCCTGACCCTTTTTTAAAAACCCCACCAATGCTGATTTTTCACCAGCTAGCCGTCGTGGCGTCGATCTTGGGCGCCGCCCATGGAGCACCGCCCGCCATCTGCGCCTACGCCGCCGACGCCATCGGCGATCACTGGGGCTGGCGCTCCGGCACCGGCGGTCCGGTCACACCACTCGGCGCACAACCAAACCAATGGGCGATCGAGCGCGTCGGCGCCGATGCCGTGCACATGCTCGTCGACAGCTTGGCGAGCGACGACCCATGTGTGCGTGAGATGTCCGTCCGGTTGATCGGCCGCACGGATAAGAGCGACGAACCGGCGGCGGCGACCGCACTCATCGACCGACTGGGATCGACCGTCCCATCCATGCGGCAAGTCGCCGCGTACGGATTGGGATTGGTGGAATCCGAGCACGCGATCGATCCGCTCGCTCACGCGCTCAAAGATCGCGATGCGGGTGTTCGCACCAATGCGGCATGGGCGCTCGGGCGCATCGGTGAAGGCCGCGCGCTCGCGTCGCTCGTTGGCACGCTGCACGATGATGATGCGCGGGTCCGAGAGGCGGCCACGGTCGCCGTGGGGCACATGGACTCCGTGTCGGTCGTTCCGGCGCTGGTTGGGTTGCTGCGGCATGATCCGGTCGCGAGTGTTCGGAGAGCGGCGGCATGGGCGCTCGGTCAACTCGACACACAGAATGGCGACGGCGACTTGACGGACGCGCTGGCGCAAGAGCGCGCGGCCGATGTGAGAGCGCAGATCGTGTGGGCGCTCGGCCAGCACGAGTCGCACAGCGCGGTGAACGCGCTCAGCAAGGTCCTGCGTGACGATGCGGATGACGAAACGAGAGAAACCGCGGCGTGGGCGCTTGGCCAGATCGGAGACGCATCGGCCAGCGCCGCGCTCGCCCAGGCGGTGAGCAGCGATCACACGGCGCGCGTGCGCGGGACCGCCGCGTGGGCACTCGGACAGATCGAGCCGCACCCCGCACCCGCGGGCCTCGTGAGCGCGCTCAAGGATGCCGACGGCGACGTGCGCCTCAAGACCGCGTGGGCGCTTTCACAGATCGGTGACCCCGAAGCCGCGCCAGCCATCGAGGCCGCGCTACGCCAAGAGCAATCGACCGAAGTCAGGAAAGCCTTGATTCGCGCGATCGTCCACTCGGGCGGGCATGCGGAGCAAACGCTCGGCGAGTTCCTCCACTCGAGCGACCCCGAGGTCCGCCGTTCGGTCGTGCGCGCGCTTGCCGGTGACCGTGTCGATCCGTGGCCATGGCCGTGGCCGCGACCCCAACCTTTCCCTTGACCTCACCACCGCCGGATGGAATATTGGCCGTCCCTCCGGCGGAGGTGACGCAGTGCAAGAGGAAGTCAGCTCACCGCTGGTGCGCGAAGCGTCCGTTCTGCTTCATCGCGCGGTGCAGGCCATTGGCGAGGCCAAAGAGCACAAAGTGCGGCGTGAGCGAGTCGTCTGGACGGACGCCTTGATTGGCGACGAACAGCTCCTGCGCGACAAGTTGCGAGATACCGTTGCCGCCATCGCAGGGCTCGAGCGCGCCAAGGGCATGCCACCCGAAAAGGTGCTGATGCTACTCAAGGGACTCGTCCTCGACGCGGACGCCGAGAAGCTCGACGTCGGTGCGGCGCGGTCGCTGACAGACGACGTCGTGCGCTGGGGGATCGAGGCGTACTACGCGGCTTAGTTACCGCGGCGGCCGCCCTTCGCCGAAGTCGCGCGTGGCTTGGTCACGACCCGGCGCACCGGCTGCAGCTTCGGCGGCTTTTTCGGCGGAGGCCGACGCTTCTTCATGCAAAAAAAAGCAAGGGACCCGTCGCTCGCGGCGGGTCCCTTTGCTCGAACGGCTGGCGGTTAGCGCCGAGCCACGTACGCGGTGACTTCCATGGTCACTTCGACCACTTCGAACTCAGGCTTCGTCCAGGTCATATGCCCTCCAGGTGCGTTGTAGACATCCTTATACTAAGCACTGAGCGTGCCGCGCGCTAGTCATTGTCATATAACGACTTACGAGGCAACTGGGTGGGGCATTTCCCCCAAATTGGGTGATTTCACCCAACGATGCCGAACTTCTTGATCCGATAGCGGAGTGTGTCTCGACTGATCCCCAGGCGCTGCGCGGCCTTGGTCTGGTTGCCACCCGCTTCTCGCAACGCCTGCTCGATCATCGAGCGCTCCCACTGAATGAGATCGGATCCCGATGCTCTCGCCGGCTCCGGTTCAATCAAGGACAAAGAGCCAGCGTCGAGCGCCGGGCCCTGACTCCACAATACGGCGCGCTCGATCACGTGACTGAGCTCCCGCACGTTCCCCGGCCAGGAATACGCCAGGAGCGCGTCTCTCGCGGGCGGATCGATACGCCGTACCTCGCGGCCGTATTTCAAGCTGAAGCGCCGCAAAAACTCTTCGGCCAGCAGCAGCACGTCATCGCTGCGCTCACGCAACGCGGGGAGATGCAACACAATGACGGCGAGCCGAAAGTAGAGATCTTTGCGAAATCGCCCTTGCTGCGACTCCTTCTCGAGATCGCGGTTCGTCGCCGTCAAAATGCGAAGATCGACTTTGCGGTCGCGCACGCCGCCGACGCGGCGCACCACGCGCTCTTCGATGGCGCGGAGCAGCTTCCCTTGCAATGAAAGCTCGACGTCGCCGATCTCGTCGAGAAAGAGGAAGCCGCCTTCCGCCGCTTCGAACAAGCCGATCTTGGATTCCTTCGCATCCGTAAACGCGCCGCGCTCATGGCCGAACAGCTCGGCCTCCATGAGGGCGCCCGGCAACGCGGTACAGTTCACCTCGATGAATGGCTTGGCCGCGCGGGGACCGGAGGAGTGAATGCTTCGGGCCACGAGGCCTTTGCCAGTGCCGGTCTCGCCGGTGATGAGAATCGGCGGCACGTCGTCGAGTGCCGCGACCTGGCGCGCCCGGTCGAGCACCGCGCGCATCGCGGGCGAATCGCCGACGATCCCCGCGAATGGCGCCTCACGGGCCGTCCGCGCGCGATAGTACGACAGCTCCTGCCGCATCAACGAGTGCGCGCGCGCGCGGTCGGCCAAGAGCTTGAGCTCTTCGAGGTCGACGGGCTTCTTGAGATAGTCGAACGCGCCGCGCTTGACGGCATCGACGGCGCCCTCGATCGTGCCGAATGCCGTCATGATCACGACGGGCACCGCGGGGTCGAATTCACGGATCTTCTGCAGGAGCTCGATGCCGCTCATCCCCGGCAGGCGGACGTCGAGGAAGATGACATCCGGCCGAAGGCGCTCGAGCAACTCCAGCGCTTGCTCGGCCGTTCCGGCGACTTCGGCGTTATAGCCGGACTCCGTCAAGAACGCTTTGATCGATCGGGCGAGCGTGCGCTCGTCGTCGACGATCAAGACCGTCGAGCCGTTCATGGCAGCCAGACGCGGACCGTCGTTCCGCCGTTCTCGCTCGTGACGCCCAAGCGGCCGCCATTTTGTTCGACGTAGCGTTTGGCAATGGCGAGGCCGAGACCCGTACCCTCTGGACGGGTCGTGAAGAACGGCTCGCAGACCGACGCGATGATGCTTTGGGGAATGCCGCCGCCCGTGTCGGTAATCTCTATCTCGACGCCTTCGTGCGCCGCTTGCGCGGCGACACGGAGTCGACCCCCGTTCGGCATCGCGTCCAGTGCGTTTGAGATGATTTCCAATAGGGCCTGTTCCAACTGCATCGGGTCCACACGCACGGGACGCAAAGTAGCAGGAGCATCGACTTCGAGCGTGATGCTATGGTCCTTTAGTAATTCAGCAAACGTCGGTTGGAGGTCATCGATCAGCGTCGCGACGCTCTCTTGCGACGGATGGAAGGGGGCAGGCCGGGAGAAGCTCAGCAAATGGCTCACACGGCGGTCCAGCCGATCGACTTCTTCTATGATCACTTCGAAGTGCTCGCGCGAGGCGCCCTCGGCGTGACGCGAGCCCAGTTGAGCCGCCGCGCGGAGGCTGGCCAGCGGATTACGCAACCCGTGCGCGACGGCGGCGGACATCTCGCCGATGGATGCCAAGCGCTCGGAGTGGACCAATCGGGACTGCGTCTGACGGAGCGTCGAGGTCATGGCCGCGAACGCCTTCGCGAGGTCGCCGATCTCGTCGCTCGATGTGACCGCGATGGGATGATCGAGATTCCCGGTACCGACTACGGCCATCGCCTGGCTCAACTCGCGGATGGGACGCGACAGACTTCCCGCGATGAGCCACGATGCGAGGAGCCCGGTGCCCAGGGAAAGAATGAGGATGCCGAGGAGGGCCCAGCGCTCGCTGCCGATAATACCGGCGAGCTGGGCATACGCACCCCGGACGCTCGACTCGCGGGTCCGTCGGTAGACCTCGCGATTGATATCCGACAGCGCGGGCATCACGACATCGCGCAGGTCGCGCTGCGCCATCTGATACGCGGCGAGGTGATGGCCAGCGTCGTACTCGGCGAACACGCGCCGGGATATGGCACCGATCTGGACGCGGATCAGATGGACGGTATCGGCCAGGCCAAGCTCATCGGCCGGGAGGTCGGCGATCCATCGCGCGTGCCAGTAGTCGATCACGCTGTCCGTGAGCGCAAACTCCCGCTTCCCGGTGGAATCCATACCCGTGAGATAGCGCCATACGACCTCGGCCTGGTCGGACATAGCGGCTTCCAGCTCACCATAGGAGCGGTTCCGCGCCATATTCTCGCCGAGCGCGTTCAGCGCCTTGCGTTCGAGCCCATTGGTGCGGATCGCCTCGGCCGCGATAAGCAGCGCCGGCACCGCCATCAGTGAGAACCCGAGCAACAGCTTGCGCTGAAACGTCACAGGATGTCAGGGTGTATAGATGAGCATGAAGATACTTGTCAGCGTTGTGTCCGGCGCCTCCGTCCTGGGGCTCCTGGCCTGCAATCCATTTGCCGGCCCCCCGAAGGAGGTCATCGAGACGGTGCCGCTGCCCGCGCTATTGCGGGCGCCGAACCCCTTGCTGGGGATCTCGCAGACGTACCAGCAGCACGTGGAGATCGATTCGATCCGCACGATGTACCGAGCGCAGATCCGAAGTCTGGGGCGTCCGACGCGCTTGAATCAGGACGATATGGACAACCTGGTCCTGCGCGAGATCGTCGACTTACGCGGGGTGCTCACACCGGAGCAGCAGGTGATTTTTGATCGTCACGTCGCGGCGGCACAACGCGGACCCGCTCCGGTTCCGGGCGAGATCGATCACTGAGATCGGCGTCGCCGACGACGGCCCACGCGCCGTTGCCGATCGCGAGGGAGATGAGCACGGGCGTCCAGGTGTGCGGGAGGCCAGGGACCCACACGAGGAGCGTGAAGATCGTGATCATGCTGGCCTCGAGGATCGCGGCGAGGCGAGCGTAGACTCCGAACAGCACGCCGAGTCCGGCGGCGATGTGGCCCGCGCCCGTGAGACCGACCCAGCCCGAGTGATACGGCAGCCAGCCTGGGACCATCCCGCTCGATTCCTTCATGTAGACGAAGTGGGAAAGGCCGATCGGCGGCAGCGCTATGCCGAAGAGATAGCGGGCGATGCGTCTGCCCGGGCCGCCGTTATACCTCGCATCGACCGCCATCGCGCCGGCGACCATGATGGCGATCTCGCCCCAGCCGAGCCAATTCACCTCGGCCTGTGGTGCCAAGAACAGGTATGGCGTCTTGAGGAGCAGTAACCAGAGGACCATGTATCCGAGCAGGATCCGCGCGGCAATCGGCGCGGTCCGTGAAATCAGCAGCCCGACCCCCGTGCCGACCATGAGGGCGCCACACACGTAGACGAGGACGGTACGGGCCGGTACCCACGCGGGCACTGCTTCCCATGGTGCGACGAAGTCGCCTGTGCTCACCGTGAGGATGCCGAACCCAATCATGCCTATTGCAAACGCCCACTGTCCGAATTGCTGTCGCGTCATGCGATAGCCTTGTGTTCCAGCGTGGCGTCGCGGGCAATCGCGACCTGCGTCGCATGCCACGCGTCCGAGTACGTTGTGGAGTCGTGCGTGGTGCCAGTCGCTACGAGAAACCCAGCCGCGCGCACGGTCAGCAGGTATCGCCGGTCTGGATCCATCGTGACACGCCCGCAGCGTCTCACGATGGTCATGAGCCGATCGAACTCACGCGGGGACAGTCCCAGCGTCGACGGCCAGCCGGCGACGTGATCCAATCGAATCGCGCGATCGCGACGAACGAGGGCTCGGAGGCGCGCCGAGAGTGCGTCTTCGTGTAGGGATGGATCGCATCCGGTGACGGTGAGAATCGGGATGTCCGCGGTACCGCCGCTCAGGGCGCTCACGCATCGGTAGCCGGCGTGACCGGGCAAGGCGAGGTCGACGGTCAGGAGACCGGCGCCGGTGAGACGCACGCAGGCCAGGCCTGCGCGGTCGTCCGACGTACGGACAAGCGTCAGCCCCTCGGCCCGGAATGCGTCGACAATTCCTGGCCGGTCTTCGATTAACAGCAACCGCGTCATACTGCCCGCAAGCTAGATCGGGGCGGTCTTACCGGGAGAGCCAAATTGTTCGATACCGGTCGTACCAATTACGGAACTCGCGGGGTATCATGCAAAGCCGCTCCGCCGCTCGACTGGTCGGTTCTCCTCTGGGGGGCGAACCGCAACCACGCCCCCCAGACCCCCCTCAAACTGGAGCTAGTCTGATGGGAAGAAATCCTCGTTCGTCAGCGCCGCTCCGCGGCGCGTCGATGCGTCGCTGCGCGCCGCTCGACTGGTCGGTTCTCCTCTGGGGGGCAAACCGCAACTACGCCCCCCAGACCCCCCAACAACCCGTCTGACCCCGAGGTGGTAACACATGGGAAGAAATCCTCGTTCGTCAGCTACAGTGTATTTCCGCGTCGACCAAGAGGGTGACACACCGCTGCAGCAGCAGATCTACACGGGCATCCGCGATGCGATTCTCGCGGGCTCGTTGAGCCCCGGCGCACGTCTCCCCTCTTCGCGGGCGCTGGCCGACGAGCTCGGCGTGTCGCGAACCACCGTTGTGTTCGCGTTGTGGCAGCTCCAGGCCGAGGGCTGCGTCGTATCCGCGGGTGCGTCCGGCACGTTCGTGGCGCGCACGCTGCCGGATGATCCTCATCGCCCGACCCGACGACGAACGCGGCCGAAGCTCTCCCGCATCGGGACGGCGCTGCTCGATGCGCCGCGGGTCGTCGAACGCGTCGCCGGCGCACCGCGGCCGTTCCGCATCGGCACACCGGCGCTCGATCACTTTCCGGTGACGGTGTGGGCCCGCCTCGCGGCGCGACGACGACGAAACACGTCGATCACGCTGCTCGACTACGGCACGCCCGGCGGGTATCGGCCGTTACGCGAAGCCATCGCCGCCCACGTCGCGGTGACGCGGGGGATCCGATGTTCGCCGGACCAAGTGCTCGTCATGGCGGGCGCGCAGCACGCGCTCACGTATTCGACACGCATGCTGCTCGACCACGGCGATCAGGCGTGGCTCGAGGAGCCCGGCTACTTCGGCGCGCGCAGCGCGCTGACGTCCGCCGGCGCATCGATCGTTCCGGTACCCGTCGATGCGCAAGGGCTGAATGTCGCGGCCGGTGAGCGGATGGCGCCCTCTGCGCGACTCGCGTTCGTCGCGCCGTCGCACCAGCACCCCCTCGGCGTCTGTCTCACGCTCTCGCGGCGGCTTGCCCTGCTTCGATGGGCCGCGAGAGCGGGCGCGTGGGTCATCGAAGACGATTACGACGGAGAGTTCCGCTATCAGGGCCGGCCGATGCCGGCGCTCTTCGGACTCGACAACGATGGCACGGTCGTCTACGTCGGATCGTTCAGCAAGACGATCTTCCCGGCGCTGCGCCTCGGATTCATGATCGTGCCGGAGTCGCTCGTGGATCCGTTCATCGGCGCGCGCGCCCGGTTCGACTGCCATCCGCAGACGCTCGATCAGGTCGTTCTCACCGATTTCATCACGGAGGGTCACTACGCGAGACACGTTCGTCGGATGCGGCACCTGTACTCCGAGCGGCATGACGCGCTGCGCCGCGCTGCGGCTCGGTTCTGTGGCGATAGTTTGACGTTTGGCGACAGCGATACCGGGCTGCACGTCGCGGCCGAGTTGAACACGGTTCGGAACGACACCGGTGCGGCGCGCGCGGCACTCGAGCGCGGCATCGAGGTCGCGCCGCTCTCTCACTATTACTACGGTCCGACGGCCAAAGCCGGGCTGGTGCTGGGATTCGCCGCCGTGGACCCGCCACGCATCATTGCCGGTATGCGGACGTTGGCCGAGGCGCTGTGTTCGGTTACCTGACGGACACGTAGCCTTCGTGGCGGAACGGCACGTCGCGACGGGGCAGTTTCCACATCACTGTCCCGTCGCGCTCGATCCACTGCTCGCGCACGAGCCGGCCATCGCCGCGCGCGACCCACAGCGTCTCTTGGCCCAGGCCATGCGCGACAAAGCAGTCGACCCAGCCGTCGGCCGTGACGATCGACGCGGTACTATCGACAACCAGGTTGGCCGGATGCACCGCGAGGTTCGTCGCGCTCATCTCGGGAAATACCACCGCACCCGCGTCGATTGGATAGGCGGCAAGGAGAGCCTCGGTCGCGGCTTCGGGAAAGAACGCCCCTGGCCTTTCGTCGATTGCCGTGGGCTTGGCGCCCTCCGACGAGAACGTCCCCGTGAGGCGCGCACCATCGAACTGGAGCGTGCGCGTGGTCGTCGCGGCAACTTCGACGCTGCGGCGCAACGCGAGCGTTCGGGCTGACACCTCGACGGTATCGTACTCCCACTCGCCATCGGGCGACTCGTACCGTTGCACGATGCGCACGAGGTCGCCGTCGCGCTCGACTCGGCGAACCAGTGTGGTGAGCAGCTGCTCGTCCGCATGCGGTTTCTTGGCGAGCACAACGATCGTGTCGACTCCCAGATGGATTCGGTCCACGCGCAGGGAGTGATCGCCTGGCGTGATGGCCTGCTGGACACAGGTGAGGACCGCGATGAGTGGGCGCATAGGTAAACGCTCAGACACCGGCATCGCGCAGACGGTTTGCAGGAGTAGCTATGGTGTCGACTTCTCGACCCAGGCCACATCCCAGTAACGGCCAAACTTGCGGCCGTTCTCCCTGAACACGCCCACCGGCCGGAAACCGAACTGTTCATGGAGCCGTGCCGAGGCGGGATTCGGCAGTGCGTATCCAGCAACGACTCGATGGACATCCTCGCGGGCGATCGCGTCGAAGAGGGTGCCATAGAGCAGTCTGCCCACCCCCTGCCCCAAGCACTCCGGGCTGCAGTAGATCGTCGATTCGACGGTCGTCTCATACGCCGGCTTCGGACGAAATCGCGTCGTGCCGGCGTAGCCGACGATGCGGGCGTCGGCGGTGGCGACGAAGAGGCGATAGCGGCCGGTCGGGGCGAATTGCTCGAACCACGGTACGCGCCGTTCGACCGTATAGGGCTCGACGTCGAATGTGACCGGCGTCGTCAGGACATAATGGTTGTAGATCTCCGTCAGCCGCGGGAGATCGTCGCGGCACGCCGCTCGTACCGCGACATCACTCAATGCGGAGCGTTCCTGGCGATGGCGTCGGCCATGACGCGAAGCATCTCGCCAGTCGACGTCGGACGAAAGCCATGGCCCTTTGCCGGCCGTCCGTACGCGAACGACGCGCTGTTGTGCAGGAGCGAGTCCAGGCGGTATACGGCCATGTTCAGGTAGAAGTTATCCATGTCCCCCACATAAAAATGTAGCTTCCCTTCGAGTTGGGGAGCGAGTCGACTCCAGTTCTCGCGGAGATATGCCGTGAGATCGTAGCCGTGGTCACGCATGTATCGCGCGACCGCATGATCGATGACTCCCGTGCGCTTGTCCCAGAGCGGCGCCGGATAGCCATCCGGGCCCACGGGACCGTAGACGGCCTCCCACGCATCCTCTTGTTCGGCCGAGCGGTCGTGAGAACCGAGGACGGCCTCGAGTTGGCTTTCCTGGCGCTCGGTGATGAGCACCTGGCCGTCTGCGCCGCGCATCATCGGCCGCTCGGGGATGACCCAGTGCGCCCCCGGCGCCATGAATGCGTTGGTGTCGCTATAGATATCCACCAACCCCCATTGGCGAAAATCGACCGGGTCCGGATAGTAGACCCACGCGCCGCCGAAGAAATCCGGGTGCTCGACCTGGAGCGCCAAGGACTCCCAGCCACCCGTTGATCCGCCGCTCAACACGCGAGCGTATGGCTGCGGGATGATGCGAAAATGCGATTCGATATATGGGATCAACTCCTGCATGATGGCGTCGCCATACGGACCGTTGTTCGCCGAGTTGACCGCGTACGAGTCGTCGAAGTACGGCGTCGGGTGGAGGAATGTGACCATCAGCATCCGGGGGAAATCGTCGGACGTCCAGTCTTGGTAGAGGCGATAGCCTTCGCGCTGGCGCAGGTTGACGACCCAGGCGTGGTGGCCCTGCTTCGTCGAGTCGACGGTACCCGGGTCGTCTGATTGAAAGTGGTAGGGTGGCGCCAGGCTGAAGTGATCCTGCTCGTAGTCGACCGGGTACGAGAGCTCTGGATGCTCGTCATACCCCCTCGGCAGCAAGATGACGGCGCCGAGATACATCGGATGGTTCCAGAATTTGGAAAGAATGGTGCTCTGCAGCTTGATGTGCTTGATCCATTTCGTGTCCGCCGGGACGGCAATCGGTGGGATCACCTCGGTCAGCTGCAGCCGAATGGTGCCGGCACCCGGTCCTATGTGCACCCGCTTGATCCGGCTCACCAGGTTGCCGGGTGAGCTCATTGGGTGCTGGCCTTCCCACTGGTCCATGTGCGCCCACAGTGTGTGGCCATCGGCGCGATGGAACTCCGTGTACACGCTGAGCACAGCCTGCGCGTAATACTCGCCCGGCGGGATAGTGCTCAACCTTGCGAATGGGAATCCCGGTGTCCCCGCATCGATGAGCGCCACGTGGCCCGGCGCGAGTTGGGCGACATCTCGTCCGAAGAACGGCGCATTCGCTCCGAGCGTACCGCCCTGAAACCGAGGTTCTGGAGTGCTGTCGCGACTCAGGAGCACGAACACGCGACCCGTGACGGGTTCGGTGCGCACGCTCGGCCCGAACCCAACCGCAAACTGCATCGCGGCGGCGACGAGCAGGTTCATTGTATTTGCCGCCCGAGCGTGTACCGGCTGATCCACGCCGAGTCGCGCTGCATGCGATCGACCTGGTGCGCATACTCTCCGAGCGCGTGCTGCTCGCGCGGGTAGAGCACGAGCTCGACGGGTTTACCCTGGTCCTTGAGTGCCCGGTACATCTCGAGTGCTTGACCCGGAGGCACGCGAGGGTCGCTGGCGCCGTGAAGAATGAGCAGTGGGGTGGTGACGCGATCGGCGTACGTCAGCGGCGACTGCTGGCGGTACTTCTCCTGAGTCGAGGCACTCGGCCGCCCGCCTTCGAAGAGTCCGATGTACCCGGCGATCTCCGACGTCCCATACATGCTGAGCAGATCGGACATGCCCGCACCCATACGCGCGGCCTTGAACCGACTCGTGTGACCGACGACCCATGCGGTCATGTAGCCGCCGTAACTCCACCCCTCGAACGCCATGCGCGTGGAGTCGGCAATGCCGCGCCGGATACACACATCGACGCCGGCCATGATATCGCGATAGTCCCCGCCGCCGAGATCGTTGATGTTCGCGCGCATGAACGACTCGCCGAAGCCCTCGGACCCGCGGGGGTTGGGCATGAACACCGCCCATCCACGCCCGGCCCATACTTGGTTGGTCTTGAAATCGTCGAGTGTCGCCCCGGTCGGACCGCCGTGTGCCTCGACGAGGAGCGGATAGCGCTGGCCAGCCTGATATCCGACGGGCTTGATCAAGATGCCCTCGATCTCGAGCCCGTCGTTCTTGTAGGTCACGACTTCCGTCTCGCCAAGCGCCAGGGACGCCACCTGCGGGTTGAGCGTCGTGACGCGCTTGGGCGATGCGAACGTGAGGTCGCTCACGTAGACGTCGGTGGGCGACGTCGGCGTCGTCAGAGAGAAGGCGACGCGGGAGCCGTCGCGACTCGGCGAGATGGCGCCGATGACCCGATCGGTCGTGAGACGCCGATAGTGACTCGACGCGATGTCGAACGCGAAGACGTTCTGGTAGACGTGGTCGGCCGCAACGAATAGCAACGATTTCCCGTCCGGAGTCCAGCGGAGCTGCGTGAGCGTGGCGGGCTGCGCGGGATCGTGGATCGTCCGCGACTGTTTCGAGGCGACATCATAGAGGACGATGTCGCCGTCATTGAGCACCGGCTCCGGAATGCTATCTCCCTGGAGTTTCCCCTGCGGGAACGTGGTGAACGCGAGCGTACGGCCATCCGGCGACCATACGGGTTGCGTCAATCCCACCGGCGCGGAGCGATACTCCGGCCCAATCGCGTCGAAGGTATTCGTGGCCACAGTCGCGACGTACGCCGTGCCGCGCAGGTCGCGCAGCAGTCCGGTGGGTGAGGCAACGAACGCGATGCGCGTGCCGTCTGGCGACCATTGCGGCTCGCCTTCGATGGCCAGCATGCTCAGTGTGAAGTCACCGTGAGCGACCTCGCGCGACTCGCCGGATGGAACGGCGGCCACCCATAGGTGCGTACGCGTCGTCGGCTGCTCGTAGACTTGCTCGTCGGCAGCCACTACCGGGTCGGGGCTGAGATAAGCGATGTGCGTGCCATCCGGTGACCAGCTGTAGGTCTCTACACCCTCTTTGGCGTGCGTTAATGCGTGTGCTTCCCCGCCGTCGGTCGGGAGCAACCAGATCTGCGGCTTTTCGCTCCGTGCGGCGACAAACGAGATGGTCTTCCCGTCCGGCGACCATCGCGGGCTCGACTCGCCGTGCTCGCCGAACGTGAGTTGCTTGGGCGTGCCGCCGTCACTCGACACGAGCCACACATGGCTGCGGCGCGCCGGTTTTTCGCCACTGCGATCCCAGGCGCTCACTGCGTAGGCGATCGAGCGGCCGTCGGGTGAGAGGCTCATGCCGCCGAGTGAGCGCAAGGACATGACGTCCTCGGACGTCATCGGCTGTTGTTGCAACAGGACGAGAAGCGGGAGAATCATGGGGACGAGAGAGTGAGTATCTCGCCGCCTTTGACGACGAGATGGACATGTCGCAGGGCGTGAATGTCCTGCGTCGGATCGCCGTCGACGGCGACGAGGTCGGCGAGCAGACCGGGCGCGATGGCACCGCGGTCGGTCAGGTGCAATACCTTGGCATCGACGACCGTGGCCGCCTGGAGCGCCTCGGTCGGCGTCATCCCGTACTCGACGAGGAGCTCGAGCTCGCGCGCGTTGTCGCCGTGCGGGAACGCACCGACGTCGCTGCCATTGCAGATCGTCACGCCCGCCGCGCGCGCGGCAGCGAACGTCTTGTGATAGAGCGCGATCGCCGCCGGCATCGTGTCGACGCCTTTCTTCCAGCCATTGCGCAGAAAGCCGGCCTCGCGCCCGCCCAGGGTCGGACAGAGCGGGATCCCGCGCTGCGCCATGAGCTTGAACTCTTCCGGCGTCGCCATGTCGGCGTGCTCGATCGTCGTGACGCCGGCCATGATGGCGCGACGCACGCCTTCGGTGGTCCGCGCATGGGCCGCGACCGGTCGGCCGACCTCCACAGCGGCCCGAAGCTCGTCGAGCGAGAACGTCGGGCCGTCGGACCCGTCGGCGTAGATCTTGACCCAGTCCGCCCCCCGACCGATCTGCTCGCGCGCGACGTGCGTTACGCCATCCACGCCGTCGGCCTCCTCTACGCCCTGCGGAACGTCGAATGCGTATCCGTGAGGTCCGTACGACCCGGTTGCACCGATGGCCCGCGTGGCGATCAGAAGACGCGGGCCGGGAATGATGCCTTGCTCGATCGCCTGTTTGAGGCCGACGTCAGCGTCGCCTGCCCCTTCGGTGCCCAGGTCTCGCAGCGTGGTGAAGCCCGCCATCAGGGTTCGCCGGGCCGCCACGGTTGCCCGGGCCACGCGGAGCGCGAGTGGCTCCTTGAGGACCTGGTCCGCGTATGGCGTCTCGGCGTACGGATGCAGAAACAGGTGCGAGTGCGCGTCGATGAGACCCGGCAACAGGGTCGTACCCGGCAAGTCGACCCGGCGGGCCCCCGCGGGCGTCGCTACGCTCGCCTTTGGGCCCACCGCCACGATGCGGTCGCCTTGCATCACGACAAGCCAGCCTTCGTGCGTCGTTCCACTGGGTGCGTCGAACACGCGACTCGGTACCAGTACGACCTGCGCTCCAACCAGGCACGGGGCGAGGACCATCGCCGCGGCGAGCGCTCTAGCCCTTACTGTCGCCATGCGTCATTTTTCCTCATGATCGAGATACGCAACGTCACGAAGTCGTACGGCGATGTTCGCGTTCTCGATGGGTGCACCGCCTCGATCGAGACGGGTTCCGTGGTGGTGCTCTGCGGCCCATCGGGGGCCGGCAAGAGCACGCTGATCCGCTGCATCAACCGCCTCGAGACGTTCGATGGAGGCGAGATCCTCGTCGAGGGCCTGTCGGTCGGGGCCCCCGGCGCCAACCTGTCGACGCTCCGGTCGCGGGTCGGCATGGTGTTTCAGAGCTTCGAGCTGTTTCCGCACCGGACGGTGCTCGACAATATCAATCTCGCGCAGATGCACGTGTTGAAGCGCGACGCCGCGACGGCGACGGCGCGAACGATGGCCTTGCTGGACCGGGTTGGCTTGACCGCGCATGCGCACAAGTATCCGGGCGCCCTCTCCGGTGGACAGCAGCAGCGGATCGCCATCGCCCGCGCGCTCGCCATGGATCCCGTGGCTATGCTGTTCGACGAGCCGACCTCGGCGCTCGACCCGGAGATGATCAGCGAGGTGCTCGATGTCATGGCGGTGCTGGCACGGGATGGCATGACGATGATCGTGGTCACGCACGAAATGGGGTTTGCGCGCCAGGTGGCGGACCGGGTGTTGTTCATGGATCATGGCCGGATCGTCGAGGATCGGGATACGACCGCGTTTTTCACGGCGCCTGGTACGTTGCGAGCGCAGGAATTTTTGTCGAAGATGCTCGCGTGAAAGCGACCCGAAAGCCGTGGCGCGCGGACCTTCCGCGCTATCAGCAGATCGCCGACGAGCTCGTCGCGCAGATCGGTGCCAGCGTCTATCCGGTGGGCGGACTGCTGCCCACCGAGATGGAATTGTGCGCGCACTATGCCGCGAGCCGGTCGACGGTGCGGGAGGCGCTGCGCCTGGTCAGGGATGCGGGCTTGATCTCGCGCCGGCGAAAGACCGGGACGGCGGTCGTCGCGCAGGTGCCGCCGGTGAGCTACCGGCAGCCGACGAACGCCATCAGCGATCTCCTGCAGTACGGTGAGAACACGCGGATCGAGACCCTGTCGGAACGCCGGGTCATCTGCGATGCGCCCCTGGCCGGGTTGCTCGAGTGCCGCGAGGGCCACGCGTGGCTCAAGGTCACGAGCCTCAGAACCGTGCCGGACGACCCGCGGCCGATCTGCATGACGACGGCGTACGTCGACGCCGGGCTCCCAGACATCGGCCAACGCTTGGGCCACGTCACCGGCCCGATTTCCGCCATGCTCGAGCAGGTCTACGGCATTCGGATCGCCCGCGTCGAGCAGAGCATCCAGGCGATCCGGCTGGGCCGGCGGCAAGCGGCGCTGCTGCGCGCCGAGCCAGGGAGTCCGGCCCTGCGCGCCATTCGCCGCTATTACCAGGAAGCGGGCCCCCTGATCGAGCTGTCGAGCGCGATCCATCCAGGCGATCGGTTTACGTATGTGACGAGCCTCGTTCGGACTTGACCGCGGTGCTTTGGTCCGTACATATTAGCATCCGATTTTGTACGGACAAATAGGGAGGCTTCCAGGATGTACGCCCGTCGCGCCGAGCGCCTGGCGCCGACTCTACCGGCATCGGTCCCCGCCGGCGCCATCGGATTCGACTCCGGACATGCCTTTCCGGGGGTGCTCCCCGATCTCACGCGCGAGGCGGACATCGCCCTCACGCGGTACCGCGCCGAGACCTTGCAGTATGCGCCGCGCACGGGGTTGCCGGATTTGCGGGCGTGGATGGCCGGCTATACGGACCCCGGGCTCTCGCCCGAGCATGTTCTTGTCACGAACGGGGCCAAGCACGCCTTGGAGCTCGTGTGTCGACTGCTGCTCGATGAGGGCGACACGGTCGCGGTAACGGCGCCGACGTATTTCAGCGCCATTCCCATCATCAAGAGCTTCGGCGCGACGTTTGTCGACCTCCCGCAAGATGAGGCCGGTCTCGATATCACCGCCCTCGAGCACGTTCCAAAATTCATCTACAACGTGCCCGATTTTCACAATCCCACGGGCATTACCATGTCGATCGAGCGCCGTCAGGCGCTCATTGATTTCGCCGATCGCCACGGCATCGTGATCGTCGAAGACAGCCCCTATCGAGAGGTCCGATTTGAGGGAACCCTGCCACCGTCACTCAAGGCGCTGGGTGGGGATAGCGTCATCCAACTCGGCACCTTCTCCAAGTTGATGGCTCCGGGTTTGCGGATCGGCTGGGCTGCCGCGCCACCGTCGATGATCGCGCGGATGGCGCAGCTCAAAACCGACGCCGGATCGTGTCCGCTCACGCAACGGGTGATCTTGGAGTTCTTGCAGGGCGGACGGCTGCCCGAGCACATCAAGCGGGTCCAGGAGACGTACCGGTCGAATCGCGATCGTATGGTTGCGGCGATCGAGCGGGATCTTCGGGAGGCGTCGTTCGTGCGGCCACACGGCGGATACTACGTGTGGGCGACGCTGCCGGAGGGGACCGATGGGGATGCGGTCGCGGCATGTGCGGCGGCGAACGGGGTCGCGATCATTGCCGGCAGCAAGTTCTTCGCGAACCCCGGCCCAAAACACCATGTGCGCCTGGCATTCAGCCACGCCACGCACGAGGAGATCGACGAGGGCGTCCGCCGTGTGGCCGAGGCGTTTCGCGCCACGCGGCAATGAGCGCGCGGATCCACATTCGGGATATATCCGCCGAGCGCGGGGCGAAGACACAGGGATGGCTGACGATCGGGGAGACCGCGAGCGGTCCCCTGCGGATGCCGGTCGTGCTCATCAACGGACGCGAGGATGGACCGGTGTTGTGCGTGACCGCCGGCGTGCACGCCACGGAGTACGCGCCGATCGATGCCGTCATGCGACTCTTACGGATGATCGAGCCGGACCGGCTCCGCGGCGCCGTGATCGGGGTGCCGGTGACGAACATGCGCATGTTCGAGCACCGCACCGGATTCACGTCGCCGCTCGATGGCCTCAACCTCAACCGGATCGCGCCGGGACGCCAGGAAGGCTCGATCTCGGAGATGCTGGCGGACATCCTCTTGCGGGAGGTCATCGCCACCGCGCAGTATCACATTGACTTTCATGCCGGCGACCTTGGCGAACAGCTCCTGCCGTTCGCCGGGTACTCGCTCACCGGAGTTCGCGAGCTCGACGTCCAGGGCGAAGCGCTGGCGCGGGCGTTCACCCCACGGCTTATCTCCTTGTCGACCGAAGACAGCACACTGCCGCCGTTTCCCGGGTCGCTCAACCATGCGGCGACACGGCTGGGCGTGGTGTCCATTCTGGCCGAGGCCGGGGGCAATGGCACGCTGGACGAGCGGGACGTCCAGACGCACCTGGGAGGTGCGGAGAACGTGATGCGCCATCTCGGCATGATCGATGGCCGCGTGCAGAACGGTCCGAGGATCGCCGCGAAGAGTCGGACGGTGGTTCGCGCGCGGCGCGCGGGTCTCGTGCGTCTCAAAGTCGCGATCGGCGACACCATCTCCCTTGGCCAGGAGCTCGCCCAGATCGTGAACGTGTTTGGCGACGTGGTCGAGCACGTATCATCGCCGGGCGCCGGGTTGGCCGGCCTGATCTGGACGCACAAAGTCGTCAACACCGGCGACCCCATCGTCCGCTACTGGATCACATGATCGAGCGCGTCATCGAGGCGTTCCTCGGTGCACGCGCCGATACCCGCGAGCGTCTCGCCGAGTACCTGCGGACGGATCCCGATTGCGCGCTGGCGCATTGCCTCGACGGGTATTTGCACATGATGGCCAGCAAACGGGATCTGCAACCGCTCGCCGTGGCTTCGCTCCGGCGCGCGGAGCGGGTCGTCGCGCGGTCGCGCGAAGCGCGCCGTGATCAATTACACGTCGCCGCGCTCGACGCGTGGACCCGAGGCGAAATGCGTGAGGCGGCGGAGCATTGGGACAGATTGCTCATAGAGTTCCCGCGCGACATCCTGGCTCTTCGCGTGTCCCAGTTCGTCCTCTCGTACCTCGGCGAGAGTCAACGGATGCGCTACACCGTCGCGCGCGCGTTGCCAGCGTGGGACCCGAACGCGCCCGGCTACGGGTTCGTGCTCGGCTGCTACGCATACGGTCTCGAGGAAGCCGGCGACTATGCGCAGGCCGAGGAGATCGGCCGAAAAGCGATCGATCTCAATCGCCACGATATTTGGGCCGCGCACGCCGTCACGCACGTCGCGGAGATGCAAGGACGATTGCACGATGGCCTCGGCTGGATCGCGGGACTCTCGGACCAATGGGAGGGATGCGGCAACTTCGCCTTTCACCTCAGATGGCACGAGGCGTTGTTTCGCCTGGATCTCGAACAGCATGCCCGCGTGCTCGAGCTCTATGATCGGGAGATTCGGCGGCAGTCGACTGACGAGTATCTCGACGTCACCAACGCCGTGTCGCTGTTGTGGCGACTGGAGCAAGCGGGGGTCGATGTCGGGACGCGGTGGCGGGAATTGGCCGACTGCGCACGAGGCCATCACCAGGATCACTCGCTCGTCTTCGCCGACCTCCACTATATGATGGCGCTCGCGGCGGTGGGTGACCATGGCCCGTTTCTGACGTCGTGCGAGCAGTTCGCGGCCGAGAGCGGGACGGAGGCGACGGTGATGGCCGACGTTGGGCTCCCGCTCGCCCGGGCAGTGCTGGCGCACCGGCGCGGCGCGTACGAGGAGGTGGTCGACCTGCTGGCACCCGTGCGACGAGAGTTTCGGCGTATCGGCGGCAGTCATGCGCAGCGCGATCTCTTCGACCAGTTGCTGATCGACGCGGCGTGGCGCGGGCGCCGGCTCGACACGGCGACCGAGCTCTTGGCCGAGCGGACGACGCGACGGCCGCGGAATATCTGGGCGTGGAAGCATTACGCGGCGGTCCTCGACGCGCGCGGGGCGTCGGGTGCCGCGTTCGCGCGGGGCGCGCTCGATGCGCTGAGAGACCGATGACGCGCATCGACACGTTGTTGGCGCACGCGGGCGGCGATCCGGAGGACCGGCATGGCGCCGTCAATCCGCCGGTCTATCGATTCTCGACCATCCTGTTCCCTACTCTGGCCGACTTCGAGGCATCGCGAAATCCGGCGCGGCGGTTCGACGACGTGCTGTATGGTCAGCTGGGCACGCCGACCACGTTTGCGCTCGAACAAGCCATCGCGGCCGTAGAAGGCGGCTATCGCGCCATGCTGCTGCCCTCGGGACTCGCCGCCGTGACGGCTGCGCTCCAGGCGCTGCTCGCGAGCGGTGACCATCTGTTAATGGTCGACACCGCGTATCCATCGACGCGCCGGTTCTGCGATCGCACGCTCGCGCGCTATGGCGTGCACACGACCTACTACGATCCCCTGATCGGTGAAGGCATTCGTGGGCTGATTCAAGCCAATACTCGCGTCGTGTTTCTCGAATCGCCAGGGTCGATGACGTTCGAGGTACAGGACGTCCCAGCGATCGCCCGGGTCGCCCATGAGCGCGGGGTGACCGTGTTGATGGACAACACCTGGGCCAGCCCGTACTTCTTCTCCGCCCTCGCCCATGGCGTCGACGTCTCCATTCAGGCGGTCACGAAGTACATCGGTGGCCATGCCGACGTCATGATGGGGAGCATTACCACGACCGAACCCCTCTATCATCGCATTCGCTCGGCCGTCGCGGAGCTCGGCTTCTGCGTGAGCTCGGACGACGCCTACCTCGCCCTGCGCGGGCTGCGGACGCTCGGCGTTCGGCTCGATCGACACTTTCAAAGCACGGTGCGCGTGACCGAGTGGTTGCGCTCGCGAACGGATGTGATTCGCGTGCGATATCCCGCGCTGGCTGATGATCCGGGGTATGCCATTTGGAAGCGGGACTTTCGTGGCGCGAGCGGGTTGTTTGGGCTGCACCTCGAGGCGCGGGCGATTG